>NZ_JBIRMW010000003.1:0-548011 GCF_044331325.1 Streptomyces sp. NPDC017246 | reverse complement strand
AGTTCCTTGACCGTCGGGGCCCGCCCCAGGCGAGAGCTCAGCTCCTCGCTCGCCTTGGCCAGTTCCACCCGGGCCTCCTGCAGACGACGCGGCACATGCACCGCCCAGGAGGTGTCTCGGAAGAACCTCTTGATCTCCCCGACGATATAGGGCACGGCGAACGTGGTGAACTCCACCTCCCGCGACAGCTCGAAGCGGTCGATCGCCTTGATCAGCCCGATCATGCCGACCTGGACGATGTCCTCCATCTCGTCACCACGATGACGGAACCGCCCGGCCGCGTAGCGGACCAGACTCATGTTCATCTCGATGAGGGTGTTGCGCGCGTACTGGTACTCACGCGTCCCCTCCCCCAGCACCGTGAGCTCCTGAAAGGGCCGTCGAGCGCCGGAAGCCCGCTTCTTCCGTGGGTCGCTGGGCAGAAGGAAGGTGCAGGTCGGTCGTTGGAAGGAGAGACATGACACGGGACCCCTCACTGAGAGCCGTAGGGTGGGCTCGATCGCTTCCCCTCGGCAGCAGTGTGAAGACGGCACGCGACTGGACGCGCGAGCATCTGGCGACGCTCGGCTGGGACCGCACCGCACCGGACCTGGTGGACTCCGTGGTGCTCGCCGTCTCCGAGCTGGTCACCAACGCCCACGTCCACGCCCACAGCGACACGCAGCTCATCCTCACCTGGGACGAGAAGTGCCTGCACGTGACCGCGCACGACGCGTCGGCCCGCGTTCCCGAGCAACGCCACCCCGACGACGAAGCCCTGGGAGGTCGCGGCCTGCTCCTGATCGGCGCCCTCGCCGACGATGTGCGGATCCGCTCCTGCCCGCGGGGCAAGGACGTCACCGCCTGCTTCGGCCCGCCCCCGCCCGACCGGCCGGAATGAGGAAGGCGGGCGCGAAGGGCGAGCGGGAGAGCAGCCCCGTACGAGGACACGCGCTTCACGCGTCCCCGTACGGCCGGCCGCCCGCGCACCTCGCGTCAGCGCTTGAGAGCGGCGAGCAGGGGCTGCCAGTCGATGTGCCTCTCCTCCGTGCCCTGCGGAACCAGGGCGAAGGTGTCGCGTACGAGGCGGGCGAGCCTGTCCTGGTCGCACCTGACCGTGGCGCTGTGCCCGGCCGGGCCGAGCCGCAGGTGGAGCGTGCCGTCGGGAGCGGGCCGTATGCGGACTTCGCCCGCACCGGAGGCGGTCGGCGATCCGGTGAGGACCATCTCACGGTCGACACGCCACAGGACTGGAGCATCGCCAGGGAGGTGGAAGACGATGCTCAGCGCGTGGGGGTCACGGGAGGTGTAACTGACGGTGGTCTCGATCGGGACCACCGCGTCCGGGGTGAGCAGTTCCATGGCCATGGGCTGCGTGAGGACGCGGGGCGAGGGAAGGGGTGCGACGGGGGGCTGGGGCATGGGTCCTCCGACTGATCCGACTGAGGGGACGTGGCGAACGGTCCGGTGTCCGCTTGACCCGTCCCGTCCCTGTTACACCTCATGCGCGCAAGACGGATGTGCCGATGGCGTCGAGGTTTCGTGAAGGCCTCGGGAGCACGGTCGTGGGAGGCCGCGGGGCAGGGGCGGACCAAGCCGCGGGGCAGGGCCCGTCAGAGGCCGGGGAGCCGGGGTCCGTCCGATGCGCCGCTCGGGGTGTCCCCTTCGGCCGCCGCCCTATCCTGCCGGCCCGTCAGGTGCTCGTACGTGCCGGTGAGTTGGAGCAGCCTGTCGAGAAAGGGCGGTCTGCGGTCGAGGTGCAGAAGTACTCCCATGGCCGCGGCATGCCGGTGGAGGGCCAGCAGGGCGGAGAGGCCCATCGAGTCGCACAGGGTCATGCGGGCGCAGTCGAGACGTACGGCCGAGAGGCCGGATGCCGGGTCGAGGTGGGCCCGGGCCGCGTCCAGCAGCTCGTTCGCGCTGTCCCAGGCGAGGTCGCCGGCGAGCTCCGCGTACAGGACTCCGTCCGTCGAGGGGGCGGCCTTGAGTTCGAAGGTGTGGTGGGATGCGCTCATGCGTGGGGTCCGAAGGCCGATGGGGCGGGTACTCGGGTGAGGGCGCGACGTCCCGCGACGAGGTGGGTCCGCGCGCGGGGGAAGTCGTGCTGTGCGTCGGCGAGGAGGCCGAGCGCGGCGACCAGGGCATCGCCCGGGACACCGCGGGCCCGCAGGATTTCAGCGGTCCAGGTGACGAAGCCGGTGAACAGCTCTGCGTCGTCGGCGTAGAGGGACGCGGCGAGGAAGTCGACGATGTGGGCGATGTCCTCGGCGGTCCGTTCCCGCTGCCGGTCGGTGTACGCGGCCATCGCCGGGACCGCGTCCTCCAGCTTTTCGAGGACGTGGCGGGTGAGCTGGGTCCGGCTGCGTGTGACGAGCGTGTACTCCTGGTCGGACAGGTGCCGCAGTTCGCGGGTCGGGTCCGGCGGAGGGTCCGAAGGACGCCGCAGGCCGTCGGCGAGGAGGGAGGCGGCGGCACGGGCGTCGGGTGCCCACCCGTCCGCGCCGAGCAGGACGGCGTACCTGCCGTCGGGACCGAAGGCGGCTCCGCCGACGAGGACGGGGAGCCCGATGGCCTGGACGGCGGTGACGGCGGCGTGGGCCGTCGGGAGACGGACCGGCAGGGAGGCCGAGAGCGCGACGGCGTCCGCGCCGGTCTGGTGCAGATGCGCGATCAGGTGTGGGGTGGGGACGTGGGCCCCCAGGTAGTCGACGAGGAAGCCCCGGCTTCGCAGGACCTCCGCGAGGAGTCGGGCGGGCAGAGCGTGCCACTCGCCGTCGACGCAGGCGACGGTGACGCGCCGGGGCGCAGTCCCGCTCTCCTGCCGGGTGCCCGGCCCGGTGGCGGTGCGATGGCGCGGGGCCCGGTGGGCGAGGGCGGCGATGACGCGGTCCTGGATGGCCGTCACGGCGTGCTCCTGGGCGACGCCGATGCGGCCGGCGGCCCATTCTCCGCCGACCCTGGCCTGTACGGGGCCGATCACGTCGAGGAGGAGGTCCTCCGTCGTGGCCCCCGCGTCCTGGGCGGCGAAGACCGCCTCGGCGGCTGCCGCTTCGTCCCTCGCCTCGAGGGCCGCCCACAGCCGCTCGCGCGTTCCGGCGAGACCGGTGGACGAGGTCGTGGTGTGCGTGGTCATGCGGTGTACCTGCCCCGAGTGCGGCCGTTCACCGCGGACAGATGGGTGGTGTGCGGTGCGGTGATCGCGACGACCGCCATGTCGTCGTGCGGACCACGGCCCACCCAGTCGCCGGCGATCATCTGGAGGCGCTCGACGACGGCCTCCGCGGGCAGCCCGACGCATCCGGCCAGTGTGGCCCGGAGCCGGTCCTCACCGAACATGGACGAACCGAGCGGTCCGCCCCGGGCCTCGGTGATCCCGTCCGTGTAGAGCAGGCACGTCTCTCCGGGCGACAAGTACACGGTCACGGAGCTGGAGGTGACCTCGGGGAGCACGCCCACGAGGGTTCCGCTCGTGTCCGCCTCCTCCACCTCTCCCGTGGTGCGCAGGATCAGGGGCCGCGGGTGCCCGGCGCTGGTCAGCCGCAGCCGCACCTGACCGCCCGAGCGTCGCACCGAAGCCAGTACCAGCGTGGCGAAGCGTGTGTGACGGGTGGTCAGAAGGGCGCCGTTGAGCAGCTTCAGGACGTTCTGGTGGTCGTCGGCCAGTGGCAGCAGTGCCTGCAGAGTGCTGCGGATCCTGCCCGTGAGCACGGCGGCGTCCAGCCCCTTGCCGCACACGTCCCCCAGGACGGCGAGCGTCTCCTCTTCGGCGGCGGTCCCGGCGTGCACGTCGTAGAAGTCGCCGCCGATCCGTTCCGTGTCCTGGGAGGTTCGGTAGCCGCCGGCGAAGTCGACCCCCTGCACATGGCGAAGTTGCGGCGGGAGGAGTTCGGCGATCAGCGCGCGGGTGATGCGCGCCTGTTCCGCGTACAGGCGCGCGGCCGACAGAGCGGCGCCGGCACGGGCGGCGAACAGCCGGGCGAAGAGTTCCTCCGAGGAGTCGAAGGCCCTCTGCCCGCTGCGCCGCAGCAGGATCAGGACGCCCGCCGGCACGCCGTGGCCGGGCAGTGGTGTGATGGCGACGGCTCCGGGGGTTCCTTCGAAGCCTTCGGGCACGGCCCATTCCGGCAGCGTCGCAGGGTCGATCCACCGGGCAGGTACCGGCGGGAAGCCCTGGAGGGCCTCGGCCAGGCCGGGAACCGACGACGGGTCCATCGTCACCTGGCTCCGGTCGCATCTCTCGCCCATCGCGGTGACCACGCCGTACTGACTCCTCACGGGTGGGGAGATCACGAGCGCCGCGTCGCCGAGGTGGGCCGCGGCGAGCAGGGCCGCCTTCTCCAGGCACCGGTCCGGGTTCAGCGAGGCCAGCAGTTGCGTGGACGCCTCGGCCAGGAGCGCGGTGCGCTCCCGTTCGGTCCGCAGGGCGTCCTCCGCGGCGTTCAGGTCGGAATCGTCGACCAGCCACCAGGCCACGTCACCCTGACCGGACTCGGTGGGGTGGGCCCGCAGGAGGCGGCCCTCGTGACTCCCCCGCAGGGCCAGACGTCCCGCCCGCGCGGTTGCCGCCACGGACCGCGTCCGTACCGGCTGGGCCAGCCGCCGGTGTGCGTCGGCCAGCCATCCCGGGACGACCTCGTCCAGCCACGAGCCGACTCCCATCTCCGGGAAGAGGCCGGCGGCGGCGGTGTTGAACTCCACGACGCCGCCCTCGCGGTCGGCCACCACCGCCGGATGGGGCGAGCGGAGCCAGGAGATGCCTGCGGCTTCGGGGGTGGCCTGGGAGCGGTCGAACTCGTCTTTGAAAACAGTCATATGCGTGGCCCGCGCGTCGTGGCCCGCCACCTTCCCATGTGAAGACAACTCGTCCGCCCACCCTCCCTCAGGGCAGGCCGTACATCAAGTGAACCCCCTTCTTCCGGTACACACCCGGCTCTTCCTCGCCATACCTCCACCGCCCCGGCACGGGAGCTTCACCGAAGGGGGGCGCGCTCCGGCACGGTCGCCGACCGGCCTCTTTCCCGGTTTCCCGGTCCGTCGTCACCCATCCATGGGATTCGTGGCGGAGGAACGCGTTTCGACGTCGGGTTCGCGGTCAGTCGGAACCTCGAACGTGGTCCTCGACCCGGAGGGATTCCGTCGTGTCGGTCATGTTGTTCCTGGTGTTCGGAGTCGGGGTGGCGATGGCGTGGTGGAGCATCGCTCCCGTCCGCGGTGGTGTGCGAAGAGGGTCCCGGTGACGGCCGGTGGCGGGCCGCGTACGGCCCCCTTGTGGTCATGTCGGCCCGGTCCCCCTCGTCGACCGGTCCGCCGGGCCGGGGCCTGCGTATCAGTGCGGGCGCCGGGCCGGCGAGGTCGCCGTGTCGGCGCACTCCGGCCGGAGGGAGAGGCGCGCCCGGACTCGCTTCCCCTCCGGTGCCGGCTCCACGCTCAGGCTCTCGCAGACGGCGACGACGATCTCGACGCCGTGCTGTCCGATCCGGTGGGGATCGTGTCCGCGGGGTACGGGAGCGGCGGCCTCGCGGTCGAACACCGAGATCTCCAGGGTGTTCCTGCGCAGCTCCAGCAGCAGCCGGCAGGGACCGACCGTGTGCCGGACCGCGTTGGTCACCAGCTCGCTGACCACCAGCTGCGCCAGCTCGACGCGCTCGTCGGCCACCGGTTCACGCCGCACGGACGGGGCGCCCGCGAGGAACTCGGCCGTGAAGGCGCGGGCGGAGGCGATCGCGCCGCCGTCGGAGGCGTCGTCGTAGACGACACTCGCGGACAGCAAGGGCTCCCGTGCCGCAGGCTCCGCGGTCATCACGTCCGTCATGGCGCTGATACTCCCCTCGTACGGATGGGTGCGCTGGGCACCTCGTACTCCGCCTTTCCCCTCTTCATGGTTCCCACACCGACCCGACGGGGATCACACACGGCGGCGACACGTCAGGGAAGGGGCGGAGCGGGTTCCCCGCCCCTCTTCGCGTCCGGCGCCCCCACCCCGCGGCCGCGCCAGTCGAGGCACAGCACGAGGACGGCGTCCGGTGTGTCATGGAGCGTCTCGCGCAGCGCCCTCACGACGGCTCCGGGAGCGTCCGCGCCGCTCAGGTGGCAGGTCCGGGCCAGGGCCCGCGCGACGGGACCGTCCTGTACCTCGCACTCCCCCGCGGCCGGGGGCTCACCCGTGCCGCAGGCGACGAAGACCAGCCGGTCACCGGGCAGGAGGTGCAGGTGCTGGGTGAGGTAGACGGTGTCCTCGAACATGCCGAGGGGAAGTTGCCGGTCCAGTTCGACGCGCTCGGGCACGGCGCCGCGGATCCGCCAGAGCGTCGGCGAACCCGCGTCGACCACCTCGGTCGCGCCGGTGGTCAGGTCGAACCGGAGGAGCAGGGCGGCCAGGGGGTTCTTCCCCCGGTACTGCCCGTAGAGCGCCTGATCGGTGAGGCTGGCCTGCCCCACCAGGTCGAGTCCGGCCCGCCGGGCGTTGCGCATCGCCGTCAGGGCGAAGGTGCTCACCAGGGCGACCGGGGTACCGGGGCCCGCGCCGTCGGCGACGATCAGCAGGAGTTCGTCCTCGGTCACGCTCCAGTCCAGGAGGTGCCCTCCCGAGGTGTAGGCGGGCTCCCAGTAGGCGTGGAGGTCGAACGTCGGCCCGGAACAGGACCGGCCCGGCAGGGTGTCCCACTGCATCTCCCCGGCGATGCTGAGGGCGTGCCTCCTGCGGGTGCGGCGGTACAGGTCGGTGTGTCGGTCGGCGACGCGCAGGGCGTGCCCGAGCGTCTCGGCGACACGGCCGAGACTCTCGGTGGTCTCCGGCGTGCCCCGGTCCGCCGGCAGGACGACCACGAGCACGCCGAACCGGTCGCCCCGCACCGTGACCGGAAGGTAAACGGTCGCCGTGGGGCCGCCATTACGGAAAAGATATGGTTGCTGCGTGCGGAAGACGCGACCGGCGGGGCCCGCGTCCGCGGGCACGTGCGACGCCCCGGCAGGCGACTGCACGGGCGCCACGGGGCACAGGGACGTGAATCCGTAGTCGATGAGCAGCAGGTCGGCGGCGGACGCGGCGTACAGCCGCGTGAGACTGGTACGGAGGGAGTCCAGAAGGAGGTGTGGTGCCGCCCCGCGCAGTGCGCCTTCCACTGTCACGTGTCGATCCACCGGATCCGTACCGCCTTCTGGAGAGATGTGGAGATGACCGGTCCGTCGCAAGACCGACGCCCTTGGCCCCGGACGCCCGAGGAGTGTCGGCAGACATGAGCACCAACCCCGCCCCGTCGCCGCGGGAACCGCAGCAGGCGGCCGAGGCCGCCCGGGAGCTCATAGAGCTGCTGGAGGTGCTGTGGGAACGCGGCCGGGACATGGTGTCGGCGACACCGGTCTCGGCGAGTCAGCTGCGCGTGCTGTACAGCCTGGACCGCGAGGAGGGCATCAGCCTGCGGACCCTGGGTGACCTGCTCGGTTCCGCGCCGCCCTCGGTGAGCCGCATGTGCGACCGGCTGGAGGCGCTGGGCTTCGTCCAGCGCCTGCCCAGCCCCGTGAGCCGGAGACAGCTGGAGCTGCATCTGACCGGGCACGGCAAGGCGTATCTGCGGGAGCTCCGGGCCCAGCGGGAGAAGGCCCTGCTCGCGGTCATCGCCGACATGTCACCGACGAGCCGCAAGGCCCTGCTGCGCGGACTCACGGGGTTCCACGAGGCCCTGGAGCAGAGCGGGCCGACCGCCGTGGCGCGCCCGCGCACGCCGTTGAAGGGCGTCAGCTCGGCCTGATCCCCGTGCGACGCCGCAGGAGCCGGCTCCGGCTCCGGCTCCGGCCGGGCGCATACCCCATGTCCCCATCGCCACCCCTGGTCGTCCATGACGTGTTGTACCGGGCACACGCCTGGCATTACCCCAAGGATACAGTTGTCACACGGCAACTGTTGACGCGGCGCCGTGCCAGTCGAGACAGACGACTAGGGCGTCGTCCTCCAGTGCGCCACCGCCGTGGTGGGCGGTGAGCTCCCGGAGCATCGCCTGCGGGACGTGCGTGGGCGGCAGCAGACGCGTCCCCCTCAGCGCGCGGGCCAGCGCCCGGTCCCCGTAGCTCTCCCCGGCCGGCGAGACGGCGCCGTACACGCCGTCGCTGCCGAAGAGCAGGCGGTCCCCCGGCAGCACGGTGAACCGCTCGGAGACGTAGACGGTGTCCTCGAACATGCCGAGGGGCAGCTGCGCATCGAAGCCGATGGACTCGACGGAATGACCCCGCAGCCGCCACAGACGAGGCGAGCCGGCGTCCACGGCCTCCACCTCGCCCGTGGCAAGGTCGAAACAGAGGAGGAGCACCGACACGAAGGCGCCGCCCCGGTTCTGCGCGTACACGGCCTGGTCGGCCAGCGCGGCCTGGTCCGCGAGGGCGAGACCGGCGCGGCGGGCATTGCGCAGCGCGTTGATCGCGAGGTTCGTCAGCAGGGCGGCCTCGATGCCCTCCCCCATGCCGTTGGTGACGGTGAGGGTCAGACGGCCGTCGGAGACCGACCAGTCGTAGTTGTCGCCGAAGATGGCGTAGGCGGGTTCGAGATGGGCGGCGAGGGCGAACTCGGGGCGGGCGCACGAGCGGCCGGGCAGAAGCTGCCACTGCATCTCCGCCGCGAGCGTGAGCCGGGTCGCCCGCCGCGCCAGGACGTACAGGTCCGTGTCGCGCTCGGCCACCAGGATCTCATGGCCGAGCGCCTCGCAGACCTGGGCAAGTCCGGGGAGCAGGGGGCGGAGGTCGATTCCCGGGGGCAGTTCGGCGGTGAGGACGCCCAGCCGGTCTCCGCGGACGGTGACGGGCAGGTGGAGCAGGACCGAAGCCGGTCCCTGTACGACGTGCGGCTCCTGCGCGCCGAAGGCGCGTCCCTGGGGACTGTCGTGGATCGGGACCGACGGATCCGCCCCGGGGCCGCGCTCGACGAGCTGGAGCGTCCGCAAGCCGTAGTCGGCCAGGCGGAGTTCCACCCGCAGGGCGTCGCAGCGCTCCCGCAGGGCGTCCTCGACGACGCTCACCAACCGGTGCGGAGCTGCCCGGCGGAGCGCCTGCTCGACGTCGGCGATCTCGTGCACGGTCTCCCTCTTCCTTCCTCCTGGGCTCGGTCCCGTGCCCGGGAACCGCACCCCCTTCCGCTATCTCCCGCCGCCGGCCGCGGCCAGCGCCTCCGCCACACGGTCGTGCGGTGGGATCGTCGTCGTCACCCCGGTGATCTCCAGAATGCGTCGCACCGCCGAGTTCGGCGCGGCGAGATACAGGTCCCCACCGGCCTCCCGGGCCCTGTGGACCGACCTGATGAGGACGTTCAGGCCCGACGAGTCCATGAAGCCGAGCGCGGACAGGTCGAGGACGAGATGGTGCCGCCCCTGGCTGAGCTGTTCCGCCAGGTGGTCGTCGAACCGGCCGGCCGTCTCCATGTCCAGCTCACCCCCCACGGACAGCACAGCCGTGCGGGCGTCGCGGATCTCGACGGCGATATCCAGGTTCGGTTCTCGCTCGGACATGTTTCCCTGCTTTCCGGGTGGGGGGAGAGTCGTCGGGCGGACGGTCGGGGTTCAGGACACCTGGACGCCGACCACGCACGTGTCGTCGTCCGTGTCCGACTTGCTGCGCGCCAGCAGCTGGTCCAGCCGCTGTTCGAGACTGTCGGACGGCAGCCGGGCGACGGCGAGCAGCTGGGCGACGGACTCCTGGACGGGGGTGTCCCGCCGTTCGACGAGACCGTCGGTGTACATCAGCACGATGTCGTCGGGTTCGAGCCGGAGCTCCGCCTCCTCGTACTCGGCTTCGCCGAGCGCCCCCAGCAGCATGCCCCGCAGGAGCGGCAGGTCGACCGCCTCGTTCCCCCGGACGAGCACCGGCGGCAGATGGCCCGCCCGGGCCCATCGCAGCGTGCGGGTGCCGGGGTCGAAGATCCCGCAGACGGCGGTGGCCGTGACATGGGCGGTGAGGTGGTGGGCGACGCTGTTGAGCCAGGACAGGAGCTGCCCCGGCCCCGCGCCCGTCACGGCGAGACCGCGGAGGGCGTTGCGGAGGGCCACCATCCCGGTGGCGGCCTCCACCCCGTGGCCCGCGACGTCCCCGACGCACAGGAGCACCTTCTTGGAGGGCAGCACGACGGTGTCGTACCAGTCGCCGCCGACCAGGGACTCGGACTCGGCCGGGCGGTAGCGCACGGCGACTTCGAGGGCCGGTGCGTCGAGCGGTGGTTTGACCGGCGGCATGATGGCGTGCTGGAGCTGGAGGGTGAGCCGGTTGCGTTCCTCGGCGGCCTCCTCCGTGGCGGCCAGCCGGTCGCGGGTGGCCGTGAGGGCGACCTCGGTCCAGTGCTGCGCCGAGATGTCCTGGTAGGCGCCCCGGACGGTCTCGAGGCCGCCGTCGACTCCCAGAGCGGGTTCGGCGGTCACCCGGATGTGCCGCGTGACCCCGTCGCGTCGCAGCATGCGGAAGGCCGCGGAGCCCACCTGGCGCTGATGCAGCACCGTCTGCAGGAAGTGCCGGATGGTGCCGGAGTCGTCGGGATGGGCGTGCCCGACCAGGTCGCGCAGCGCGACCGGCGTCTCCGTCGTCCGACGGCCGAAGAGCTCGAAGAGCTGGCCGTGCCAGGTGATGTCTCCGGTGAGGGCGTCCTCCTCGAAGGCGCCGACCCGGCCGAGACGCTGGGCGTGCTGCAACAGGCTGGCCAGGCGTGCCGATTCGTCCTCGACGCGCCAGATGAGGAGGACGCTCCCTCCGTACCGGCTGATGCTGATGTCGGCGAGCGAGGTGAGCGGCACCTGGTCCACCAGGGCGGTGAGCCGGGTGCGGCAGGCGCGGAAGGGCTCGCCCGTGGCATAGACCCGCTCGATCCGTTCGAAGAGTTCACTCTCGCCGGCCGTCGCGGGGTACGCCTCCAGGAGCAGCGCCCCGTCGACGGTGCCGCGGGGCCGGCCCGCCGGGTCCTGGAAGTGCGCGTTGGCGTGCCGGATACGGAAGTCGGCGAGCCTCCCCGCCTCGTCCAGGTGCGGGGTCAGGACGAGGGCGGGGTCGTAGAGCCCGTCGGAGAGCTCGGCCAACTCGGGTGATCCGTCCCCGCCGGGGACGAGGGAGCGCGCCGGGGCCGTCTGACCGGGCAGCGCCTCCAGAGTGTGGGCACAGAGTTCCGCGAGTGCCTCGATCTGGCGTTCCACGGCTTGCGGCTGGGGGTCCAGCGGGCGGGCCCAGCAGATCTCCAGGACGCCGTGGATGCGGCCGCCGGTCCCGGCGGGGACGACGACCCGCCCACCGTCGGGGTGGCGCCCGCGTCCGATCGAGGGTACGCCCGCGGCAGCGAGGGAGGGGTACCAGACGGTGCGGCGGCCGGTCAGCGCCTGCCGGGCCGCGGTGGTCACCCCGGGAGGTACGTAGTGCCAGCGGGCGGCCTCGTCGGGGCCGAACCCGGCGTGGCCGCGCAGGCTCAGCGACCCGTCCGGGCCGGTGGTCCAGATCGCCACGGCGACGGCGCCCAGAGGTTCGAGGGCGTGCGCGAGCAGCGAGTCGGCGACGGCTTGGGTGTCGTCGGCGCTGAGCGCCGCGCTCTCCGCCGTACGCAGACGGACGGCGACCGAGGCGGCGGGCCCGGCGGTGCGGGGCTCGCCGGTGCCGGGCCGGCCTATGCCGGGCTCGCGGATGCCGGGCTCGCGGATGCTCGTCCTCACGAACTCGTCCGCGGCCTCGGCGACCCGGTCGCGGGCCGCCTCGTTGATGATGTCCGCGGCCAGCTCCAGTCGGGAGAGCCCGGCCCGGTCGGCGAGCTCGGCGAGCTGCCGCGCCGCCTGGGCGGGGCCGCAGCCCAGGCGCTCGACGAGGACTCCCTTGGCGAGTTCGATCAGGGCGCGCCCCTCGGCCGCCGCGTGCGCGGCGCGCACCTCGCCGCGCAGCCGCTCCACCGTGGCGGCCAGCCGGCCGTCGGTGAAGCTGTCCCGCTGCGTCGGGCGTTCACCGCCGGCGATACGAGAACCGGGAACGCCGACGGGCGCCTCGGGCGCCGGAACACCCTCCCCAGGAAGCCCGGCGGGCGGGCCTCCGTCCCGGAAGCGGGGGCCACTCACGTCGGCGACTCCTCGGTCAGGACGGCCTCGCGGCCGTCGCACGGACGGGAACACGGTGCGCCCGAACGGCGCGGGGCCCGCCGCGGTATGCGGGACGGCCCGACTCGTACGGTCACGGAACTACCCATCGTTCAGCCAGCGCCCGACGCAGGCGATGAGCTCGTCGGCGTCGACGGGCTTGGTCACGTAGTCGCTGGCGCCCGACGCGAGGCTCTTCTCCCGGTCGCCCGGCATGGCCTTGGCGGTTACCGCGATCACGGGCAGGTCCGCGTACTGCGACAGCTGCCTGATCCGTGCCGTCGCCGTGTAGCCGTCCATCTCCGGCATCATCACGTCCATCAGGACGAGGGACACGGCCGGGTTCGCCAGGAGCGCCTCGATCCCCTTCCGGCCGTTCTCGGCGTGCAGCACCGCGACACCGTGCAGCTCCAGGATGCCGCTCAGGGCGTAGAGGTTGCGGGCGTCGTCGTCGACCACGAGGACGGTCCGGCCGTGCAGCGTGGTGTCGATGGCCTGGGGCGCCGGGGCCCAGTGGTCCCCGCGGACCAGGGGCACGACGTCACCCGGCTGCTCCGCGGACAGGTGCAGCGCGATCCGCTCGCGCAGTTCGTCGAGGCTGGAGAGAAGCTCCAGCGGGCGGCGGCGGGCCAGCTCCTGCAGCGCGCCCTCCTCGTCGGCGGGGAGCCGGCGGTTGTTGTGGGCGAGGACCGGAACCGTACGCAAGGCCTCGTCGCCGTCCACGGCGTCCAGGAAGCGCAGGGCGTCGCCGTCCGCCATGTCGACGTCGAGCACGACGCAGTGGAACGGCTGGGTGGCGAGCGCGGCGGCCGCCTCCTGAGGGCCGACGACCGCGATCAGCTCGATGTCCGTCCGCTCGGCGTGCCCCCCGTCGGCGGAGAGTTGCGCGACCGCGTTCTCGGCGACCACGGCGAGGAGCCCGCGCGGGCGCTCCTCGATCACGAGGAGGCGCCGCGTCGGCCGGGTCGTCGCCGCGCCGGGCCCGGCGGACAGGGCGGGCGCGGCACCGCGGGCCGGTGCCGAGACCGCGGCCGCCTCCATGGGCCGGGCGGCGGGGTCGGGCCTCTCCGAGAAGTCGGTGCGGGTGACGGGCAGGTAGAGGGTGAAGGTGCTGCCCTCGCCGACGACACTGGTGACCGTGAGGGCACCGCCGAGCAGGTTCGCGATCTCGCGACTGATGGAGAGGCCGAGACCGGTGCCCCCGTACTTCCGGTTGGTCGTCCCGTCGGCCTGCTGGAAGGCGCCGAAGATGGCCTCCAGGTTCTCGGTGGCGATGCCGATGCCGGTGTCCGTCACGCGGAAGGCCACGACCGCGCTGCCCCGGTGGACCGACACGGGGAGCTCGTCGTCCGATGCCGGTTCGATGCGGAGCTCGACACCACCGTGCTCGGTGAACTTGACGGCGTTCGAGAGCAGGTTCCGCAGCACCTGCCGGAGCCGGGAGTCGTCGGTGGTCAGGTCGACGGGGACGCCGACGGCCGTGGCGACCGAGAAGGCGAGACTCTTCTGCGAGGTGAGGGGGCGGAAGGTGGCCTCGACGTAGTCGAGGAGCCTGCGCAGCGGCACGCGCTCCGGGTTGAGGTCCATCTTGCCGGCCTCCACCTTGGACAGGTCGAGGATGTCGTTGATCAGCTGCAGCAGGTCGGACCCGGCGGAGTGGATGATGCCCGCGTACTCGACCTGCTTGGCCGTGAGGTTGCGGGTCGGGTTCTGGGCCAGCAACTGGGCCAGGATCAGCAGGCTGTTGAGCGGGGTGCGCAGTTCGTGGCTCATGTTCGCCAGGAACTCGGACTTGTACGTCGAGGCCAGCGCGAGTTGCTGGGCACGGTCCTCGAGCTCCTGCCGGGCCTGCTCGATCTGGAGGTTCTTGGCCTCGATGTCGCGATTCTGGGTGACGAGCAGGGCCGCCTTCTCCTCCAGTTCGGCGTTGGAGTGCTGGAGCTCCTCCTGCTGCACCTGGAGTTCCTCGGTGCGCGAGCGCAGCTCGCCTGCCAGCCGCTGGGACTCGTCCAGCAGTTCGTCGGTACGGGCGTTGGCGACGATGGTGCTGATGTTGACCCCCACCGTCTCCATGAGCTGCTCCAGGAAGTCCCTGTGCACGGAGGTGAAGGGGCTGAAAGACATGAGCTCGATGACGCCGAGCACCTGGTCCTCGACGACGACCGGCAGCACCACGAGGCTGCCCCGGGCCGTGCTTCCGAGTCCGGAGGAGATCGTGACGTAGTCGGCGGGGACGTTGTCGGCGGCGATCGTGCGGCGGCTGCGGGCGGCCTGTCCCACGAGCGACTCACCCAGCCGGAAACGGTCCCGGCCCTGGTCTCCTGCGGGTCGGCCGTAGGAGCCGACGAGGCCGAGTTCGACACCGCCCCCTCCCTCCTCGGCCAGGTAGAACGCGCCGTACTGGGCGGCGACGAGCGGGGTCAGCTCGTCCATGACGAGCTCGGCGACGACGGCCAGATCCCGGTGGCCCTGCATCAGTGCGGAGATCCGGGCAAGGCTGGACTTCAGCCAGTCCTGTTCCTGATTGGCCCGCGTCGTCTCGCGCAGCGAGCCGACCATCGCGTTGATGTTGTCCTTGAGCTCGGCCACCTCGCCCGAGGCCTCGACGGTGATCGAGCGGGTCAGGTCGCCCTCGGCGACGGCGCTCGCCACCTCGGCGATGGCGCGAACCTGGCGGGTGAGGTTGCCGGCCAGCTCGTTGACGTTCTCGGTCAGACGCTTCCAGGTCCCGGAGACTCCCTCGACCTCGGCCTGTCCCCCGAGCCGGCCCTCGCTGCCGACCTCGCGCGCCACGCGGGTGACCTCGGCCGCGAAGGAGGACAGCTGGTCCACCATCGTGTTGATGGTCGTCTTCAGCTCCAGGATCTCGCCGCGGGCGTCGACGTCGATCTTCTTGGAGAGGTCGCCGTTGGCGACGGCCGTGGTGACCTGGGCGATGTTCCTGACCTGCCCGGTCAGGTTGTTCGCCATGGAGTTGACGTTGTCCGTGAGGTCCTTCCAGGTACCGGCCACGTTCGGCACCCGGGCCTGGCCGCCGAGCCGGCCCTCGGTGCCCACCTCACGGGCGACGCGCGTCACCTCGTCGGCGAAGGCCGAGAGCGTGTCCACCATGGTGTTGATGGTGTCGGCGAGCGCGGCGACCTCGCCCTTGGCCTCCACGGTGATCCGGCGGGAGAGGTCACCGCGGGCCACGGAGGTGGCGACCTGGGCGATCGAACGCACCTGCCCGGTGAGGTTGGACGCCATCACGTTGACGTTGTCCGTCAGGTCCTTCCAGGTGCCCGAGGCGCCCCGGACGGTGGCCTGGCCACCGAGGTTGCCCTCCGTGCCCACCTCGCGGGCGACACGCGTCACCTCGTCGGCGAAGGCCGAGAGCTGGTCGACCATCGTGTTGATGGTCGTCTTCAGCTCCAGGATCTCGCCGCGCGCGTCGACGTCGACCTTCTTCGACAGATCGCCGGTGGCGACCGCGGTGGCGACATGGGCGATCGCCCTCACCTGAGCGGTGAGGTTCCCCGCCATGGAGTTGACGGAGTCGGTCAGGTCGCGCCAGGTGCCGGAAGCGCCCTTCACGTCGGCCTGTCCGCCGAGAATGCCCTCCGTGCCCACGTCACGGGCCATACGCGTGACCTCGTCGGCGAAGGAGGAGAGCTGGTCGACCATCGTGTTGATGGTGTTCTTCAGCTCCAGGATCTCGCCGCGCGCGTCCACGTCGATCTTCTGGGAGAGGTCTCCCCTGGCGACCGCGGTGGCCACCTGGGCGATGTCCCGGACCTGCGTGGTGAGGTTGCCGGCCATCGCGTTCACCGAGTCGGTGAGGTCGGCCCAGGTCCCGGAGACGCCCGGCACCTGGGCCTGCCCGCCCAGTGTCCCCTCCGTGCCGACCTCGCGGGCGACCCGCGTCACCTCGGAGGTGAACAGGGAGAGCTGGTCGACCATCCCGTTGAACACCATGGAGATCTCGCCCATCAGACCGTCCGCCTCGCCGGGCAGACGGGTACCGAAGTCACCGTCGCGCACCGCCGTGAGGCCGGCCAGGAGCTGTCGAAGCTCGGGCTCGCCCACCGCGGACGACCCAGGCCGTACCCGGGCCGAGGAGCCTTCGGTCGTCGTCTCAGACATGCCCCATCCTCGTTCCCCAACAAGCTGCCGCTTACGGACCGTTCGACCTCGGTCACACAGCCGGACGCCCGCTCCCCCGAGACGCCTCCAGCCGCGATCGTTGCCGTACGGCAATGATGACGACACTACCCCTCCGTGATCGACAAGAGGAGGGCGGTGCCGCGTCATGCGGCCGGAACACGTCGTCGGCCCGGGTTCCCCGGGACCCCGGGACGGAGCCCCGAGGGCGTCTCGGCGCCGACTGCCCGAGCGCGCGGACGAGCCCGGCACGCGCCGAACGGGGAGTGCCGGGCTCATTCATCCGGGGGGAAGGGTCCACACCGCCGGTGGACGGCCTCGGCCCGCATCTGCCACCGGAAAGACGGGCAGTGCGGGAGCCGATGGTCGGGATTCGGGGTGTACGCGGCGCCGGGGAGGGCCGGGAGCCCTGCCCCCTCAGAAACGGCGTTCGAAGAACAGGGCCACCGGCCCGAGGCCGCGTCGCCGCGTCCGCCGTCCCAGCGCGTACCCGATAGTGAGCGCGGCCGCCGCGCCTGCGGCGGCACCCGCCGTCATCCCCTTGTGCGCGCGTACGGCGGTCCACAGGGTGTTGCCGGCGCCGCGGGCCGCCTGCGCGGCCGTACGAGCCGTCTCGGGGATCGGGATAGGCAGGACACGCAGCTCCCCCATGTCCACGTAGACCTCCGCCGTGCCGGGGCCGTACGTCTCCGGCATGTCGGGATCGTATGTCTCCGAGACGTCGGGGCCGAACCTCTCCGAGACGTCGGGGTCGAACCTCTGCGACATGGCGGGGTAGTCCGGCACGGCATACGGCCCGGTCCAGGGGAACGGGTTCTGGCCACTCTTGTCCGAAGCACTCATGAGGGCCGTCTCACCGGATGCGCCTGGGGTAAACCTGATGCGCCACCGGACCGGCTCCTCGTCTCCCGTGGGGGTGGCGCGCGGCCGGCCCCGTACCACCGCGGACGTACGACGGAGTGAGCCTACTCAGAGTCGCTCACGCCGGTCGTCGTCGGTGGCCGCGGGCGCCACGGGCGGGACCACCATGGTCGCTCCCTCCCGTACGGGTCGGACAGCTTCCGCGTACCCCGCCGTTCAGGGACCATGCCGCTCTCCCCGGGCGCGCTCGGCGCCTGCTCCGGTCGGACCGCGCGGGCAACCGTTCTCCCCCTTGATCCTCTCTCCTGGGGATGTTCATGGACCGACGGGGCACGCGTTCAGCCGCGAGCCCGTGCACGCACCGGCGGGCGACACACCCGCCGTTCGGCCCGTCCGCAGAGGCCGACCACACACCCGGGAGCACCGATGCAGCTCCATGCGAAGCCCATCGATCCGGATCTCATACTGACGGCCCACGCCCTCTCCGGCCGATACCGGCTCGACCGTCCCCTGGGCCGCGGCGGCGCGGCCGATGTGTACGAAGCCCTGGATCTGCGGCTGCGGCGCACGGTGGCGGTGAAAACGTTCCGCCCCGAGGACACCCACGGGACCGGGGCACAGTGCGGCGAGGACGCTCGCCGAACCGGGGCACAGTGCGGCAAGGAGGCCCGGCTCCTGGCGCGGATGAACCATCCCGGCCTGGTGAGGCTCTACGACACGGGCAACGACGACGGGCTGCCCTATCTGGTGATGCAGCTCATCCGGGGGACGACCCTGCAAGGGCGTATGGCCCGCAAGGTCCTCACGCCCGCCGAGACCTGTCGCCTGGGGACGGCCCTCGCCTCGGCTCTCGCCCATGTGCACGACCGTGGGGTCGTACACCGCGACGTCAAACCGTCGAACATCCTCCTGGACCGCACGGACACCCCGCACCTGTCGGACTTCGGCATCTCCCGCTGCTTCGACGAGCCCGCGGACTCCCCGGCCGAGGGCGACGGCACGCTCATCGGGACCGCCCCCTACATGGCGCCCGAGCAGGCTTTGGGCCAGAACGCGGGGCCCGCGGCCGATGTCTACAGTCTCGGCCTGGTACTCCTCGAAGCCCTCAAGGGCGAGGCGGAGTACAGGGGAGCGCCGCTGGAGGCGGCGCTGGCCCACCTGCACCGCCCTCCGGTGCTTCCGTCGGGCCTTCCGTCCGAGCTCGCCGGGCTGCTGACGGCCATGACCGCCCGGGCACCCGAGGCCCGGCCCGACGCAGCCGGCTGCGCCCGCGTCCTCGCCGACCCGCGTCGGACCGGGCTCGTCTCCCCACCTGCCCCTGAATGTGATTCCCCGCGCGGGCGGGCGGCTCGCCATGCCTCCGAGGGGCCCACCGGGCCGGTCGGCTCACACACGCCCGCCCTCTCCCCCGGCGCCGCCGGTTCACGCCGTCCCGCCCTTGCGCGGGCCATGGCGGCGACGACCCTGGTCACCCTCGGTCTCACTCTGACCGGCTCGCTGGGCAGCACCCCCGCCGCGGAGGCGACGGCGCCGCGTCCAGGGTCGGCCGACTCCACGCGGACGACCGCGCCGGCACCACTCGTACCGCGCACGGACGATCCCCACCCGACCACCTGACGCCCGCTGGTCAGCCCCCTGTCGCACCATCAGGAAGACGGTGCGCGGGCCGCATCGACCCGGAGATCTTCGCTTCCCGACGGATCCGGATGGTGTGGAACGGCGGCGACGGGCAACACGGAGTGACAGCACACGAAGCCCGGTGGCACTCGCCCTCGACGGAAGGAAGGCAGCCATGGCGCACGACATCTGGACCTACAGGGAGACCGCGGCCCATGCGGCGTGTCTCGACCTGACCGGGTACAGGATCGAGGCCACGGACGGGTTCGCAGGCACGGTCGACCTGCACGAGCCCACGGCCGGCCGCGCCCATGTCGTGGTGGACACGGCTCCCTGGATCCCCGGCAGACGC
This sequence comes from Streptomyces sp. NPDC017246, assembly GCF_044331325.1. NCBI lineage: Bacteria > Bacillati > Actinomycetota > Actinomycetes > Kitasatosporales > Streptomycetaceae > Streptomyces > Streptomyces sp. NPDC017246. The sequence goes on along the minus strand of NZ_JBIRMW010000003.1, from coordinate 528,988 downwards.
GTCATCGTTCCGGCGGGGGTCGTGACCGCGGTCGACCCCGGCACGGAGAGGCTCCACATCGGCTGTTCCAAGCAACAGATCGAGGAGGCTCCGCCGTTCGAACCCGGCCCCGACCATCACCGGGACGACGAGCAGCCGCACCGGATGGGGCTCGTCGACTACTACCTGGCGTTCTTCCGGTAGGCGATCCCCGCAGGAACGCCCCGCCCTTCCGATCCAAGGAGAATTCCATGAGCGCACTGCTGACCCGTATCAAGCGATTCGCCCACAGCCCTCAGGGCCGTAGCGCGGCGGCATCCGTACGCCGGGCCGCCGCCGACCCCCGCCGACGCACCCAGGTGCAGCGCCTCTTCGCCAAGCTGCGCACCCACCGCTGACAGCCGCTCACCCGGCCCGGCGGGCCGGTGGAACGGACCCCGCGGGCCGGTGGAACGGACTCCGCAGGCCGGTGGAACAAGCCCCACGCACTGCACGGCGTGGGGCTTCGTCGCACTCCGCACAGTGCGCGGGGCGTCGTCACGGGCACCGACACCGCCGGACGAGGCCCGCGAACGAGTGCTGTTCGCGGGCCGGCCTCGTGAAACCGCACCGGTCACGCGCGGCGCCCACCGCGGTCGGCCCTGTCCCGGCGCATGATGAGAAGGCCACCGGGGTCGGCCCAGGTGGCCCGCGGGCGAAAGGCAGGCTGGTGCCGGTGGAGAACGACACCCTGGGCTCGGTCCTCGCCGATGTGCTGGCCTCGTCCCACCGAATCGCGCCCCGTGCGATCCCCGATCTCGTGCAGAACGCCGGCCGGCGGCTGGGGCTGTCCGATGCCCGCGTGTACGTGGCCGACCTGCAACAGCGTGATCTGGTCGCGCTCCTGACTGCCGACCAGGCGCGAAGTTTGAGCGCCGGCGGCGGGACCACGGACCTGGAGACACTGCCCGTCGACAACTCGCTCGCCGGACGCGCCTACCGCACCGAATCCGTCCAGCTGAGCCGGCCGGACGCCGGCGACTCCGAACGGACGGGCTGGATCCCGATAGTGGAGGGCATCGGCCGGGTGGGGGTGCTGCGCGTGACCGCGCCGGAACTCGATGCGGGACTACTGCACCGATGCGAGGTTCTCGCAGACCTGCTCGCCATGATCCTTGCGGCGAAGCAGCCGTACAGCGACCTCCTGGCCCAGACCATGCGCACCCGGCCGATGAGCCTGCAGGCCGAGTTGCTGTGGGCGTTCCTGCCGCCGCGCACCATCGGCACCTCGGCGGTGACCTCCAGCGCCGTCCTCGAACCCGCGTACGAGGTGGGCGGGGACGCGTACGACCACAGCCTGGCCGGAGAAGTTCTGCACCTGACGCTGCTGGACGCCATGGGCCACGACCTCGCGTCCGGCGGGTGCAGCGCCGCGGCACTGGCCGCCTGCCGTTCCGCCCGGCGCGCGGGCAGCCGCCTCGACGACATCGCCGTAGAGATCGACCGCACCTTGGACCGCTGGATCCCGGGACGATCGCTGACCTGCGTCATCGCGAACCTCGACACCACCACCGGCCGGCTGGACTGGATCAACTGCGGCCACCCTCCCCCGCTGCTGATCCGTGACCGCCGCGTCGTGACCGGCGCACTCGACCGCACCCCCCACCCACCACTCGGGCTGACCGGCTACGACATGCCGCCCCCGCGTGTCCACAGCACCCACCTGCAGCCCGGCGACCGACTGCTGCTGTTCACCGACGGTGTCACCGACGCGCGCTCCGCCGCCGGCGACCTGTTCGGCGAACAACACCTGGCCGACGCCGTCGTCCGCGCCCTGACCGACGGCCTCCCCGCACCCGAAGCCCTTCGCCGCCTGATCCACCAGATCCTCGTGCACCAGGACCAACGTCTACACGACGACGCCACCCTCCTCCTCGCCGAATGGCACCCCCGGCACCAATGAACCCACCAGCGAAGGACTTGTTCTTGCGCTGCGGCTGCGGCTGCGGCTGCGGCTGCGGCTGCGGCTGCGGGACGGTCTCGTCGGCGTGACGCGTCTGGGCAACCGCTGACCAGAAGGCTTCCTTACGCTGAGTCCTTCGGCCCCTGCTGGATAACCAGTTGACCTGGTCGGCAAAGTATTTGGCATGGTTACAGACATAAACGGCTTTCTGGAATACCGAGCAGCACAGGACGGCCGTGGGCCGACCTGGCACACCGCGCAGGACCTCGACTCCCTGTACGACGGCTGTAGTTACGATGCGTTCGGCTGTCTCTTCGGCGTCCGCAATTACGCGAACTTCCGCCCCCTGGCCGCGAACCGGGGCCTGCCCGCCGACGTCTCGGGTTCCGCGAGCGCGCGGTCCGCGCAGCTGACTGACTGGTATGGCGAGGGTGGCTTTCACAACACCTCATGGATCACGTGGGCCGAGGTGAGGGCGGTCGACTGGGACGAGCAGGCGGAGAAGCCCGACAGCCGGCTCCACGAGTTCCGCCGGACCCCGGGCGGGCTCAGGTTCACAGGTAAAGCCTCCTGGAGCCGTGAGTTCGCCGAGGCCGTCGATCCCGGACCGAGCCCGGTCCGTCTCGGCCCGGGCGAGGCCCGGGAGTGGCCCGAAGGGAGCGAGTGGCTCATCGGGGACACCATTTACAGATCGGTCACCCTCCGCCGCCGGGACGCCGTCCCCGAAAGCGAGTGGCAACCCGTCTGGAGAGCCATGGAGACGCTCGCGGCGCAGCACGGCGACGACAACGTGCGCCTCGTCGTGTGGTTCGACAGCTGAGCGGGCCTTCGCGACCGTCCAATGCAACGCTCCATTGCATTCACCTCCAGAGCCATTGCATCAATTTCCCATTACTCACCTGCGATTACGTCCTTGCAGTGATTGACCGCACCTCGAACGCAACGTAGCTTTCGCAATGTTTAAACGTGTAACGTCGCGAGATGAGGATGGCCATGAGCGAATCCCCGCACACCGTCACAGCGCTGCCGACGGAGCGTCGGCCCGGCTGCCCCTTCGATCCGCCGTCGGAGCTGACCGACGCCCGCCGACACGGCCCCCTCAGCAGCTACACCCACCCCGGCGGCATGCCTGGCTGGGTGATCACCGGCTACGACCTGGTCAGGCAGATACTGGCCGACCCGAGGTTCAGCTCGCGCAAAGATCTGCTGAACGTGGTCGACTTCGAGATCCCTCCGGCCCCGCCCGGTGAGTTCCTCCTCATGGACGAGCCACAGCACAGTCGTTACCGGAAGCCGCTGGTGGGCAAGTTCACCGCGCGCCGCATGCGGCTGCTCACCGAACGCATCGAGCAGATCACCACCGACTGCCTCGATGCCATGGAGGAGACGGGTCCGCCGACAGATCTGGTGACCGCGTTCGCCAAGCCCATCCCCACCATCATCATCTGCGAGCTGCTGGGAGTGCCCTACGAGGACCGGGACTCCTTCCAGGAACAGATCGACAAGTTCATGAACGGGGAGGTGACCGACGAGGAGCTGATCGCGGCCTACACCGCGACACAGACGTACCTCGCCCAACTGGTCGCCGCCAAGCGCGCGAATCCCACCGACGACGTGCTCAGCGAACTCACCGACAGCGATCTGACCGACGAGGAACTGCAGGGCATTGCCCTGATCCTGCTGGCGGCCGGGTTCGACACCACCGCCAACATGCTATCCCTCGGCACGTTCGCACTACTGCAGAATCCGACGCAACTGGCCGCGCTGCGCGCCGATCCCACGCTCATCGACCAGGCCGTGGAGGAGCTGCTGAGGTATCTGAGCGTCGCCAAGACCTTTATGAGGACGGCGCTGGTGGACGTCGAGGTCGGCGGCCAGACCATCAAGGCCGGCACGACAGTCGTCCTGTCGTACCACACCGCCAACCATGACCCCGAGCGCTTCACCGACCCCCATCTCCTCGACCTCCACCGCCAGGACGGCGGGCACCTCGCCTTCGGACACGGCATCCATCTGTGTCTGGGTCAGCAGCTGGCCCGGGTCGAGATGCGGATCGCGTTCTCCGCCCTGCTCCACCGCTTCCCGACACTGCGCCTGGCCGTACCGGCCGAGGAAGTCGGCCTGCGTCCGGAGACGGCGGACATCTACGGAGTGAAGAGCCTCCCGGTCACCTGGGACAGATGACCGGGAGCCCGTGCCGTGCCGGCGGAGTCGAGACCCGACCGAGCCGGCGCCGGCGGGCTCGGTCCCCTACCGAGCCCGCGCCAAGAGTCCTGCGTCAGGTGGCCGACGAGCACGACGACGGTTACCACTCATGCCCTGCCTTCTCGACCCGGGCGCCCAGAATTTCAAGCGACCGGTGGGCCTGATGGACGAATACCAGCGCCGGGGCGCCCTTTGAATATTCAATGTATATCCATGCAAGGACACCCCTTCCGCCTATCACCCGACCAGGGAACGCATACACAATTTGCCACGTTCCCGCAGCCGTCAGTAAACTGACTGAAGGAATGTACGGCTCCAGCTGGACCTGGGTCACCCGGTGACCACCCGGCCGACTGTTGCGGAGCCCCGAGCCTCCAAGGACCGCCGAACTCGGTTTGGCGTGCCCTCTTTGACGCCCGAACAGCTGGACTCGATGTCACATCGACTCCACTAATCCACGAGGAACGCACATGGGTATCCTCGCTCATACGAATCTGCGCCACGGGCGGCCTGTCACTGCCGCTGTGGCGACTGTGGTGGCCGCGGCAATCAGCCTCACTGCCCCTGGCATGGCGTCGGCGCACGAAACTCCCGCGAGCAGTCACTCCGCAGTCTCCAGGGTGGATTGTGCACCCACCCCGCCATGGGTGTCGGCTTACACCTTCGATGGCAAATTGCAGGTGGAGGGTGGCTGCTTCACTAAGTACGGTCGAGTCTACGTCATTGTGAAACACAATAATGGCACCGTGTTTTTCAAGAAGTGGATAACGGCCAGGGATCACCCCTCCCTCGCCGGAGGCTGGATCAACGTCAATACGCACCTCCGCGCTCCCTGCACCGGCATCGCGAAGAATGGATATGCGCGTGGGTACGATGCGGTTACGGGTAAGTGGTCAGCGAAGTTCCCCGTAGCGATCTGCGTTCTCTTCGACAACAACGACTGACGGCTTGCCTCATACTCCAGCAGTTAATCGTGATCTTCACGTGGGCACCTTCCTGGCCTGCGTGCCCGCGCGGAACTTCCCGGCGCCTGTGGTGACTTCGTGCGAGCAGACCACCGCGAGGACGTAGCCGGTGCCGCGTTCTTCAGGTCCGACAGCAGCCCGAGCACCAACCGCGCGGGGTGCGACCCGCGCGAACCGGCCCGCGATCCGGGCCATCAGGCGCTCGAACGCCTCCTGCCAGCGGCCAGGGTCTACGCTGTGACCTGCGACCACCGCATGATCTTCAGTCTTCACACACCGATGATCAACGGCGGCCGTACCCGTCTCCACAGCGTGTCAGGGTCGCGCAGCGTCTGCCTGCCGTCATGTGTCTGGAGGACTTGTGCAACGTGGCGAAGTCTGGTGGGTCCAGTTCGACGAGCGGAGGCTGGTCGTACTGCTGTCGGGAGACGACACGTCCGGGATCCGGGTGATGCAGGTCGTCACTCCGGCGGGCTTCGACATCAGCGGTCTGGGCATCGAAGTGACGGTCGGCGCCGGTGAAGGACTGCCGTTCGAAGGCGTGCTGCGGCTCGCGTTCCCGCGTCCAGGCGTCACCCCGTGCACGTGGCTGACCACTGTGTCCCGGGACGACCTGATAGAGCGGGCGGCCGTCCTGTCCTCGGTGAAGCTCAGCGAGATTGACGACGCCCTCCGACTCGCTGAACAAACGCAGGAGCGGACCGCGGCCACGACCGCGAAGCTCAGCGAGATAAGGGACGCCCTCCGTCTCGGTGAACTCGGATAGTCGGAGAAGGCACCGACGCCCGCGACGGCGTGAGCGATCTCGGGTAAGGGTTGCCCCGTAACTGATCTTCGGGAACGCGAGAGTGGCCGGCCGGGATCGCATCCAGGTTCCCTTTGGGAGGCACTGACCTCGGTGCTCCCCCGTGACCGTACGACACAGCAACGGGTAGCGGGTGCCTCCTCATGACGACGTGCGGGACCGACCGGGGAGATGAGCAGGGCCCCTGCTATCGTGCGCCGATGTCAACGATCAAGCAGTTCCAAGTGACCTTCGACTGCGCGGAACCTGCGCGCCTCGCCGCCTTCTGGTGCGAGGTGCTGGGGTACGTCGTACCGGCGGTCCCGGAGGGCTTTGCCACGTGGGGGGAGTACCACCGCTCGCTGCCGCCCGAGGACGAGATCTACTTCGCGTGTACTGATCCCTCGGGTATGGCCCCGCGCGTGCTCTTCCAGCGAGTTCCCGAAGGCAAGGTCGTCAAGAACCGGGTGCATCTTGATGTGCGGGTCGGCACAGAGCTCGTGGGTGACGAGCGCCTGGCCACGCTCGAGGCCGAATGCGCACGGCTGATGGCGCTCGGCGCGAAACACGTGATGACCCAACGCGCCGATGGCGTCAACGAGTCGTGCATCACGATGCAGGACATCGAGGGCAACGAGTTCTGCCTCGCCTGAATCTCCTCCGAGACTGCGAGGTGGGGAGCCGTCTCCCGGCGACCTCTCAGGGGCCTTGTTGCCCGGTGTGGGCCGGGGCGGGGACGGCTGGCGGCCTTCGCCTCGCTCGTCCTGGGAACGCACCGTTTATCGGGCTTCACCTCTCCCGTTGAGATGCCGTATCAAGACGGGCCCGGAGTTCGTCCTCGCCGTCGGCGAACTCGGCAGGAGGTCCGGGCCGGAGGGCAAGGGCGGCTGCGATCAGTTCCGCGGACGCCGACGGGTCTTCGCGTACCGCCCGGAACAGTACATCCGCGTCCATCGGGGTCAGCCGATAGCGCCATGTGGGGTGGGCGTGTGACGCCGCATAGTGGGCGGTCAGGACCTCGGCGGGGGACAGCTCGGCTCCGCATCGGCGCAGCAGCCTTGCCAGGCGTCCTCGGAGAGTGTGCGTGCGTACCGAAGACCCGCGCCGGCCTGTGGATCAGCCGCCTGACAGGCGGCTCGCACCTGTGCGACCGTGGGCCCGTCCATCCACGCGAACGTCCAGGACCGCGCCGAGCCGGACCATTCGGCCTCGATCCCGCCAGGCCGGCGGAGGCCGAGGCCGAACCGTTCCGTCAGCATGCGGGCAAGCCGGCGAAGGCGCATCGCACGGTCAGAAGTCATCAGCGTCGGTATCTGCTAGGGATTGTCCGGCCGGATGTGGGCGTGACATTCGACGACAGAACCTAGCGCCCCGAGGCCGCCGTCTCGTCCGCGGGGGTGGTCCGGGCCGCATGGTCCGTCGTCGGCTTCGTTGCCGTGGGTGCCAGGGACAGGTTCCAGAAGTCGGCGTAGCGGCTGCCGAGGCGCAGCAGTTCGTCGTGGTCGCCCTCCTCGACGATCCGGCCGGCGTCGAGGAAGACGATGTGGTCGGCGTGTCGGACGGTGCGCAACCGGTGGGCCACCATGACCACGGTCCGGCCTGCCATCAGGCGCTCGATACCGGCGTGGACGGCCGCCTCGTTGACGGGGTCCAGGGCGGAGGTGACCTCGTCCAGAAGCACGATCGGCGCGTCCTTGAGCAGCGCTCTGGCGATCGAGACGCGCTGGCGTTCGCCGCCCGACAGCCGTGCGCCGCCCTCGCCGACGGTGGTCGCCCATCCTTCGGGCAGGCGCTCGACGACCTCGTCCAGACGCGCCGCGGCCGCTGCGGCACGCACCTCGGCGGCGGTGGCGTCGGGGCGGCCGAGGCGTACGTTGTCCTCGATGGTGCCCTCGAAGAGATAGACGTCCTGGAAGACGATGGCGAACTGTGCCATCAGCGTCTCGGCTCCGATGGCACGCACGTCCACGCCGCCGACACGTACCGCGCCGGCGTCCACGTCGTAGAACCGTGCGAGCAGCTGCAACAGGGTGCTCTTGCCGGCGCCCGACGGCCCCACCACGGCCAGTCGCCGCCCGTCGGGGACGGACAGGGTCAGGTCGTCGAAGACCGTGCGCCCGTCGTGCCGGAAGGTGACCGACTCCCACTCCAGTCCATGGCCGCGCGGTTCGGCCGGGTCGGGGGCCTGCGGCAGCGGCTCGGTGGACAGCACCGCGTCGAGCCGCGCCAGTTCGCCGCGCGCGGAGCGCAGCTTGCCGCCGAGGTCGGCCAGGGACAGCAGCGGCTCCGCGCAGCGGGCGGCCAGCACCAGGACGGTCAGCAGCTCCGCGGCCCCGATGTCCCCGCCGAGCGCTTGGTACGCCCCCAGGACCAGCACCGCGGTGAAGACCGCCTGCACCGTCAGGGCCAGGCCCAACGCGCCGGGCAGCGCCGACAGCGTCGAACGGCGGGAGGCGCGCCGGACCTGCCGCAGTGCGTCGTCGAGCAGTCGGAAGCGTTCGGCGGTCCGGCCGCCGGCGCGCAGCACCGGTTGGGCCTGGAGATATTCGACGACCCTGGTGGTGGCCTCGCGGTCGCGCGTGGCGCGCTCGGCGTCCTCGGCCGCCGTCGAACGTCCGGTCAGGACCTGGATCGCCACCACCACGGGAACGGCGGTCAGCGCGGCGAGGCCCAACTGCCAGTCGAGGGCGAGGATCACGGCGACGATCGTCAGCGGTGTCACCGCGGCGGAGACGAACGGCGCGAGCAGGTGCGCGATCACGCTCATCGCCTGCAGGACGCCCTGGCCGGCGAGGCCGGACACCTCTCCCACCCGGGTCGGGCCGTACCAGCCGAGCGGAAGCCGGGCCAGATGGTCGCCGAGGCGGTGGTACACGCCGCGCAGCAGCGCCGTACCGACGCGGAACCCCGACAGGTCGCTGAGGTAGCGCAGCACGGCGTAGGCCGCCACTGCGGCTCCGAACGCGCCCAGCCACGGCCAGGCGCGGTCCGGTGTGTCCCCGAGGAGTGCGTGCAGCACGGGTGTGAGCAGGGCGTACGACAGGCCCTCGACGACCGCGGTCGTCGTCATCAGGGCGAGGGTGCGGCGCATCGGGCGGGAGTACTGGTGGCCGAGCACACGCAGCAGCAAGTGGATCATCGAGGGTCGTCTCCTTGCGGTTCGATGAGGGTCCGCGGGCACGACTCCTGCGGATCGTCCGGGTCGTGCGTCGTCACAGCCGCCCACGCCTCGCCCGCGGAGCCCGCCGCGTGCCGCGAGCGCCACAGCGCCGCGAACTTGCCTTCCAGGGAGAGCAGTTCCCGGGGACTGCCGTGCTCGACGATCACTCCGTCCTCCAGGACCGCGACGGCGTCGGCGCCGACGACCGTCTCGAGTCGGTGCGCGATGACCAGGACCGTCCGGTCGGCCCGCAGCGTGGCCAGGGCGCGGCGTACCGCCTGCTCGGTGTACGGGTCGGCGAAGGAGGTCACCTCGTCGAGCACCAGCACGGGGGTGCCGGCCAGCAGTGCGCGGGCGAGCGCGACTCGTTGGGCCTCGCCGCCCGACAGTCGTGCGTCCTCGCCGATCACCGTCTCGTATCCGCGGGGCAGTTCGAGAATGCGGTCATGGATGTTCGCAAGGCGGGCGGCGCGCACCACTTCGTCCTGGCAGGCGTCCGGCACCGCCAGCGCGATGTTGTCCGCGACCGAGGCACGCAGCAGGCGGACGTCCTGGAAGACGAAGGAGACCTGCCGGTACAGCTCCCGGCTGCTCAGCTCGCGCAGATCGACACCGCCGAGGAGGACCGAGCCGCTCGTCGGGTCGACGAACCGCGGCAGCAGTTGGACCAGTGTGGACTTGCCTCCTCCCGACGGACCGACGAGCGCGGTGACCGTCCCCGGCTCCAGCGTGAGGTCGATCCCCCGCAGTACGTCCCGGCCGGGTTCGTAGGCGAAACGGACGCCGCGCAGCTCCACCCGGTGGCCGTGCGGCGCGACCGGGTTCGCCGGCTCCGGCAGCGGCGGCACCGCGAGCACGTCGCGGATCCGGCCGACGGCACGGCGGGCGGCCTGCAGCTCGTCGAAGCCGTGTCCGAGCGCCGCCACCGGGGCGGTCAGGCCGATTCCCAACAGCAGGAACGGCAGCAGATCGGCCGGGGGCATTCCTCCACCGGTGATCAGTGCCGCGCCGCCGATCAGGACGGTCAGGAGCACGAACGGGGGTGAGAGGACCAGCTGCATCCCGGCGGCGATCGGGGAGATCCCGTGCACCCAGCGGCGGAAGACGGCGACGAAGTCGTCCGCGGCGGCACGGAACTCGCGGTGGGCGCGCACGCCCCCGCCGAAGGCCTTGACCACCGCGATGCCCTGGACGAACTCCACGGCCGAGTTCCCGATCCGCGCCATCGCCGCGTCGAAGTCGGTCTGTTCGCGCAGCCGGACCGGAGTCATCATCAGGGGCACCAGCGCCACCGCCGCGACCACCGGGATCAGGGTGATCAGCGTCAGCCGCCAGTCCACGGTGAACAGGTGGACGAGCGATACCAGCGGCACGACGAAGGCCGAGGCCAGTTCGCCGGGAGTGTGAGCGATGAAGGGGTGTACGGCTCCGACATCCTCGCCCACCAGCTTGGCCAGCTCACCGCTGCGTCGGCGGGAGAGCCAGCCGATCGGCACCCGCCCGAGCCGCGCGGCCAGCCTCCGGCGTAACGCCAACTGCACCCGCCCGTCGAGCAGATGGCCGATCGCCGCCGCGGCGGCCGTGAACAGTAGCTTGGCGAACAGTCCGGCCGCGCCCGCGATCACGACGAACCGGACATGGTCGTGGTCGACCGGGCCGGACGCGAGCAGGGCGCGGCCCAGCTCGACGACCGCGAGCAGGGGTGCCAGCCCCGCCACCGCACCGGTGACCTGAAGGCCGATCACGGCGGCGAAGCCGGCCATGTACGGCCGCAGCAGCCCTGCCGCGCCCGGCCCCTCCGGGGGTTGCTCCTGCGCGGGACCGGCGCCGTCCGGTGGTCGCGGGGACTGATTCCTCGCCTCGGCGAACTCGGTGGTGGTCATCGCCCTCTCGTCCTCGTCGGTCCTGGGGAACCCCAGGGATTCTTACGATGTAAGGCTGCGCGAGGACGCTATACTTACAGCGTAAGAATCGTCAATCGGATCGCGAGGCGTCCGGTACGGAAGGTGAGGGCGTCATGGCGGCCAACAGGACTCCCGGGCAGCGCGCGGGGCTCACTCGGCAGTCCGTCCTGGAGGCGGCCCTGCGACTCGTCGACCAGGAAGGGCTGAAGTCCCTCTCGATGCGGCGGCTCGGCACCGAACTGGGCGTGGAGGCGATGACCCTCTACCACCACGTACCGAACAAGATCGCTCTACTGGACGGGGTCATCGAGCAGGTCGTCGCCGAGGCCGTACCCCCGGAGTTCGGCGCCGCCACATGGCGGGAGAACCTGAGCGCCTACGCTCACGCGCTGATCGCCGCACTCGGCGCGCATCCGAACACCGTGCCGCTGCTGTTGTCACGGCCCGCCATGACTCCCCGCCTTCTGGGGACGATGGAGGGCGTGGTGGGGATGCTGTACGAGGCCGGCTTCGCTCTGCCCAGAACTCTGGACGTCGCCTACTCGCTGACCAGTTTCGTCGTCGGGCACGCCGTCGCGCAGGTGGGCAATGTCGGCGGGGCCGACAGCATGGTGTCGCTGGACCCGAACACGTACCCGTTGCTGGTCGGCGCCGCCCGCGCGATGGGCGAGGACGCGGCCCGGGCACGCTTCGACTTCGCGCTCGAAGCACTGCTGTCCGGATTCGAGAGGGAACTCGCCCTCACCCCGCCGGCGAAGTGAAGGCGGGCCGACGCCCCGCCGCACTCCAGACACCCGGCCACATCCCCGGCCGCCCCGCCACACCCCGAGCCGCCCCGCCACCCTCCCGGCCACGCCCCGACCAGGCCGTTCGCCGCCCCGGCTAGCTCGGCCGGATCGCGCCCTCGATGTGGGCGAGGTGGGCCGCGAGGATCTCTTCGAACGCGGCGCCGCGCTCCGCTCCGAGGGGGCGGACGTCGCGGGCGAAGTGGGCCAGGGCGGGGAAGCGTTCGGGGTCGGCGCCGAGGACCGCGACGCGGAACAGCTCCATGCCCTGTTCGTACTCTTCCGAGGTGATGGTGCTGACTCCGGCCTCGGAGGCGATCAGTGCGGCGATGAGGACCGCGAGCCGGTGGTAGCGCGTGGGGATCTCCTCGTCGGGCAGTCCCGAGGCGCGCAGGGCCTGCAGCACCTCTTCCATGACCAGCCGGGAACCGGCGCCGCCCGACGCGTACCGCCCCCAGACCGCGGCGAGCTGGGGCTGCCGGCCGAAGGCCTCTCGCACGCGCAGGGCCAGGGCGGTGATGCGCTGCTTCCAGTCACCCTCGGGGCGGTAGCCGTCCATGGAAGCAAGGAGGATCCGGTCGGCGGCCGCGCGCAGCAGTTCCGTCTTGCTGCGGAAGTGCCGGTAGAGGCTGGAGGAATCGGTCCCGAGCGTCGCGGCGAGCTTGCGCACGCTGAACGACTCCGCGTCGCTCGTGCGCAGCAACTCCGCCGCCGCATCCAGGATTTCCTCGGTCGACCAGCGCCTTCGACTTGCCATTTCGCCCCTCTCGTCAGGCTCATTCTATCGATGCACTTGGTGTTGCACGCACCGCGTGCATAATGAGGACATGAGCGTGCCGAGCGACCCGGCAGCACCAGGGCCGACGTGTCACGCGCGCCCTGTCACCCGGCTCGGATGACAGCTGTGGGGCTCCCCCTGAGGCAGAGCGAAAGGACCCATGTCGTGAGGAAGTCACTGGATCCCGCGGCGCTGGACGCCGCCATCGAGAACGTCCGCCGCGCCGGGGTACCGGGGCTGTTCGCCGAGGTGCGTGAAGGCGACCAGGTCTGGCGCGGCGCCGCCGGGGTCGCCGATGTCGCCACCGGCCGCCCAGTCACCGCAGACATGCGGCACCGCGTCGGCAGCATCACCAAGACCTTCACCGCCGCCGCGGTCCTGCAGCAGGTCGAGGCCGGTCAGATCGGTCTCGACACATCGATCAGCAGGTACCTGCCGGGCCTGGTTCCCGGAGAACGCGGTGACGCGATCACGGTCCGGATGCTGCTCAACCACACCAGCGGCCTCGCCGAGTACTTCCCGTACGCCTATCCCTCCCTCAAGGCGTTCCCCGACCTCGCGAACACCGGCCCCCAGAGCCTGGACGACCTCCGGTACACGCGGTTCGACCCCGTCGAGCTGATCCAGCTGGGGGTCGCCGCACCGCCTGCCGGCACCCCGGGCGGCGCGTTGGGGCTGTACTCCAACACCAACTACCTGCTCCTCGTCGAACTCCTGGAACAGGCGACCGGCATCGCGGCCGACCAGTACATCACCGAGAACGTCATCGAGCGCGCCGGGCTCCGGGACACCGAGATCCCCACCGGGCCGTACGTCAGCGGGCCTCACTCGCGGCTCTACGAGTCGTGGTTCGGCATGATCGACCCGCCGCGCGACTACAGCGTCTTCGACATGTCATGGGCGGGTCTTTCGGCCTCGGTGATATCGACCGTCACGGACCTCAACCGCTTCTACCGCCTGCTGCTCGCCGGGGAGATCGTCGGCCCGTCGTCACTGGCGCAGATGCGGCGCACGGTCCAGGTCGTCTCCCAGGAGGGAAAGACGATCGAGTACGGCCTCGGGCTGTACCCGACGAAGGAGTCGGGGCAGGACACCTTCTGGGGTCACGGCGGCACGGTCTGGGGCGGTGGAGCGCTGGCCATGACCCGTGACGACGGCGGGCGGCAGATGGCGGTGGCGGTGAACGCGCAGAGGTGGAACAGGCTCGACTCCTCGGGCAGGCCGCAGCCCCATCCCATCGACGGCGCGCTCGCCGCCCTGTACCGCGTGGCGATGTACGGCTGACGGGCCCGCCGTCGGCCCGTATCGCAGCGACGCCCCCATCGACCGGGGACGCGAACGGCCGGGGCGCCCGCGCGGGTGCCCCGGCCGTCCGGCTGCGATCCGTCAGCGACGGACCTGGTAGGCGCGCGTCACCGTCTGGTCGACGGAGTTTCCGTCGGCGTCGGTGGCGGTGACCCTCAGTGAGACGAAGCCCGCGGCCATCGGGTTGTCGACGGCGCCGTTCAGACGGCCGTCCAGGCGGACCTGCCGCCAGGAGGCGCCGTCGTCGTACGAGGCCCACAGCTTGACCCCGGTGATCTCCGGGCCGGCCAGGCCCTTGGGGTGCCGTACACCGAGGCCCACGGTCGTACGGGACCTGGTCCGGGCGCTGTTGGCCAGATCGGTGCGGAGCCGGTAGTCGACCGACAGGACGGGCAGCAGCGTCCGTCCCTCGCCCTGCGCCGAGTGGAAGCGCCAGTCGGTACGCACCTTCGTGGAGGTGTTCCAGCCGGCCTCCTCCCGCTGCACATCGGTGACCACGCGGTACTCGGCACGCTCCGGGACCACCGGGAAGGCGACGGCGGCGGCGGGCGCGGTGCCGAGGAGCACGCCGTCCCGGTAGACCGTGGTCAGCTCCCTGTCGGTGCCGTTGCGCATGACGGCCCACTGCCCGGAGCCGCTGTCGAGCAGCCCCGCGGCCGTGATCACGGCGACGGCGCCGTCCCGTACGGCGGCGCCGTCCAGGCCGCTCGGGAGCGCGGTGCGGACGACGGCCTTGTTCCAGTCGCGGCGGACCTGCTGGCCGGGGGTGAACGTCGTGGCGGTCGTCAGCTGCCAGGCGCCGCCCGCCGTCCACACCGGGCCGAGCTTCATGGCCTCGTAGGTCCGCAGACCCGGGGTGACGTACTCCGTCAGGGTGCGCTGGAGCGTCGTCCGCCCGAAGGCGAAGTTCGCCACCGGCTGCATCGGCGAGTGCGTCAGCCGGCTGTATCCGGCCTCGGCTCCGGCGGTCGTACCGTGGAACCGGGTGTCGACCGTGGCCAGTTCACCGGTCCGGACCCGGTAGCGCTGGTCGGCGGGGATGCCGCCGTCGCGGTACTTCAGCAGTTCGTACGAGTAAGGGCTGACCGCCGTGCCGGTGAAGGTGATCCGGGCGCCGGACAGGGCCAGCAGGCGCTCGCCTTCGGTGCCGGAGACCGTCATCGCGGGGATGCGGGTCTCCTTCGGGCTCCAGTTGCCCGCCAGCCAGCTGCCGGGGGTGTCGTTGTAGACGAGCACGGCCAGCGCTCCGGCGTCGGCCGCCGCGTCGACCTGTGCGTAGGTGGTGGTACCGGAGTCGCGCTTCACCAGGGCGAGCTTGCCGCGGACGTCCTCGCCGGGCCTGGCCACGCGGAGGGTCCGGGTGCCGTCGAAGCGTGCGGAGCCGGTCCAGCCCTGGAAGTACGAGACGTCGACGGCACGGCTGCCGTGTCCGGCGAGCCGGGCAGAGAGCGCGGGGGCGCTGAGCGACCAGCCGAGGCGCGACTCGAAGAGGCCGGCGTCGGTGGTGGCCGACGGCACGGAGTAGACCGCCGTCTCCCCGCCCAGCCAGGTCTCGCGGTCATGGACGAGGGCCAGCGAGGAGGGGCGGGAGGCTATGCCGACCCGGAGGCGGTTCGTCTCCGAGGGGCGCGGCGTGGTCATGGTGACCCGGCCCGCCCTGGAGCCGTCGAAGGTGAAGGTCCGGTCGGAGTCGATGAGCGTGCCGGGCCGGGCCGCGTACGTGTACTCGTGGAGCCTGCTCCAGTCGGGGCTGTAGTGGAAGATCTCCGCGACGAAGGAGTGCTCGCCGCGCGGCACGCGCACCACGACGGTTCCGTCCGCGCCGACCGGGTACGTCTCGGGGACCACCGCCTTGTCCAGGGTGGTGTCGGAGACCGCGGCGATGCCTCGGGTCGGCTTGCCGTCGCGGTCGAGGACCTTCAGGGTGACGTCGAAGCGCTGCACGTCCCGGCCGAAGCCGACGGCGGTCACCGCCGTCGTCCCGTCGGTGGCACGCGCGGTGACGTGCGCGCCGTGCGAGCCGGTGGTGACCTTGCCGCTGTCGAGGGTGACGGCGGCCTCGGCGGTGCCGTGTGCCGGGACGGTCACCGAGTCGGCGCCCAGGGCGAGCGTGCCGGCCGGCAGCGTCTCGCCCGCGTTCTCCAGCGAGAGCGCCAGCGTGACCGGGGCGTCGCCGTCGTTGACGTACGTGATCTTCTTCTCGACCGCGGCCGAGTCGTCCCAGCCCCGCAGGCCGAAGTCGACCGTTCCGTCGGCCGACACGGGCTGACGGACCGCGCGCGCCACGTCGAGGCGACCGGCGCCCTGGGCGTACACCGAGGTGTCTGCGGTGGTCTTCGCGGTGCTGATGAGCCCGCTCTTCAGCCGGGCGGGCGACCAGTCGGGGTGGCGCTGGGCGAGGATCGCCGCCGCGCCCGCCACGTGCGGCGTCGCCATGGAGGTGCCGCTCGCGGTCGTGTAGAGGTCGCCGACCGGCGAGCCCATCGTGGTGCCCGCCGCGCGGGCCGCGACGATCCGGACGCCCGGTGCGGTGATCTCCGGCTTGAGGCCGCCGTCGCCGCGCGGGCCCCGGCTGGAGAAGCTCGCGACGGCGTCGGCCGAGTCCACCGCGCCGACCGTGAGGGCCGCGGCGGCGGCGCCGGGCGAGCCGACGGTCCTGACGCCGGGGCCGCTGTTGCCCGCCGCGATGGTGAACAGGACCCCCGTACGGGCGGTGAGTTCGTTGACCGCGAGCGACATGGGGTCGGTGCCGTCGGCGCCCTCCTGGCCGCCCAGGCTCATGGAGACGACCTTGGCGCCCGAGTGCGCGGCCCAGTCCATGCCTTCGATGATGCCGGACTCCGAGCCGGAGCCGCCGTCGTCGAGGACCTTGCCCACGATCAGTTTCGCGCCGGGGGCCACGCCCTTGTACGTGCCGCCGGAGCCGGCGCCGCTGCCGAGGATCGTGGAGGCGACGTGGGTGCCGTGGCCGTGCCCGTCGCGCGCGGTCTCGCCGGGGACGAAGCTGCGGCTCTCGACGATGCGGTCGGCGAGGTCGGGGTGGGTGGCGTCGATGCCGGTGTCGAGCACCGCGACCTTGACGCCGGTGCCGTCGTATCCGGCGGCCCATGCCTCGGGCGCGCCGATCTGCGGAACGCTCTTCTCCAGGAGTGCGTCGACCTTGCCGTCGAGCCAGAGGCGCTGGACGCCGCCCGACAGGCGGGCCTTGGGGGTTCCGGCGCGGGCGGTGTCGTCGTCGACGGCCTCCCAGAAGGTGTCGCCCTTGGCCTTCTCGGCGGTGACGGCGGCGCCGCGCACACCGGGGAGCCTGCGGGTGAGACGGGCCCCGCCGGGGGTGGTGGTGCCGGCGGAGTCGTAGCGCACGATCAGCGGGGTCGTCGCGCGGTGGGCGTCGTCGAAGCCCTGGGCGAGGAGCTGGGTGACGTTGAACAGGCGCTTGTCGACTTGGCCGTTGTGGATCAGCGCCTCGACGTCCCGGGGGATCACGTACACGTCGGTGCCGACGGTGTACGTCCGCAGTCCGGAGGCGCTTCCCCGGTACGGGGTGACATTGACGGCGACGGTCTTGCCCGCCCGGGTGGCCACCGTCACCTTGTCGCCGGTCACCAGGGTGACGGTCGCGGTGCGGACGGCGTCCCGGGTCGCGGGGGTCGCACCGTCCTGTCCGGTCGCCGGGAGAGAAAGGGCGGTGACCGCGTCCTGTCCGGTCACGGGGAGAGGGGCGGCGCCGTACGCGAAGCCGCCGGCGGTCATGGTGGCTGCCAGGGCGAAGCTGAGCAGTGCGGTTCTCCGTCTGCTGCGCATGCTGAGGGCACTCCTTCCGCCGGCGGAGTGGGAATCCGTGTCCGGCGGAAACAAGAGTCAACAGGAACGATCACCTTCGCTACAGGCCGCCCCTGACGAAGAGGCGACATGTCCACTCGCCGCCACCTTGCTCGTACCGCGGCTCCTGGTGGGAGCCCGCGTGGTAATGCGGGCTCTCGTTTCCCACCGTACTGATGTGATTTGATCACGCCGGGTGCGGGGGCAGTCGTGTCAACCAGGGGTGGGGGCAGGCGTCGTGCGAGAAGGACACATGCTGGAGGCGGCCGGGGTCGGCGCCGCGGAGGAACGGGTGTACCGCTTCCTCGTCGAGGTACGGGAAGCCGACACCGCCACGATCGCCGCGCAGTTGGGGCTCGATGTCGCACACGCCCAGCGGTTGCTGACGTCGCTTCACGACAAGGGCCTGGTGGGGCGGTCCGCCGAGCCACCGCAGGGCGGCGGCGAGCGATATGTGCCGATGGCACCCGACGCGGCCCTGCGCCCGCTGCTGCTGCGCGGGCACGAGGCACTCGAATGGGCGCGGCGGGGCGTGGAACAGCTCGCCGAGGAGTACCGGGCGGGCGGAAGGCGCCACGACGCCGGACAGCTCGTCGAGATCATCACCGGCGCGAGCGTGATCCGGCAGCGGCTGCGGCACATGGCGTACGGGGCCGCCGAGATGCGCTGGCTCTGCAAGGCCCGTCCGGTCGCCCTGGCGGCGGCGGAGAACGACGAGGAGTGGGAACTGCTCGCCCGGGGGGTGCGGTACAAGTCGATTTACGAGCGCGAGCTCCTTGAAGGGCCCGGGATGGTTGACAACGTTGCCCGGAGCATCCGCGCGGGCGAGCAGGCCCGGGCCGTCGGAACGCTACCGGTACGCCTGGTCATCGCGGACAGTTCGACGGCCATCTGCCCCCTGGTGTACGAGGGCGGGGCACACCATGACGACGCCGGCCGGTCGGCGGGTCCCACCGGCCGGGTGGGCGAGCCGACCGCCGCCGTGGTCCACAGCAGCAGTCTCCTCGACGCGCTGATCGCCCTGTTCGAGAGCCAGTGGGCGGCGGCGACGCCCCTGCATCTGACCGACTCCGGCGAACTGGCCGACTTCGACGACAGCCCCGGCTCGGCCGTCCACCTCGCCGACGACGAACGGTATCTGCTCTCCCTGATCGTCGCCGGGGTCGCGGACAAGGCCATCGCCTCGCAGCTGTGGGTCAGTCAGCGCACGGTCCAACGCCGGATCCAGACCCTGATGCAGCGCGCCGGGGCCCTGACGAGGACCCAGCTGGTATGGCAGGCCGCACAGCGCGGGTGGCTGGCGTAGGAGCACGAAAACCCTGCCCCTTCGCGGCGCCTCCCCATGTACGGTTCCGCTGTTCACAGACCCGCGAGGAGGCCGAACGGATGGAGGGCGCGCGGCACCGCTGCCGCCCCGAGGGGGCGGCATGAGGGCGACGACAGCGACGATTCGTTCGGTCAACAGGATGACGGCACGCTGGGCGGCCCACGGCCTGGCACCGGAGGCACTCGCCAAGGGCACCACGTTCTCCGCAGTCGGCCTCTGGCCGCTCCTGGCCTTCCTCGCGGACGGTGCGTGCGACCCGGCCCGCGGTGAGCTGGAGGACGCTCTCGGCATGCGCGCCGACGAAGCCGCCGAAGCGGCGCGCGGGCTGCTCGGCGCGCTGGCGCGTATCCGGGGCTCGTCGGCCGCGGTCGGGCTGTGGGTGCGTCCCGATGTGGAGGTGTCCGTCCCGTGGGCGGCCGGGCTGCCCGACGCCACGCTGGGCCGTTTCAGCGGCGACGACGAGGCCGACAAGAAGGCCCTGGACGCATGGGCCGCCGAGCGGACCGGCGGACTGGTCCCCACCATGCCCCTGCACGTCGACAAGGCGACGCTGCTCGTCCTCGCCGCCGCCCAGGCCGTACGTACCAAGTGGCTGAGCCCCTTCGAGGAATCCTGGTTGGAACCGGCCGCCGGGGGCCCCTGGGCGGGCCGGGAGCTGGTCGGTCTGAGCCGCCGCACCAGCCTGCTGGACAGGGTCGGCGTCGCGAAGACCTCGGCCGGACGTACGACCGTCCTCCAGGTCCTCGGCAACACCGGCGTCGACGTGCACCTCCTCCTCGGAGAGCAGGACGCCGCGCCCGGCGCGGTGCTGGCCGCCGGAGTCGGCATCCTGTCCGGCACACACCACGTCGTGCCGGGCGGCCGGCTGCCGCTCGGCGCACCCGGGCCGGGCCTGGACGTCCGTAACGAGCGTGCCTCCGACCGCGACCCCGTCCTGTCCGTGACGACGTCCCCGTTCACCCTCGCCGCCGACCACGACCTGCTCGCCACCGCGGGTCTGTTCGGGCTGACCAGCGCCATGGACGCCGGCCGCGGTCACTTCCCGGGAGTGAGCGACACCCTTCTGGCCGTGCAGCAGGCCCACCAGTCGGCGACGGCCCACTTCACCGCAGAGGGCTTCCAGTCGGCGACGGTCACGGCCTTCGGCGCCGCCGTCGGCTGCGGGGTGCGGACGACCCCGTACGTCGTGCGCCGCATCAGGCTCGTCCTCGGCCGCCCCTTCGGATTCCTCACCGTCCACCGCACCTCGCGGCTCGTGCTCTCGGCGGGCTGGGTCGCCGAGCCGGTCGACCGCGCCGCCGCCGATTACGACGACGAGGACGACTACTACGACGACGAGGACTGACGACCGGGACGAAGGACACGCCCGGCAGACCTGGCCGGTCACCCGGTCGACCCGTCTCAGGCGACCAGCTCGTAGATGCTCCGGGCTGTCAGCCACAGCCCTACGAGCAGGGCGAGGGTGACGATCAGCTGCTCCTGGTGATGCTCCAGCCAGCTCCGCAGGGCGTTGAGCCGGGCGGTGGACGCCTCGGGCGCCCAGACCGCGTACATCTCCATGACGACAAGGCTGAGCGTGGCCAGCAGACAGTAGCCGGTGAGTGCGAGCCAGGCGCCGACGGTGGAGAGGTCCGCGTCGATCGCCGTCGCGGCGCCGGCGCCGACGAGTGCCCACGGCTGCAGCAGCCATGCCAGGGCGGCCGCGGTGACCGGGGAGGCCTCGTCGATCCGCGCGGCCCACTTCGGCGGGCCGTGGGGGCGGGGCGGTCTACGACGCCGGTGCGCGCCGTACAGCACGAGTGCCACTCCGATGACGAGTTTCGCGACGATCGCGGCGGTCGAGGGCACGCTGTGACGTGCCGGCGGCTGACCACCGGTCAGCAGCGCCACACAGGCGATCACCGCGACGAGATTGGCCAGCCACGACAGCAGGAACGCCAGCCCCTGCCGAATACCGCGCCGCGAGGAGAGCAGCAGGATGAAGGCGCTGTTGTGCAAGGGCCCCAGGCTGATGGCCGTACCGATCACGATCAGGTCGAGGACCATCGAATCAGCCGCTCCTGGATATGAGAGAGGTGGACCACCTGCGGACGGGCAGCCCGTCGACGGAGTCGGGCGGCGCTCCTGTGATGCCGCATCCCGACTCTGCAGGTGGCGGAGGGGCCGGTCAAGCAGGCCACGCCCGCATGTTCGCCCTCGTCGATCCGGCTGAGCTCGCCCCCAGGAGTGCTTCTCGACGCGGGTGCGTCGATGCCGGGCGGGCACCGGCCCCCGCTACACCTCCCTGTCCTTCGGCTCCGCGACCTCGGGCGGCCGCCCCCTCAATCGGTAGACATCGTGGCTGGCTCCCCAGAGCACGTGGCGGAGCAGCACGGAGAACCATCCGGGACGGGCTGCCCTCAGCCGGCTCACGGAGGACCGCAGCCCGAGAAACCTCCGGAGCCTTGAGCGCGCACGGCCGCTCGGCCTCCTCGCCACGTCCTTCATCTTCCGGACCGCCGTGGCTCGAGTGCGGCATACACCTCCCGTGGCGAGAAGAGCGTCCCCCGCCCGTCGGGCGGAACGAGCCAGGAAAGGCCGGTCACCTTCCTGCCGGGGTCGGGCACGGCCAGCCAGGTCCCGGTCGTCAGGTACCGAGCGGTCCGCTCCGGCTTCGCGGCGGGGCCGCCCGGAGTCATCAGCAGCACGAGTTCCTGACGCCTGCTGTCGTGAAGCACCGGGCCGGCCGTCGGCTGCCCGCGGCGGGCAACTGCCTTCAGCAGGCTGCGCCCCGGCATCTCCGGGACCGCCAGGGCGTCCCAGAGCCGTCCCACTGGCAGGAGCGCCACACCGCGCTCGCTCAGTCCCCACTCGCTCAGGCAGACGGTGGGGTCGTCACAGGCGGAAGCCAGCCACCGCACCGACCGCAAAGAGAGATTCATCTGCTACCTCGTTTCTGGGATCAGCCGACGAAGTGGCTGACTATCCCGGACCAGGAGCGGCATGAGCAGGGAGGCGGAGCATGGCGAATTCCACCGGCCGACTCTTGTGATGTGTCAGTGGGTGCCAGACCGGCCGAGCCAGCGGCGGAGCGCGCTGTGGGTGGTGTCGTCCAGGGCGGACAGCACCTCGATGGCGTCGAGGTCGCCCGGCAGGGGCGCGATACCCGCTGTGGTGAGAGCGGCGTGCAGCTCCAGCCGACGGCGGTCGGTCGCCTCCAGACGGGGGGACAGACCGTTCGAGGGCGCGGGCTCCGGGTCGAAGTAGTCGACGAGCGCCATGGTTCCGGAGGCCGTCGAGGTCTCTTCGTACCGGTCGTCGACGTACACGGCGGGGAAGCGGTACGGGTCGAGATCCAACAGTGCGCGGGGAGCCGTGGTGAGCGCCTGGAACTCGGTCATGAGCGTCTCCTCAGTCGTCGTGCAACGTGCTGGGAACGACGACGCGGGAACCGCAGACCGTTGCGCACCGGGGAGAATGCCACCCGGATGTCCCCTATGACATCTCGTCACAAGTGCGATGACCCAACAGGCGCAGCCGACGGCCGTTCGGCCCGAGGTGTGGCCTCAGGCCGGATGGCCCGGGTCGAGGCCGCGTACCTCCCGGTACCGGAGGAGCGCGGGCGCCGGGCCTCTGGCCGGCGGGCACACCGCCACAGGCGCCAGGAGGAATCCCACGTGGTCGCCGCCCTCGATGCACCCCTCGATCCGGCCGGTGAACCAGGTGGGCAGCCGCTCCAGGATCGGGCTGCCCGCTTCTCCCGGCCGCCAGTCGACCCTCGCGAACTTGTCGACCCGGTCCCCCGTCTCCTCTCCGAAGAGCTCCGCCAGCGCCCGCTCGTCCTGATGGAGCAGGTGCACGGTGAGGAACTCCGCCGCGCGCGCGACACGGTAGGTGTGGTTGGCGACCGACAGCCACACGGTGAAGCGCGGCGGGTCGATGGAGCACTGGGAGGCGAAACCCACCAGGCAGCCCGCCCGCTCTCCTCCGGACGCGGCCGTCACCACGTACATCGGGCCGTCGAGCACATCGGTGAAGGGGTCGAGTTCCGTCACAGCGCCTCCTTCTGCGGTTCCGCATGGTCCAGTGGGCCGGTCAGGCGGTCCCCGGTCGGCGCGGCGGGGTTCACAGGCTCAGATCGAGGAGGGCGTTCTCCACGACCTCGGTGAGCGCGGGATGGATCCAGTACGGGGATTCGGCGAGCGTGGTGGCGTCGATCCCGAGTGTCGCCGCCAGGACCAGGGGCTGGATGAGTGTCGAGGCCTCGGCTCCCATGAGATGGGCGCCGAGGAGGCGCCCGGTGCCGGGCTCGGCGAGCACCTTGCAGAAGCCTGTGGTGTCCTCCATCGCCCAGCCGTAGGCGACGTCGCCGTAGCCTGCCATGCCCACCACATAGTCCAGCCCTCTGTCGCGCAAGTCCTGCTCGGTGGCGCCGACCGAGGCGATCTGCGGGTGGGTGAAGACCGCCGCCGGCACCAGGTCGTGATCCGCGGCGACCAGGTCGTCCGGGTGGCGGAGATTGTGCGCGACGGCCTTCGCCTCGCGGTTGGCCACGTGCTTGAGGGGCACCGGTGAGCAGATGTCCCCCAGAGCGAAGACACCTTCCGCGGTGGTGCGCTGATAGCGGTCGACGACCACCCGGCCGTCGTCGTGGGTGGCGATCCCGGCCGCTTCCAGGTTCAGCCTGTCGCTGTTCGGGACCCGGCCCACCGCGACGAGAAGCATGTCCGCCTCGACCGTCGCCCCGTCGTCCAGGGTCAGCCTCAGCGCGCCCGGCTCGCCGTCGACCGCCGTGAGCTCCCGCCCGAGCCGAAGGTCGTAGCGGGAGCGGACCAGCTCCGTGAACCGTTCGGCGACCGTCTCGTCCTGTGGGCCGAGCAGGCGCTCCTCCTTCTCCACGACGGTGACGTGGCTTCCCGTCCCGGCGAAGACCTCGGCCAGCTCCGCGGCGATGTACCCACCCCCGAGGATCGCCAGGTGCCGGGGCGGAGCGTCGATCCGCATGACGGTGTCGGACGTCTCGTACGGCAGGCCCGCCTCGGCGACGGGCCCGGGAAGCAGCGGTCTGCCGCCCGCCGCGACGACGATCTGGCCGGCGCTGATGTCGACGGTGCCGCGCTCTTGCTCGATCCGGAGGCGTCCGGGCCCGATGAACCGCGCCCTGCCCTCGTACACGGTGACCGAGTCGTCTTGTACGCGCCCCCGACGGCCGCTGTCCCGTTCGGCGTCCAGTCGCCCGAAGACCCGGTCGCGCACCTGGCGCCAGCGCACCGCTCTGAGCTCGGCGTCCACGTCGTACGTTCCGGCTTCCCGCACGGTCCGTGCGACCTGCGCGGTGTACGCGAGCATCTTGCTCGGAATGCATCCGGAGTTGAGGCAGGTGCCGCCGAACCAGCGCTCTTCGACGACGGCCACGTCCAGATCGGCGAAGGAGCCGTCGACGACGGCATTGCCGGATCCCGCACCGATGACGACAAGATCGTGGTGACGCATCCGTCCAAAGTACGAGGCGCCTTCCCGGGGCGCCGCGCCGACCCACCGGCCTCCGCCCGACTCGCTCGGCGTTTTCACCGACGCGGAGTCGTCTCCCGGCAGGCATTCACGTCCGGCATGCGCGCCGTCGCCGACCACGGACGACTCCCGTTCCCCGTACCGGGGCCGGCCGATCACACCTCACGCCACTTGGACTGGCCGAAGGAGAACACACCGAAGAGCGCGAGACCGACGGCCACGGCGACCAGGAGCCACGGTCCCACCGGGGCCTGCGCGAACGAGCGGAGCGCGTCGTCCATGCCCTTGGCCTCGCCCGGGTCGGACTCGATCGAAGCCTTCAGGCCGAAGTAGCCGACGGCCACGAACACGAGCCCTCGTGCGACCCCGCCCGCTGCGCCCGTCACGTCCATGAAACGGCGCTGAGGCATGGACATCCGCTGCCATCTCAGATGCTCGCGGTACTTCCGCAGCACGGCCCGGCCGGCGATCCACAGCCCCGCGCCCAGGATGCCCGTGGCCACCGCCCCCACCCACCACGGGCCGCCGGGCAGTGACAGCAGACGGCCCGTGAGGTCGCGGCTCTGGCGGTCGGTCGAGCCCGCGCCACTGCCCCGGTCCCCCGCCGCGAAGGCCAGGACGAGGAAGGAGGAGACCGCGTAGAACACGAACCGAGCTCCGGACAGGGCGCGTTTCCCGGGGCGGTGGCCCTTCGGCCCCGCGGCACCGACGCACGCCTCCGACAGCCGCCACAACGCCATGCCGGCGAGGCCGACGCCGAGGGCCCAGAGGAGCACGGATCCGAACGGCGTCGCGACGACCTCCGCGAGGGCCCCGCCCCGGTCGGCCTGCTCGCTCGTGCCCGTCAGGCCGATGCGTACGGCCAGGGCTCCGACGAGCAGGTACAGCACACCGCGCGCGACGAAGCCGGCGCGAGCCCCTGCCCGTACGGCCCCTCCGCGGGCCGCTCTCCTCGCGTCGACGGTGGATGATCTTGCTGTGGTCATGACCGCTCACTCCCCTCGGGTTGGAACCTTCGGGTGCCCCGTCTCCCCCGGCCGAAGCATCAGGGTGGCTGCCGACAGCGTTCTCCGCATCGCCGCGCTGTCGAGAAATCGCTGTCCGGGGCCGCCCGGCCCCGCCGCCGTTCGGCCGTCCGAGCGGATGGGGTCGTACCCACGAGGCCGACGACGTTTCAAACACGGCAGACCGGTCAGCCGAAGGGAACGACCGCCGCACCCGTAGACAGGAGGAATGACATGGACAGCTGGCGCGCATCCGCTGCCTGCCAGGACGTCGACCCCGACCTCTTCTTCCCGGTGGGGACCGGCGCCCCCGCTCTGGTCCAGGCCGAGGAGGCCAAGAGCATCTGCCGGGACTGCCCCGTTCAGGTGGACTGCCTCCGCTGGGCCATGGACGACTCCCGTCAGGTGACGGGAGTGTGGGGTGGTCTCGACGAGGACGAACGCCGAACCCTGAAGCGCCGGTTGCGCCGCCGCGCGACCGAGGCGAGGTGACGGCCCCGGCCACCGGTCAGGGGGCGGAGCCGCTCGTCACCACGCTCCAGCTGCCGGCCTTCACCGCGTACACCGTCAGCCGACGGTTGACCGAGTCGCCGTTCTCCGTGAAGGCGACACTGCCGGTGACACCGTCGAAGGCCGACCCCGCGACGGCCTGCGGCAGCTTCGCCCGGGCGTTGTCGGGGAGGGTGCCGCCGTTGGCCGTCACGACGGCCTTCACCGCCTCGATGAGGGTCCAGGTCGCGTCGTAGGCGTACGGGCCGTACCAGCCGGCCGGTTCCGCGTAACCGGCCTTGCCGTACCGGGTGAGGAAGTCCCGCCCTGCCTCCGACTGGTCGGCGGGCAGGCCGATGTTGGTCGCGAGGTCGCCCTCGGCCTGTGGGTTCTCCGTGAGGTACTGCTGGTCGAGGATGCCGTCGCCACCCATCAGGGGGACGTCCACACCAGCCTGCTTGAGCTGTTGGGAGAGCGGCGCCGCGGTGTCGTAATAGCCGCCGAAGTAGACGGCGTCGGCACCCGAGGACTTCACCCTGGCGGCGAGGCCCGCGAAGGCGCGTTCCGCGGGATCGACCTGCTCGGTGCCGACCACGGTCCCGCCGAGCTTGCCGAACTCGGCCGTGAGACCTGAGGTGAGAGCGGTGCCGTGGGCGCTCGCGTCGTCGATCGCGTAGACCTTGGTCTTCTTCGCCTCATACAGGTACCGGGCGGCGAACGGCCCCTGGTCGACGTCCGTGGCGATGGTCCGGAAGTAGGTGGAGTAGGGGCGGGTCTTGGTGCCCGCGGCCCAGTTGAGGCCCAGGGTCAGGGCGGGATCGGTGTTGCCCGGGGACACGTTGACCATGTCCGCCCGCGCGAGCGGTGGCACCAGGGACCGGGCGACTGCGGAGTTGAGAGGGCCGACGACCCCCAGAACCTTCTCGTCCGCCACGAACTGGGCGGCAATGGACGCGCCCTTGCCGGGATCAGCCCCGTCGTCCAGGGCCTTGATCTCGAATCTCACCCCGGGTACGTGCCGGGACTCGTTGGCGGTCCTGGCCGCCAGGTCGGCGGCGTTCTTGATACCGACGCCCATCGAGGACATTCCGCCGCTCAGCGGTGCGTCCACCCCGATCACCACCGTGACGGCGGAGTCCCCCGGGCCACTGCCGGCCGCCCCACCGCGGGGCGCGTCATGGTCACCGCTGAGGGCCCAGGTCAGGGCGGAGCCGGTGGTGAGCACGGCCAGCGCCGTGCCCAGCACCGCGGCACGCCGGGTGAGGCCGGGCCGCTTGGCGGACGCCCGCCCACCGTGCTCCCGCTCGGCCGTCGCGTCGAGCGTGACCGGACTCTCGGCCGGGGGGACGGGCGGGGGTACGGGAACGGGTACCGGTACGGGTACGTGCCGGGGTACGGGTACCGGCGGGGAGGTCGGCCGGTCCGGCACGGGTCGGCGCGGGGTGCCGCCGACGGACCCGGAGTCCGGGACCGTGGGAGTCGGGGGTGCCGGCGTCGGCGAGGGCGTCGGTGAGGCGGATTCGGGGGCGGATTCGAAGACCGGCTCGGGGGCGGGCTGGTGCGTCGGTCCGGGCCCGGCGGTCGCATCGGCCCGGGGAGCGGACCGCAGCACCGATGCGAGCATCTCGGCCGCCTCCGCGGAGCCCACACGCTGCGCCGGGTCCTTGGTGAGGAGCGCGTCCAGCACGGGGGTCAGCGGACCGGCGTGAACCGGAAGCCGGTGCGGGCTGGTGAACACGGCGACGGCCAGGGCGTGGAGCCCTTCCGCGTCGAACGGCGGACGCCCCTCGACGGCGTGGTACAGGGTGGCGCCGAGTGCCCACAGGTCGTTGGCCGGCGTCGGGCGCTTGCCCTCCAGCTGCTCCGGCGGCATGTAGTGCGGGGTGCCGATGACGATCCCACTGTGACTCAGTTTGGTCGTGGAGTCCGCGAGGTGGGCGATGCCGAAGTCGGTCAGGACGACACGGTCCTTCGTCAACAGCACGTTGTCCGGCTTGATGTCGCGGTGGACGATCCTCGCCCCGTGCGCCTCGGCCAGCGCGTCGAGCATGACGGCGCCGATCTCGGCCACCCGCCGTACAGGCAATCGTCCCTGGTCCCTGATGGCAGCGGCGAGGGACTGCCCCCGGATCAGCTCCATGATGATGACGGGGGCGCCGCGGTGCTCGACCACGTCATGGACGGTGATGACTCCGGGGTGGCTGAGAGCGACCGCTGCGCGGGCCTCGCCGGTGAAGCGCCTGAGCAGCACGGCGCGGTCGCCGTCGTCCAGGCCCGGCGGGAAGAGGATCTCCTTGACCGCGACCTCACGCCCGAAGAGCTGCTGGTCGAGGCCACGCCAGACCCGGCCCATACCGCCCTGGCCGATGCGTTCGACCAGCTGGTAGCGGCCGGCGATGAGTTCGGGATTCTGCTCGGTCACGCGCACACTTTAGGTCCTGCTGATCCGGTCTGGTGGCGAAAAGACGGCTTGATCACGCCCACGGTGAGAGGACACGGAGTGTCCGGGGCTGCCCCTCCTTGCCTCGGGTGCGGCTGGCGGAGCAGCCGGCGACGAGCGCTGCGGCTGTCGCTGTCGCCACGAGCGCGGTGGTTCCGGTGCGGACGGGGGGGGAGGTACGGACACGCGGTCGGGCCATGACACTTCCTCGGTACTGAGCGGGATCGGGAGGGCCCCGGGCAGAGGGGCTCACTCCGCGAGGACGGGACGAGGGCAGCGCCGCGGCCGGGATCGACCGGAGAGGTGCGGAATCCCCCGAGTCTTGAGAGCGCTCTCAGGAGAGGCGGTGGGCAGAGTACGGCCGCCGGGCTCGCGGCGACCAAGGGTTCACGCACGACCGGACCGCTGAGGTACGCGCGGCGCCCACAGGCCTCAGGAGTCGCCTCCGAGACCACGATCGGGCAGGCTCATGTCCCCCGTCGCGGGAACGCCGTCGGCGATCCCGTAGCGGAGGTACACGGCACCCTTCGGGCTGGCCACCGGGGGCGCGAGGAGCGTGACGTTGGTGGGCACGGCGCCGTCCTCGAACACCTTCTTGCCCACCCCGAGCACGATCGGGTGCAACCAGAGGTCGAGACGGTCGAAGAGCTTCTCGCGCAGGAGGGTCTGAACGAGGTTCAGACTCCCCACGACCTTCACGTTCTCGTGCCGGTCGCGGATCTCACGTACCGCGTGGGCGAGGTCCGGGCCGAGCTGCGTGGACCCGGCCCACGGGAGGTCGGGCGTGCCGCGAGAGGCCACGTACTTCGGAACGCTGTTGAAGAGAGCGGCGATCTCGTTGTCCTCACCACCCTCCTGGTGAGGCCAGTAGGCGGCGAAGATGTCGTACGTCCGCCGGCCGAGCAGGAGGGCGTCCGTCCCCTCGTAGGCGGCACCGATCCGCTCCCCGGCGAACTCGTCCAGCAGAGGCGCCTGCCAGCCGCCGAACGGGAACCCCGCCGGGTCCTCGTCGGGGCCGCCGGGCGCCTGCCCGACGAGGTCGAGGGTCGCGAACATCTCGATGTGGATGAGGCCCATGGCTTACTCCCGATGAGTCGGCCGTCTCCATCTGAGTCGGCTGTCCGTCAAGCAATAGACCCTGCGGATGGCCGCGGACTCATCGGCGCGACGGAACCCGGCTCACCCGGCCGGGGGTTAGACCGTCCGGCCGAAAGGGGTGGCGAGGCGGTCGGGCGGGGTGGTGCGTCGATGGGTACGGGCCTGGAGACGCCGACAAGGGAGCTGCCCACGGACTCGGCGTACCAGCGTCTGCCCCGCGAGGTCATGAGCGGGGCGACCACTGCGTGACACGACACCGGGACACCCGTACGACGCACCGCGTCGAGGTGCGCTCAGGGCCCCGGCGCGGGCGGGCGCCCCCTACGCCCCGGCCACGCCTCGGCCACGCCTCGGAAGACGAACGCGGTCATCGGAGCCGTGATTGGCCCCGGGCCCAGGCGGGCGGTCATCTCCTCGATGACGGCGGCCCGGACGGCCGGCCCGTCCCCGCGCTCCTCGACGGCCGCTCGTACCGGCGTTCCGGCGAGGAACCCGATGGCGACGTCCGTGGCCGACGCGGCCCGGCCCTCCAGTGTCAGCTCCCGCCGCTCCTCCACGGCGAACCCGGCGGCCGCCAGGTCATCGGCCACGACGGCGGGGGCGGCGTAACCGTGCGGGACCGTCGGGAGGAACCGAGGCGGGTCGACCGGAAAGGCCCGCTCCAGCCCGGCCTGCAGCGCGGCTGCGAAGGCGTGCGTGCCGAGCGGGCCCCAGGTGTTGAAGAGGAACCGGCCGCCCGGGGCCAGCACCCGGCGGACCTCGGTGAAAGCCGCGACCCGGTCGGGGAAGAACATCACGCCGAACTGGCAGACCACCAGGTCGAAGACTCCCTCCGCACAGGGCAGTCGCTGCGCGTCGGCCTGCGCCCACACCGCGCCAGGGGCCCGGGTCGCCCCGAAGGCGACCATGGTCTCGTTCAGATCGGTGGCCGTCAGCTCGGCCGAGGGTGCCACCGCGAGCAGTTCCGAGGTCAGAATGCCGGTTCCCGCCGCCAGTTCGAGGATGTGGCGGGGGCGGAGTGCCACCGCCCGGGCGGCCAGGTCCTGGGCGAAGGGCTGGAAGACCGTCGGTACGAGGTACCGCTCGTAGACCGCCGGCATGGACTCGGACCACCGCCGGTCGGCATCGATTCCCGTCACCTCCATGACGCTAGCGCCGGTTCAGGAGGCCTGCGCCCCGACGCGCCGCCAACCAGGCGGGGGCCGACTCCGTCTGACGACACGACAGGGCGGACAGGTGGCGGACCTCTCGGTCCGGTCCGGTCGCGGCCCGAGTCAGCAGGTCCGCGACCACGCCTCAGCGTGGGGTCGCAGCACGGCCCTCGGTTCCGACACATGTGTCGCGTCCACCATGCGGGTCAGCTTGTGCCGGGCGCGTGACGCATGGGACCACGGCATGCTGATCTCGGCGAAAGCCTGTGCCGAGCCCGTGACCACGTACGCCAGTGCCAGTACCGGTGTACTGCTGAGCGTCGCGGTGATCCGGCTCAGCGCCCCGGGGCTGTCCTTGAGCGATACGACCATCGTGCACGTTTCGGTGGGGGACGCCGTTTCCACCTCGTGCGGCGCTGGCACGTGCGGCTGAGCCGGATCCGGGGTCCGGCGCGGTCCGGCGTTCTGGGCTGCGTCGGGGAGCGTCGTGCCGAGGAGGTGGGAACTGTCGTGTGCCATGAGGGTGTTCCTGTCCGGGTCTGCCAGGCCGGGTAGGCCGTTGCTTCAGGGATTCTGAGGAAACAAAAAGACCCCTCGTGGAACACGAGAGGTCTGCGTGCGGGCGGTGAGGTCGCTTGGGAGGGATCGCCCCCAGGTCACCTCGGTGCCGGCACGCGGGCGCTAATAATGAGACGCCGCAGCATGCCGGAAGTGTCACACAGAGGCTCCACGGCGGAAAGTCCGTCTCGCGTACCGGACAGTCGACCCAACGGCAGCCAAAAACGCGCCCGTTCGACGTGCACACTCCACAAGGACCGGCCATCCTGCCGGTGAACGGGTTCCTGCTCCACGGGAGACCGGGGGCGGGGACACACCCTCAGTACGTCGATGAGTCCGGCATCACGCGCCGAGCTGCTTGTGGCTGCGCCGCCCATCAGGACGACGTCGCGTTCCTTGCCGCTGTCCGGCGACGCCCTCTCGGCGTCCTCACGCGCCACGGTGATCACGTCGGCCGGGCCCACGGCTCAGGAGCAGGAGCGAACCGCCTCGTCCCAGGCACCGGGACTGCGGTAGTGGTTCTTGTGTCCCGCGGCGAGCACGTGGCGCAGTTCCGCACGATGCTTGGTGTCCGCCGGGACATCAAGCTGGTCGAGGAGGGCCAGCGCGGCGGCCGGTTCCAGGTCGCCGTAGAGGTCGTGGAAGCTCGCCCGGAGGCCTCGAAAGAGGGCTGAGTGCAGGGCGGGGAGCCGCACGGCGGTGCGGTACGTCTTCTCCTTCACGAGCCAGGGCACCGGGCCCGAACACTCCAGAACCCGACGGGCTCGGCGGAGCCGGCCTTCCGATCGATCGGCCACCACTCGGTCGATGTCGTTGCCGAGCACTTCGGCGAACGCCGTCGCAGCAGTACCGCGGTCCTCGAACCAGTCCACCCACAGCGAGTAGGTGACAGCCTCGACGTCCCTGTCCGCCTCCAGTCGTCGGCGGTAGCCGTCCCACAGCACTCCGACCGGCAGGGGACCCTCGGCGCTGCTGTCCGCGCATCGGATCTCGCAGGTGACCCAGTATTCGTCGAGGAGGTCGAGCAGCCCGAAGGCCAGCCGTACCTGGTCGGCTGCATCCAGGTCTTCGGCGAACACGTCGCCGGCCCAGGAATGCGCCACTTGGTTGGCTGTGAGCGACTCGTCCGGCTTCTCGTCGTTCACCCACCCGTCGCGCACCTGACGAACGCCCTGCTCAGCCAGCCAACGCCGCGCCGCCTCCATCAGCCGCGGTCGAGCCGCGGGAGCGACGCGCAGAGGCGCTCGGGCAACTCCGGCAGGACCTTGTGAATGCCCACGCAGCCCGCGTCGCCGTTCGTGGTGACCGGCCGCCAGCCCGACTTCTCTGCCCGGTAGAACCAGCGCTGGGAGACGTTCGAGGAGGGGCAGCCGTCGCCGGCGTCACCGCACGCCGGCCCCATCCTGGTCGACAGGTCCAGTACCAGCCACGTGTCGTCGCAGCCGCGTTCCTCCCAGCTCGTGTGCTTGGGGATGTCCGTATCGTTGACTGCCTGCTGGTACGAGGACGAGGTACAACGCGGGGGCGTGGGGTCGCAGCCGTTCTCACCGCACTTCCGCAGGGCGGGAGGGGTGGCGCCGGCGGGGGTGTACACGTTCCAGCTGTTCACCATGACCTTGCGGGAGCTCAGCGGCTCGCCCAGCTTCACCGTCGCCTCGACCCGCTGCGTCCCGGTGCAGCCGGAGGCACGGTCCTGGGCAGGGGACTCGTACGTGACGCTGACGTGCACCGTGCCGTGCTCGACTGTCTCGAGTTCACCGCGCAGGCCGCGTACGCAGTCGCCCGCTCCGTCGGGCACTTCGGCGTCGACCACCAGGGACCGGCCGCCGTCGGCGGTACGGACACCGGCGATGCGGATAGGACTGGCGAGGGTCCAGGCAGGGCCGGTGGCTGTGGCAGTGCCTTGGTCCGCGCCTGTCGCCCCTTCCACGGTCCCGACGGTCTCGGAACCGCAGCCGGCAAGGATCACCAGGACCGCTCCGAGCGCGACCATCCATATGCCCCGCTGCCGCATTCCATGCCCCCCATTGGCCGAAGACGGGCAGCCTAACGTGCCCCCGGGTGCCCCTCACAGTCTCCTCTTCCAGTCACCCGCGCCGTCTCGGCGACCGTCGCATGGAAGCGCCGCACACATCGTCCGGCCGTCACCCTCGCCCGCCCAGACGTCCGGGGGCGTCAACTCAGCTACAGATATGGGTGATTGACTCCAATTTGCCGCAGGGAGTCGGCAACTTTCCTCGCGCGACCGCCGATCGATCCGGCCAGAAGGCTTCCAGAACAATGCGACATGTGAAATTTTACACGTCACGTGTCAGACGCCCGTGTTCCCCAACACGTGGCCACAACGGCCCCGGAGGCCCCCGCAGATGCATCCCTTCCGGATATCGAAGACCGGCGCGCGAAGACTTCCCGTGCTCGGCACAGCCGTCTTCCTCACGCTCGGGCTGTTCGCCCCGCAGAGCCACGCCGCCCCTGTCGACGCCACTGCTCCCGCCGCTGCGAACTCAGAAGTCGGAGCAGGTGCGACCGAAGGTACGAACGCAAGCACGAGCACAGGTGCGCACACGGCCTCGGCGCCACGGGCGATCCCGGTCCCCAAGTCGCCCGACGCGATGAGCAGCACCCCCCGCTTCCGGCTCTCCTCGCAGGACGGCACCGAGGAGTCCCCCGTGGCGCCCGCGCCCGCCTTCAAGGCGGGCAAGCAGTTGTCGGCCGCCGCCGCGGACGCGTGCAGCGACCTCTCCGGCGTCATCAACTCCACGGGCAGCGCGCTGGTCCAGCAGCTCAAGGCGCTCCCCCAGATCACCTGCACCTACCCGTTGTTCAACCTCACCGGGGAGAACGCGCAGAAGGCCTTCCGCGAATCGCAGATGGTGACCGTCGCCAACGCGCTGCGCGACAACTCCTCGACGTACGCGGGCGACAACCGCACCTCCACCGGGCAGCTGGTGATGTTCCTGCGCGCCGGCTACTACGTACAGGACAACAACGCGGACGCCGTCGGCGACTACGGCACGGCACTCGCGGGCGCGGCACGCGGCGCGCTGGACGCCTTCTTCGCCTCCCCGCGCAGCAAGGACGTCACCGACGCCAACGGCGAGATCCTCAACGAGGTCGTCACGCTGATCGACAGCACCCACGAGGCGGGCCGGTACGCCGGTGTCCTGAAGTGGATGCTCGGAAGCTACGACGGTACGTGGCCCTCTCGGATGAACCTTGCCATGGAGCACGTCGAGTGGGTCGTCGAGAACGGCTTCAAGGCCAAGGACGACGGCCGGGGCTGGCGGGCCGCCCTCAAGGCCGACCCCGCCATCCTCGACACCTGGGCCGGTTTCATCACGCGCAACGGTGCCCAGCTGAACCGTCTGGACGTCGTCAGCAACGTCGGCCGCCACCTCGGCAACGCCCTCGACGTCCCCGAGCTCAAGGACCGGGTCAGGCCGCTGCTGAAGGACCTGATCAACCGGTACCCGAACGTCGGTCCCACCGCGCCGATCACCATGAACCTGGGCTGGTACACGCGCCAGTACGACAGGAACAACTGCGCCGCCTACGGCATCTGCGACCTGGGCGAGCGCGTGCTTCCCGCGGTCCTGCCGATCCAGCACACGTGCACCGCGGGCCTGAAGATCCGCGCCCAGGACATGTCCCCCGGTCAGCTGGCGAACACCTGCACGAGCCTGGTCAACCAGGACGCCTACTTCCACCGGGTCATCGGCGACCAGGGCGCGATCCCCGGTGACGTGAACACGAACCTGGAGGTCGTCGTCTTCGACGACTACACCCAGTACGCGCTGTACGCCTGGGCCATCTACGACATCGACGTCGACAACGGCGGCATGTACGAGGAGGGCAACCCCGCCGTTCCCGGCAACCAGGCCCGCTTCATCGCCCACGAGGCCCACTGGCTGCGCCCGGACTTCCAGATCTGGAACCTGAACCACGAGTACACCCACTACCTCGACGGCCGCTTCAACATGTACGGCGACTTCGAGGCGGGCATGACCACGCCGACCATCTGGTGGGTCGAGGGCATCGCCGAGAACATCTCGTTCGGTTACCGCAACGAGCGCAACGCCGATGCGATCGCCGAGGCCGGCAAGAAGACGTACCCGCTCAGCGACCTGTTCGACACCGTCTACGGCCAGGAGGAGGACCCCGAGGTCAACTCCAACCGGGTCTACCGCTGGGGCTTCCTCGCGGTCCGGTACATGCTCCAGAAGCACCCCGCCGACGTCCAGACCGTGCTCGGCAGGTACCGCTCCGGTGACTGGACCGGGGCCCGCACCTTCCTGAAGCAGACCATAGGCACCCGCTACGACGCGGACTTCGCGACCTGGCTGACGACCGACTGCGCGACCGACGGTTGCGGTCCGCTGCCCGAGGCCTCGGCCGCACCCGCCCCGCTCTGCACCATCGTCGATCCCCGTCAGTTCGACCAGAACTGCCGCCGGGACAACCTCTCCGCCTCCACCGGCGACTACAGCTACCACTTCGTGTATCTGCCGGCCGGCGTCAAGCAGCTGACGATCACCAGCAGCGGTGGCACCGGCAACGCCGACCTGTACTACGGCGGCAGCGGCTGGGCCACCACCAGCAGCTACCGGGCGAGGTCCGTCCACACGGGGAACAGCGAGACCCTGACGATCGACAACCCGCCGTCCGGCTGGGTCTACTTCAGCCTCGCCGCCGCGCAGGACTTCACCGGTGTGAGCCTCTCCACGCAGTCCGAGTGAACCGGTTCGCCGGGGCCTGTCGGGCCCCGGCGAACGTCATGACCCACGCACACGGGGAGAAGGCAATCGGCCGAGGCAGCCTTCCTCGCCGCGTCGGCCGACCACTCATCGACCGTTCTCGGTGTTGCCCCCGATCAGAGCGTGGGCGGTGTTGCCGTCTGCGCCGACCTCCTGGAGTTCCAGCCCCTCGAAGGCGGCGGCCTCGCTGCTGCGAGGGAACATGTCCTGCTCGTACGCGGTGAGCGCGGCCTCGATGTCGTCGGGGTGGGCGGCGAGGGCCTGGCCGAGTTCGGCCCCGTCGAGCATGGCGAGGTTGGCGCCCTCGCCGTTCGGGGCCGCGAGGTGGGCGGCATCGCCGACCAGGGTCACACCCGGAACGCGGTCCCACCGGTGCTCGGTCGGCAGAGCGTAGTGGGGGCGCAGGACCGGCGCTGTGTCGCCGTCGGTGATGAGCGCCCTGAGTTCGGGCGCCCAGCCGTCGAACTCTCGCGCGATCCGGGCCGTGGCCTCGGCGGCATCGGTGAAGTCGACGGCGGCGAACCAGTCCTGTGTCCTGGCCAGCATCACATAGGTGTGCAGGGTGTCGCCGCTCTCACGGTGCGCGAAGATCTCCCTGCCCGGCGAGGGCACGATCAGCATCCCGCCGCCGACGGCCCTCGCGGCGGCCGGGTGCCGGGTGTCGGCGTGGAACAGGTAGGTCTCGACGAACGACGTGCCGGTGTACTCGGGCGTGGCGGTCGAGAGCAGCGGCCGGACCCGCGACCAGGCACCGTCCGCGCCGACGAGCAGGCCGGTGGCGACGGTACCGCCGTCGGTGAACGTCACCTCGTGGCGGCCCGAGCCGAGGGCGCGGGTGCTCCTGACCTTGTGCCCCCACCGGACGGTGCCGGCCGGGAGTGAGGCGAGCAGGATCTGTCGTAACTCGGCGCGCTGCACCTCGGGGCGTCCGCCCGTGCCGTCGTCGGCCTTGTCGAGCAGGACGGTCCCGTCCGGGTCGATGACCCGCGTGGCCTGGCGGCCCTCCAGGACGATGGCGTGGAACTCGTCCATCAGTCCGGCGGCCTTGAGGGCGAGCTGACCGTTGTAGTCGTGGATGTCGAGCATGCCGCCCTGAGCGCGCGCCGACGGGGAGGACTCGGCCTCGTAGACCGTGGCCGAGATGCCGTGGACGTGCAGGACACGGGCGAGCGTGAGTCCGCCGAGTCCTGCGCCGATGATCGTGACGGGTGTGTTCATGGCGACCCTCCTTCGGGATCGGGCCGCCCGAGGGAACGGGCGGCCGTCTCCGAGGAATGTGCCAGCCCCGGCCGACGGCCCACCGACAGCGGACCGACAGCCACCGACAGCCCGGGCGTCCCCGCCCCCACCGCCTGCGCGATCCCGCCGGCCACCGTCCGCGAATGGGCGGCTCGCCACGCTGAAGGACGACCACTACGACGTGACGAGGCCCGTCGCGGGGACCCGGCTGATCCGCCGGTCCTGGACATGGAAGCCGCATAGGCGCACCGCATCACTCGCTGCATCAAATGAGATGAATGCCGTATACGGGTATGTTTCTGCGACGAGGTGGCAACTCGACGTCCGAGTTGCGGGAACGGAGGAAGTCCGTGGGAACGGTCACTGCACAGGACGGCACCGGCATCTTCTACAAGGACTGGGGGCCGCGCGACGCGCAGCCGATCGTGTTCCACCACGGCTGGCCCCTGAGCGGCGACGACTGGGACAACCAGATGCTGTTCTTCCTGGAGCACGGCTACCGGGTCATCGCTCATGACAGGCGCGGGCACGGCCGTTCCGGCCAGAGCGCGACCGGCCACGAGATGGACACCTACGCGGCGGACGTGGCAGCGGTGACCGCCGCGCTGGACCTGCGCGAAGCCGTCCACATCGGCCACTCGACCGGGGGCGGCGAAGTCGCCCGTTATGTGGCCCGCGCCGAGCGGGGGCGGGTGGCGAAG
The DNA here is from genome assembly GCF_044331325.1 of Streptomyces sp. NPDC017246. NCBI lineage: Bacteria > Bacillati > Actinomycetota > Actinomycetes > Kitasatosporales > Streptomycetaceae > Streptomyces > Streptomyces sp. NPDC017246. The sequence continues at coordinate 491,108 of NZ_JBIRMW010000003.1, read as the reverse complement.
GCCGTGCTCGTCGGGGCGGTCCCGCCCATCATGGTCAAGTCCGACTCCAACCCGGGCGGCTTGCCGATCGAGGTCTTCGACGGCTTCCGGGCCTCGCTCGTCGCCAACCGCGCCCAGTTCTACGTCGATGTTCCGGCGGGGCCGTTCTACGGCTACAACCGTCCCGGCGCCCAGGTGTCCCAGGGGGTGATCGACAACTGGTGGCGACAGGGCATGAGCGGCGCGGCCAACGCCCACTACCACTGCATCGAGGCATTCTCCGAGACGGACTTCACCGAGGATCTGAAGCGGATCGACGTGCCGGTTCTGGTGGCCCACGGCACCGACGACCAGATCGTCCCCTACGACGACTCGGCTCCGCTGTCGGCCGAGCTGCTGCGCAACGGCAGGCTCAAGAGTTACGAGGGTCTTCCCCACGGGATGCTGACCACGCATCCCGACATCCTCAATCCCGATCTCCTCGCCTTCGTCGAGGAGTGAAGGAGCCGGGGCGGCGAGAGGGAACGCACCCGCCCGCCTCCGGTCAGGGGACGTCGGCACGTCCTCCCGGTGCCACCAGACCCGTCTCGTAGGCCAGCACCACGGCCTGGGCCCTGCTGGTCAGGTCCAGTTTCGCCATGGTGCGGTTGAGGTGTGTCTTCACCGTCGCCTCGGAGATGAACAGCCGTTCCGCGATCTCCGCGTTGGATCTGCCGGTGCCGGCCAGGCGCAGCACCTCTGTCTCGCGTGCGGTGAGCTGCTCGATCTCCGGCCGCTGGTCGGCGGCGGGTTCGCCGGGTGCCGCCGTACGGGTGAAGGCCTCCACCAGTCGCCGGGTCACGCTCGGGGCGAACAGGGCGTCGCCCCCGGCGACCGCCGCCACCGCGGCGAGCAGTCGCTTCGGGCCGGTGTCCTTGAGGATGAAGCCGCTCGCGCCCGCGCGCAGTGCGCGGTAGACGTACTCGTCGAGGTCGAAGGTGGTGAGTATCAGGATCCGCGGCGGCGGACCGGCCCCTTCTGTTCCTTCGGCCAGGATCCGCTGTGCCGCGTCGATGCCGTTCATCCGGGGCATCCGGATGTCCATCAGGATCACGTCGGGGCGCAGGCGGGCCGCCTGGGCGACGGCTTCCTCGCCGTCGCCCGCCTCCCCGACGACGGTCATGCCGTCGGCCGCCCGCAGCAGCCCCACGATGCCGGCGCGAATGAGGTACTGGTCGTCGACCACGAGTACCCGGATCGTCATGGTCGACCGCTCCCCCTCAGCCGTCGGCCGGCCCGTCTCCTCCCGTGGCGGAGGAGGTCGGCAGTGTCAGCCGTACGTGAAAGCCCTTTTCGAGGCCCGGGCCTGTCGTCACGGCACCGCCGTAGAGCTTGGCGCGTTCATGCATGCCGATCAAGCCATGACCGCCCTCGGTGCCAATTCTGGCCGGATTCACACCTGGTCCGTCGTCCGTGACACTGACGAGAAGGCGGTGCGGCTGGTATCGCACTCGCACCTCGGCACGGGCCGGCCGCGCGTGCTTCAGTACGTTGGTGAGGGCCTCCTGCACCACCCGGTAGGCACACAGCTCCACTCCCGGCGGGAGGGTCCGGGGCCGCCCTTCCACGATCAGTTCGACGGGGACCCCGCCGGCGTGCATCCGCGCGGCCATGTCCGCCAGGCCACTCAGTGTGGGCATGGGAGCGTACGACTCGGGGGCCTTGTCCCCCGTGCGGAGCAGGGTCAGCATCCGTCGCATCTCCTCCAGCGCCTCGCTGGAGGTGTCGGCGATGGTGCCGAGTGCTTTCCGGGCGGTGGCGGGATCGGTGTCGAACACGTAGTCGGCCAGCCCCGACTGTACGGCGATCACCGATATGTGGTGGGCGATCACGTCGTGCAGTTCGCGGGCGATCCGCGCCTGCTCCTCTGCCACCGCCCGGATCGCCTTGGCGTCGCGCTCCTCCTGCAGTTGCGCGGCGAGTTCGGCCAGGCGCTCTCCCCGGCGTACGGACTCGCGCGCGGCCTGGCCGAATCTCACCAGCACCGCCGGGACGACGACCCCCAGGGCCGCGGCGGCCGCCACCGAGCCTTCGGGGGCCGCGAACCCGGCGTACAGCCAGATGACGCCGAGCCCCGCGCCGGCGGTGACGGCCGTGCGCAGCGGTCGGGTGGACGCCACGGTGTACAGGGCCAGTTGGGCGGCGAGGCTGTTCACCACCGGCCAGTGGCCGAGCGCGATGTACACCGCCCACAGGGCGAAGACGCCGCCCGTCACGGCGTCGGGGTATCGGCGCCGCCAGCACAGCACCAGGTGGACGGCGAGCGTCAGCAGGAGGCCGGATGCGCCCAGGGGCGGATATCCCTCACCGGTGTCCTGCCGGCCGAGCAGCAGCGCGCAGCCCAGGACGGCCGACGCGATGCCGGTGTCCAGGACCAGAGGGGATCTCGGTATCGGCACCCGCGGACGCTGCATCGGCGCAGCCTACCGGCGTACCACCGGGCCGGCGTCAACCGTACGCGGTACCGCGGAAGGTGGAGGCCACCGCCTCGCCGGCCTCGTTTCCCTGCCGCGCAGGGCTTACCGCCAGGGTTTACCCCGAGTCCACCCGCGGGTTGACGCCGGGGAAGTCGGCTCACCCGTAGCGTCACGGTCATCGACTTGGCAGACCACCGACATGCTTCGCGTCGGCGCCGAGACGGGTCGAAACACCGGCCTCATGTGCCGGCTCCGGCATCACAACCGAAGGAGACCCATGTTCAGCCTGCGTCAGCCGAACCGGACCCGGTCCGGCCACAAGACCGTCCGCAAGGCCCTCGTCGTGGCGGCCGCTGCCGCCTCGGCTCTCGTCCTGGCGGCTCCCTCCGCCGGGGCGGCGGGCGTACCCGGTGGCGCGGGCAGCGCCACGTGGTACTCCAACGGGGACAAGCTCACCATCTGCGACAACGCCTCTGACGGGAAGTCCGTGGTCGTCCAGGCGAGCTTCACGAGCACCCTGAAGTGGCACACCAGCGGAGCCGGGAAGTGCACCGACCGCTCCTACGGCGATCTCGCCGAGGGTTTCGCGTTCTCCTTCAGGGTCTGTCTCGGTGACTACAGCGAGGGGATCTACTACCCCTCCACCTGCAGCGGTTGGGTCGGAGCCGTCGCCTGACGGTGACACAGACCGGTCCCGGCGGTCTTCGAACGGCCGGGGCCCGTGTCACGGGAGCGGAAGAAACTCCTTCCGTTCCCGCTGTCGCACCACAGGGCCGTTCCGGCCACTCGCACCACAAGAATTCCAACGGGGAGCACCATGAACACCGTCCGCACCACCTGGAAGACCTATGCCCTGGGGGGCGTCGCCGTCGCGGCTCTCCTGTCGTCCACCGGCTGCCAGGGGAACGACACGCCCGCGGGGGCAGACGCGTCCGCACCGGCGACCGTCACGAGCGCGGCAGGCAACCCGGGCACGTCGAGCTCCGCCACGCCCACCGACGGCACGACCGGCGACGCCACGCCCACCGACGGCACGACCGGCGACGCCACGCCCACCGGCGGCAAGACCGGTGCCGGCGAGACCGGCAGCGGCAAGACCGGGAGCGCGCCGGTCCCGGCCGGCGAATCGCCCGCCGCGAGCGACGGCTCCCACAACGGCGCGAAGACCACGGCCTGCACCGACGAGAACATCTCGGTCATCTCGAAGGCCGAGCCGCACGACTCGCTCAGGCACCTCGTTCTCACCGCCACCAACATCGGCGACAAGACCTGCACGCTCTACAGGTACGCGCTCCTCCGCTTCGACGAGGGCTCCTACGACGAGGTCGGCCCGCTCGAGTCCAACTCGAAGGCCGTCGCCACCCTCGCGCCCGGCGAGAAGGCGTACGCGGGCATGCGGCTCTTCGTCGCCGGTGAGGAGACCCGCGCGGTGGAGACGCTCACCCTGGGCTTCCAGGGCCGCGACTCCGCCGACGAGATCGGCTCCCCGATCGACGTCCCGCTGCCCGACGGAACCCCCTTCGTGAACATCGGTCCCACCCCCGGGGTCACCTTCTGGGACACCGACCTCAAGTCGGTCCAGAAGTTCACGTTCGCCAGGTGACACCCCTGGCCTTCGCCGTACGGGAAGCAGACCGTGCCACTGTCACCCCTCCGCAGAGCCGCCCCCGAGGTCGAGGGTCCAGTTCTGGCTGACGAGGTCGTGGCCGAAGAGGTGGCCGGGCTCCTCTTCGGTGAGCGTGAAGCCGAAGTGTTCGTAGATCCTGCGCGCGGACGCCAGGTTGCCGGTGGTCCACAGCATCACGCTCCGGTATCCGGCTTCACGGGCGAAGGCCAGGCACTCCTCGATGAGGCGGGTGTTCAGGCCGAGGCCCCGGGCGGCCGGGGTGCCGAGCAGGACCCGCAGCTTGGCCACCTGAGGCTTGTCGTCGGCGACGAGAAGTACACAACCCGCGCGCTCGCCGTCCATCTCGGCGATCCATGCCTCTGACATCGCACACTCTCCGCCGTTCATCATCACCATCAGCTACTGACACAAGCGTGTCAGTAGCTCTAGGCTTGATCCATGCCCTCCGAAGCCGCGAACCCGTCCGCTCGCCAGATCCAGCTGCTCGAGGCCGCCTACGCGTACGCGCTCGGCCACGGCCTGGCCTCCCTCTCGCTGCGGCCACTGGCCGAGGCCATCGGCACCAGCACGCGGGTGCTGATGTTCCTCTTCGGCAACAAGGACGGGCTCGTGAAGGCGCTGCTGGACCGGGCGCGCGCCGACGAGCTGGTGCTCCTGGTCGACCTCCGTCAGACGGATCACCCCATGGGCCTCACACGGGCGGCCGCCCAGGTGTGGACCTGGCTCGCCGCCGACGAGCACCGCGCCCTCCTGCGCTTGTGGGCCGAGGCCTACACCCGCTCGCTCGTCGAGCCGGACGGCCCGTGGGCCGGGTTCGCCAGGGCCACCGTGGATGACTGGCTCGACGTTCTCGCCGCCTGCCAGCCGCAGCCGGAGAGGGACAGTGAGGCCGGAGTCACCCGCCGCACCCTGGTTCTGGCGGTGCTCCGCGGAGCCCTGCTCGATCTTCTCGCCACGCAGGACGAGCGCAGGGTGACCGCCGCCGTCCACCAGCAGCTCGCCCTCCTGGGCCACGACGGCGAGGTGCGCGGGGAAGGCGAGTAGTTCGGTGTGCCCAGGTGGCCCGCCTTCCTTGTGCCGGCCCCCGCTCCCCCGTGGCGCGCTCTAGCCCTCCGGCGGCCCGCAGAGCGTCTCGCGCAGCAGGGCCGCCTCCTGGTCGAGGTGGTGCAGCAGGGCCCGCAGGGCCGGGGTGCGGGTGCGGTGGGCCGCCTCGGTGGTGCCCACCGTGCGCCCCACCGAGGGAAGTTCGACCGGCAGGGCGGCAAGGTGCTCGTCGGCGTGGAGGACCAGCTCGGGCAGCAGCGCGACCATGTCCGTCTGCAGGAGCAGTGCGCGCATGGTCAGGATGGACGTGCACTCGACCCGGTCGGCGGGCAGCGCCAGGCCCCGGTCCGCGAAGAGTGCTCCGAGCTCCTGGCGCAGGGCGGTCTGTTCGACCGGGAGGATCCACGGGAAGCCGAGCGTGTCCGTGAGCGTGACGTCGGGGGCCTCCAGGAGAGGATGGCCCGACCGGACGGCGAGCCGGATGCGTTCTCGGTAGAGACGCCGTTGGCGCAGCCCGTCGCCCTCCTTGGGGGCGGGTCCCACCCGGCCGACGATGACGTCCAACTCGCCTGCGAGCAGAGCCGGATGGAGGACGTCCGGTGTCCCCTCCCGTACGACGACGGTGACGCGGGGCCGTTCCCGCTTGAGCTGGGCGACGGCCCGGGGCAGCAGCACATTGGTGCCGGCGAGGAGCGCGCCCACGGTCACCGTGCCCTCGCGCCCCTGGCGCAGCGCCGTGAGGTGTTCACCCGCCCGCCGCATCTCGGCGATCACGGCGCGGGCGTGCTCCGCGAGTGCCTCTCCGTAGAGCGTCGCCCGCATGCCGCGTGGCATGCGGACGAAGAGCGGCAGGTCGGCGATGCCCTCCAGTTCGCGAAGGGTGCGGGTGGCGGCGGGCTGGGTGAGGTGGAGGGTCTCCGCCGCCCGCCCCACGCTGCCGTGGTCGAGGATCGCGACGAGCAGAGTGAGGTGCCGGAACTTCAGTCGGCCGTCCAGGAGGTCCATCGCCGGGGGCTCCTTCCGGGAGCGGTCGGGCGGGCCGAGCGTCGACATACCCGATCCGGTATGGGCAGAACACTTTTTGGCATTGGTTCGGTATGACTTGGTGAGCGCATGATACCGGCACACGCCGGGGCCCAGATCCGAATCCCCGGCCCGGCAACGGAGGTCTGCAAGGTGCGCTCACCTGTGCGGCATTACGTAGGGGGCGGGTTCGACGCGTCGGGCGTCCCGTTCCCTCTCATCGACCCGGCCCGCGGGACCGTCGTCGGCGAAGCGCCTTCGGCTCCACGGGAAGTGGTCGACCGCGCGGTGGGCGCGGCACGGAAGGCACTGCGCGGCCCGTGGGCGACCTGGAGTCCGGTGGACCGTTCGAGGCTGCTCCACCGGATCGCGGACGGCATCGAGCGGCGCTTCGAGGAGTTCGTCACCGCCGAGTGCGCCGACACGGGGAAGCCCCGCGAGCTCGCCTCCACGGTCGACATCCCGCGTGCGATCGCCAACTTCCGTGCGTACGCGGACCTCTTGGCCGGGCGTGGTGAGCGGTCGTGGCACACGACCACCCCGGACGGCCGTGGCGCGCTGAACTACACGGTGCACAAGCCGCTCGGCGTGGTCGCGGTGATCTCGCCGTGGAACCTGCCGCTGCTGCTGCTCACCTGGAAGGTGGCCCCCGCCCTGGCCACGGGCAACACGGTGGTCGCCAAGCCCTCCGAGCTGACCCCGGGCACGGCCTGCCTGCTGGCCGAGGTGATGGCGGAGGCGGATGTGCCGGCAGGGGTCTTCAACCTCGTCCACGGCGGGGGCGCGGACGCGGCCGGGCAGTGGCTCACCGAGCACCCGGGGGTGGACGCGATCGCCTTCACCGGGGAGTCGCGCACCGGCGGGACGATCATGCGGGCCGCCGCCGCGCGGCTGGCCCCGGTCTCGTTCGAGCTGGGCGGCAAGAACGCCGGGATCGTCTTCGCCGACGCGGATCTGGAGCAGGCCGTGGCGGGCACGCTCCGCTCGTCCTTCACCCACAGCGGGCAGGTGTGCCTGTGCACCGAGCGGGTGTACGTGGAGAGGCCGGTGTTCGACGCGTTCGCCGAGGCGCTGGCCGCCGGCGCCCGGGCGTTGAGCGGGTACGGCCCGATGGTCTCGGCGGCGCACCGCGACAAGGTCCTGGGCTACCTCGACAAGGCCGCGGCCGACGGCGACGTGCTCGCGGGGGGTGGGACACCGTGCTTCTCCGATGACCGGGACGGCGGCTTCTGGGTGGAGCCGACCGTGCTCGCGGGGCTTCCCGAGGACCATCCGGCGGTACGGGAGGAGATCTTCGGCCCCGTCGTCCACCTGGCGCCGTTCGACACGGAGGAGGAGGCGCTGACGCTCGCCAACGCCGGGCCGTACGGGCTGGCGGCCACGGTGTGGACGGGCGACGTGAGCCGGGCGCACCGGGTCGCGCCCGCGCTCGACGTCGGGATCGCCTGGGTCAACACCTGGAACCTGCGTGACCTCCGTACCCCCTTCGGAGGCGTGAAGGCCTCAGGGATCGGCCGTGAGGGCGGCGACCACTCCCTCGACTTCTTCTCCGAGCCGATGAATGTGTGCGTGAAGCTGTGAGCACGGTGGACCAAGCGGTGGCGCAGGCCGCCGAACGCCTCGGCAGGGCGCGCCTGACGGGCGTTCCCTGCGACCCCGTCCGCGACGTGCTGCCCGCCGGGGACCTGGCGGCCGCCTATGCCGTCCAGACCGTCCTGGGCGACCGCCGGCTCGCGGAAGGGCGTCGGGTCACGGGCTGGAAGATCGGTCTGACCTCGGCCGCCGTGCAGGCCCAGCTCGGCGTCGACACGCCGGACTTCGGCCGTCTGCTGGACGACACGGCGGTGCCCGACGGCGGCGAGATCCCCTGGGGCACGGTGCTCCAGCCCCGGGCCGAGGCCGAGGTCGCCCTGGTCCTCGCACACGACCTCACCCACGAGCGGCACACCGTGGCCGATGTGATCCGGGCGACCGCGTTCGCGCTGCCCGCCGTCGAGGTGGTGGGCAGCCGGATCCGTGACTGGGACATCTCGGCCGTCGACACGATCGCCGACAACGCGTCCAGCGGCGTGTACGTCCTGGGCACCCGTCCCGTACCGCTGCGGGAACTCGATCTGCGGACCGTGGGCATGGTGCTGGAGCGCCGCGGCGAGCCCGTGTCCACCGGGGCGGGCGCCGCCTGTCTGGGGAATCCGCTGCACGCCGCCGTGTGGCTGGCCGACACGCTCGTGCGGCTCGGGCACCCGCTGCGGGCCGGGGACACCGTGCTCACCGGCGCGCTCGGCCCCATGACGACCGTCGAGCCCGGTGACGTACTCGAAGCACGTATCGACGGCCTCGGTTCGGTGCGCGCGGCCTTCGGGCGCGCCGACCGGGAGGGAGACACCCGATGAACATCACGGCACTGGCCGCGGCGCTCGACACGGCGGCGCGCGACGGCCGTCCGCTGGCCGGCGGCGGCAGCGGTCTGAAGGACACCGGGGAGGCGTACGCCGTCCAGGACGCCCTGGTCGCCCGGCGGCTGGCCCGCGGCGAGCGGATCACCGGCTTCAAGCTGGGCTTCACCAGCGCGGCCAAGATGCGGCAGATGGGTGTGTCCGACCTGATCCACGGGCGGCTGACGGACCGGATGGAGATTCCCGACGGCGGACGTTTCGACGCCTCCGGACTGATCCATCCCCGGGTCGAGCCCGAGGTGGCCTTCCTCCTGGGCGACACGCTGCGCCCCGGCGGCGACCCCCTGGCGGCGGTCGCGGCCGTGGCCCCGGCGCTGGAGGTCATCGACTCCCGCTACGACGGTTTCCGCTTCTCGCTTCCCGAGGTGATCGCCGACAACACCTCCGCCGCGGGCTACGCCGTGGGGCCCTGGAGCGCTCCGGGCGACCTGGGCAACCTCGGTGTCCTGTTGGAGCTCGACGGGCGCCTGGCCGAAACCGGTTCCACCGCGGCGATCCTCGGGCATCCGCTGCGGGCCCTCGCCGCCGCGGCACGGCTCGCCGGTGCCCTGGAGCCCGGCACGGTGATCCTGGCCGGTGCGGCGACCGCCGCCGTACCTCTGCCGCCCGGGACGCACGTACGCGCCACGGTCGCCGGCCTCGGCTCCGTCCGATTCACCACCGGGGAGGACGCGTGATCGTGCCCGGCGCCGCCCCGCCCCGCGGCCGGTTCCCCCACTTCCGGCGCGCGGGCGACCTGGTCTTCGTCTCCGGTACGAGCGCGCGCCGTCCCGACGGCACGTTCGTCGGCGCGAGCGCCGACGCGATGGGGGTCACGGACCTCGACATCCGCGCCCAGACGCGGGCCGTGCTCGACAACATCGCGCGGCTGCTGGCCGCGGCGGGCGGCGGCCTTGAGGACCTGGTCTCCGTCACCACGTACCTGGTCGGCATGAACGACTTCCGCGGCTACAACGAGGTCTACGCCGAGTACTTCGACGAGAGCGGTCCGGCCCGCACCACCGTCGCCGTCCACCAGCTTCCCCACCCGCACCTGCTGATCGAGATCAGCGCCGTCGCGCACATCCCGCAGCACACCGAAGCCCCCCTCTCCCGGAACAAGGAACCGCGCCCATGACCATGAGACCGTTCAACCTCCAGTCCTGGATCGAGGAACACCGCCACCTGCTCAAGCCGCCGGTCGGCAACGTCCAGATCTGGCAGGACGCCGATCTGATGGTGACGGTGGTGGGCGGCCCGAACCGCCGCACCGACTTCCACGACGACCCGATCGAGGAGTTCTTCCACCAGCTCAAGGGCGACATGGTGCTGCGCGTCATGGAGGAGGAGGGGAGCCCGCCGCGCGACATCCACATCCGCGAGGGTGATGTCTTCCTCCTCCCGCCGCACGTGCGGCACTCCCCGCAGCGGCCGGAGGAGGACAGCGTCGGGCTGGTCGTCGAGTTCGCCCGGCCGCAGGGTCAGCGCGACGCCTTCGAGTGGTACTGCGTGGAGTGCCACCACCTGGTGCACCGCAGCGAGGTGCAGCTCACGTCCATCGTCGAGGACCTTCCGCCGGTGTTCGACTCCTTCTACGGCGACGAGGCCGCGCGCACCTGCGGCAACTGCGGCGCCGTGCACCCGGGCAAGGACTGGCCGGCGGAGCTGCGTCCGCGCACCCGCCGCGACGAGGCGGGCGGCGCATGACCGTCGTCGACATCCACGCCCATGTCTTCCCGGAGATCGGCCGCGCCGAGTCGCGGCGGCTCACCGGCTGCGACGACGGCCCATGGCTGCGGACCACGGACGGTCCGGACGCCGGGATGATGATGGCCGGGTCCGCCGAGTACCGGCCGGTGCGCCGCACCCTGTGGGACCCGGCGGAGCGCGTCGCCGACCTGGACCGGCTCGGCGTGGACATCCAGGTGCTGTCCAGCACTCCGCTGCTCTTCGGCTACGGGCTGGAGTCCGGGCGCGCCGCCGACTGGTGCCGTACGGTCAACTCCCGTCTCCTCGCGTACGGTTCGTACGCCCCGCAGCGGCTGGCCCCGCTGTGCCAGGTGCCGCTGCAGGACACCGAGGCGGCCTGCGCCCTGCTCAGCGAGGCGATGGGCGAGGGGTTCCACGGCGTCCACATCGGCAACCACCTCGGCGACCGCGATCTCGACCACGGCGCACTGCTGGAGTTCCTCACGCACTGCGCCGAGGAGAACGCGGCCGTCCTGGTCCACCCCTGGGACCTGCCGGCCGGTCCGCGCTTCTCCCGGTACATGCTGGCCTGGCTGGCGGGCATGGCCGCCGAGACCCATCTGACCATCCTGTCGCTGATCCTCTCCGGCGCCTTCGAACGTCTGCCGGCCTCGCTGCGGCTGCTGTTCGCCCACGGCGGCGGCAGCTTCCCGTACCTCCTGGGCCGGGCCGACAACGCCTGGCACCGCCGTGATCTCGTCCGCGCCGACAGCCCCCACCCGCCCTCGCACTACACCGAGCGCTTCTCCGTCGACTCCGCCGTCTTCGACCCCGGCGCGCTGCGCCTGCTCGTGGACGTGATGGGCGCGGAGCGGGTGCTGCTCGGCTCGGACCATCCCTTCCCGCTCGGCGAGGAGGAGATCGGGCGGCTGGTGCGGGAGAGCGCGCTCACCCCCGAGGAGACGGAGGCCGTCCTCGGCGGCAACGCCGTCCGCTTCTTCGGTCTCACCCCGCTGCTCGCCGCGGCCGGCGGGACCCCGCTCAAGGAGGCCGTCCGATGAAGGCAGCCGTGATCGGATCGGGCAACATCGGCACCGATCTCCTCATCAAGATCGTCCGGGGCGGGGGGAACGTCACCGCCGCCGCGATGATCGGCATCGACCCGGAGTCGGAGGGGCTCGCACGGGCCCGCCGGCTCGGGGTGCGGACGAGCGCGGACGGTGTGGCGGGGCTGCTGGCCCTCGACGACTTCGCCGACATCGACATCGTCTTCGACGCCACCTCGGCAGCCGCCCACCACCGCAACGCGGCCGCGCTCGCACCGCACGGCAAGCGGATCGTCGACCTCACGCCGGCGGCCCTCGGCCCGTACGTCGTCCCTCCCGTCAATCTCGACGAACACCTCGACGCCCCCAACCTCAACATGGTCACCTGCGGGGGCCAGGCCACCGTCCCGATCGTCGCCGCGGTCTCGGCGGTGACACCGGTGCACTACGCGGAGATCGTCGCCTCGATCGCCTCGCGGTCGGCGGGCCCGGGCACCCGGGCGAACATCGACGAGTTCACCGAGACCACCGCCCATGCCCTGGAGCGGGTGGGCGGCGCTGCACGGGGCAAGGCGATCATCGTGCTCAACCCGGCGGAGCCGGCGCTCCTGATGCGCGACACCGTGCACTGCGTCGTCGACGACTGCGACACGGACCGGGTGACCGCCTCCGTGCACGCGATGGCCGCCTCCGTCGCCGCGTACGTGCCCGGCTACCGGCTCAAGCAGGAGCCGCAGTTCCGGGCACTGCCCGAAGGAGACCCGCTCACGCGGCTCGCCGGGGGCGGGCGGCTGCTCGTCTCCGTCTACCTGGAGGTGGAGGGCGCCGCCCACTACCTCCCGGCCTACGCCGGAAACCTCGACATCATGACCTCCGCCGCGCTGCGCACCGCCGAGCGCCTGGCCGAACGGAGTCCGGCCCGATGACCTCGGTCTACGTCCAGGACGTCACCCTTCGCGACGGCATGCACGCCGTGTCGCACCGCTACACCCTCGCCCAGGTGCGGGCCATCGCGGCCGCCCTGGAGGCCGCCGGCGTCGACGCCGTCGAGGTCGCCCACGGCGACGGCCTCTCCGGCTCCTCCGTCACCTACGGACCCGGCGCGCACACCGACTGGGAATGGCTGGAGGCGGCGGCCGAGGTCCTCGACCGGGCCAGGCTCACCACCCTGCTGCTGCCCGGTGTCGGCACGGCCGGCGATCTGCGCCGCGCCCACGCCCTCGGGGTCACGTCCGTGCGGGTCGCCACCCACTGCACGGAGGCGGACATCTCCGCCCAGCACATCGGACTCGCCCGGGAGCTGGGGATGGACGTGGCGGGCTTCCTGATGATGTCCCACATGGCCCCTCCGGCCGAACTGGCCGCCCAGGCAAGCCTCATGGAGTCGTACGGCGCGCACTGCGTCTACGTCACGGACTCCGGCGGCCGGCTGACCATGGACGGGGTACGGGACCGGGTCCGCGCCTACCGCGACGTCCTCGACCCGGCCACCGAGATCGGCATCCACGCCCACCACAACCTCGGTCTGGGCGTGGCCAACAGCGTCACGGCGGTGGAGGCGGGCGCGTACCGCGTGGACGCCTCGCTCGCGGGCCAGGGCGCCGGAGCGGGAAACGCGCCGCTGGAGCCGACGGTGGCGGTCTTCGACCTGATGGGCTGGGAGCACGGCTGCGCGCTGTTCCCGCTGATGGACGCGGCGGAGGAGCTCGTACGGCCGACGCAGGACCGGCCCGTACGGGTGGACCGGGAGACGCTGACCCTGGGCTACGCCGGGGTGTACTCCAGCTTCCTGCGGCACGCGGAGGCCACCGCCCTGCGGCACGGCCTCGACACCCGGGACCTGCTCGTCGCGGCCGGCCGGCGGCGGCTCGTCGGCGGGCAGGAGGACCTGCTCGCGGACATCGCGCTGGACCTCGTCCGCGACCGTGCCACGCCCGCGCCCGCCGTGGCCGCCGCCCCCTTTCCCGCCGCCTCTCTCGCACCGACGGAGTGACCTCGTGCCGACCGGAACACCGCTCGACAAGCCCACCGGAACACCCCTCGCAGACACCGCCGGAAGAACGCTCGCAGAGCTCACCGCGACACCGGCCGAACACGCGGCCGCGGTGGACGGTGCCGACACGCTGGACGGACGGGCCGCCGCACTCGACGATGCCGACCCGCTCGCGCAGGTCCGGGACCGCTTCCTCCTCCCCGAGGGGGTCGTCTACCTCGACGGCAACTCCCTCGGCGCCCTTCCCGCCGCCGTCCCCCCGGCCGTCGAGGACGCCGTGCACCGGCAGTGGGGCACCGACCTGATCCGCTCCTGGAACGCCAACGGCTGGTGGGAGGCGCCGGTTCGGACCGGCGATGCCATCGGCCGGCTGATCGGCGCGGCCCCGGGCCAGGTGGTGGCCGGGGACTCCACCAGCGTCCAGCTGTTCAACACCCTGCTCGCCGCCGCCCGGCTGCGACCCGGCCGACGGCTGCTGCTGACGGACCCCGACCACTTCCCCACCGACCAGTACATCGCCGACTCGGTGGGGCGACTGCTGGGCCTGGAGGTCAGCCGGGTGCCCGCACGCGAGGCCGCCGCGGTGCTGGTGGCCGAGGGGGCGGACGTCGCGGTCGCCGCGTACGCCCCGGTGGACTACCGCACGGGCGAGCTGTACGACATGGCCGCGCTCACCGCCGCCGCGCACGCCGCGGGGGCCCTGGCGCACTGGGACCTGTGCCACGCCGCGGGCGCGCTGCCGATCGAACTCGACTCCGTGGAGGCGGACTTCGCGGTCGGATGCGGCTACAAGTATCTCTCGGGCGGTCCCGGCGCCCCGGCCTTCGCCTACGTCGCCGACCGCCACCAGCAGGCCTTCGACCACCCCGTCACCGGCTGGCACGGGCACGCCGAGCCGTTCGCCATGTCCGGTACGTACGCCCCCGCCGAGGGCATCACCCGGGCCCGCATCGGCACCCCGGCCCTGCTCTCGCTGGTCGCCCTGGAGGCCGCGCTGACGGCGTACGACGGAGTGGACATGGAGTCCGTACGGGCCAAGAGCCTCTCCCTGACCGGGTTCTTCCAGGAGTGCGCCGACTCCCTCCTCGACGGTCTCGGCTTCACCATGGCCACCCCGCGCGAGCCCGGGCGCCGCGGCAGCCAGGTCGCCCTGCGGCACCCGGAGGCGTACCCGCTGGTCGCCGCGCTCACCGCGCGCGGGGTCATCGGCGACATGCGCGCCCCCGACCTGCTGCGCTTCGGTTTCAACGCCCTCTACCTCACGCACGCGGACGTGCTGCACGCCGTGCGCGAGCTCCGGGACATCGTGACCACGGGCGCCCATCCGGCCGCCGTGCACCAGCAGCGCCCGACGGTCACCTGACCGGTTCGCACGCCCACCCGCTCGCGCGATCCCCGAGGTCACCGCACCCGCCCGACCTCCGCGCGACCGGATCCACGCCGGTCGGTCCTCTCCGTGCCGGCGGGCCGCGCCGCACTCCCCCGCGCCCGGCCCACCCTTCGCACGTCCACTCTCCGCCGCCGAGACACCTAGGACAGTCCATGCGATCCCTGCGCACCCGAGCGACCCTGGCCACGGCAGTCGCCGCAGCCACCGCCGCGACCCTCCTCGTGCCGGGCAGTTCCGGCGCCACCAGCGCGGCCTCCACCGCCGCCGATCCGAACATTCCCGACGTGTGCGCCGACCGACGCCCCGAACCGGCGGACCCCGGCGCGTACGGCATGCAGCTGGACGACACGTTCCGCCACCCCGCCCTCACTCCGGTCGACGAGGAGCACGAGCACTCCTTCCCCGGCCGCGACAAGGAGTACGACGCCCGCTCGTACATCAAGAACATGAAGGTCGAAGCCGCCTACGAGGGCGCGGACTTCACCCCGGACTACTTCCACACCTGGCAGAACATCGTCGACTTCGACGGTCGCCGCTACATGTTCCAGTACGACCGCTCCGAGGGTCGTGTCTACGACATCACCGACGTGAAGAAGGTCAGGGTCGTCGAGCGGATGACCCGCCAGGACGTGGACGGCGACGAGACGAAGGCCAACGGCGCCTGGGCGGCCAACGACTACTGGGGCGCCTCCACCATCCAGTGGAACAAGAAGCTCGACGCCTACGTCATGGTGCAGAGCTTCGAGGACAAGCGGCAGATCCAGGAACTCACGGACGACCCGGCGCACGACAAGTACAACAACCCGGAGGGCGTCAGGAAGCTGCGCGAGAAGCCGGGGCTCAAGGGCTTCAAGGTCTTCCGCCTCGACGGCCCGCGCAAGAAGGACTGGAAGCTCCTCGCGACCGTCTCCACCGACGCCACCCAGAAGGACCCCCTCAGGAGCGACCCCGGCACGGCGCAGCAGGGCTCCGGCTCCCTCGACACGCCGTACTGGACCGGTCAGCGGTACATGTTCATCGCGACGGCGCCCGACGACACCTACTCCGGCACCGAGTACCCCACCAACCTGCACTCGGCCGGCTACCAGTCCTGGGACATGGCCGACCCGGCCCACCCCCGGCTCCTCGACACCTGGCACCTGCCGGGCCAGCGGACCGGTGAGGACGCGGCGTACCGCAAGAACCCGCGCTGCGGCAACCGCACCAGCTGGATGGGCGCGCGCATGCCCCTGTTCATCCCCAAGCCCGTCGAGCAGGGCGGGCGTTACGCGTTCGCGGCCATGGGCGGCTACGGCCTGACCGTCCTCGACATCTCGAACCCGGCCGATCTGAGGACCGTGAGCCACCTGGACCTGCCGCCGTCCGTCTCGGGCACAGAGGGCGACAACATCGACGTCTCGCAGTACGAGAAGACCGGGATCGTCTACTACTCCGGCTACCCCCTCACCGAGGACTGTTACGAGCCGTACAAGGACGTCTACCAGATCGACGCCAAGGACCCGAAGAACCCCCGTGTCGTCGGCGTCCTGCCCCGTCCGACCCCGCCCCCGTCGGCCGGCTTCACCGACTACTGCCAGCGCCGCGGCAGCTTCGGCCCCAAGCGCACCGGCTCCTACACCAACCCGGGCCGGCACACCCCCGGAGTGCTCGGCTACGGCTTCTACAACGCGGGCGTGCAGTTCTTCGACGTCTCCGACCCGGCCGCGCCGAAGATCGACGCCTACTTCGTCCCGAAGGCGTACGGCAGCGGGACGCCGGACTACGCGTACGGCAACCAGACCCACGGCGTGTACGTGGAGTGGGACCGCAACATCGCGTGGGTGCTGACCAACCACGGCATCTACGCGCTGTCCTCGCCGAAGGTGCTGGGCAAGCCCGACCTGAACCGGCCCGAGAAGCCCTTCCGCACCAGCGAGTTCTGATCTCCGAACCGGACGGGGGCGGCGACACGAGCCGCCGCCCCCTCGCCTTCTCCCACCCCAGCAGCCACTCCCCCACCCGCACAGAAGGACACCCGCCATGGCCGCTCCGGAAAGACCCGCCCAGGCCCCCGCGTCCCCTCCCGCCCCCGCCGCGCCTCCCGGCGTCAACGGCGAGCCGCCGAAGGGCACGGGCCTCGTCCGCTCCCTCACCCACCGCCAGACGACGATGATCGGCCTGGGCTCCGCACTCGGCACCGGGCTGTTCCTCGGCTCCGGGTCGGCGATATCCGCCGCGGGACCCGCGGTGATCATCTCGTACGCGATCGGTGCCGTCCTGGTCGCGATCATCGCGGTGCTGCTCGGCGAGATGTCCGCCGCACACCCCGTGCAGGGCTCGTTCGGCGCCATCGCGCACACCTACCTGGGCCCGTGGGCCGGCTTCGTCACCCGCTGGATGTACTGGTTCAGCGCGGTCGTGGTCATCGGTACGGAGGTCGTCGCCTCCGCGCTCTACATCCGCTGGTGGTGGCCCGGCGTGCCGATGTCGGCGGCCATCCTCGCGATCGCGACGGTGGTGCTCGCGGTCAACATCATCAACGTCAAGTCCTTCGGCACCACCGAGTTCTGGCTGTCCACCATCAAGGTGACCGCGCTCTGCGCGTTCATCCTGTGCGCGGCGCTCCTCGTCTTCTTCGGCCTGCCGGACACCGAGGCCACCGGCTTCGCGCACCTCACCGACGACGGCGGGTTCGTGCCGCACGGTGCCAAGTCCGTCTGGATCGCCATGTCCGTGGTGATGTTCGCGTACGCCGGATTCGAGGTCGTCGCCATCGCGTCGGCCGAGGCGACCGACCCGCAGCGCTCCATCCGCACCGCGATGCGCCAGCTCGCCTGGCGGCTCAGCGTCTTCTACGTCCTGGCGATCACCCTGGTCGTGGCCCTGATCCCCTGGCAGCGCCTGGCCGCCGGTGACGGCAGTGTCGAGGCGAGCCCGTTCGTGCGGGTCTTCTCCGACATCGGCGTACCCGCCGCCGCGACCCTCACCAACCTCGTCGTGCTCATCGCGGCCGTCTCCGCCGCGAACGCCCACCTGTACGGCGCCTCCCGCCTCCTGCACTCCCTCGGCGACGACGGCCTCGCCCCGGCGCCCCTGGCCCGCCTCACCTCGCGCGGCGTCCCGGCCAACGCCCTGGCCGCCTCCACCCTGGGCATCGCGGCCGCCGCACTGCTCGCCTTCTACGACGTCGGCGGCATCTTCGGCATCCTGATGTCGATCGCCCTCTTCGCCGTACTGCTCGTCTGGCTGCTGATCCTCGCCTCGTACGTCGCCTTCCGGCGCCACCGGGACGCGCATCCCGAGGAATTCACGGGGTTCACCATCCCGGGAGGCAGCAAGCTCGCACTCGTGGCCGGGGTCGGGGTGCTTGCCGTCGCCGCCACCGCGGTCGAGGTCCCGGACATGCGGCAGGCGGCCGGCATCGGTCTCACCTTCACCGTCGTCCTGCTCGGCTGCTACGCCCTGACCGCCTTCCGCCGGGCCCGACGGACCTGACCCGACGGGCCTGACCCGACGGACCTGAGGAACGGCGGGGCGGTGATCCGACCCCGTCGTCGCCGAGAGGAGGCGCGCGAGCGCCCGGCGTCCTCGCTCCTCCTCTGACACCCGGCCCGGCCGGTGGAACGGCGGCAGCCTTCCACCGGCCGGGCTCGCCCAGTCCCCGAGAGCCCACCCTTAGGGCGGACACTTCCGTACCCTTGCGGTATGCGTATGCGCCCCACTCTGAGCTGGACTCCCACCGAGGACGTGCTGCCGGGAACCACGGACCTGGGTCCGGTGGCCGATGCACTGGGCGCCGGCGGTGTGCTGGTGCTCAGCGGGGCGGGCATCTCCACGGAGTCGGGAATCCCCGACTACCGGGGCGAGGGCGGGAGCCTGAGCAGGCACACACCGATGACCTACCAGGACTTCACCACCAGCGCCCAGGCCCGGCGCCGGTACTGGGCTCGCGGCCATCTGGGCTGGCGCACCTTCGGCCGTGCCCGGCCCAACGCCGGGCACCGGGCGGTCGCCGCGTTCGGGCGGCACGGTCTGCTCTCCGGTGTGATCACCCAGAACGTCGACGGGTTGCACCAGGCCGCCGGCAGCGACGGCGTCGTGGAACTGCACGGAGGCCTGGACAAGGTCGTCTGCCTGTCCTGCGGCACGTACAGCCCGCGTCATGTGCTCGCCCAACGGCTGGAGGAGGCCAACGCGGACTTCCAGCCCGTACCCGCCGGGCTGAACCCGGACGGGGACACCGATCTCACCGACGAGCAGGTCGGGGACTTCTTCGTGCTGCCCTGTACGGCGTGCGGCGGCATCCTCAAGCCGGATGTGGTCTTCTTCGGCGAAGCCGTACCCCCGCACAGGGTCGAGCACTGTCGCGACCTGGTCCGTGGCGCTGCCTCGCTGCTGGTCCTGGGCTCCTCACTGACGGTGATGTCCGGGCTCCGGTTCGTCCGCCAGGCGGCCGAGGCCGGGAAGCCCGTGCTGATCGTCAACCGTGACCCCACCCGCGGCGACCGGCACGCGGCAACCCGTATCTCGCTCCC
Source organism: Streptomyces sp. NPDC017246 (assembly GCF_044331325.1). Taxonomy (NCBI): domain Bacteria; kingdom Bacillati; phylum Actinomycetota; class Actinomycetes; order Kitasatosporales; family Streptomycetaceae; genus Streptomyces; species Streptomyces sp. NPDC017246. The sequence goes on along the minus strand of NZ_JBIRMW010000003.1, from coordinate 471,912 downwards.
CCTGGGACCGTCGCTCACCACCGTGGCCGACCGGCTGGGCATCTCTGTAGACAAGCCGACGAAGGCCGAGTGACGACATGGCGGCGTGTCGGCATGCTGACGTGCCGACGTGCCGACGGGCCGACGGGCCGACGGCATGTCGCCCGCAGTGTCGACCGAGTCCCGTTCCGAACCCTGCCCGGGAGCCGCACCCCGTCCGGAAGACAAGATCGATTGTCAGTGGTGGGTGAGACGGTAGAGGCATCGAGTCGGAACGAGGGGGAGCCGTCATGTCGGGAAACCAGAACTACATCAATCACGTCGCTCTTGTGCTGGACGGCAGTTCGTCGATGTCGCACCTGAGCCGCAAGGTCGTCGAGGTCGCCGACCAGCAGATCGCGTATCTCGCCCGCCGGTCACGGGAGTTGGACCAGGAGACCCGGGTCACGGTGTACGTCTTCGCCGACAAGGTGGAGTGCGTGATCTACGACAAGGACGTGCTGCGGATGCCGTCGCTGAAGCAGCTGTACCGGGTCGGCGGCATGACGGCGCTGCTGGCGGCCGCGCTGAAGTCCCAGCGGGAGCTCGCGCAGACCGCTCAGCTGTACGGCGACCACAGCTTCCTGACGTTCGTCCTCACCGACGGCCAGGAGAACGCGAGCCACCGCTGCCCGGACTCCCCGACCAGGAACCGGCGTGAACTGGTCGAGGCCGTGGCCGAGATGATCGCGACGCAGGAGGACAACTGGACGCTGGCCGTCCTCGTGCCGGACCAGACGGGCAAGCGCGAGGCCATGCAGGGCGGCTTCCCGAAGGACAACATCGCCATCTGGGACGCCACGAGCGCACAGGGCCTGGAGGAGGCCGGGCAGGTCATCCAGGAGGCCACCGAGAAGTTCATGGTCGGCCGCACCAAGGGCATTCGAGGATCCCGGGCGGTGTTCTCCACGGGCGCGGAGGCCGTGAACAAGGACACCGTCAAGGCGGCCGGTCTCACCCCGGTCGACGCGTCGAAGTACCAGCTGATCCCGGTGGCTCGCGACGCGGCCATCCGGGAATGGGTGACCGAGAGCGGCCACACCTACCGTACCGGCGGCGCGTTCTACCAGCTGAGCAAGCCGGAGAAGATCCAGGCGCGGAAGCAGATCGCGGTACTGGAGAAGAAGACCGACCAGGTGTTCACCGGCCCTCAGGCCCGGACCCTGCTCGGCCTGCCCGACGCGGAGGCCCGAGTGAGGCCCGACCAGAACGACGACTTCACGATCTTCGTGCAGAGCACCAGCGTCAACCGGAAGCTCGTGCCGAACACGCGCCTCCTCCTCATGCACTGACGCCACGCCGGTCACGGCGACGTCGCCGTGACCGGCTCGGCCTTGGGCTGATTCGGTGGCGAGACGCAGACAGCGCCCGCACGTGGTGGGGCGCTGTCGTGAGCGAGATGAGCCGGCTGGCGACTCAGGCGCGGATGATGTTCTCCGCCTGCGGGCCCTTCTGGCCCTGCGTGATGTCGAACGTCACGACCTCACCCTCGGTGAGCTCGCGGTATCCGTTGCCCGAGATGTTGGAGTAGTGAGCGAAGACGTCCGGTCCGCCCCCGTCCTGGGCGATGAAACCGAAACCCTTTTCGGAGTTGAACCACTTCACGGTGCCGCTGGCCATGCTCGTCCCTCTGGTCAATCCAGCAACGGTCCGGGTCCGGACCATCGCAGCACCCCTTCTACGAGGTGCCTCTCCGGTCATCCCCCAACTCGTGCGTCTCTACACTCACCAGTCCGATCTTGTTACAGCACTCGTCCGGACGCCGACGGCCACGACCGGTCGCAGCGATCGCCGACTCTCCGCACGATTACCGATTACCCCTGGTCAGATAGGGTGCCGCAGTGACCGAGACCCTGCCTTCCGACGTAGCCGACGTGCTTGAGGCTGTCCTGGACGCGGACAACCCGGTTCATGCGGCGCTCCGTCGGCAGGTCCCCCATCTCAGTGTGAGTGGCCGCTGCACCTGTGGGTGCGGGACCGCCTACTTCGAACTCGACACCAGCCAGGTGCAGCCCGCGCCCGGCACTTCCGGCACCGCCGTGGCGGCTGAGGCGCCGCTTTTCACCGAAACCGGTGAGTGCCCCGGTGAGGTCCTGGTCTTCGCGCACGGCGGCTACCTGTCGTGGCTGGAGGTCTGTTCATGGAGCGACGACATCGAGGTGACACTGGCCGCCGCCCGCCAGTGGCTGCGGCCGCGCTCCTGACCCGTACCGACCCGTATGAGGCGGTGGGTACGCGGTGGGGACGAGTTCCACCACCAGGGCTCGCTCAGGTGTCGGCGGTCCCGAAGGCAAGCCGCTGGCGGGGCCGGCGTCACGCCCCGGGGTCAGGAACCGGTTCAGCCCCCGTGTACCTCCAGATAGGTGAACTCGTCCGCAGGGTTCGCGGGGGACGAGTAGCCGTTCGAGAGGACGGTGATGTCGACGGTCGCGGACTTGCCGACGGCGATGGTCGGGCTGGGCGCCTTGACGAGCAGCTGTGCGGGACCGGAGTCGAGGACCTCGGCGAGGTTGTCGCCGAAGTAGACCTGGACGTCCGAGCCGAAGTTGAGGCCGTTGATCTGCACTTGGTCGAGGGCCCGGCCGGTGTCCGGGCTGATGCCGGTGACCACCACGGCCGCGTTGCCGCCGTAGGAGAACTGGCCGCGCGGGACGGCCGGGGAGGTGCCCAGGTTGCTGGTGACCCGGATGTCGACCACGCCGACGCCCTCCGGTGCCCAGACGGCCATCACGTCGTCCCGGAGGACGTAGTCCCGGGACATCGGCACAGTGCCGAAGTCGACCACGACCCCCTGCTCGAACCCACTGCCGACGACCTCGACCGGGCCTCCGGCCCTCCCCACGGGGGTCACGACGGTCACCACCGGCCCCGCCGGCACGTCAGGCGCGCCGAGCAGGCCCAGATAGGTGGAGTTGGCGTGCTGGAAGGCCACCTGTCCCATGAAGTCCTGGAGCGACTTCTTCACCACGTCGGGGTCGACGGGTTCGTAGTGGAAGTTCAGCGCGTCGTCCTTGCCCGGCTGGACGTAGACGTGCGGACCGGGGAGGCCGACCAGCGCCGAGATGACCGCCTTCACATCGGTGTCCGCCGCCGGACCCGGATCGGGGTACCACTTCTTGGTCGCCACGAGGTCGTTCCAGGCCTGCGGAATCATGTCGTTGCTGTTGTAGTGGCGCTCGTTCGTCTGCCACTCCAGGGAGTCGACGTAGGCGGCGAAGTCCGCTCCGCCGGCGGTGGGGGCGGCGAAGGTGTGCAGCTCGAAGTTCGGCTTCCCGTTGGGCCAGGTGAGCGTCTGGAGGTAGGGACCGACCATGGTCGCGATGCAGCCGCCCAGGCTGTGTCCGGTCACGTAGACCGTCGGGTTCGGCTGCGCCCGGCTCAGGGCGGTGGTGAGCGCCTGCGCCAGGGTGACACCCGCCGTGTTCATGGTGACGACCTCGGTGAAGGCCTTCATCGCGCCCTTGGAGACCGAGACCGGGGACGGCATTCCGACGAGGTCGAGCGGGACGACCGTGCCGACGTCGAGGTCCTCCAGCAGATCGGGCATGTTGCCGACGGTGCCGCGGATCACCACGGCGAAGGAGTTGGAGCCGTCGGTGTTCGTGGCGACGTAGGCCAGGTTGGCATTGCCCGGACTCACCCCAAGCCAGGAGAGGACCCACGTGCCCTGGGTCGCCAGCGAGGTGTCGGCCAGTTGGAGGTTGATGCCGAGCCCGATCCGGGTGCTGTGCTCCGCGAGGGTCTCGCCCGAAGGGCGCGGGGTCGCGGCGGTCGCCGCGATCGCGGAGAGCGTCATGGTCACCTGTGGGACGGTCGGCGGGTTCACGTCGGCGGACTGGTTCGGATCGGTCGCCATGCTCGCTCCTCTGGGGGTCGCCCGGTCCGGCCGGAGCAGGTTCATCGCCACGCTACTTTTCGCCGGCCGATCCCATGGGGAGGCGGGTCCCGGGTTCACGCGATCGGGCCCGCAACCGGCCTGCAACCCTTGGCATGGGGGTTTCCTGAACTGGAAGACTGCTGCGGACAGCAGAAGGACGTTCGGGACGAGGGGACCAAGTGATGACGTCGTACGGCCGACGGGCAAGGCGCACCGTCGTGGGCATCGCGCTCGCGGGAGCACTCACGGCGGGGCTCGCCTCCTGTGGCGACGGGACCGGCGACGCGAAGCCGGACGGTCGGCTCTCCGCCGCACTTGACGGCATCGCCCAGAACGCGGCGGGCGGGTACCTGACGTACTGGGACGTGAAGGAGTCGCGTCGGCTCCTCGGCGAGAACAAGGAGCTGTACGCGACTCTCGACGGATACGGGATCGCCGAACTGGCCCAGTCCCGGTACGAGAGCGCTCCGGCGCGCACGGCGCACGGATTCGACGAGACCGACGTGGACACCTCGGTCCAGCTCCCGGCGCAGGCCGCCCGGCTGACCGGACGCTTCGACGTCGCGGCGGTCACCGGTGCGCTGAAGAAGCGCGGGTGGACGGAGGAGAAGACCGACGGCGGGGTCCTGCTCCGTGAAGAGCCCGCGCAGGTGGCTGTCTCGGCCTCCGTCCGGTCGTCCTCGTTCGCCCGGGACGGCGGCCTTCCGCCCCTGGCCGCGCCCGAGCGGTCGGTCGCGGACGATGCGGCGTACCAGGCCGTCGTCGGCTGCATCGGCGAGGACGCCTATCACGCCACCTTCTATGGGAAGGACCCGAAGAGCCGGCTTCCCGGCCTCACCCTCTTCGCCATCGGCGCCCGCGCCGGTGACGACGGCGCGTCGCGGGAGCGGCTGTGCGCCCTGACGCAGTCCACCGAGGCGGCCCGCGGTGTCGCCGACGCCCTGAAGACCAAGACCGCCAAGGGCGAGAGGTTCGCGGGCGCCACCGTCGAAGTGAGCGGCGGGGAGACTCCCATGGTCACCATGGAGTGGGCCAACAGCACCGCGTCCGGGCTGCGCCCCGGCTCCCAGAACCAGACGGCCGAGCTGCCCCGGCTTCTCATGCCTCCACGCTGAGCCCACCGGGGCCGCTGAGCCGCTGAGCCGCTGAGCCGCTGAGCCGCTGACAGGATCCCGGGGCCTCCGGGCCCCACCTGATCGTGCACCGGCTTGGCGCGGCCACGTACAGCCGTCCTTCCGGCATGAGTCCCGAGAATCCATCCCTGTCCACCGGCCCACCTGCCCACTGCGCCGGTCTGCTGTCAGACGGGCTTGCGGGCCTCGATCAGGAAGCGTGTCGTGTGGGCGACGAAGGGGCCCTCGCCCTCGATCCGTTCGTGCAGTTGGCGCAGCCGGTCCCGGTACTGGTCGACGGTGAAACCGGGCACCATCCAGATCACCTTCCGCAGGAAGTAGACCACCGCGCCGACGTCGAGGAACTCGGTACGAAGGGACTCCGAGCGCACCTCCACGACCTCCAGTCCGGCCGCCTCGGCCGCACGGCGGGCGTCGTCGGGGTGCCGTCCGCGGCGGACCTCCTCGGGCTGCGGGCCGAGGAAGTACTCGACCAGCTCGAAGACGCTGGCCGGGCCGACCTGCTGGGAGAAGTACGTGCCGCCGGGCGTCAGTACCCGGGCGATCTCCTGCCACCACACCGTCACCGGGTGCCGGCTGACCACCAGGTCGAAGGCCTCGTCGGCGAACGGCAGCGGCGGCTCGTCCTCGTCGGCGACGACCACGGCCCCGAGCGGGTGCAACAGCCGGGTGGCCTTGGCGACGTTCGGCGGCCAGGACTCCGTGGCGACCGCCAGCGGCGGAAGCTTCGGTACGCCTGCCAGGACCTCCCCTCCCCCGGTCTGGATGTCCAGGGCAACCGAGGCCCGTGCCATCCGCTCGCCCATCATGCGCTGGTAGCCCCAGGAGGGCCGCTGCTCGGTGGCCCTTCCCTCCAGCCAGGAGAAGTCCCAGCCCTCCGTAGGGGCCGCGTCCGCCTCGGTGATCAGGTCCTCAAACGTTCGTGCCATTCCTGGATCGTCTCAGGTCGGAGAGCGAACTGTGACCGAGCGCTCCAGTCGGCCCGTCCGGCCGGCGAGGAACTCAGCCGGGGACGGAGCGCCAGGCGGTGCTCCGGGAGTCAGCCACCATTGAGGCCCCACTCGTCGAGTCCGCTGTAGACGTGGGCCTCCAGGCACTGGGGTGCGGCCATGCTGACGGCTACGCCGCGGTAGACGGCGATGAGCGAGTCCTTGCCCCGCCACCAGGTGTCGGTGAGGCCCTGGACCTCAGGTACCGGCTCGTACCCGTCGAGGTCCACCGCGTCGACGGCGGCACCCCTGATCTTCGTGACGGCCTCGGCCCAGTACCCCGCGTGGTGGGCCAGTGCCAGGGACTCCACCCACCCTTCTGTGGAGGCGTGCAGCGGTGTCCAGCGCTCGCCGTGGATCCCGAACTCGCCGCCCGACCCGATCATGAATCCGTAGGCCATGGACATCCGACAGTCCCCGGCCCCGAACAACCAACCGTCTGCCGCCCAGTCCTCGGGAACATCAGCGTCCAGAAAACGGGGGCCGCCCTCGTACGCCGGGGCCGGCGGCAGAGCGACCCCGCCCCAACGGTCCTGGAAGGCCATGGCCCGGTCGATCTCCGACACCGGTATCCCGTGCTTGAGCCAGACGTCCCGGTGACCCCGTATGTCCGGCCGAGGCACGTGCAGCCCGTGCACCTCGACGAAGGAACGGGCCCTGCGACTCAAGCCTTCAGGCGTCAGACGCGCGCGTGCGTCCTGCGACACGGCCGCCGTCGGGGGCGGGGGCATCTGCGCCCCAGGGCGGTCCGCGCCGCAGCACGAGCAGGTGAATCCGCGATCATCGGCCATGGCGTGCAGCCTAGTGACGGTATTCGGCGTCCCCACCGACGCCCTGCCTCGACCCCGGCGCACCCTTACGGACACCAACGGTCGGATCCTCAGAGCGAGTCGTCGTCCGAGTCCCGTGCCCACTGTTCCCGCGGGCGCAGACCGGAGAGGATCCTTCGGGCCTCTTCACGGACACCGGGGCTCTCGTCCGCGGTCAGCTCGTGCAGCTGTTGGACGAGCCTGTCCGCGCCTGCGGTCGTCATCCACTCGGGGTCGCAGTCCAGGGCAGCACCGAGCTGATCAAAGGTCGAGAGTGCGGCAGCCTCGCTGACGGCCAGCAGCACACAGCGGAGCCCGGCGGTGTCCTTGCGCGCGAGCAGGGCCTCGGCCGTCTCCTGAATGACCCCGGAGTCTCGGGGGTCCAACAGGAGACGGTGGAGGACGTCTGCCACTTCGCCGATCTCCTCCAATGCCGCGAGCCGCCGACCGACCGCCGTACGAACGAACCACTCCGAAGAGTCAGCGTCCTGAACGGCCGCGCTCAGCTCTTGATCACCGAAAGACACCATGCCGTCAGCCTGCCAGGAAGACCGCGGTTCTCCGTTCGAATTACTGGCCGAACTCGACGTTGCCCGATGCATGACGTACTCCCACGCCTGCAAAGAACCCGGCTGCCCAGTCCGCACCGCCCACAACCGGCTACGCCGGGACTGCCGCCGCAAAACCGAGTGCGCGCGCGGGGGCCGCGGCCCCCGCCGCCGAAGTCGTTGGCTTCGGCGGCGGGCGAGGGCGCGGGGGTGGCCGCGGCTCGTGTGCTGCGTCACCGGGCCGGCGGTGGTGCCCAGCCCGGGTCGCGCCCGCTCAGTCCGACTGCCCGATCCAACAGCGGGGCGTCCTGCGGCACGGACACCACGGGGCCGAAGATGCCGCCGCCCCGGTCGTCCTCCTCGGCCGCCGCCAGCAGGAACGCGTGCGACGCGTGCAGCGCGCCCTGATCGGGGACGTACTCCTGGCCGGTGGCCCGGGCCAGGTCCCAGCCATGGACCACCAGTTCGTCGATCACGACCGCACCCGCGATGTCGCCGGGCAGGTCCACGCCACCCGCACGGGTCATGCCCGTCCAGGCGGCCGGATCCCGCCAGGCTTCGGCCAGTTCGCCTAGGACCCGTGGCAGTGCCTCGCGCCAGTCGGCCGGGAGGGTGGGCAGGGCCGAGTCCGGTGCGGTGTCCGTCGTGTGTCCCAGGTCCTTGCGGGCGGCGTCACGGAAGGCGACGGCGAGGCCGGTGAGATGGCCCAGCAGCTCGCCGACCGCGTAGTCGGGGCAGGGCGTACGGTCGGCGAGCCGATCGTCGGGGACTCCTGCCGCGAGACGCGCCACAAGCCGGGTCTGCGGTCCGAGGTCGAGAGTCGTCGTGTCGGTCATCTGCGGCTCCTTGGGAACGATGACGGGGGCGTTGAAAGGTAGACCGGTGACGGGGCCAGAACTCATCGGACGACAGGCCCCTGATTCGTCGAGGCGCCGACGGCCGGGGCGGGGCGGGCCTGCCCGGCCGTGGACAGGCCTGTCCCACACGCACCTCACCAGAGCGTCGACCGTCGCCCCCGCCCGTCGACCCCAGCCGGCGCCGTTGGGATCGACGCGAGCGGCACCGTCGGCGGGAACCTTCAGCCTGGCAGCTGAAAGGCGCAAAGCTCGGTATCCGGTTCACCGGGCACGTCGGGAACGGTTCTCCTTTGCGTGACACCCTCTGACCCGGCGTAAGAGGGCACCAGAGCCGCGCCCTGCGCGCCTGCACGAGGAGCAGCGTGTACCGCCGCACCCTCCAGCTACTCGCCGTGGGGCCGGAGGAGCGCCTCGGGCGCCTCGCGCGGGTGGATGCGAGACGTGCCGTCGACCAGGGCTGGGGTCCAGGTGCGGCCCCCAGCCGTCCGCGTCCTGTCGGCGGATGGCGTGGTGGGCGTGTTCGCGGGGCGCGTCACGGTCACACTGCGCTGACCGGACGATGAGTTCCCGCCGTTTCCGGAGTCCTACCTGGCAGACCCGTGATCGACGAAGGAGATGGCCATGGCCGACGACGTCTGGACGATGGTGCACGCGGAGCGTGCTGCGCTGATCGAAGATCTCGCGCAGCTGGGTGACGAGCAGTGGCGTACACCGTCGCTCTGTGACGGGTGGAGTGTGCACGACGTGCTCGCCCATCTCGTCGATACGGCCCGCACCACGCGCATCGGTTTCGTCATCGGCCTCGCCCGTGCGCGGTTCGACTTCGACCGCCAGAACACCGTCGGTATGGAGCGCGAGCGCGGCGCGACGCCGCAGGAGACCCTGGATCGGTTCCGGAGGGCGGCGTCGCGGACGTCGACGCCGCCGGCGCCGCTCGACAGTCGGCTCGTGGAGGAGGTCGTCCATGGCGAGGACATTCGCCGGCCCCTGGGTCTCCACCGTTCCTATCCGCCGCAGGCCGTCGTGAGATCGCTCCGCCTGCAGACGCGTACGCCGGAGTCGTTCGGCGGAGCCAAGGAGCTGGTGACCCGTGTCCGGCTCACGGCCACGGACACCGACCTGGCGATCGGGTCCGGGCCCGAGGTGAGCGGCCCGGCCCTTTCCCTGCTCCTCGCGGCCATGGGGCGCCGGGCGGCATTCGACGATCTCCACGGGCCCGGCGTCAGCGCGCTGCGCGCCGGTGGCGGGGCGTGACACCCACCGTCGTTCGCACGACGGTCGTGGCTCGTCAGGCTCCCCGTTCCGTGTCCCGTGTCCTGAGTTCCGAATTCCGTGCCCCATGGCCGCGGTGCCGTCCGCGTTCCGAGGCCGCGGTGCCGGTCCGCGTCAGGGGCGAGGCCGCCTCCGCGCCCCGCCCCAGCGGTTCGCACCCCGGTGCGACGTTCGATTCGACGGGACAATGCTGTCCAGGTACGTGCTCCGCAGGCTGTCAGGCCGGTACGGAGCCGATCAGGCCGCCGTCGACGACGAGGTCCTGGCCGTTGACGTAGGAGGCGTCGGACGAGGCGAGGAACGCCACTGCCGCCGCGACCTCCTCCGGGCGTCCGAAGCGCCCGGCGACGATCCGGCCGGTCACCGCCGCCCCCTCCTCAGCGCCCAGCGAAGCGGCCGGGTACATCGGGGTGTCGATGTACCCGGGGCTTATGGAGTTGACGCGGATGGCGCGCGGCGCGAGGCCGGCGGCGAGGGTTCGGGCCAGATTGTGCGCGGCGGCCTTGGTCGCCGAGTAGAGGGTCAGGACGCTGTTGCCCCTGTGGAGGGTCCATGACGCGTTGATGACGATCGACCCACCGTCCACGAGCAGCGGCAGCGCCTTCTGCACGGTGAAGAACACGCCCTTGAGGTTGACGTCGACGGCCTGGTCGAAGTCCGCCTCCGTGATGTCCTCGAAGGGCAGGAACGTACCGGTACCCGCGTTCGCGAACAGGGTGTCGAGGCGGCCGTGACGGTCTCGGACCGTATCCATCAGCTTCGCCACCGCGTCGAGATCGGCGACGTCGGCCACCGAACCCGAGGCATGCGGGCCGAGCGCCTCGACCGCGGCGTCCACTCGTGCGCGGGTCCGGCCGGTGACGACGACGTGGGCGCCCTCGGACACGAGGCGGTGTGCGGTGGCCAGCCCCATGCCGCTCGTGCCTCCGGTGATGAGGACGGTCTTTCCGCTGAAGCGATTCATGCTGGAGTCCTGTCGTATCGGGGTGGACCAGTCGGTGCGGTGCCTGATGCGGTCAGCGCTCGCGTGGTCCGGTCAGCGTCTGTGTGATCCAGTCCGTCAGCAGGGGCAGCCAGTCGGGCCGCGCGTTGCCCAGGAGGTGGTCTCCGTGCGGGACGGACAGGTGGGTGCCTCGCGGTGCGAGACGGGCCAGTGGCTCGCCGTTCGTGACCCCGGGGATGACGTCCTGGCCCCCGTCCACCGTCAGCAGCGGAATCTCGATCCGGGGTGCCAGATCGGCGAGGTCCACCTGGTCGGCGAAGGCGCGTGCCGCGTCGGCCCCGCCGGCGCGTTGGATCAGGAGGTCCCGTACGGGTTGAGGCAGTTCCGCCCAGTCGAGGCGGAACGGACCGCTGACGGTCGCGGTGGCCGCCACCCTGGGCTCCCATGCCGCGGTCTCGGCCGCGTAGTAGCCGCCCAGGCTGAGCCCGACGCGGTTGACGCCGAGCGCGTCGATGACCTGGCCGATCACCTGGTGGTAGTCCGCTCGCTTCGTCGTCGTCGCCTTGAGTGCCCCTTGCCCGGGGCCGTCCATCGCGAACACCGCGAGGCCACGCTCCAGCAGCGCGGCCGCGAGTTCGAGGAACTCCTCCTTCGCCGAGTCCAGTCCGGGTACGACGATCACCGTGCCTCGTGCGTCGGCTGGGCCACGCAACCAACCGGTGAACTCCGCACCGCTCACCCGCCGGGCACCCGGCTCAAGCAGCGTGAGTCCCCTGGCCAGGGCGTCGTCCGCCTCAGCCACGACGTGGTCGGCTTCCTCGACCCCGGCACGGCCCGCCTTCTTCGCCGCGACTCGGCCGGCTCCCGTGACCGCAGCACGGTCGGCTCCCGTGACCGCAGCACACCCGGACGTCTCGACCGCAGCACGCCCGGATGCCTCGACTGCGGCACGGTCGGCGGCCTCCGCTTCCGCCACCCCTGTAGGGCGCGCCCCCTCGTACGGCGACAGCGTCGCCACGTGGAACCACCGGGCCGCCGTCAGCAGATGCTGCCCCGCCGACAAACGGGATCCCGCGCTTTCCGCGCGCCGCACGTATTCGTGTGCGGTCCGCCGGAAGGCAGGGCCCCAGTCGGCGACGGACTCCAGCCTCTCCGTGACCCTCCGGTACTCGTGGGGGTCGAGACCCGCGCCGGTGGCACGGGTCCACTGGGCGGCGGCGTACTCCGAGGCGTTCATCGGTGTGCTCCTGTCGTGAGGACGGCCTTGCCGCGGATGCGGCGCTCCCGCAGGTCGACCAGGGTGTCGGCGGTCTCGGTCCAGTCGGCGATCCGGCCGATCTCGGGGTGCAGTCGGCCCTGTTCCACGAGACGTACCAGGGCCGCGAGGTCGGGGCCGTAGGGCGCACCGGCGTAGTGGAAGTGCTGGATCGTGACGCCTTCGGGTCCGCCCAGGAGCTCGAAGAAGTCGAGGGTGGCCGGGGTGCGGCTCGCCTGGCCGAACCAGATGAGCAGGCCGCCGGCGCGGAGCTTCGAGGCGGCGAGGGGCAGTTGCGGGCCGCCCGTGGATTCCATGACGACGTCGAACGGGCCCTGCGCCGAGGCGACATCGTGCACCTCCTGCGCCGCGCCCAGTTCTGCCAGCCGCTCGCCGCGCTCCGCGCCGGCCGTCACCACGGTGAGCTCGGCGCCCGCCGCGGCGGCCAGTTCGGTGACGTAGTGGCCGACTCCGCCGGAGGCCCCGGTCAGCAGCGCCCGCCTGCCGGCCAGGGAGCCGGCCCTACGCAGCAGGCGCAGAGCGGTGATCCCGCCAGGGGCAGGGCCGATGCCCGTACGCTGTCGATCCCGTCCGGGAGGACGGCGAGCGAGTGAGTGGGGACGGCTGCGTACTCGGCCCAGCCGCCCTGCGGAGGGTGCCCGACCACACGGGTCCCTACGCCGGGACCCGAGCCGTCCGAGGCCGCCTGGACGACGAGTCCCGCGACGTCCTTGCCGGGCATCAGCCCCGAGGGGGCACGTTCCAGAAGGAATGTCTCCCCCCGGTTCAGCGCGAACGCCTCGACTCTGATCAGCACCTCGTCGGGTTCCGGGGCGGGTGGGGGGACGTCGGTGAACTCCACCGGACGCGTCGCTTCCCCCGTGGAAATCAGTCTTCGCATGCGGAGGATGCAACCTCGTCCGCCACCCGGTGATCCAACAACGGGCGGGACCGCACGACAACCATTGGTTGTCACCTATGGTGGAGGGCGTGGATCTGGACATGGCGCAGGTGCGTGCCTTCGTACACGCCGCCCAGGAAATGCATTTCGGCCGGGCGGCCGGGGAACTGGGCATCACTCAGCAGGCCCTGTCCAAACGGATCGGGCGGCTGGAATCACTGGTCGGTACGGCGCTGTTCGAGCGCCTCGGCCACGGAGTGGGTCTCACGGAGGCAGGGCGGTGCTTCCTCGCACCGGCCCGGCGCGCACTGGCCGCCTCCGACGACGCGGTGGCCACGATCGTCAGCGAGGACCGCCCGTTGCGCGTCGACGTGTGGGGTCATCTCTACGCGCCGACACGGACGCTGCTCCAAGTCGCCGCACGGGCCGAGGAACTCGAGCTGGAACTGGGCCACGGGCGGGATCTGCCCGGGGTGACAACCGCTCTTCTGCGGGGCGACGTCGACGTGGCCTTCGGCCGGGTCCACCCGCCCCTGCCCACCGGCCTCGCGCACCGCCTCGTCCGTCTCGAACCGGTCGACGCCGTCCTGAGTACGGACCATCCGCTCGCGGCCGAGGCGGCGCTCACACCGGAGCAGCTGCGCGACAGCGTGCTGTGGGCACCCGGGGCGCTGGACCGGCTCGACTTCCTTCGCCAGTTCGCCGACCGTTTCGGCATCCGCGAAAGGGCCGGCAGCGTCAACCTGGGGCTTGATCACTTCCTCGCCGAGGTCGTACAGGACCCGCGCCGCTTCTCGCTGCTCCCCGCCGACCTTCCCCCGCCGGACGTCCCCGGGCTGCGGACCGTCCCGCTGGTCGATCCCACACCCCTGTACGCCTGGTCACTGCTGTGGCGCACCGGAAGCACCCACCCGGGGCTGAGCACCCTCGCCGCCGCCTGCGCCGGCGAAGCGGGGCGGAGCCGCTGGCTGGAGTACGACCCGACCCGCGACTGGCTCCCCGAGCTGCCCGCCGACCGCCCCGACGCGCAAACCGGATGACGCCGATACCTCTGCCGGTGCGGCAACGCCGGCCCCGAGGGGCTATCGGGCACGCACGACGACGCCCCTCTCGTACGACCTCTCGGACAGCCTCTCGTACGACGTCGTTCGAGCCGGCCGAGCAGTGCTGCCGCGACACCGAGTACGCGCCGCAGGAAGCGGACGGCACCTTCGCGGACATCGCGGCTGAGTACGATCGCCTACGCCGGTCTGAGTACACGCGCGATTGCCCGCCACGCCAGGCGCCGGAAGGGTGGGCCCATGCGCCGACTGCTGCTGCTCGCCACGCTGTTGCTGTGCACCACCAGCTGCGGAGTGCTGCAGTCATCCGAGGACGAGGCCACGGACGCCGCCCGGGAGGTGGCCAGGAAAGCGGGCGAGCGGCTCTACAGCCAGCGCCCCCGCACGGCCGAGGAGGTCGGGCGCTCCGCCTCCGACCTCGACGGGGTGGAGGTGATGTTGGTGACGGGCACCTCGACACACGATGGAGACGGTGTCGACGTCGTCGTCCGCGCCTCCAGCTTGGCGTACAGGGGTTGGCTCGCGCCTGAGGAGGTCTCCGTTCGGCGCTGTTTCGAGGTGTGGGTGTCGCCCGAATCGGAGTGGAGTGAGGTTCCCGATGACGTGGGCTGCCCGGCGGGTCCCGCGCTGACCTTCACCCCGCCACCCGAAGCGCCCCGGCTGCCGTTCGAGGAGCTCCGCGCGGAACTTCCCCGGGTGCCGAAGGGCGACCGGGCCGACGAGTCCGAGGTGCGCCGTACGCTCGCCGCCCTGGACCTGGATCCGGCGATCCGTACCGAGGTGAAGGCGGAGGGCCGCCGGGTAGGCGTTCTCCTCGCGGTCAAGGGCAACGGCTTCGACCCACAGGACTGCCTCCTTGCCCGCGTGAGCCCCGGCGCCACCGAGGTGTGGTCGCCGCCCCGGATCCAGCGGATGCCCGGCAAGGGCGGCTGCACCGTCGAAAGCGCCCTGGACCCACTGCCACCACCGCACTGACCGAGCGTCTGGCCCGGCCCCCGACACATAGCCCTCCACCGGCCAAATTCGTTCGCAGGTAGGCTCGTTAGGGTCGGAGGCATGACGACGACAACGCTTGCCGGCAGCGCCTTCGACCTGCTCCGTCTCGACGCCCTGCAGGACCAAGAGTCGCTGCGCCGGGCGTACGCACTCCCCAGCGACGCGTCCGTGCGCAAGCAGATGACCGAACTCACGGATCAGACGCGCCAGTTGATCGGCTGCTCCTCGCTGGTCCTGGTCGCCAGCGCGGACGGCGAGGGCAACTGCGACGTCTCTCCGCGCGGCGGCCCCGCGGGGTTCGTCTCCGTCCTGGACGCACGGACGCTCGCGATACCGAACGCGACCGGCAACAAGCGGCTGGACAGCATGCAGAACATCATCGCGACCGGGCGGGCCGGGCTGCTGTTCGTCATCCCCGGGCGGCCCACCACCCTGCGGGTGAACGGCCGGGCCTGCGTC
Organism: Streptomyces sp. NPDC017246; assembly: GCF_044331325.1. NCBI lineage: Bacteria > Bacillati > Actinomycetota > Actinomycetes > Kitasatosporales > Streptomycetaceae > Streptomyces > Streptomyces sp. NPDC017246. Next base: position 456,794 of record NZ_JBIRMW010000003.1, on the reverse strand, counting down.
TCCACCCGCCCGGAGCTGCTGTCGCAGCTGACCGCCGTGGGTAAGCCGCCGGCCAGTGCGTTGGTCCTGGGGATCGAGGAGGTCTACCCGCACTGCCCCAAGGCGCTGCTGCGCAGCGGGGCCTGGAAGCCGGAGCAGTGGCTGCCGCCAGGCGCCCAGCCGACCTCCGCCGAGGTGACGCTGGCCCAACCATCCCCCACGGAGAGTGCCCCGAGTGCCGTCGTACGGCATCACTCTCTCCTTCAAGTATGGTCACGCCTCCTCGAGATGCGCGAGTCGAGCAATCGTGCCTTGCCCACCCTTGCTCACGCACCGCCACGCACGCCCGCTTCACGATCCTGGGGTCCGCGAGCTCCGCCCGGCTGGCAATCAAGTTTGTGGTGGCGCCAGTTGATCTACGCGGGAACGCATCCGGCAGAGGCGTGCATCATCGATCGTCGATCGTCGAGAATCCATTGATGGTTCGGGCTCGCCGTCGCCACGGGCCGACCGCGGGGCGAGGGCCGACGGTGGGTCACCCGTCTCTACCTCGGCGGCCGTCTCGCCTGCCTCGCGAACCACTTCCCGCACCGGCTCCCGGTCCCGTCTCCCGCACCGCCCCCAGGGCAGGCCGCCCCCTACTATCGGCGTCCATGGGGACGTTCATCGACGGATTGATCGAGGCGCGTACGGCGGGCGGGGCATGGGAGATGAAGGTCACTCTGTTCGACTTCGACCTCGGCAAGGCGCGGGACGCCAGCGAGTGCCTGTTCGGCTGCGGCGGAGCCCTCGGAGTGGAGCGGCCGGTGTTCGATCAGCGGGGATGGCCGGAGGACTCCTGCGACGAGGTACCCAAGGCGTACGACGAGCTGAACCACAGCCACTCGTACGCGACGTGGGCCGAGATCGTGGCGCTCGACTGGGACGCACCGCTCTGCAGCAGGCCCGACGGGAACCGTCTGGGCGAGTGGCGACCGGGGCCGGATGGCGAACTCGTCCTGAACGGCGTGCCCTGGGCACCGATCGAGGTACTCGACGCGGCGGAGGAGCTCTTCGGCGAGGACCTGTTCCCGTTCGAGTGGCCGTCGGGTGGCGAGGTCCATCTGAACGGCGCCGTGTACCGTCCGGTGGTCTTCACGGCCAGGATGTTCGTTCCGCCGGAAGGCGATTGGGCCCCGGTGTGGGCATCGATGCGCGCCCTGGCCGCCGAGCACGGCGACGAGCACGTACGCATGGTGGTCTGGTTCAGCTGAGCCGGAAGATCCGAAGAACTCGCGCCGGCCGGTAACGAGCCAGCCCTGCACGCACGGAACTACGACCGGCGTACCAGGCCAGGCGATGCCGTGCCTCGTCGTGCGGGCGGCCTTCCCCGTCGCGGGCGAGGTGGATCCGGTCGTCTCCGTCGGCGTGGGACCGCTGCGGCAGTCACGTACACATCGACGACGGCCATCAGTCTCACAGCCGCGCCCGAGGCGGGTGCCACGGTCAAGAGGCGTCAATGCAGTGAAGGTGGATGGGAGCAGCCCGAAAAAGCAGACCCGTACTGGGGTGGCTGGACCAGCACGACCACGGTCGAGCACCCCGGCCTTGCTTGGACCGAGGTCCAATAGACCCCACCTCGCACCGTCTCCTCAGGCCGGTGGGCCCATGCGCGCGCGAGCATCGGATGGTCCGTCCATTCGTCGGTTCGGTCCCCAGCGGGTGCGGTCCGGGGCACACCGCACGAGCTCCGGGCCGGCGTGCCCCCTCGCCGGCCGTCCCTGATCCTCACGCATATGCCGACGACTGATTCACGCACGCCTCTGGTGCGTCCGCACAGCGCGGTGGCAGGGTGAAGGCACGCGGTTCGGCATCACCGAAACCGCACCGGCCCCGCCCCGCGCCGCTCTCGCGTGGGCGGGCCCGCGCCTCCCTCCCGGCTCCCCACGGGAGGCTTCAGGCGCGCCATGACGACGGTCCCCCGAGGTGCCCCCTCCCCTCTAGTAGCCGTGTTCCAGCCGGCCCAGCCCGGACTCTGCCCCACGCGGAGCGATATCCTCCCGGGGGATGTGCTGCCGATCGCTTCTCCCTCCGCCGGCCGGCCGCAGCCCTCAGGGCGACGCCGAGTTCAGGCACTCGGCGTCAGGCGCGAGTCGGGACAGGGCCGCAGAGCTGGTTGCCGGGCTCGGCCGGGTCGTCGCTGATCCAGAACTGGATCCACAGGTCGGTGAACTCGGGGCGGCTGAGGTAACCGTCCCGGTCCCCGTCGAGATGGTCGAAGACGTCGGCGACGTCGACTCTCTCGCCGTGCCACGTATCGACCAGCTGCCGGTGCTCGGCGGGAGAGATACGACCGTCGCCGTTCTCGTCGACGGCGTCGAAGATGGTCTCGGCGGTCGCGGCGACGACCTCACGCATCGCGGGCAGCCGGTCCACCATGGCGAGGATCTCGTCCAGGTCGACCTTGCCGTCGTTGTTCGTGTCCACGTGGGCCGCGAGGTGGTCCCACCAGCCGAGTACGACCGTGTCCACGCGTGCGGCCAGCTCGGATCCCGGTGACACACGAGGCAGAGCCTTCCAGCGTTCCGCGAGGGCCTGGAAGTCGCGCTGGTCGAGATAGCCGTTGTCGTCGACGTCGAACGCGCGGAACATGTTGACGAGCTTGTCGCGCTGGAACTCACTTGCCACGATGGGCCTTCCTTTCGAGGTCCCCCCTTCTGTCGGGGTCCCCCGCGATCCTGCCCATGAGCGGTCGTACCCCAACGGCGCCTGGTCGCACGGAAGGGCGTGCCCGACTCCCGGCTCATACACCCGTGCCTCGCGCGCCCCGTTTGACGGCCCGGGTTCACCCGTAGGGGTATCCCACAACCCGATCCGGGCCGGCACATGGCGCCCTTCAGGAAATGGTGAGCGAGGGGGACACCCCTTGCCGCACCCCATCGGTCACGCAGATGTCCGACAGGCGGTCAGCGCACCGTCGCCTGCTCCACCCGAGAAGCCTCGGGGGATGTCGTGGCACGTTTGCGCGCAATCCCTTGTCACAGCGACCGTACTCATCGCCCGCGGACGCGGATCGGCGGCCCGGTAGGGTCCACGGCGATGGTGCCGAGCGGTGTGGGAGTGAGCATGGCAGGACGGATGCGGGAAGAGGCGTTCCGGCTGGAGCAGGAGCAGGAGCGTTATGCCCCTCATGTCCGTCCGATCAATGAGCTGGTCGACGCGCTGCGCGGGCAGGACGGGCGTGGCTGGATGCCGTATGTCGCACCTTGGCACGGTGGTGTGGAGGCTCGCGTGCTGTCCGTTCTGCGGGACCCCGGCCCCAAGACGCAGGAGGGTGTCGGGTCCGGATTCCTCTGCGTCGAGAACGACGATCCGACGGCCGAGCTCCAGGCCCTGATCTTCGAGGGGGCGGGGGTCGCGCCACAGGACGTCACTCCCTGGAATGCCTACCCCTGGTACATCAACCGCCTGCCCAAGGCGGCCGAGCTCCAGGCCGGTGTCGAGGTCCTGAGGCAGTTGCTGAGGTTGATGCCGAGGACCGAAGTGGTACTTCTCCAGGGCGGCCAAGCCCAGAGCGTGTGGCGCCGCCTGCTCAAAACACACCCCGGAGCTGTCCGCGACCGGACCCTGGAGGTGATCAGCACCTACCACCCTGGACGACAGGCGCTCTTCGTGGGAGACCGGGAGGAACGCGTGCGCCGTGCCCAACACAGAATCGACTCCTACCAGAACGTCGGTGACGTGCTCCGCAGATCGAACCGGCAGTTGTGAAGTTCCGCCGCGCCGCCACAGGCCAGGCCATCACCAGTACGGCCCTGGCTGCGTCACGCTCGGCTCCGGACGATCGCCGCATCAGCAGGCCCGGGCCCGGCGGACAGGACGTCCGTCGGGCCCGTCGGTGAGCCATGAGCCGTCGCCCAGGGGCTTCATTTCGTACGGGCTGGTCGCCTCGACGGCGATCTCGTCGCCGACCGCGCCCGTTCGGACGTCGACCAGGTGGTGGCGGAACCACTGCTCCCCGCCCTGACTCGCACCACCCAGGACGACGCCTGGCAGACGAGGACCGCCCCGCTGTCTGCGTCGTACACGACCCACTGGTCGACCCCGCTTCCCCGTCGCGCCGTCACGTCCGGCCGATAGACCCACACGGCCCGGCCGTCCAAGGACAGCGCACATCCGGGCCGGTGGCCGTAACGCTCGTCGGAGTACGACTCGAAGGCCGCCGACCACAGCAGGCGCAGCACCAGGACGACCGTGTGGACTCTGGGGCGATGACGGGGATGACCTTCGTGTGGAGCTGTGATCCGCGTGGGAGCCGCACTGGACAGCACCACACAGCGGGCCGCCTGTCCCCCGCCGCGCGTACCCATCAGGGCAGATAGTCGGCGACCCGCTCGGCGAAGGCCTCCGGTGTCAGGACCTCCACGCCGAGTTCGGCGGCCTTGACCGCCTTCGAGCTCGGCTTGCCGTTCGCGGACGGTGCCGCGACGAGGATGGACGTCTTGGCGCTGACACTGCTGCCCGCGCGCCCGCCGGCCTTCTCGATCAGGGCGTTCATCTCGGACCGGCCCAGGCCCTCCAGCGGACCGGCCATCTTGCCGGTGACCACGACGACCTGGCCGTCCAGCGGTCCTCCGCCCTGCGCCGCCGACGGATCCACGGGCTCGACCATGTTCACGCCGGCCGCGATGAGTTTGTCGATGACGGCGGCCAGCGCGGCAACCTGCTCGACGATGACCGGTGCCTTCTCCGGGCCGATCCCCTCCACGTCCTGCACCTCGGCCACGTCGGCCGCACGGATCGCGTCCATCGTGCCGAAGTGGCGGGCGATACGGCGTGACATGCTGCGCCCGGTGCCGAGCACTCCCAGCGCGCAGAACACCCGGTTGAGGGGGCGGGCCTTGGCGGCCGCGATCTGCTCGGCGAGCTTGACCGCCCGCTTGGAACTGCCGGCGGCCGTGGTGAGCTGGTCGACGGTCAGGGTGAAGAGGTCCGCGACGTCGGTGACGTCGCCCGACTCGACGAGGGCCGCCACGTACGTCTTGCCCAGGCCGTCGATGTCGAGCATCTCGCGCCCTGCGGCGTACTCGATCAGCGCCGGGAGCGCGCACGCGGTGCCCTTCGCGCAGCGCCAGCGCTCCTGGGACTTGTTGATGTCCCCTCCGCAGTTGGGGCAGGCCTCGGGCAGCGGAACCTCCTGCGCTCCGGCCGGGCGGAGCTGGACCACGGCCGCCTGGACGCGGGGGATGATGTCGCCTGCCTTGTACACCGTCACGGTGTCACCGAGGTGGAGGTCCCTGCGGCGGATGTCGGCGGGGTTGTGCAGGGTGGCCCGGGTGACGGTGGACCCGTCGATCTCGACCGGGGTGAGGATCGCGGTCGGAGCGAGGACCCCGGTACGGCCGACCTCCCAGACGACCTCCTGAAGCACGGTCTGCCGCTCGACGGCGGGCAGCTTGACCGCGATGGCCCAGTGCGGGAAGCGGGTGCCGAAACCGGCCGACTGCTGCTCGGCGGTGTCGTTCAGCTTGACCACCACGCCGTCGATGCCGACGGGGAGCTCCGCGCGCATCGCGGCGACCGCGTCGATCCTCTCCTGTGCCGCGGCGAGGTCGGCGACGACGTGCAGGCCGGCGGGAGAGGCCGCGGTCGTCTGCACGCCGGCCTCAGCCACTGCGGCCAGTGTCTCGGCGTGCGTCGCACCGGCGGGCAGAAACGGTTCCTCTTCCGTCCCTCCAACCCGCTGCCCGTCCAACTGCCCGTCCAGGGCTCGGTTCAGCTCGACCGCTCCGTAGGCCCAGAACGTCATCCGGAGCCGGTACGGCCGGTCTTTCGCCCGGAGCGTGCCCGCCGTACCGTTGCGGGGGTTGACGAAGACCTGCGCCCCATGGGCGGTGCGAACCTCGTTCGCCGTCTCGAACTGTTCCTGGGTGAAGGCGACCTCACCACGGACCTCGAAGGTCACCGCCTTCGCGAGCTGCTCGGGCAGCCCGTCGATCTGGCCGATGACGTGGCTGACGTCCTCGCCGTGACTGCCGTCGCCACGGGTGATGACCTGCACCAGACGGCCGGCCCGGTACCGGGCGGCGACGGCGGCACCGTCGATCTTCGGCTCGACCGTGAAACCGCCCTCGGGGGCACAGCCCAGACGGCGCTGCACGGAAGCTCCCCACGCCACCAGCCCCTCGGCGTCGAAGACGTTGTCCAGGCTCAGCAACCGGGTGGTGTGCGCGACTTCGCCGACCGGAGCGGCACCGTCGGCGACCAGACCGGTGGGCGAATCCGGGGACACATCGGCGGGGTTGTCTTCCTCCCAGGCCAGTACAGCCAGCCGGAGCCGGTCGTACGAGGTGTCGTCCAGGGCGCTGTCGCCGTCGTCGTAGTACGACTGCGAGGCCTCGCGCAGGCGCCGGAGGGCGGCCTCGTACTCGGCGTGGCTGGACAGATCGGGCATGCTCGACAGCGCCTCTTCGGCGGGAAGAATCGTCATGAGGAGATCCTCTCGCGAGGGTCTGACATTGGCCCGCAGCCGCGAACTGGCGACGACCTCGGTCGCCCAAGGGCCGACTTCTACGCGGAGATCACCGGCTCGACTTGCAGGTGGGGGCTCAGCTGCTCCAGGGGTCAGGCGCCGCGACTGTCCCTCGGCTCCATGCCCGCAGCATCCGGGCCATCCAACCGCCCCAGCCGAAGGTCAGGAGGTAGGCACGCACGCGTGACTGCAGCCCACCGACCGCGGCCGCGAAGGAGCATCACCACCAAGACGAGACCGAACCATGCCGCGGCCGCTCCACCGATGATCAGGCCCCACCGGGCGCCGCCGAAAGCAGCGAACAATGCCACTGTGACGGCCGTTATGGCGAGCCCAAAATGGGCACCGCCGATATCCACCCATAGAAGCGGGAACCCTGCCCGCTGCGTGACTGCGGCCGATGCGGGATTTTCGGGATCAACCTGGATCACCACCTCCGCCCCGCCCTCACTCGCCGCGTGCATGGACGCCAGCAGGAACGCACCGTTCGCCAGGCCGCGCCCCCGCCAGGACGGATAGAGGCCGTAGGCGAGATTCACCCGGCCTGGCGCCAGACCTTCTCCTGCGAAACGCAGATCGATCGTGCCCGCAAGCACCTCGCCAGCACCCTCCCGGATGCCGAACGCCCGGAGTGGACCGGCGGTGCCCCACTGCTCCAGGCAGTGCCGGAAGAAAGCGGCAACCCCCTGTCAGTGGGCGGACCTAGCCTTGCGGTGCAAGCAGATCTCAAGGGGGGAAACGCGGTGTTGACGTTGGACGAGGCAGTGGTCCAGCTTGACGACAGGGCCTCGGCGAAGCGCCGTGCGGCTGCGAAGCGACTGCGCGGACTCGCCGCCCCGTCTGCCGGCCCGTCGCTGCTGCGGGCCCTCCAGCGCGAGGTGCGCGATCGACGGACGTGGGAAACCCAGTACCAGATGGTCATGGCTCTCGGAGCATGCGATCACCGGCCGGCAGTCCCGTTTCTGAGCGATCTGGCTCAGCAGCCCCGGGACGCGACGTCGTTGCACGACGCCCTCGGCGACTCGATCGTGCGTCTGCGCTGCGCCGAAGAGGGAACCTCTGCCCCTGTGCGATGGTGTCTGGACAGCGGGACACCGGAGCTTGCCGACGGGGCCCTCCGAGCTGTCGCCATGCTGCGCTTGGTGCCCGAGCCGGCAACCGTCGACTACATCCTCGACTTTCTCGCACCGTTGGATTCTTACGATGGACTGCGCTTCTGGGCAGCAGCGGCCGCAGCCGGATGGCCGGGTGCGCGGGTCCGCGCGTTCTTGGAGTGCTGCGCGGCAGGCCCACGGGCGGACGTCGCTGATGCAGCGGTCGTATCGCTGGAAGGCACGTACCGGACCTATCGCCCGTTCTAGGGCCCTGGTGGGTCGTATGAGGTGGCTCTTCCGTAGCCTGGTGCGTCCGAACGAGGGGGATCACTTGTCGCGGTATACAGCTGAAGCTGAAGCGGGGATGAAAGGGATCACGTTCCCCGCTTGGCACGGAAGTCACTATGTGACCCTCGCTGAGCTGCTGGTCCGGCTCGGCAGCTTCGGTCTGGAGCTGCGTTGGCGTGTCGAGTGTGACGAGAAGTGGGACCTCACCGCGGAGTTGGAGCGCCGTTCCGCGGGCGACGGCATGGACACCCTGACGCTGCTTTCGCTGACCGCTCCCGGCATCCAGCTGATCGACGCCGAGGCCTGCGGGTTCGCGGAAGGCGTGCTGGTCGTGGTCCTGACCGAATTCGACAGTTCCTTGTGGGACGTCAGGGCTGCCGACGAGCGCGTGCTCAGCGGACTTCGGGTTCACTACCCGGGGGTCAGGGACCTCTGAGCGGGGCCGTCACCCGCTACGGAGCCGAAGGCGGGGGCAGACAGCCGCGTCGACCACCCTGCATGAGATCTGGGACGGTGCGTCTCGATCCGGCACTCGGCGTCCCTTAGGCTTCGGCCGCGCTCAGAATCCGATGCCACATAACACCCACTGGCGGTCATGCGACCCGATCAGCCGTCAGTTCTTCTTCAGCTCCTCCGCGAGCATCACCAGGATGCCGCTGGGACCGCGGACGTACGTGAGCTTGTAGACGTCCTCATAGGTCGCCACACCGCGCAGCGGATGGCATCCGTGCTTCGCGGCTGTCTCCAGGGCTTTGTCGATGTCGTCGACCGAGAAGGCGACGCGATGCATGCCGATCTCGTTGGGACGGGTGGGGTTCGTCTCGATCGCTTCGGGGTGGATGTACTCGAATAGCTCAAGGCGGCCTTGACCGTCCGGTGTCTGGAGCATCGCGATCTTGGCGTGGTTGCCATCGAGGCCGACGGCCGTGTCGGTCCAGTCACCGCTGACCGTGTCACGGCCGAGGACCGTGAGACCGAGGTCGGTGAAGAAGGAGAGGGCTGCTTCGAGGTCGCGAACAGCGATGCCGACGTTCTCAAGTTTGATGGCCATGCACTGCATGCTACCGAGCCGGGCAAAACGGGCGCTTCCGGCATGGGCGTAGCCGACTACTCCCTTGGCTCTCCGATCGGAATCGAGGCTAGTGACCGATCCCGTGGGTCATCGCCGCAGTCGGGGAAGGTGCGACGCCCGACAGCTTCGCCGCGGTGCCCCGGGCGAGCTCGAAGGCCGCCACCGGGTCTCCGTTCCTGCGCCAGGGCTCGGCCCCGCACCACGGGCCGATCAGGCGGAACTGCTCCAGCGCGGCCGCGTACATTTTCGCGCGCAGCATGTGGTGCGCCAGCAGATGCCGCAGTACGGGCAGGTGCTCGTTGTCGGGGGCGACCGCGGCGAGTGAAGCGGCGACCGCGTCCAGGCGCTTCCTCGCCGCGCGTGTGACGGGCTGCGCCAAGCTGTCGGTCTGCTTGGCCAGTTCCTCCAGCGCATGCAGGTGCATTCCGGCGAGGGGACTGCCCTGCGGAGCCTTCCGGACCGCCTGCTCGGCGAACCTCATCATCAGCTTGTCGTTGCCGAACCACTTGGCACACCAGTACTGAAGAGCCTGCCAATGGCCGGAGTAGTGGTACGGGGCGCGGGAGACCAGTCCGTCCCAGAGCGGCTGGAACTGGTCGTGGTCGTACTGGGCTCCGCGGGCGGCGGTGACCATGACGACCCAGGGGCCCGGGTTCTCGGGGTCGAGCAGCGCGGCCTTCCGTGCTTCCGTGATCGCGGCCGGGAGCATGGCCTTGAAGCGGGCCATCCGCTCGCGCGGGACCTTGTTGGCGTACTCGGTCCCTCGGATCTCCCAGGCCTGGTGGACCATCAGGCCGGCGCGGACGGTCGCCGCGTCGCAGTTCTCGGGTCTTGCCGTACGCCACGCCTCCAGCCAGGCCTCGTCCTCACCGGCGACCTGCTGCAGGAGCTCGATCCTGGACCAGCGCTCGTCCCAGTCCTTGCCGGCCGCGTCGACATAGGCTTCGGCCGCGTGCCAGTCACCCTCCCACGCGGCGTCGGCCACGGCCCGCATCTCCTGGAGCCGGTACGGCGCCGGCGGCGGGCCCGGGCGTTGGGGGTCGAGGATCGCCCGGGGCACGAGACCGTAGTCGGCGGCCACGAAGTGCTCACGCACCCATCGGGTGACTCGGCGGGAGTTGAGGAAGAGTCTGAGGAGCACGATGAGGAACACGCCGAGCAAGGCGCCGAAGAAGATCGTCACGGCCGAGAATCATCCGCCATACCGTCACTCTCTGCAAGAGTTCAGGCCATAGGTGGGCCTGGCGGGCTGCCTTGGCGCGTTCGCTGTGATACGCGTATGGGTTCACACGCGCCACCTCTCCACGCGCCGGCATGTCGGGCACTCATGCTCAGCGAGCTCGTGGCGAGGTGTCCGCGCGAGCTCGCGCATCGAACCCGCAGGCCCCCCGGACGCGGTCACTTCAGCGGCCGTACATCGACTTGCAGAGCTCCCCGGCGCCCATGGGGGCCTGGATGCCCTCGGCCTGACGGCAGAGCTGGCGCATTTCGGGAACCTGGCCGCTCGACGGCTGTCGCCTCTGTTGCGGCCGAGGCTTCGTGGGCGTGTTACCGCCCACCGCGACGGGGGCCGGCTTCGCGGGCTTTCGCTGCCCCTTGGCGTTCGGGCGCCTCGTCGGTGCCGTCCGGTGGGCCGGGGGCTGCCGGGCGGCGGGCGCGCCAACAGCACGGTCCCTCTTCGCAGCTTCGGGGACGGACCGGGCCGGCGCCCTCGGTGGCGCGGTGCCCGGCGTGGGGTCGGTGACGGAGAGGTCCTCGCGCGGGGCGGCAGGGGTGAGGGCGGGCCAGGTCGGGAGCGGGGACGGAGGCCGTTCGGCGGCCGGCACGAGGTGGGCGGACCGGTCGGACGGCCGCGGGGCAGGGGCGTGAGGGACGCCTACACATCCGCCGGCCAGGAGCGCGGCGAGGAGGAGACCCGTCGTACGGAGAGGATGCACGAAGATCACGCTGCCCGAGTCGGCCCTCGGCCCGCGAGCGGCACGGGCAGGGTCCACCGTGACGAGTGAACAGGCGCTGCCGGTGGACGTCCGTGGAGCCGCGCCGTTGAGCCTCCGCCGGCGCCACCCCCGGCGCCGGGGTCCGTGACCGCTGCTCCCGAGCTCCGTAGCCGATCCTGATGCGATCCGGCCCCGGGCGTCCGCGTCCCGGGCGGTTCATCCGCTGTCGGTGGGGAGCCAGCAGCCGTGCAGGCCGAGGGGGACCCGGACCGGGATCCTGGCCCTGGCCACGGGTCCCGAAGCCGGGTCCTCGGCGGGGATGACCAGGAGCCAGCTCGTTCCGTCGGTGCGGTCCGTGGCGTACGTCAGCCAGTGGCCGTGTTCCTCGGAGTCGCTGCCCGGCTCGGGCGCGAAGACCGGCTCGCCGACTGCCAGGTTTCCGGCCGGCCAGACGCGGGTGGTGCCGGTTTCGACGTCGTAGAAGCGCAGGGCGTCGTACTCGCCGGACAGGAGATCCGCCTGTCCGGTCTCCGTGGCCAGGGCCGTGTAGCGGTGGCGGCGGCCGATGCGCCGGTCGTCGACCCGGGGGAACTCCACGCGCGAGTCGTCCAGCACCGTGCGGGTCATGCTGCCCGCCGCCGGATCGATGCGGGCCCGCACCAGACCTACGGTGACCGGCTCCGCCTCGGCCTCCGGGGCCTGGCCGACGGTCAGCCTGCTCCACTGCACGTAGTCGAGGACCACCGGGGCGTGTGCGTCGGATCCCTCGTCGTGTGCGTTCACGGTGTGCCACACCCAGAAGGCCTCGTCGGCCGCCCAGACGGGCGCTCCGCCGTCACGCGGGACCAGTACGACGCGGGTGCCGCGCTCGGGTCGCCAGGCGAGCAGCGAGCCGCCCGTCATCACCGCGTCCAGGTCGAAGAAGGCGGGGGCGAGGACGATGACCACGTAGCGGTCGGTCAGGGCCATGTCGTGGATCATCATCGGCTCGTCCATGCCGTCCACCGGCGTCGGCCCCCGGGCGACGACACCGTCGCGCGCGACGACCGACCACGTGAGGTACGGCGGTTCCAGGGCGTAGCAGAAGACGAACATCTCGCCCGAGACCGGGTCGATCTTGGGATGCGCGGTGATGCCCACGGGCAGGGCCCCGCCGAAGTCCTCGCGACCCATCGTCTCCAGGCCGTCGTCGACCCGGAAGGGGCAGGCCGACTCGGCGAGCGCCAGCAGGCGGCCGGCGTGCCGGACGACATTGATGTCGGGGAGGTCCTTGAACGTGCCGGCGAGTTCCGCTCCGACCTGGCCGGCGTCCGGCGTGATCAGCGACTCGACGCCGCCCCACAGGGCCCGGCCGGCTCGCTCCTCCGCCTTCATCGCCGGGGTGCGTACGAAGCGGTTGCGGTAGCGGGCACGGCCTTCGGACAGCCATACGCCGTGCAGCATCCCGTCGCCGTCGATGGGGTACAGGAAGGAGCCGATCGGGGTGAAGCGGGGGTTGGGGCCGTTGCGCAGGTACAGGCCGTCCAGCGTCGCCGGGATCTCGCCCGTGATCTCCAGGTCCACGACGTCGACCTCTTCGGTCACAGGCGCGAACGAGCCCAGCAGGTGGGGGACGCGGGTGGGGTCGAAACGGGGTCGTGTGTGCGTGTTCACTGGGGCCTCCCGGCTGTGCCCGGCCCGCCGGGGTTCCGGGGCAGCGGCATCGGCCACCGCGCGGGGTGCGGGCGTGCGTCACCTTCCAGTGAAACGCGATACGGGTACGTGTGCCACGCGTCCCCGTGAGACCCGAGACTGGCCCGTGTGCCGCGCGTCCCGCGTGTCCGTATCGCGTCGCGGTGGGACGCGATACGGGCACGCGTGTCACACGTCGTGGCCCGGCGCGGCGCGCCGCCGGGTCCCCGGGGTCAGATCCGTGTCGACAGGGGGACCGTGATCTGCTTCAGCCAGCTGCCGGTGGCGAAGTCGCGGGCCTTGACGACGACGCGGTCGTGGAAGACCTCGACCTGGAGGCCCTGGTTGAAGGTGCCGGGGACCGAGACCTCGCCGCCCTGGCCGTCGTCCGTGTAACCCGTCTGCACGGCACCCGTGTTGATCACGGAGAAGCCGTCGAGGTTGGCCGTGCCGGGGACGATCCGGCGGACGTACCAGTCCGAGAGGGCGAGGTCCCAGTGGGTGTGGCCGCAGAAGAGGAAGACGTCCCGGTGGCGGCCGAGGATCCCGAGCAGGCGGTCCGCCTGGAGGTAGTCGCGGGAGTACAGGCGGTTGTGACTGCCGGAGACGGTGTTGGGGAGGGGGTGGTGGGTGATGACCATGACGGGCTTGCGGCGGCGCGCCCAGTACGCGAGGCGCTGTTCCAGCCAGGTGAGTTGGGCCTCGCTGAGCCACACCTCGTCCCAGAGCTCGGGGTCGTGGAAGTGCATGTACTTCTCGGTGCCGAGGCTCAGGACCGGGATGCCGCCGAAGGAGTGCTCCGCGTAGACCGTGTTGCGGCCCGCGAAGCCGTAGAAGCTTCGGAACAGCGAGTCCTCGGTGGTGCCGTTGGGCCAGGTCTCCTGCGCCAGGGTCGACGGGTCACGCCATTTGGGGACGTAGAACTCGTGGTTGCCGATGGCCCAGGCGACCGTCCGGGCGTGGGTGTGGCGGGAGAGCTCGGCGGTGACCGCCGCGTACTCGGCGTCGTACCCGCGCGGCGTGATGTCTCCGGCGACGGCGAGGCCCGCGCTCGCGGGGTTGGTCCGGCGCATGTCCTCCAACGCCACCCCGAGGTCCCGGAGATCCCCCTGGATGTCGCTGATGACGTTGAAGGCGGCGACGGGACGGTGTCCCTGAGCGGTGTGCGTGGGGGACGCCGCACTCGCCGGTATCTGGGAGGCGGCTACCGCGCTCACCGCTCCTGTCGCGACGGTGAGCAGAGACCTGCGATCCACGAGGGGTTCCTCTCGGGCCGGCGGTGACCACCGGAGAGCGCGACGCATCCTGACGCTCCCCCTGATCAAGCCCTGCGCATACGCGTCCGGGGCCACCGCTCTCGAACTAGACCCGTTATGGATACGCAACCTGGCCGACCTGCTCCCCGCCCCCGAGTGTCTGCCGTATGAACGTATCCCTACGGGAGGGCTCGGCCTGCTCCTTCGGATCACTCCCGCGGGCGTGCGATAGGTTGCCCGCCATGACTCGACTCGGAGCTTTCGCCTGGCCACCCGCCCCGATAGTCACCGAGCGGCTCACGCTCCGCCGGTCCGAGGCACGGGACCGCGCGGCGTTCATCGAACTGTTCGCCTCGCTGGAGGTGGGTGCTTACACCGGTGGCGCTCGGCCGCGTGACGCGCTCGAACGCGCGGTGCCCGAGGTTCCCGGGCGGCGTCCCGGCCTGTTCGTGATCGATGTCGACGGAGCGATGATCGGCATGATCACGCTCGACCGGCGCGACGCGGAGCGTCCGGGACACGTGCGCCCCGATGCCGGAGAGGCCGAACTCGGTTACATGGTCCTGCCGGAGGCGTGGGGACGCGGGTACGCCGCCGAGGCCTGCGCGGCGGTCCTCGGCTGGTTCGCCGACGCGCTTCCCGGCGAGCCGGTGGTCCTCTGCACCCAGACCGCCAACGACCGCGCGATGCGCCTCGCGGCGAGACTGGGGTTCACCGAGGTGGAGCGGTTCGAGGAGTACGGCGCCGAGCAGTGGTTCGGTGTGTGGACCCCGGTCACGCCGGCCGGTTGAGCGCGGTCACACCGTAGTGGTGTCCGGCGTCCGCCGAGGTTCGCTGACCGCCGCACCGAGGCCGAGCTCCGCCGTCGGAACGCGGAACGTCTCCCTCAGCCCCCAGGCGCACAGGACGAGGACCAGCGCCGCCGCCGCGGAGTAGAGGCCGACGCCGATCGGGTTGTTGTCGTACGCGATGAACAGCGCGGTCGCGGCGGTCGCGGCGGTGCCTCCGCCCAGCGCCGCACCCGTCTGGTACGTGGCGGAGATGGACGAGTAGGGCGTGGCCGCGGGGAACTGTTCGCCGAGGAAGGCGGGTATGCAGCCCTGCGGCGCTGCCATCAACACGCTCACCAGGACGTAGGCGAGGGTCGCCAGGCCGAGGACATGGCCGTCCACCAGGGGGAAGTAGACGAAGAAGAAGCCCGCGTAGGCGAGGGTGCCGAGGATCACCACCGGCTTGCGGCCCCTCCTGTCGGAGAGCGTCGCCATGGCCGGCACGGCGAGCGTGAAGGCGATCGAGCCCGCCACCTGAAGCAGCAGCGACTCGGTGTAGCCGTAGCCGCGCTCCTCCGCGTACGTCATCGTGAAGATCGTGCCGATGTACGCCAGCGTGCTGTAGCCGAACGCCACGCCGATGGCCAACAGCATCTGGCGCGGGTGCCGCTTGACGGATTCCAGGATCGTTACGCGGGGCGCGCGTTCGGCGCGTGACTCCTCGTGCGGCATGCGGTTGCGGGCCACCACACCGACCAGGACCAGCAGGCCACCCAGCCAGAACGGCGCGCGCCAGCCCAGGCCTGGAGCTGTTCCTCCGGCAGCAGGGTGATCGCGGTGAAGACGCCTGTCCCGATGAGGCTGCCGATGCCGATTCCGGCGCTGCCGAGACGCAGCACGACGAGCATGACCGGTGCGGCGACCCCGACGGTGTCGTACGAGGGCAGGCAGCCGATGAGGAAGGTGCTCCCGCCCATGATCAGCAGCGTCAGCATGGTCCTGCGGCCGATCCGGTCGCCGAAATGACCGAACACGATGCCGCCGAGCGGGCGGGCGACGAATCCGCTGCCGAACGCTGCGAAGGCGACCAGGGTGCCCACCGAGCGGTCGAAACCGGGGAAGAAGACGGTAGGAAAGACAATCGCGGCGGCCAGGCCGTAGATGATGAAGTCGTAGAACTCCAGGCCCGTTCCGAAACCGGAGATGAAGAAGGTGCGCAGGCCTGTGGGCGCTTGGGCCTTCAGGCTGGGCCGGACGGTCTCCGTCATGGCGGGTCCTTCGGGGTGGGAGGGAGCAGCAAGGGATCGGTGGCGGGAAATCGGCGGCGGGACAGGCCGGGGAAGGGCCGGGAGGGGGCGCCGGCCACGTGTAGGTGAGTGCGCGTCGTGTCCGAAGCCCGTGGGGTCAGAGGCGCGCAGCGAACGAAACCCGTGGAGCCAGAGCCGCGCGGTGTCATAACCGCGCAGGATGCGTAGCACGTGGAATCACGACCGCCCAGGCCGAAGCGCGTGGAGTCAGAAGCGCGCGGTGCCGGCCGTCGTGGCCTCGTGGGGAGTGCCGGCCAGGTAGTCCAGTGCGCAGTCGGTCACGTCGAGACCGATCGTGAGCAGGGTCCCCCACTGCTGGTGCGGGGGCTTGTCCTCGTCGGGCCGCAGGCAGACCACGGCGTCTGCCCCGGCGCCGCCGCACAGGGCCTTCGCACGCTCTGCGGGAGCGAGCCCCGGCATCGCGGCGCGGACCTCGCGCAGATGGGCGAGCCGCTCGGTCGTGAGTGAGTCGGCCGGGCCGGTGTCCCCGGCCGCGAGACCGGCGTCGAGGAAGTGATTGGTGTGCAGGAGCCGGCCGTCCTCGCCCACCGGCACGATCGCCAGGCCTGCGGGCGAAAGCTCCAGGCTCGCCGCGGAGGACCCGGCGGTGACCAGGGTCAGCGATGTCGACGCGCTGACGCGTGCCGTCGAGGCGATCTCGAGGGCCTGGTCGAGGGTGTCGGCCTCGTCCAGGATGCGGCGGGCCACCGCGTGCACGGGTACGCCGCCGTCGGCCGAGTCGGACGCGTGGAACAGGATGTTGAAGTGCACGCCCAGCCCGGCGCTGTTGACACCGATCTTGCCCGGGGCTCCGAACTCGGTGAAGAGCTTCACGGTGCGTCCAGGGCTCGGCACCAGTTCGTGCAGGAGCGCGTCCGGGACGAGCAGGTCGTGCCAGTCCCAGGTCTGCACGGTCTGCGGCGCCGCACCTGAGGGCGCGAACACCGCCGTCGAGCACTCCCCCGTCCCGGGCACGGGGCAGGCGGCCAGGATTTCGGTACGGGCTCCGACGGCGGCCACTTTCCAGCGCTCGACACCGGCCGCGTCGGCGCCGCCGCCCGCGAGCACATCCGGACCGTGGCCGACCAGATGGGTTACGAGGCCGACGCCCTGGCCCGCGGTCTGCGGCGCTCCACCATGGGCGCGGTCGGGCTGGTACTGCGGTCGCTCGACGCCCTGGGCGACTACACGCCCGCGGGAGTGGACGTCTTCGAGCGGTTCGTCGGCGCCGCCGCCTCGCAGGCCCTGGCGAGGAACCTGAGCCTCATGCCGGTGCCCGACCTGACGCGGAAGCCGGTTCCCCCGCTCGCCTTCTCCCTGGACGGCTACATCGTCACCAACCCGCACGTCGACGACCCCGTCATCGCGCTCCTCGAGGATCGCGACATCCCTTACGTGACGTCCGGGCGTCCGCCCGGCCGCCCGGACTTCCCGCACTGGGTCTCGGAGGACGACCCCGCCTCTGGCCGCCTGATCCTGGAGCGTCTGGAGGCGGGCGGAGCCCGCACCGTCGCTCTGGTCCGCGGCACCGACCCCAAGTCCTGGAACCTCGAACATCAGGAGACATATCTGAGCTGGTGCTCCGAACACCGCGTCACACCGCGCATGTACGAGCTTCCCGAACGCGCTGGAGTCGAGGGCGGGTTGGAGCTCGCCTCCCGGATCGCGGACGACGGCGTGCCCGACGCGGTCTTCTGTCTCACGGGGAGGCACGCGGCCGGCGTACAGCGCGGGCTCATGGCGCGGGGTGTACGCGTGCCCGAGGACACCATGGTGGTCGCCGGGTCGGACTCCGAACACGCCCGCAACAGCCGGCCCGCCATCTCGGCCCTCGAACTGAACCCGGTCGAGAGCTCGGCGGCCCTCCTCGACATCCTCCAGTCGCTCATCGCCGACCGACCCGCAACCTCACCACGCCTCACCGAGGCCCGCTTCCGGCCGAGGGCCTCGACACGGCGATAGACCTAAGGCCTCTGCACGGTGACAGAGCGGGGCGGAGGCAGGACGGCGCGGGAGGGGCAGAGGCGCCAGGCCGCCGTGGGGGTGGGGCGGAGGCAGGGCGGCGAAGGGCGGGGCGCCGGGTGGTGGGTGCGGTGTAGCGCCGTGTTCCGACCCGGGCGCGGGCGGCCGACGGGAACTCCCGACGCATTGTTCACGGGCCACCAGGCAACCCACGCCCCCTGGTTGCCGTCCTCCGAAGGCGAGAGAGGCACCGGGGAACCGGGGACGGCCGGGTCATCGGCGTCCCCGAGGCGCTTCAGCCGCGCCTTCCCGGTGGCTCACGAGACCGATCGTGAGGAAGACCGCTTTGATACGTGTCACACGCGGCGCGGCCACCGCCGCGGCGTTACTCGCGCTGGCGGCGGTGTCACCCGGGGCGGCGTACGCGCAGCCGTCACCTGGGACACCGTCGACCGGAACACCGTCCCCCGGGGCACCGCCGACCGCGTCCCCCGGGGGACGGGTCGGGAGCCCGGGGCTTCCCGAGGGATGGCGGGTCACCGGGGCCGGGGCGGGCAGGCAGTTGGTCTGGACGTCGCCCGAGCCCGTGCCCATGGGAGACGCCCGGGTCGAATTCCACGCGGGTGACCGGCTGCTCGGGCGTCCGGTGGCGCAACAGGACGGCCGTACCTTCCGGTTGCCCCTCGGGGACGTACGGCTCGAAGAGGGAACGCAGCTGCGGGTGACGGCCGCCGGGCGAGCGCTCGACACGGCCGGAGCCGCGCGCTCCGCGCGTCTCACCCCCGTCGACCCGGCCGCCCGGCCGGAGGCCCCGCTCCCGGTGAACGGGGTGGATCCCGGAGTCCCGGGCCGCTACCGCACCGTCAGCGGCGAATACACCTTGAAGTCCGTGCGGTTGCCCGGATTCCCCGAACCCGTCGAGATGCGCGCCGCGGTCGTGGGACCGGCCGACGCGCCGGGGAAGCGGCCCGTGGCCCTCTTCCTGCACGGGCGCCACACGACCTGCTACACCCCGGGCACCGAGGACATGGGCGGCGAATGGCCGTGCCCGGCCGGAACCAAGCCGATCCCGAGCCACCAGGGCTATCTGCGCGCCCAGCGACTCCTGGCCTCGCAGGGCTACGTGACGCTGTCCATATCCGCCAACGGCATCAACGGCCAGGACCACCGTGCCGAGGACGGCGGCGCCCAGGCCCGCTCGTCCCTGATACGACTGCACCTCGCCCGCTGGGCCGACTGGTCCGCGCACCGGACCGCCGCCCCGGCGGCCGTACGCCGCGCCTCGCCCGCGGACCTCTCGCGCGTGCTGCTCGTCGGCCACTCCCGGGGCGGCGAGGGCGTCAACCGGGCGGCGATCGACAGCCTCTCCCCGCCGCCCGCCGACCAGGACGGCTACCGGGGTCCGGTGCGGTGGAAGATCCGCGGCACCGTCCCGATAGGACCCACGATCTTCGGCAACAACCCGGCCGCCGACGTGCCCTCCATGACCATCCTGCCGGGCTGCGACGGCGACGTGTACGACCTCCAGGGCCAGAACTTCGTCGACGGCACCCGTGGCGTCAGCCGGGGATCGGCGCTGCACAGCGCGGTCTACATGGTCGGTGCCAACCACAACTACTTCAACAGCGAGTGGACCCCGGGACAGGCGCAGGCTCCGGCCTTCGACGACTTCTCGTCCGAGGACGGCACCGACCCGGTCTGCTCCCCCGGCACGCGGACCCGACTCACCGCCACGCAGCAGCAGGCGGCGGGCGCCACGTACATCGCGGCGGCCGCCCGGCTGTTCGTCGGCGGTGACGACCGGGTCCGTCCGCTGCTCGACGGCACCGGCCGCCGCGCGCCCTCGGCCGGTCCGGCCCGGGTCGTCACCCACGCCGTCGGCGCGCACCGCACGCCGGCCTTCCTGCCGGGCCCGTCGGTGACCGTCTCCGGTGCCGGCAGGCTCTGTGCCCAGGTCGACCCCGATCCCGCCCGCGCCTGCCTCGACCCCGAAGCGGGTGGGATCTCGCCGCACTTCGCCCTGTGGGACGCCTCGCCCGAGCCCGGCCGTGACGCCGTCGCACTGCGGTGGTCGAGCCCCGGGGCCCCGGTCGCCGTACGCTCCGCGCGGCCCGTCTCCCTGGCCGGTTCGGATTCCCTCGCGCTGCGGCTGATCGTCCCGCCCAACAGCACGGGCACCCAGCTGGACGTCGCCGTGACCGACTCTTCGGGCCGTCGCGCGACCCTGGGCCGTACCCGGATCGACGGACTGCCGGGCACCACGCGGACCGCCTCCTACTGGGCGCGCGAGGTCCGTGTGCCGCTGTCCGCCGCGGGCAGGTCCGGCCTGGACCTGAAGCGGATCACGACGCTCGAACTGACGCCGCGCAGCGGCTCCGGGAGCGCGTGGCTGATGGACGCGTGGGGCTGGCGCCCCGGCATGCCGGCGGTCCGCCCGGCCACTCCGGCGCGCGTCGACATCGGCCGTCTGTCGGTCGCGGAGGGCGACTCCGGTGTCCGGACCTACCGCGTGCCCGTACGGGTGACCGGTCAGGGCAGCGGCCAGGTCCGCCTGTTCGTCCCCCGGCCGGGCACGGACGAGATCACGTCCCGCGTGGTGACGGTCCGGCCGGGCCGCCATGACATCGACATACCGGTCGAGGTGCGGGGCAACACCCGTTTCGGCTACGACATGACGCACGACGCGTTCGTCAAGGCGGTACGCGGCACCATGGTCGGCGCGCACCGGGGTGGGGTGACCGCACTGAACGACGACAAGATGCCCACGGTGAGCGTGACACCCGTGGCCGGCGATGTGACCGAGGGTGCCCCGCTGACCTGGCGGGTGACGCTGTCCGCCGCCGCGGACGCCGACATCATGGGCGGCGTGACCTTCCTCCCGCCGGCCGGCGGTACGGAGCTGTCCACGGCGGACGTTCCCCGGGCCTGGTTGGAGGAGAACCTCGGCGAGGTGCCGCAGACGGTGACGCCGCTCTCCGGGATCGAGCACGGCGGTCTGTATCTGGGCGCCACCGTCCCCGCGGGCGAGACGAGCGCGCAGGTGAGTGTGCCCACGGTCAAGGACGGCGCCGCCGAGCCGGCCGAATCGGTACGGGCGCGGCTGACCACGTACGACGGTTCCTGGGAGCCCCTCCCGGGGCCGGAGTTCACGGGAACGGTACGGGACGAGCCGTAACGCGCGGCCCCCTGCCGTGATGTGACGCGACGCGAGGGCGCCGGGGACACCCGGCGCCCTCGCGGACGTCCGCGGTCCTGATGGACCGGAGCAGGACGCGGGGCGAGGAAACAGATGTGCGATTGTCGGTCGTGCGTGATAGTCACTACCTCCACGGGGAGGGTGATCACTGGTCTCCCCGTTCGATCATGGCAAGGGGTGGGGACATGGCGTTGCTCGGTGACTTGGGGCTCACGCTGGGGAAATGGGCGGGCAGGCCCGGCGCGCGCGTGCGGAATGACTCCGGCGATCCCGCCGTGGCGCGCGTGCGGGAGGCCGCCGAGGCGGCGGACTGGGCGACGGTGCGGGAGGTGCTCGAAGCGCGTCCCGAGAGTGAGAACCGCGTCGAACTCCTGTGGGCCGTCGGCGACACGGCCGGTGTGGAGCGGTGGATCGCCCCGGTCCTCGAAGCGGAGCCCGAGGCGCCGCTGCCGCGGCTCGTGGCAGGGATCCGCCACATCAGCTGGGGCTGGGAGGCCCGCACCGGGGCCCGTGCCTCGCAGGTCTCGCGGGAGCAGTTCGAGGTGTTCCACACGCGCCTGAGCACGGCCGAGGAGTGGCTGTACGAGGCCGCCGAGCGCGAGCCGCAGTGGACGTCTCCCTGGTACGGCCTCCAGGTGACCGGCCGCGGCCTCCAGGTGGGTCAGGACACGGCGCGACGCAGGTTCGAGGCGACGGTACGACGCGATCCGCAGCATCTGGAGGCGCACCAGCAGCAGTTGCAGCAGCTCTGCGACAAGTGGGGCGGCTCGCACGAGGAGATGCACGCCTTCGCGCGGGAGTCCGCGTTCAAGGCCCCCGGTGGCACGCTGCTCGGCCAGCTCGTCGCGGTCGCCCACATCGAGGAGTGGTTGTCCCTCGACTCCGGGCCGGACGCCGCGTACATACGCCGGCCCGAGGTGAGGGCTTCCTTGCTGGAGGCCGCCGACCACTCGTTCCGGCATCCGGACTTCGTCCGCCGGGGCGGCTGGAACCAGGTCCTCAACACCTTCGCCATGGCCTTCTCGCTCGCCGGGGACCGTACGGCCGCCAAGGAGTGCTTCCGGGCCACCGAGGGCCGTGTCACCGAGTTCCCCTGGTACTACCTGGACGGTTCCGACCCCGCCGCCGCCTATCGCAAGCAGCGTTCGTCGGCCGGACGCTGACCGTCCGGGACATCGGCCGACACCGGTACGGACACAGCCACAGGCGCGGACGGGGACACGGGCACATACGCGGGAACGACCGGACCGCCGAGCGCGGCTTCGCGTCGATGCCCTCGCCGGCCCTTCCGCGTGCCACCGCGCCCGCCCCCGCCCGTCCTCGTCACACCGCCGTCCGGCCTCTCCCCCCGCCTCCGAACCGCCCCCTTCCGCATCGTCGTCCGCTCCCTCCCGGCGCGGGCGCGCCCACCGAAAGACTCCGCCAGGTGCACCCCTCCGAATCCGCACACACCTTCCAGGTCGACCTGCGCGGCCTGGTCGACCTGCTCTCCCACCACCTCTACTCCAGCCCCCGCGTCTACCTGCGCGAGCTGCTGCAGAACGCCGTGGACGCCATCACCGCCCGGCAGGCCGTCGACCCCGGTGCCGCCGGCTCCATCACGGTGCGCACCGGTGACACCCTCACCGTCACGGACACCGGCATCGGTCTGACCGAGGCCGACGTCCACCGTTTCCTCGCCACCATCGGGCGCAGCTCCAAGCGGACCGCCGACGGCGCCCTCGACGGCGCCGGGCTGGACGCCGCCCGTGGGGAGTTCATCGGTCAGTTCGGCATCGGACTGCTCGCCTGCTTCGTCGTGGCCGACGAGATCACCGTGCTCAGCCGGTCCGCGACGGACCCGTCGGCCCCCGCCGTCGAGTGGCGCGGCCACTCCGACGGCCGGTACACGATCCAGACCCTTCCCGCCTCGGCCGTGCCCGAGCCGGGCACCACCGTGCGGCTCACCCCGCGCGCCGACAACGCGGAGTGGACGGCTCCGGAGCAGGTCGTCTCCCTGGCCCGGCACTACGGCGGTCTCCTGCGCCACGAGGTCACGGTCGTCGGACCGCGCGGCGAGACCCACCGGGTCAACGAGGCGCCTCCGTGGGAGCGGAGCCACCGTTCCCCGCTCGCCCGGCGCGAGGCGCTGACCGCGCACTGCCGCGACCTCTTCGACTTCACCCCGCTCGACACCATCGACCTGGACCTTCCGGCGGCCGGCCTGCGCGGTGTCGCCTATGTCCTGCCGACGGCCGTGAGCCCGGCGCAGCGTGCGGGCCACCGTGTCCACCTCAAGGGGATGCTGCTCACCGACCAGGCGCCGGAGCTGCTGCCGGAGTGGGCCTTCTTCGTGCGCTGCGTGGTCGACACCACCAGTCTGCGGCCGACCGCGTCCCGGGAGTCGCTGTACGAGGACGGCACGCTGTCCGCCGTACGGGACGCTCTCGGCGACCGGATCCGCGACTGGCTCACCGGACTCGCCGCCAGCGAGCCGTCGCTGCTGCACCGCTTCATCGACACCCACCACCTCGCGGTCAAGGCGCTCGCCCGGCACGACGACGAGCTCCTGCGGATCGTGCTGCCGTGGCTGCCGTTCGAGACCACCGACGGCAGCGTCACACTCGAGGAGTTCGCCAGGACGCACCGGACGCTGCTGGTCACCCGGAGCGTGGAGGAGTTCCGCCAGGTCGCCCCGATCGCCGCGGCGGCCGGCCTGGGCGTCATCAACGGTGGCTACACCTACGACCGCGATCTCGTGCACCGGCTGCCCGAGATCCGGCCGGGCACGGCCGTCACGGACCTCGACCCGACCACCGTCACCGCCCACCTCGACGCCGTGGACCCGGGCGCCGAACTGCGGGCGGCGGCCTTCCTCTCCATCGCCCGGGAGACGATCGGCGTCCACGACTGCGATGTCGTGCTCCGCGACTTCCAGCCGGTCACCGCGCCGGCGCTCCTGCTCGACAACCGGGACGCGCGCCACGAGCGGACCCGGTCGAGCCTCGCCGCCGAGAGCGACGGCCTCTGGGCCGACATCCTCGGCTCCCTGCGCCAGGAGACGCCGCGCGCGCAGCTCGTCCTGAACCACCTCAACCCGCTGGTCCGCCAGGCGATCACGATCACCGAGCGGGGGCTGGCCGTCACGGCCGCCGAGGCCCTCTACGGCCAGGCCCTGCTGCTCAGCCGCCGCCCGCTCCGGGCGAGCGAGAGCGCCCTGCTCAACCGGGCCTTCATCGGCCTGCTCACCCACGCCATGCACCAGCCCGGCCCGGCCGCACCCGGCTCCGAGCCCCGGAAGGAACTGTAGATGCTGGACACCCCCGAGGCCGTCGTCGAGGCGCTGCGCGAGAACAACGAGCGCCCCCACGGACTGACCCGTACCGTGACCGCGGAGGAACTCGTCGAGGCCGCCGAGCCCTTCGACAAGCCGGACGTCCTGGTCACGGCGCTGCTGGAGCTGATGTCGGCGTACGAGTTCACCGGCGAGCACCGCAAGTCGCCGGTGGCCTTCGCCCGGCTGCTGAAGCTGTGGGACACCGCTCCCGAGTCGTTCAGCCAGTGGGAGGCCCATCAGGTCTTCTGGCGCTTCAAGTGGGTGACGACCTCGCTGCTCCAGGTGCCGAAGATGCCGCTCACCTCGGTCCGGAGCTGGATCGAGCAGATGCGCAGCCGGTACGAGGCTGCCGATCACGGCATGCAGCCGGTGGCGGCCATGCGCTACCGCGTCGCCTCCCACACCGGGACCGGCGTCGCCGACGCCTATGACCTCTGGGCCACCCGGTCCCGTACCGAGCTGAGCGACTGCGAGGCCTGCGAGACCCGGCACTTCGCCTGGCACCAGGTGATGGCGGGCGACGACGCCGGAGCGCTCGACACCTGGCGGCCGGTCCTCGCCGGGGACCAGGGCTGCAGCGAGGAACCGCAGGTGAGCCAGGCGCGCGCCCTGCTGCCGCTGCTGCGTCTCGGCCGCGTGGACGAGGTCCGCTCGCACCATCTCACCGGCTACCGGCGGGTCCGGGGCAACAACGGCACGCAGGAGGAGGTGGGCCTGCACCTGGAGTTCTGCGCCCTCTCGCGCAACGAGGGCCGCGGCCTGGAGATCCTCGCGGAGAACCGCCCGCTGTTCGAGGCCACCGGCGCTCCGCTGGCGCATCTGGAGTTCCTCACGGGCGTTGAGGTGCTGCTCGCCCGTCTCGTCGAGGAGGGGCACGCGGACACCCCGGTGGCCGGCCCGCCCGGCCGGAACTGGACCGCGCGCGAGCTCTCCGCCCACGTACGCTCCGAGGCGGACCGTCTCGGCGCCGCCTTCGACGCGCGCAACGGCACCACGGCCGTCGGCGACCGCCGTCGCGCACGGCTCTCGCAGGGCCCGCTGCTCGACCAGCCCCTGGCGCTCGGGCTGAGGACCTCGGTCACCCGCTCCCCCGCCTCGACGGGTACGGGTGCGGGTGCGGGCACGGCGGACGGCTCGGGTGCGGGCACGGCGGACGGCTCGGGTGCGGGCACGGCGGACGGCTCGGGTGCGGCAGTGTCCGGTGGCGCATCCGCCGGGGCGGAGATTCCCGACGACTTCTTCACCCTGGTGACCGAGGCGCGGCGCATGGCGCGCACCGGGCACCCCGGGGACACCCGGCTCTGGTCCCGTATCGCCGAACGCGTCGCCGACGGCAGCACCCCCCACGACGACCGGCTCGGTCCGGAGGACCTTCTGCGGGCCGAGCTCGCCGAGCAGCACGCGTACCTGCTCTCGCGGGAGGACCGTCACGCGGAGAGCATGGACGCGCTCGACCGCGCCACCGAGTTGTACGAACAGCTCACGATGCCGTGGCAGGCACTCTCCAGCCGGGCGCGTGCCCTCGCGTGGGCGACGGCGCCCGACGCCACCCGCGCCCGCACGGAAGGGGAGGCAGACGCCCCGGGCCCGCGGATCGGGCCCGCCGAGGCCGCTCCCACCGCCGGTGACGCGACGGACGGAGGCACTCCGGCCACCGATGGCGCGACGGGCCACGGCACCGCGCGGCTGGACGCGGACGGGATCCGGTCGGCTCTCGACGCCGCTCTGCGCGAGGCCGAGCGGCTCAAGACCGAGGTCCCGTTCACGGGCGCGCCGCTCGGCGAGGCGGAGGCCGCGTCCGCCTCCGGCGCCGACCTGGCGTCGGAACGCACACTCGACTACCTCACCGTGCTGTACTCCGGTGTCTTCGCCGCCTACCAGGACCTCCAGCGCCTGCTCCCGGAGGCTCCCGACACCGCGTGGGAGCGGTTCGAGGAAGCCGCCCGTGTGCTGCGTTCCGAGGCGGAACGCCTGTTCGTCCCCCACCACGTGGCCAACGCACGGCAGTTCGTCGCCGACATGGCCGCCCAGCGCGGCGACATGGACCTGGCCGAGTCGGAGCTGCGCGCGGCCCTGAAGGACGTCGACGTCTCCGGACGGCCGTGGCGCGGCTCGCGTCCGCGCGCGCTGCTCGCCCAGATCCTGCTCGCCAAGAACGAGCCGGAGGAGGCGACGGAGCTGCTGCACCGGGCGATCTCCGACGCGGTGCGCCACGACGACGCGGAGTTCCCGCTGGCACCGACGTACGCGCTGCTCGGCCACGCGGCCTCGCACCTCGGGGACTCCGGCGCCGCCGTGCGCCATCTCTCCGAGTCGGCCGCGCGGTTCGACCAGAACGGGGCGCCCGAGGAGGCCACCCAGGCACGTCTGCAGCTCGCCGACGTCCTGGTGGGTGCGGGGCAGCAGGCGGACGCGGTCGCCGTACTGGAGTCCGTCCTCTCCGACGAGGTCGCCGCGTCGCTCGACGAGCGTCTGGTCGCCCAGGCCCGTCTCACGCTGGCGCGCGGGCTGCGGGAGCTGGAGGAGTTCCTCCCCTCGGCCGAGGAGTTCCTGCGCCTCGCGGACGCCGTGGCCGGCTGGGAGGACGACGGCCCGATCCGCACTCTGGTGGCCGCGGAGGCGGCGACGACGCTGGCGATGGCCGGCCGTTGGGAGGCGGCGGGCGCGGCGTACGAACGGGCCGTCGCGGCGCACGCCAAGGCGCCGAACCCCTCGCTGATCAGCCACATGATGCGCGAGTTCGCCCGTCTCACCATGCTGGCGCGCGATGCGGAGGGCCTGGACACGGCACTGCGGCACCTGGCGGAGGCCGACGCGCTCCGCGTCGCCGTCCCGGAGGACACGGAGGGTTTCCACGCCTGGTACGAGCAGGGCGAAGTGCACTACCGCCGCGCGCGTGCCCTGGCCGAGGCGGACCGCTTCGCGGAGGCGCTCGCGGAGGCGGAGGCCGCTGTCGACGCCCATGAGCAGGGCGGTCGGCGGGGCGAGATGCCGCGCGCCGAGGCGGTCCGCTTCGCCGCTCTCGTCGAGGGGAACGGCCTGGGCCGGTTCAAGGAGGCCGTCGCCCGCCTCACGACGGCGGCGGCCCGCTGCCGCCGGGCGGACCTCACCGAGGCCGCCGACATCCTCGACGCCCTGCGGCAGGACTATCTGACGCGGCAGTAGGACCGGGAGCGTGGCCGTCTCCGGGATGCTCCACGTGTGCCGGAGACGGCCACCGCCGTCGAGTCCCACAGGGGTCGCCGGGCCTAAAGCGTGTTGCAGAAGGCTGCGTGGCGGGCATTTCCCCTGTATGCGTGGGGTGTTGAAGGCTGAGCCGTTGTGGGTGGAGACGTTCACGGGTCTGCGGATGCGGCAGTTCGAGCGACTGTTGAAGGTCGTGCGTGAACGGGGTGGGAACGGGCCCGGTGGCGGGAGGCCGTGGTGCCTGTCGCTGGCGGACCGGGTCCTGCTCGTGGCCGTCTACTACCGGACGAACCTCACGATGCGGCAGCTCGCGCCGCTGTTCGGCTGCTCGCCGGCGACGGTATGCCGCGTCATTCAGCGACTGCGACCGCTCCTGGCCATCGAGCCCGCCACCCGCCCAGCCGACGTGGCCGACCGGCTGTGGATCGTGGACGGCACCCTGATCCCGGTCCGTGACCGCAAGACGGGGGCGTCCTCACGCAACTACCGGTTCTCGGCGAACGTGCAGGTCATCATCGATGCCGACACCAAACTGGTGATCGCGGCAGCCCGGCCGGTCCCCGGCAACACCGCCGACGCGAAGGCCTGGCGGGACTCCGGTCTCGCCCAGCACTGCGAAGGCGTGACCGTGCTGGCCGACGGCGCCTACATCAACACCGGCCTCGTCGTCCCGCACCGCAAACGCCCCGGCCGCCCTGCTGCCCGGCGAGGAAGAGGACAATGCCGAGCATCGCAAGGTCCGAGCCCGCGTCGAGCACGCCTTCGCCCGCATGAAGCACTACAAGATCCTTCGCGACTGTCGCCAGCGCGGCAGCGGGCTCCACCATGCGGTCCAGGCCGTCGCCCACATGCACAATCTCGCTCTGGCTGCATGAGCAGACTGGCCACGATCCCCGGTCTGACCTGCCCGGACACGACCTTCTGCAACACGCTTTAGGGTCCGTTGCGAAAGTGGCTGGGGAGGCAATCCCGCATGCCCCCCGTCGCTACGCTGGTTGCGACAGCGACGCAGGGGGCAACGGTGGGGCGAAAGGCACGACGGGCCGCAGGGACGCAGTCCTTCACAGATCTGCTCCGGCGTCCGAGTCGTCTCATCGAGCAGCTCGCAGGGGACGCTCGGCATCGCGCCGAGGAGGACGTCGTCGCATTGAACGCGGGAGAGGCTCGCGAGGTCTCCGCGTTCGTCCGCGACGGCCACCGCTTGCGGCAGGGATCGCTGATTCTGGACCCTGCCGCAGCGTCGTCAGTGGTGTGGCGGCCGTTTCGAGTCCTCGGCGGACCCGGTGAAGACATCGCCTTGGTCGCTCCGTTCCACGTCCATGGGGCCGGCCCAGTCACCGGCCCGGGAAGTGTCGCAGTCGACAAGGGAATGTTCCGTCTGCTGTCCCTGCAAGCCGCTGATCGTTACTGGGAACTCGCCATCCCCGCCGCGGACGTTGCTCTGGTCCGTGCTGCGCTGTGCGGGGACGGTACCCGAGGCTAGCCAGAGAGCCGCTGCTTATGGGCACCAGTCCGAAGTGCTTCACAGCCACTCGTTGAGGACCGCGACCAGCACGGTCGCTTCGTAGCGGACGGCGAGTTTGTCATACCTGGTGGCGACCGCGCGGTGGCGCTTGAGCCGATTGATGCCGCACTCGACTGCGTGCCGCTGCTTGTAGTCGGCCTTGTCGAACCTCGGCGGCCGACCGCCGAGGGAACCGAGCTTCTGTCGGTTGCGGACCCGGTCTGCCGGGACTGGGATCGTTGCCTTGATCCCGCGTCTGCGCAGGTAGGCGCGGTTCTTGCGGGAGTCGTACGCCTTGTCGGCCCGGACTCGGTCCGGTCGCTTGCGCGGCCGTCCCAAACCGATCCGGGGAACTCGGATCGCCTCCAGGACCGGCTCGAACTGCGGGGAATCGCCTCGCTGGCCGGCCGTGATCAAGACGGACAGCGGCTTCTGTCCCTGCTCGCCAGCGAGGTGGATCTTGCTGGTCAGACCGCCACGCGATCGTCCGAGCCCGTGGTCGGCCGGCTCGACGGCAATCCCGCCCGGCGGCTCCTTCTGAAGATCCCCCTTTTCGCCGCCCCGGCGGCGTGCTGATGGGCCCGGCAGACCGTCGAGTCGACATTCACGTCCCAGGTGATCAGGCCCTTTGCGTCCGCCTCAGCCTGAAGCCGGGTGACGATCCAAGCCCAGGTGCCGTTCCGCTGCCAACGCCGGAAGAGGCCGTAGACGCGATCCCACGGACCGTACCTCTCAGGCACGTCCCGCCACGGGGCGCCGGTCCGAGTCCGCCACCGTATGCCGTCTATCAGCTGTCGCCGAGTCCACACAGGCGGACGACCCGGCTTGATGCCCTGCGGCAGCAACGGCTCAAGTCGGGCCCACTGGCCATTCGCCAGATCCCCACGTCCCACAGAAGGTGATCGTCCATGGCCAAGATCCACTTTCACAACAGACCCTAGTGGTCGGGCTCGGAAAGCAGTGCTTTCCCGCGCGGTGCTCTTGCTCCGGCTCCCTGCACGGCCCCCATGTCGCCGAGGCTGTGCTGGGAGCCGGAGCACGGCCGTGGCCCGTCCACGAGGGGAGCCGCGTCCCGCACCTGGAACGGTGCTGGCGTGAGTGGGTGGGGTCAGATGCCGTCGAGGCCTCGGTCGAAGGCCACCGGGCAACCAGGGCCTGTCTGAAGTCGTGATCACTGGAGGCTGCGTATCCAGATCATGGCTCAAGGGTCATCATCGGAGTCACGTTAAACGAGACGTTCCTCCAGTTCGGCGACCATGTGAGCGATTTGCGAGGCTTGTACGGGAGGCCCAAGGGCCGGATCCGGCTTGGTCGGTCTGCTCAAACGCCTCGGGGAAGATCACCCAGAGACAGTTGAGTACCCGTACTCACGTGCCGTCGATCCGGCACGCACAAGATGTGCACATGAAGCGAATCTTCGGCACGCACCGTTACCTCATCTCCGTAACTGCCCTGTGCGCACTGGCCCTCACCGCATGCGGCACCACCCAGGCCGACGACAGCGGCCCCGCGACGGCGGCCAAGCCCGCGAAGGGCGCCGACGCCGCGGCGGCTCCGAAGCCGGATGCCGAGCCCGGCCCCGAGGAATCCGCTCAGCTGCTCACCTTCATGACGTTCCTGAACAAGGTCGCCGAGCCCTGCTCCCCCGACCTCCCCAAGGAGCCGCCGCTCGCCGACGAAGCGCCCGTCACTCCGCCGGCCTCTCTGCCGCCCATCCCCGACGGGCCGCCCTCGCCCGACGAGTTGAACCCGGGCTCGTACAAGGGGACCGAGGAGGACAAGAAGGCGGAGGCGGACCTGGAGGCCAGGAACAAGTGCGTCACCAAGGCGCACACCGACCGCGTCACCAAGGCGCTGAAGGGACTCAAGGCCCCTGCGCAGGTGCGCGGCTCGCTGAACCGCAGCGGATACGTGGACAGCGTCCTGAAGACGCGCGAGCAGCCCGGCACCGGGACGCGCTTCAGTCTGGACCTGGGCAGCGTGTGCCTGACCGGCACGGCCGACGGCAGCGCGTCCCCGTCCGTAGGGGGCCACGAGGTGCTGGACCCGGAGAACCCCTGCCCCCGCCTCTGACCGGCCCCGGAAAAACCCCTGTCCCCCGCCTCCGAACGGCCCGGCGGGACGTCAGCCTCCGACCGGCCCCGTCGAGGCCCGGACGACCAGTTCCGGGTCGAGGAGAAGCTCCCCCGTGGGCACGTCCCGGTTGCTGACCAGCGCGATCACACTCCGACTGACTTCCAGGGCCAGCCGGTCCGCGGCTGGCGGACCGTCGTCAGCGCAGGATCGGCAATCGACGTGCTGTCGTAACCGACTACAGGAACGTTTCCGGGTACGGAGAGAACCTGTCGGCGCACGCCCCGGACCGCCCCAGCGCCATGAGTCGTACTCGCCGGTTGTGACGGTTGCCCCCTCTACGACGCGAACTCCGTGACGAACGCGACCAGTTGGTGCTTCAACTCGACCTGGAGTGGCGGGCGTTCGGGCGTGGACATGGTGCGCGGCCACACCACCGACGGGCGTGCGACGACCGGCTGGGGCAAGGAGAACAGCTGGGTCATGCCGATGAAACAGATCGTGGCTGGGAGCCTAGGGCCTGTAGGAAAGTCGTGATCACTGGAGGCTGCGTATCCAGATCACGGCTCCGCGTAGGTAGAGGCCAGCGAGGTAGCTCGCGGGCGTCTTGTCGTAGCGGGTCGCGATGCCGCGCCACGCCTTCAGCTTGTTGATCAGGCGCTCCACACTGTTGCGGCCTTTGTAGAGGTCGACGTCGTGGGCGACGGGCCGTCCGCCCCGGCGGCCCTTCTTCTTGCGGTTGGCGGCCTGGTCGGCCTTCTCCGGGATCACGGAACTGGAACAGCGCGAACACCGTGCTGCACTAGGGCAAGGACGGCGCCCTGACCGGCCCGGACAAGGAACACGCCGAGACCTCGATGCTCGCGCTGCACTTGCTCCAGTCCGCGCTCGTACACGTCAACACCCTGCTGCTCCAGGAGGTCCTCGCCGAACCGGCCTGGGCGAAAAAGCTCTCGGACGATGACCGGCGCGGGCTCACCGCGCTGTTCTGGTCCAACATCAACCCGTACGGCACCTTCCGCCTGGAAATGGACAAGCGGCTCGACCTCGCACCGCTTCTCTCGGTGCCCCGTCCCAGCGCCCCGGCGGACGCCTCCGACCAAGCCCTGGCGGAGCCGAGGTGAACCCCGTGCCGACGGGCCGGTGTCTGTACCGGTCCTGGGGGCCGGCGGGACAGCCGATCTCGGCAAGATTGATCTTGAATGGTGAGAGGACCCTGCCGACGCCGTGAGGGGAAGCCGGGACCCGGCTTCCCTTCACATGTGCTCCCGTAGTGGGACTGGCGTCTGTCAGGTCACCCGGCGGCGGATCCACCAGGCGCAGAGCCCGGTCAGGGCCAGGGCGAGGCCGAGGTAGAGCCCGGTCTCGGCCCATTGAAGGGTCCAGAAGTTCCCGGCGGGCTGGTACGTCACCTGCTGCTGGTAGCCCTGGGCACCGAGGTCGGCGATGCAGCCGTCGAATTGCCGCGCGGTGGGCGGGCCCGACTCGGTGCGCAGGCACTCGGCGAAGGACGACGGCAGGGAGGAAGGCTGACCGGCGGCGTTCAGCGTCTGTTGGGAGGTTTCCCAGGCACCGGGCACTTCGGGATGCGCATAACCGCGCTATCCCGCGAAGGGATCTTCGAGGGTGGGGACGCACGGTGACAGCAACCACTCGGTGTGCCGGGTGACTTGTCCGCGAGCCATCCTGAGGACACGGACCTCGTTCTCGTGCCCCGGGGCTTCGTCGTCCCGCACATGGAGCAGGCCGTACGAGCCGGGGGCGACCGCGCCGACGTGGTCGAACAGGTCGGGAATCTCGGGTGAGGCGTGGTTGGAGAAGCCTCCGACATGGAGGAAGGCCTCGCCGTTCATCCAGCGAAGGTCGAGCAGGTACGGGCTGTCGATCGCGTCGATGCGGTGCCGCAGATCCTCGACGATCGCGGCGAGCCGAGCCGGATCGTCGTCGGCGGCGCTCTCGTGGACCGTGAGCCAGCCGTGGTACTCAAACATGCCCGGAGCCTATCGGCGGTGCCGGAAGCGGGCCCGGTGGAGGCGAGGGGACGGTCGCGCAGCTGTCCGCGCCGCCACCGGCCGTCCGCGCCGCCACCGGCCGTCCGCGCGAGAGTCCCGCGGAAACTCCCAAGGTGGGGCGGAACCGGCCGGATTCGAACCGGCGTCCTCGCGATTTTGGAGACCGCGCGCGTCGACCTCTGCGCTACGGCCCCGCCCGGTCGTGATCTTAGGTTCTGGGCGCGGGTCCTGTCCCCGGCATTTCGGAGATACGCATACGTCGTCGCCGACCACGGCAGGCGGCAGGCAAGATGGGTGCCCATGACGGGTGGGCGAGAAGGACTCGAAGAGCTGCTGCGGCGGGCCGGACTCGAGATCGTGGGAGACGGGCGGATCGAGGAGGTCATACGGCCATGGGCCGCCTGGCGGCCGGTCATCTCCTACGAGGCCGAGCCGACCGTGACCGTACGGTCGGACCGTCCCGAACTGGTCGCCGAGCTCAACGAACAGTGGCACCGGCTCGCGGTCGACCTCGGGATCATCGGTGAGGACGGCGCGTTCCTCATCAGTGCCGCCGTCGGTGCGGCCGGGGGCGGGCTCCCCAGATGGACCCGGGTGCGGCTCACCGACCGGTGGGACCTCGCCGGCGTGCTCGGTACGCGGCCCGGGCAGCCGGAGTTCGTCACGCTGTCGACGGACGGGGACGCACTGATCGGGGCGACCACCGAGGAGTACGACGTCTGGCTCGTCACGCGGGACCGCGTCAAGGAGCGGCTGGAGGAGGCCGCCCGGGCGGCGGCACGGGAGACCGCCGAGGACAGGGAAGCCGCCTGGGAGTCGCTCTTCCGTGGGCCACGGGTTCTGGGAAGACTGCGCGATCTGTGGGCGGAGGGTCTGGCGCGCAACCCAAGCACCACCGACGAGCTGCGCGTCGAGCTTCTGGACCTCTCGCGTCACCTTCTGCGGCGCCCCTTGCCGGAGGCGATCGTGGAGGCGGCGATCTCTCACCCGGAGCGGAAGGTGCGCGGACTGGTGGCCGAGGCGCAGCCGAACATCACCGGCCGGCAGTGGGCCCGTCTGATTCTCGGCGAGCACGACGACCTTACGCGTGAGAACCTCACCTGGCTCGCGGCGGACCGACGCGCCCGGCTCACCGACACCGCGTACGAACGGCTCGCCGCGGACCCGTCCACACCGGTCCGCGAACAGGCGGCCCGTCTTGCGGGCCTGCCCGCTCCCCTGCTCGCCGCCCTGGCCGCCGACGACGAACCGTCCGTGCGGGCCGCGGCCTGTCCCGGGGCCTGGCCTCATCTCGACGCCCCGGCCCGGAGCAGGCTCCTCGGCGACCCCGACCACAAGGTCCGCGCCAGAGCGCTGCTCCGCCACCACCAGGATCATCCGATGCCGCGATCGGTCTTCGACTCCGAGAGCCTCGGAGTCGACGTCATGGGCACCTGCCTCCTCGCGCGCGATCTCGCCGAGCATCTCGCCCACCACGACGATCCCGCCCGACGCCGGGCCCTCGCGTCCCACCCGCGGCTGGACCCCGACCTGGTCGGTCTCCTCTCCCGCGACGGTGACGAGAGGGTCCGCCTCGCGGTCTCCACCCGACCCGATCTCACCGAAGGGCAACGAGCGGGCATCTCCATCGACTTCGATCCGCGCGTACGGTGCTCTCCCCTCGACTGGGTCGTGTCACTGCACGAGGACCCGGCCGCCATGCGCCGCCTGAGTGCCTCCTCGCACCCTCTCGTCCGCAGGAGCGTCGCCCGGGCCAGGCACCTCCCTCCGGACGTCGTCGAGCTCCTCGCCGACGACGAGGACCGCGTCGTCCAGCTCTTCCTGGCCGAATCGTGCGAGGACGCGCCCGCCGACATGCTGCTGCGGGTGTGGCGGTGGTGGACCGGCAGTCCCAGCCACCCGGACCGCCCCCACGGGCATCCGAACTTCCCCCGCCGCGACCTGGTCCGCCACGCCGGCGATCCCGACCCCCGGATGCGTCGACTCGCCCTGGACGACCCCGAGTCGACGCCCGCGCTGGTCGAACGGTTCAGCCGGGACGGCCACGAGGAGGTTCGTCACCGGGCCGCGATCGACCCTCGGCTGACGGCCGCTTCGGCGGTCCGGCTGCTCGACGACCCGCACGAGCACATTCGCCATGCGGCGGCCGCACACCCGCGGCTGCCGGCACGGGTCCTGGTGCGGCTGCTGCGGGACGCGAGGGACGCGGAGGCGGCGGCCGGGAACCCGGCCTTGCCCGTACCGGTCATCGAGCGGATGATCCGCCGGCTACGGGAACCCGGACAGACGCCTCCCCGTGCCCATGATCCGAACGCGCCCTCCGCGTGATCACTCGTTCGTGAGTTCCGCCGTTCTCCCGTCCTCCCGGCCGCCAAGCTGACTGCGGTGGCGCGTGACCTGCGCCGCAACCGTAGGAGTGCGCTGTGGAGGGGGAGAAGTCATGACGCGGGAAGCCGGACGTCGCGGGGGTCCTGGTGAGCAGGCGGTGCTGCTCGTGGCGGGGCTCGCCGATGTGGCGGTGGGCACGCTGGGGTCGGCCATCGGGATGGTGCGGGGGCTGGCACGGCGCTCGGACACGGCAGAGCTGCTGACGGAGGCCGAGCGGGATCTGACGGCACGTGGACGCCTGGTGCTGGACCGCTGGGCGACCGTGCCCCCGGCGCATCTGGAGGTACTCGCCCGCCAGGTGCTGGCCGGCCGGGTGAACGACGGTGACTGAACGGTGGGAGTCCGTCGCCTTCAAGGCCCGGGTGGACGAGGTGCTGCACCGTTTCGTCGCCGACGAGGCCGATCTGCTGGCGGCGGTCGATCCGGCCCTGGGGCCGGTGGCCGAACAGGTGGAGTCGGCGGTCGCGGTGGGAAAGCGGCTGCGGGCGGCGTTCTGTTACTGGGGCTGGCGGGCGGCGCGGCAGCCCGACAGCGACGCGTTGGTGCGGGCCGCGGCCTCCATGGAGCTGGTGCACGCGGCCGCCGTCGTGCACGACGACCTCATCGACGACAGTCCGCTGCGGCACGGGCGGCCCACCGCCCAGGTGGCTCTCGTGGATGCCGTACGACATCATCCACGGCCGGCCGAGGCCGCGCGGTCGCTGGCGATGCTGGTCGGAGACCTGCTGATGTCGCTGGCCGGGCAGCTGTTCGCCACGAGCGGTCTGCCCGCCGCCTATCTCGGCCGGGCCCGCCCTCTCTGGGCGGCGCTCGCCCGCGAGCTCATCGCCGGTGAGTGCCTGGAGATCCTGCACACCGGCGCCGGTCCGGACACGGCGGCGTCACTGAAGGTGATCCGTTACAAGACGGCCAAGTACACCGTCGAACAGCCCCTGTTGATCGGTGGCGCCCTGGCCGGGGCGGGCGAGCGGCTCCGCGAGGGCTACAGCGCCTACGGGCTGCCGCTGGGCGAGGCCTTCCAGCTGAGGGACGACCTGCTCGGTCTGTTCGGGGACACACGGCACACCGGCAAGGCCAACTCCGACGACGTACGGGGCCATCGGCCCACCGCCCTGCTCGCCGAGACCTGGCGCATCGCGGGGTCCGACGAGCGCGAGCGACTGCGCGGCCTGCTGGGCCGGCCCGACCTGGACGAGGAGGGTCTGGAGGCCGTACGCGAGGTGATGCGTCGGCTCAAGGCGCCCGATCGTGTCGAGAGCATGATCGCCGTCCGGGTCGAGGAGGCACTCGGTGCGCTGCGGGAGTGGGACGTACCCGCGCCCGCCGCGGCTGCCCTCACGGCCCTGGCGCACTCCGCCTCGGTCCGCCTCTCCTGACACCCCTCACGCACTCCGCCCCCGTCTCCCTGCCGCCCTTCGCACGCCCTCGCGCACTAGGAGTCCCGCCGTGCCCCACACCGACGCGTCCATGAAAGCCCTCCGTCAGTCCGGTGACGAACTCGCCGACGCCACTGTCGCCACCCTCTTCGAACGGGGCGAGATGGGGACGTTCAACACGCTGATGCGCTTCTTCTCCACCGCCGGCGCCCCCGTGCCGGACGGTCTGCCCGATGTCGCCAGGGAGTACTTGGAGGCCACGAGCGCCCCGCCCTCCTGGGTGGACTGGGACGAGATGGAGCGGGCCAGGCTGTTCTTCATCGACAACAACGTGCACATCGCCACCGCGCTGTCCTTCGCGTCCATGCCCGCCTGCTACCTCGTCCCGCACGTGGCGAAGCTGCTCTCGGCGACCCACGGTCTGAACTATCCGTCCACGCGCATGGCGGCGACCGGCCAGTTCACCGTCTATCTGA
Source organism: Streptomyces sp. NPDC017246 (assembly GCF_044331325.1). Lineage (NCBI taxonomy): Bacteria > Bacillati > Actinomycetota > Actinomycetes > Kitasatosporales > Streptomycetaceae > Streptomyces > Streptomyces sp. NPDC017246. Next base: position 419,420 of record NZ_JBIRMW010000003.1, on the reverse strand, counting down.
TGCAGCCGGACGCCTTCGAGGCCGGCAGCCGTTTCCTCCCCGCCGCGCAGAAGGTCCGTCTGCTCCACGCCTCCATCCGTCACCACCTCACGCGCGAGAACCGCTGGGACACCAGGGTGTCGGGGGTGCCGATCTGTCAGGAGGACATGATCGGCGGGCAGATGTTCTTCTCGATGCTCGTCCTCGACAGCCTGCACCGCCTCGGCATCCACATGACCGAGGAGGGAGCGGAGGCGTACTACTACGCCTGGCGGGTGGTCGGGGCGATGCTCGGGGTCGACCAGGACGCCGTCCCCAAGGACCTCGACGAGGCACGTCGATTCCTCGACCGGTACATGGTCCGGCACATGGGTCCGTCGCCCGAGGGTGCCCATCTGACCCGGCAGCTCATCGAGCTCTACGAGGACATCGTGCCCGGGACCCTGTTCGACCCGGTCGTCCCCGCCCTCGTCCGCTACCTCGTCGGGGACACCTGCGGCGACTGGCTGGAGGTCCCGAGCACCCCCTGGGACACGCTGGTCAAGGCCGTGCCCCATCTCCTGGGCGTACTGGAGACCATCGAGGACCGTTCCCCGTTCGGCGCCTGGGCCCTGGACCGGCTCGGCCACCTCACCACGCTCTTCGAGCTGTCCTCGCTGACGCGGGGGCGCGTCATGCACTACGCCGTGCCCGAGGACCTCAGGAAGGAGTACGGCGTCCCCGATGCGTCCTCCCGCACCCGGCGCTGGAGCCCGCCCGCCCCCACGTTCTCCTGAGGCCTGGCCCGTCCGACACCGCGCGTCGCAGCAGACCAGGTCTTCCGGTGCGTGCGTCGAGCGTGCGGTCCGGGCGGGGCGGACTCGACGGGGATCGGCACACAGGCCCTAGGTTCTTCTTTGAGAGTGCCGATGGCTCCGGCCGAGCACCTGCCCGGCCGGACGGGCCGGAGAAGAGGAGCGGTGACAGTGGCGATGCGGGAGTATCCGCTGGTGGGCGGCGCGGTGGAGGTACGGGGTGCGCTGGACCTGGAGAGGACGGCGGCGGGGGTGATGCCGCGCCGGTTGCCCGCGTGGACCAAGGAGCAGTACCAGGACCCGTCGGTCTACGGGGGAACGTTGATGCCTTCGGGGGTGCGGCTGGTGTTCCGCACGGATGCGCGGGTGCTCGAGTTCGAGGTCGTCACCTCCACGGGGCAGCTGGACGGTGACCCGCGGCCCCGGCCGACCGGGATGCTGGAACTGACCGTGGACGGTGTGCTTGCCGGGCGCCGACGCGCGCCGTTGGGTCATGTGGTGCGGATGGCGGGCCCCGGGACCGAGCCGCGGCTGATACCGGGGAAGCCGGGGACGGCACGTTTCGCCGGGCTGCCGGCCGGTATGAAGGACATCGAGCTGTGGCTGCCGCAGCAGACCCCCACGGAACTGGTGGCGCTCCGTGCCGACGGTGAGGTGCTGGCACCCCTGCCCGACGGCCGGCCCCTCTGGGTGCACCACGGAAGCTCCATCAGCCACTGTCTCGAAGCCGACGGCCCCACCGGCACCTGGCCCGTGGTGGCGGCGTCGCTCGGGGGCGTGGAGGTGACCAACCTCAGCCAGCCGGGCAACGACATGCTGGACCCCTATGTCGCCCGGACGATCCGCGACATGCCCGCCGACCTGATCAGCCTCAAGACAGGCGTCAACATCGTGGGCCTGGCCACCTTCCGGCTGCGGACGTTCGGCCCGGCGGTGCACGGGTTCCTGGACACGATCCGGGACGGCCATCCGGACACCCCGCTGCTGGTGATCTCCCCGGTGAGCTGCCCGGCACTCGACGGGTGTCCCGGCCCGACCTCGGTGGGCCGGGACGGGAAGATCACCGCGCTGGGCGACCCGGCCGATCTGGCCAGTGGGGCCTTGTCGCTGCAGGTGGTCCGTGACGAGCTGGCGAGGATCGTGGAGATCCGGCAGGCCCACGATCCTCATCTGTACCACCTCGACGGACGTGAGCTGCTCGGCCCGGCCGATGTGGACGACCTTCCCGACGGTCTGCACCCCTCCGCCGCCGCGTACCGCCGGATGGGCGAACGCTTCGCCGCTCACGCCTTCGCCGACGAGGGCCCGTTCCGTGCCCGCTCGCACAAGCTGCCGGCGCCCGAGACGGGAGGCACCGAAGGGGGGCGGATGTGAAGATCAGGCACGCGCGGCGGCTCGCGAGGCGTTCGGGCCGTCCCGCGGCGGGCCGGTGCCCGGGGTTCATCCCGGTCAACCCTCGTCTCGATCAACGGTGTTACTGCTCTGCGGCGGCTTCCGTACAAGCACTGTCGCCAGCCTCCTACTCGACGGTAACCTGCGGGCCCGACCGCGGCTTGGGGGAGTTGTATGGGTACCGTCACGACGTTCGATCCCGTCGGTGAGCACGAGAAGACCCGGGCCGCGTTGCGGGCCGTGGTTCCGCGCCTGGTCCGGCTGTTGCGGGAGGTTCCCGATCCGGACGCGCCTTCCGGCGTCCCGCTGTGGACGGTGGGCGATGTCGGTGCGCACCTCGCGGGGGTGTACCTCGCGTACTCCCTCGACTTCACCGACGATTCCGTGGAGTGGGACAGCCTCCTGCCCCCGGGCGACGGGCCGCTCGGCGAGCGGATCGCGGCCGTGAACGCCACCACCATCGGCCTCTTCAGCGGCGAGGAGCGCGCCCGTCTCGGCGACTTCGTCACCGAGCGGAGCGCGATGTTCCTGCACGCCACCGAGGGCCTCTCACCCGGCACCCCCGTCGCCGCGCCCTGGCTCGGGAAGGAGGTGACGATCACGCTGGCGGCAGCCACCGGTCTGATGCTCAGTGAGACCCTCGTGCACGGCCTGGACATCGCGCGCGGGGCCGGACGCCCGTGGCCGATCGGCCCGGAGGAGGCGAGTCTCGTGCTCGGCCAGTCCATGCCGACGATGATGCCGCTCGCCCTGGACACGGCGAAGGCTCAGGGCGTCAGCATCGCCTTCGACCTGGCGATCAAGGGCGGTCCGCGGCTGGCCGTCGTCGTCGACGGCGGGACGGCGACCGTGACCCGTGACGCGCCGCCGCGCACGTACGACTGCAGGATCACGGCGGCACCGACCACGTTCCTGCTGGTCTCCTTCCGGCGCGCGCCCGTCTGGAAGGCGATCGCGAGCGGCCGGATGCGGGCGGGCGGCCGCAGGCCGTGGCTCGCGATGCGCCTGGGCGAGCTCATCGCCACCCCTTGATCCGAGGGGTACGAGGGAGACGAGGGATCGGAGGTCACGGGGTGCGGGGGGGGGGCTGGCAGGGCCGGGGGTACGGGGGCGACCTCCCCGTACCCTCACAGGTCGCGGCGCTGTACCCCGACGATCGCGACCGCCGCCGCGCCCAGCGCCCACACCACGTACACGGTCCAGGCTCCGCCCGTGCTCCAGGGGAAGTCGGACGGGTCCGGCGCACCGATGTCCGCGAGGCGGGTCCATGCGCGGAAGGGCAGGGCATGGCCCGCGATCGCCGACCAATGGCGGTCCTCCGAGAGGACGTTGGGCAGGACGAGGACGACCGCGACCGTGGTGATCATGGTGGCCGCGGTATGGCGGATGACGGTGCCGAGGGCCATTCCGGCGAGCGCGGACACCGGGGCCAGCAGCGCCGAGGCGAGGACGACGCGCTGGGCGCCCGGTTCGCCGAGCGGGACGCCCACACCGCGTCCGTCGAGGATCGCCTGGGTGAGGAAGAACGAGGCTCCCGCGACGAAGACGCCGAAGGCGGTGGCGACCGCTCCGACGACGACCGCCTTGGCGCCCATCACCGCACGGCGGGCCGGGACGGCCGCGAACGTCGTACGGACGGTGCCCGTGCTGTACTCCCCCACCATCGCGAGGGCGCCGATGGCGCCGAGCGCAAGGACCATCACCATCGCCGCGTTGCCGGTGAAGGCCACCTGGAGCGGCATCCCGTCCCGGACGAACTCGATCCGGTCCGTCGCGTTCTCCGCCGTCCAGTACTTGTACATGTCGTAGGCGGTACCCGCGTTGAAGGCGATCACGGCGAGCGCGGCGGTCCCGTACGCGATCCAGGTCGAGCGCAGGGACCGGAGCTTGACCCACTCGGCGGCGACCAGGTCGAGGAACCGGGGGCGGGGCTCCGGGTCGCCGGAGCGGGGCGCGACGGTGTGCGTTCCCTGCCGGGAAGCGGGTGTGCGGGTCATCGAGGTCCGGGTCATCGGGATTCTCCTGCGAGGTACTGGACGCTGTCGGCGGTGAGTTCCATGAACACGTCCTCCAGGGACGCGGACCGGGTATGGAGCCCGCGCAGCGGGACGGTGTGCTTCAGGGCGAGTTCCCCGATCCGGTCCGCCGTCAGTCCGGTGACGGTGAGCTCGTCGCCGTCCCGGTCCACCTCCGCACCCTCGGCCACCAGCGCGGCCCGCAGGACGGCGGCTCCCCGCGTGCTCACCCGAACGCTCCGGCGGGTGCCGCGCGCGGAGAACTCCGCGAGGCTCTCCGCCGCGATCAGCCGGCCCCGGCCGATGACGATGAGCTCGTCGGCGGTGTGCTCCATCTCCGACATCAGGTGGCTGGAGACGAACACGGTGCGGCCCTCGGCCGCGAGCCGCTGGAACAGCTCGCGCACCCACTTCACGCCCTCGGGGTCCAGACCGTTCAGCGGCTCGTCGAACAGCAGCACCGGCGGATCGCCGAGCAGGGCCGACGCGATGCCGAGCCGCTGCTTCATCCCGAGCGAGAATCCGCCGATGCGACGTCGTGCCGCCTCGGCGAGACCGACCTCCCGCAGTACCTCCTTCACGCGCTGCTGCGGGATGCGGTTGCTGCGTGCCAGGGCTGACAGCTGGGCCTCCGCGCTGCGCCCGCCGTGCACGTCGTGCGCGTCGAGGAGCGCACCGACGTGACGCAGGCCGCGGGGCCGCTCGTGGAAGGGACGGCCGTCCACGGTGACGGCGCCGCCGGTGGGCCGGTGCAGACCGAGGATCATCCGCAGAGTCGTGCTCTTGCCCGATCCGTTCGGCCCGAGGAACCCGGTCACCCGGCCCGGGCGGACCGTGAAGGAGAGGGCTTCGACGGCGGTCGTGCCGCCGTATCGCTTCGTGAGTTCATTGACTTCGATCACACGAACAAGGTGCCAGCGGGCCACCCCTCCCGTCGTCCGACCGCCGCTGACAATCCCCGGACCCGGGTGTCGACCCTGGTCGTACAGCCACAGGTTGACGACCCTTCGGGTGTGGCCGCCTACGATCGCGGGAGTCCGCCTCGCCGGCCTCGGCGTCCAGCCGGTGTTCGTTCCCACGCGGTCCGGCCGCGAGCCGCCGGATTCAGCGGGTCCACTCCTTCAGGACACCCGCGACCTGACGAACATCGATCCGTCCCTCGGCCACCCGCTCCACCAGGTCGATGGCCTCCTCGGCCGACACGCTGACCGGGTGCCCGGACGCGTGGAGATACGCCGCGGCGACCACCACGCCGTACAGCTCGTTGGAGTGCTCGAGGGCCGGAACCCGGACGAACTGCTCCAGGAGCGCGGCCGCCCGGTGATGCGGCTGGTCGTAGACCGGGGTGTCCATCACCCGGAACGCGTGGCGGGCGCGGGCCGCCTCGAAGGCTCCCCAGTCGGAGATCTCGGGGTCGCCGGGGATCTCCTGCTGGGCGACGTCGAGCAGCCAGGACAGATCGATCTGGAGCAGCACTCTGTGACCGCCCGCTTCAGGCGGCGTCGGCGCTGTGCTTCGTGGGGCGACCGAATCGCTCCGCGAAGGCCTGACCGTGCTCCGCGACGAAGGAGCGGGCCCCTTCGAGGAAAAGCGTGCGCGTCAGGTCGGCGTCGAGCACCCGGCCCGCGTAGTCCTCCGCAGGCACGTGCTTCTCAGCCGCGACGCGCTCCAGCGCCTCGTACGCCTCGTCGCTGATCTCGATCCTGATTTCCCGTGCCATGGGACCACGGTAGCGGCCCGCCGCCGGGAGCGGCAGGGGAGGGACGTCACGGGCAGCACGCCCGCCGCCCCGGTCGCCGCTCCCTCGCGGTGGGGGCGCCGACCTGTGATCGGATGGGGGCATGGATTCTCGGACCCTCTACCTGTTCTGCAGCGCCGCCCCGCCCGTCTTCGACGTCGCCCGTGTCATCGAGGAGGCGCAGGCCGACGGCTGGGACGTGTGCCTCGGTCTCACCCCCACGGCGGCCCGCTGGCTCGCTCACTCGCTCGACGGCCTCGCCGCACTCACCGGCCACCCCGTGCGCTGGGACTACCTGCTTCCCGGCGAGCCCGACACATGGCCCCGGGCGGACGCGATCGTGGTCGCGCCGGCCACGTTCAACACGGTGAACCACTGGGCGCTCGGGATCACGGACAAGTGGCTGGTCGGGGTGGTGGCGGAGGGCATCGGGAAGGGGACCCCGATGGCGATGATGCCGTGCGTGAGCTCCGCGCTGGCCGCCCATCCCCAGTTCGAGCGGTCGATCGAGACGCTCCGCGGTGCGGGAGTCGGAGTCCTGTACGGCGAGGGCGGGTTCGAGCCCCACGAGCCGGGTCAGGGGGACCCCGCGGCCTATCGGTGGCGCGCCGTTCTGGACGCCGTCGCGGAGGTCCTCCCGGTCGGTTCCTGACCCGAAAGGCGGGAGGAACGGCCGCCGGGCGCCTTCGGCGTGCGGGATGAAGATCAGTCATCATGACGGCAGACCAGAGCGGACCGGGCCGGACCGGGGGAGGTCGCTCTCGCGCGCGCCGTGAAGCGGGCCCTCCGTCGGGCAGGGCCCGGGCGGAACCACGGGGGGCACGGATGCGGGGCAACGGCGAGACGGTGTTGCTGGACGTGCTGACCGGTGCGGCGGAGGCCGCGCCCGGTCAGGAGATCGTTCATGTGGACGGGGACGGCGGGGAAAGGACCGTCTGCCACAGCGCGCTGCTCGCCGAGTCGCTGCGCGTCGCGGGAGGGTTCCTCGCCGCGGGCCTCTCGGCGGGGAGCCATGTGGTGCTCCCGGCCGAGCGGAGCGAGGAGTTCCTGCCGCTCTTCTGGGGTGCGGTCGCCGCCGGGCTCGTACCGGTGCCGCTCGCACCGGACGTACGGCGGGTGCTGCCCGTCCGGGAGTTCCTCGGCCGGCCGCCGATCGCCCTCGGCGCGTCCACCGCGCCCCTGCTCGGCGCCCTTCCCGACTCCGTACTGCCCCTGATGTTCGACGGGCTGCGCGAACACCCGGCTCCTCTGCGGCTGCCCGAGCGGGCACCCGGCGACGTGGCGTTCCTGCAGTTCTCCTCCGGCAGTACGGGGGCGCCGAAGGGGGTCGAGCTGACACATTCGGCGGTGCTGGCCAATCTGGCGCAGATCCGGGCGGCGGCGGGCATCACCTCCGTGGACGTGCTCGCCACCTGGATGCCGTACTTCCACGACATGGGGCTGATCGGCACCCATCTCGTGCCGCTGTCGGCCCGGATCAAGCAGGTGCGGATCGAACCGCTGACGTTCGCCAAGCGACCCGTACGGTGGCTGGAGGCGGCGGCACGGCACCGGGCGACGCTGCTCTCGGCCGCGAACTTCGCCCTGGCTCTCGTCGAACGGCGCGTGCCCGAGGGCTCCCTCGACCGTCTCGACCTCACCTCCGTACGGATGATCCTGGTGGGCGCGGAGCCCATATCGCCCGCTGTGTGGCGGGCGTTCGTCCGGCGGATGCGGCCCACCGGGCTGGCGGCGGACGCGCCGCAGCCGGTCTACGGCCTCGCCGAGGCCACGCTGGCCGTGACCTTCCCGCCGCCCGGCGAGGTGGCCCGGCCGCTCGCCCTGGACCGGGCGGCGCTCGGCCGCGGGCGGGCGGTGGACGCCGCACCCGGCCCGGACGCCGTGGAGCTGATGGACGTGGGCAGCCCTGTGCGCGGGTGCGCCGTACGGATCACCGACGCCGAGGGCGAGGCGGTGGAGGACCGCCGGGTCGGCCATGTCGAGGTGCGGGGACCGCAGTTGGCCCGCGGCTACCACCGTGCTCCCGAGGCGACGGCGGAGACCTTCGTCGACGGGTGGCTGCGCACCGGTGACCTGGGGTTCCTTCGGGAGGGACGGCTGTGTGTGACCGGCCGGTCCAAGGACGTCGTCTTCGTCGACGGGCGTACGTTCCACGCGGCGGACCTGGAGGAGGTCGCGGCCGGCGCGCCGGGGCTGGTTCGATGCCCCGTCGCGGTCGTGGGCTCCGCCGATCCTGCGGGCGGCGGCGAGCGGGTGGTCGTCTTCCTCGCACCCCCGCCACCCCGGGCCGACGTGACATCCGCGTTGCTGCGCGAGGTCGGCCGGCGGGTCCGCGAGGCTTTGGGCCATGACGACGTGAGGGTGCTGGCGCTGCCCGTACGGGCGATTCCGCGGACCACCAGCGGGAAGGTCCGGCGTGGGGTGCTGCGCGAGCGGTTCGAGGGCGGGGAGTATCCGGAGATCGCGGGGCGGGGGGCTGTCGGGGTGGCGGGGGGCGTTCCCCTGCCGGGGGGTGGGTCCCAGCCGGGGGCAGGGGGCGGGTCCCAGCCGGGGGTGCTGGACGGCTCCCTGCCGGGAGCACCGGGCAGTTCTCTCCCTGTGGCCGGTGAGGTCCACGCAGTCGGCACGGGCGGCGCGGTCGGATCAGTCGAATCGATCAGATCCGGCGGGTCGCGCGGCGACAGCGGCGCGCAGCCGGGCGACGTGGCTCCGGGGCCGGGGCCGGGGCCTCGTTCCCGGCCGGACGTCGAGGCGGTCGTGCTCCGCGTCTGGGCCCGGGTGCTTCTGCTGCCGGCCGAGGAGATCGGGCTGTACGACGACTTCCGGGCGCTCGGAGGCTCGTCACTCAAGGCCATGGAGGTACTGGCCGTCCTGGAGGACGAGTTCGGCGTACCCCTGCGCCCGTCCGACATGCGCGACCACACCACGGTGGCGGCGCTCGCCGGTCTGCTGCTCGCCGCCGGCGACCCCACGGCTCCGAAGACTCCCGACGGCCTCCCGTCACGTGTACCGCCGCACGGGCCGACCACCGCCGACGGCGTCGAGCCCTTCGTCCCCGCGGACCCCAAGCCCCACGTCGCCGCCCCCGTCGTCGCCGTGTCCGCCCTCGCGTGTCGCTTCCCTGGTGCCGACACGCCCGAGGCGTTCTGGGACCGGCTCCTCGACGGCTACGACGCCGTCACCGGCGTACCCGACGGGCGGTGGACGGACCCGTCGGACCGCCATGCCCGCCGGGGCGCCTTCCTCGACGAGCCGGCCGGGTTCGACGCCGGGTTCTTCGGGATCGGTGAGGAGGAGGCGCGGGCGACCGACCCCCAGGCACGCGTTCTTCTGGAGCTCGCGCACGAGGCCCTGGAGCGGGCCGGTTACGCCGGTCCGCGTCGCCGGGGGCGTCGGGTGGGTGTCTTCGTCGCGGCCGGCGACAGCGGCTACCGGCGTGTCCTCGAACAGGCCTGCGGTGAGGCGCGGTTGCCCGCGTCGGCGCTGACCGGGAACCTTCCCAACATGCTCGCCGCCCGCGTCGCGCACTGCCTGGACCTGACCGGGCCCGCGCTAGCCGTCGACACGGCGTGTTCCTCCGCCCTCGTCGCACTGCACCTGGCGCGCCGCAGCCTCCAGGCCGGCGAGTGCGACATCGCCGTCGTCGGCGGCGTACACCTCAACCTCACACCGACCGGGTACGCCCTCCTGGAGAAGGCGGGGGCTCTCTCCCCGACCGGGCGCTGCCACGCGTTCGGCGCGGCGGCCGACGGTTTCGTTCCCGGGGAGGGCGGCGCGGCCCTCGTCCTGACCCGTCTCGACGAGGCCGAGCGCGCCGGTGATCCGGTCCTCGCGATCCTGCGAGGCACCGCCGTGAACAACGACGGCCGTTCGCTGAGCCTGATGGCGCCCAATCCTCTGACGCAGCGTGAGGTCATCGCGCAGGCGTACCTCGACGCGGGGATCGACCCTGGGAGCGTCTCGTACGTGGAGGCCCACGGCACGGGCACTCCCGTCGGCGACCCCGTCGAGGTGCGCTCGCTCGCGCATGCCTTTCCTCCTCTTCCCGACGGACGGCTCCGGCTGCTCGGCTCGGTCAAGACCAACGTCGGACACCTGCTCAACGCCGCCGGCATGCCGAGTCTCGTGAAGGTCGTCCTCGCACTCGGACACAGGCGGTTGCCGCCGTCCCCACTCCGGGCCGCGCCCGCACCCGCGCTCGACCTGGCCGGTTCGGGCTTCGCCCTGGTGGACGAAGTACGCGACTGGGAGGCGCCGGGCCCGCTGCTCGCGGGAGTCAACGCGTTCGGCTTCGGGGGCACCAACGCCCATGCCGTACTGGAAGAACCACCCGCCCGACCGACAGCGCACCGGACACCGTCGGCCGGTCCCCGGCTGCTCACTCTCTCCGCGCACGGGACGGACGGGCTGCGTGCCGCCGCTGCCGCTCTCGCCGGCCGTCTGCGCACCCGCCCGGGCCTCGACGAGGGCGACGTCTGCGCCGCCGTCGCCCTCGCCCGTGACGAGGGCCCCGATCGCCTCGCCGTCGTCGCCGACGGGGATCTCGCGGCCCGGCTCGAAGCCGTACGCGACGGAGACACGCCCCTCGGCGCGCCCGTACGCGCCCGGGCGCGTCTCGTTCTCCTCCTTCCCGGGCAGGGGGTACGGCCGCAGGGGCGGGCCCGCGCGCTGTACGCCGACGCCCCCGCGTTCAGGGAGGCGCTCGACGAGGCCTCGGGCCACGCGGGTGCGATCGGCGGACGCAGTCTCGCCGCCTGGTGTCTCGACCCCGACGTCTCCCCCGACGCGCTCGCCCGAACCGATGTCGCCCAGCCCCTCCTCGTCGCGTACGGGGTCGCGCTCGCCCGCCAGGTGCGGGCGTGGGGGATCTCGCCGGACGCGGTCGCCGGGCACAGCGTCGGTGAGATCGCCGCGGCGTGCGTCGCCGGGACGCTCTCGCTCGCCGACGCCGTACGGTTCGCCACCGAGCGCGGGCGGCTGATGGCGGAGCTGTGCGCGCCCGGTGCCATGGCTGCCGTGCGCTGCGACGAGGAGACCGTCGCCGCGCTGGTGGCAGAGGCGCGGTTCGGCGGCGCGCTGAGTGTGGCTGCGGTCAACGGTCCCGACCAGGTCGTCCTGGCCGGGACCGAGGCCGCCGTCGAGCGTGCCGTGGCCGCGCTGTCCGGGCGAGGGATCACGGCTCGCCGCCTCGCGGTGTCGCGGGCCTTCCACTCCCCGCTGATGGATCCGGCCCTCGGCCCGCTCGCCGAAACCGCGGGGAGTCTTGTGCTCCGGCCGTCGGTGACACCGCTGATCAGTACGGTCACCGCCGCGTGGCAACCGGTCCTGGACCCCGCGTACCTACGGGACCACGCCCGTCGCCCGGTGCGCTTCGGCGCGGCGGTGGAAAGGCTGCTCGCCGACGGGTACGACACGTTCGTCGAGCTCGGTTCCGCCGCGCTGGGCGGCCCCGTGCGCGCCGTCTCGGCGGCGCATCCACGCGGAGCGGGGGCGGTCGCGCTCGCGGCCGGTGACCGGGACGGCGCACGGGGCCTCCTGGAGACGGTGGGCCGGCTCTGGCAGCGGGGCGTGCCGCTGGACCGTACGGCGATGGATGCCGGGCGAGGGCGGGTCACCGTACCCACGTACCCCTTCCAGCGGCGCCGTTACTGGCCCGGCGCCGCTCCTCGGCCCCGGCCGCTGCTGCACCGGATCGAGTGGACCGACGCCCCGACGACCGTCGGCGCCGGTCCGCGTACCGTCCTGCTCGCCGGTCCGGACTCGGCACTCGCCCGCGCGTTCGCGGACCGTCTGACGGGGCGGGGTGTCGAGGTCCGGCGTGCCGGGAGCCCGCTGCCCGACAGCACCCGGACAGCTGACGGTGGCGCCCTGTCGGGCCGTGGTCCGCTGCCCGGCCCTCGTACCGCGACCGACACCGGTCCGCTGCCCGACGGTGGGCCGACGGCCGACGGCGGTCGGGAGCTGGACGGCGGTCCGGCGCTCGACGGCGCGACCGCCCCGGAGGTCGTCGTGCTGCTTGCCGGTCCGGCCGTGGAGCCGGACTCCGCCGACGCGCTCGACGCCGCGCATCGGACCATGGTCGCGGAAGTCCAGGGCCTGCTGCCGGAGCTCGCGCTCCACCGCCCACGCGTCCTCGTCGTCACCGAGGACGTCCACGTCACCGGCGTCGGGCCGGAGCGGCCGCGCCCCACGCAGGCGGTCCTGACCGGGCTGACTCCGGCACTGCCCGAGGAGTTTCCCGGTGTCGCCGCACTCAGTGTCGACCTGTCCTCCCAGGAAGGGATGGAAGCGCGGCTCGACGCACTCGCCCACGAGCTCGCGGCCCGGCCCGCTGCGCCGGAGGCGGGGCGAACCGCGCCCGCCGTCGCCTGGCGGGCCGGTCGACGCCTCGGCCGGAGCGTCGAGCCCGTCGACACGGCTGCCGAGTCGACGGCTGACGGGACCGCCTCGGTCGCCGTGGAACCCGCGTCCTCCGAGGCGGCGCTGCCCGCCGACGGCGTGTATCTCATCACCGGGGGCGCCGGAGGGGTCGGCCGCGCGCTCGCACGGGACCTCGCGGGGCGGGGACGGCCGACTCTGGTGCTGACCGGGCGCTCGGCCGAGCCGCCCGCCGGACTCCTCCCCGAGCTCCGCGCGCTCGGCGCCACCGTGGAGTACCGCGCCGCCGACGTATCCCGCGAGGCGGACGTCGACGTGCTGCTGGCCGGGCTGCCGCGGCTCGACGTGCTCATCCACGCGGCCGGAGTGGTGCGGCCCGGCACGCTGCGGGCCAAGTCGCCCGATGAGGTGGCCGCGGTGCTCGCCGCCAAGACGCGGGGTACGGCACTGCTCGCACGGGGACTTCGCGAGCACGACCTGCGTCCTTCCCTGTGTGTGGCGTTCTCCTCGGTCGCTTCGGTCCTGCCGGGTCTGTCGGGGGCGATCGGCGACTACGCCGCCGCCAACGCCTACCTCGACGCCTTCGCCGCCGCGGAGCATGCCGCCGGCCGCCCGTGGAAGGCGGTGAACTTCGCCGCGTTCGCCGATACGGGCCTCGCCGCCGGTACGGGGCTCAGCTCCGGCACGGGGCTCAGCTCCGGCACTGGGCTCAGCCCTGACACGGGGCTCATCTCCGGCACTGAGCACGGCACTGCCGTCGGCACGGGGGCGGGCTCGTCGGCCCGGGCCACCGGCGCCGCGCGCGGACCCGCTCCGCTCGCGACCGGCGCCGCGCTGGAGGCTCTGCGTGCGGCCTGTGCCACCGACGCCGCCCGGCTGATGGTCGCCGACCTGGCCACGGGGGCCACCCGCCGTACACAGGCCGCCCCCGTCGCATCCCCGTTCCCGAAGGACCGGCCCCCGCACGTCATGTCCCACCCGGCCCCGGCCCGGTCCGATGCCCTCCCACGTGCGGGCGGCCACCACGCCGAGGAGGCAGGCACCGCCGTGGGCGTCCTTCGGCAGCTGCTGTCCGAGGCGCTCCGGGTGTCCCCGGACGAGCTCGGTGACGACGTACCGCTGCTCGGCCTGGGCCTGGACTCGCTCATGGCCGTCGATCTGGTGAAGCGCCTGGAGAAGGAACTCGACCGCGCCCTTCCCATCACCCTGTTCTTCGAGCACCGGACCCTGGGGGAACTCGCCGACCAACTCGGCAGCGCCGAGGGCCACTCCTCCGTTTCCTTCTCTCAGCCGTCCGGGCCGGCGGACTCGGCAGACGACAGCGTCCCCTTCCCCCTGACTCCGGTCCAGCTCGCCTTCCACGCCCAGGCCGGGCTGTCCCCGGACGTCGCCGCCTACGGGTACGTGACCCAGGACGTGCGCGGCCCGCTCGACCCGGAGCTGCTCGGCGTGGCGCTCGGTCGGCTCGCCGACCGTCACGCGATGCTCCGCATCCGCGTCGCACCCGGGGGATCTCTGCCCACGCAGGCTGCCGTGCCTCCCGGCCCCGAGGGGCGGATTCCCGACTGGTACGAGGTCCGTGACCTGCCCCGCACCCACTCCGTCGACGAGGAGCTGTCACAGCTCGAAGAGACCCTGTGCAATCGCCCGTTCGACCTCGCCGTCGAAGCTCCCATCCGCGCGGTGCTCGCCCGCACGGGAGACGCCGACTCCGCCCGTCTCGTGCTCCTGGTGCATCACGCCGCAGCCGACGGTTACAGCCTCAACGTCCTCGGCGAGGAACTCTGGGACCTCTACACGGCCCTGTCTCAGCGGCGCGCCCCCGAACTCCGGCCACTCACCGCACACTTCGCCGCCCACGCGGCACACGAGCGGGCCGACCGGTCGGAGGCGGACCTCGCCGAGGACCGGGCGTACTGGCGTGCAGTGCTCGCCCGCCGGGGCGAACCGCTCGCGCTCCCGTACGACGGCGATCCGCTGGGTCTCCCCGAACCTCCGCTCCTCGCCCACCAGGTGGCCCCCGGCCCCGAGCTGTCGGCCGCGCTGCGCGAACTGGCGGCCGCACACCACGTGTCCCTCTTCCACCTCCTCCTCGCGGCGTACGCACGCTGCCTGTCCCGGTGGAGCGGAGGCCGGGAGGACGTGTCCGTGAACGTCGCGCGGGCACGCCGCGAGACGCGGCTGCCGGGCATCGACCGGCTGGTGGGGCCGCTGGCCGACACCCTGCCGATCCCCGTCCACGTCGGCCCGGACGACTCCGTACGGGCGATCGCGGTACGGCTCCGTGACGCATGGCCCGAGAGCGAACGGCACGGCAGGCTCACCAGTCTCGACCTGGCCGGGCTCCTTCCGACGGACGGGACGGGACCGCGTACGGCGGCGCCCGCGTCGTTCAGCTTCGCGCGGTTCCCGGTCTCCCTCGCCCCCGACTGCCCGGTGGAGGTCCGCCCGGCCTCGGCCGGAACGGCCACGGCCGCCACCCGGCTGAGTCTGCTGTGCTGGGAGTCCGACGGGGCCCTGTCCTTCTCGTGGAACTTCCCGGCACGGCTCTTCGACCGGACCACGATCGTCCGACTGGCCTCCCAGCACCTGGCCGAACTGACCGGGGCGGCCGCGCTCTCGCGCTCCGCCGGAGCATACGAGTCCGCTGGCGGAGCCGGGCGAACGATGCCGGCACCTGTCCCCGAACTCCCCCGCCACACCGAGCTCCCCCTCCCGGAGTTCTCCCACCCCGCCGACGACCCCTCGGACATCGTCGCCCGCCTGCGCGCGCAGGCACGGGCGACCCCGACCGCGGTGGCCGTCGACACGGGTGACGGTCGTACCGTGACCTACGCCGAACTGGACCGGGCGTCCGGCGCGCTCGCCGCCCGGCTGCGCGCCCACGGCGTGGCCCCGGGTGACCTGGTGGGACTGCTGACCGAACAGGGCGCCGATGCCGTGACCGGCGTGGTCGGCATTCTGCGAGCCGGGGCCGGATGGGTTCCGCTGGACGCCGCCCATCCCCCCGTACGCCTGGCCGACCAACTGAGCAGATCCCGTGCCGGTGTCCTCGTCTGCCATGCGGCGACCCGGGCGTCGGCGGCAAAGCTCGCCTCGGACACCGGCGTCGCCCTGGTCACGACCGACGACCGCTCGCCCGAGCCGTCCACCGACGGCGCCGAGCCTGCGGCCGCCCCCGGCCCCGACTCCCTCGCCTACGTGATCTTCACCTCGGGCTCCACCGGGCGCCCCAAGGCGGTCCCGATCACCCGTCGTTCGATGACCAACTACCTCGACTGGGCGCTGGCCACCTTCCGGTACGCCGAAGGCGACCGGCTCGCCCAGACGGCCTCGCTGTGCTTCGACGCGTCGGTACGACAGCTCCTCGCGCCCCTGCTCGTCGGCGCCACCGTGGTCGTCCTCCCCCGGCAGCTGCTGCGGGACCCCGAGGCGCTGCTCGACCGGGTCGAGCAGGCCCGTATCTCGGTGTGGAGTTCGGTCCCCAGCCTGTGGTCCCGGCTGCTGGAGGCCGCCGAGACCCGGATACGGGAGGGCGGGCCGGCACCGGACCTGTCGGCTCTGCGCTGGATCCACGTCGGCGGCGAGGCATTGCCGCCCGCCCATGTGCGGCGCTGGTACGACCTGTTCGGTCCCGGTCACCGGATCGCCAATCTGTACGGGCCCACCGAGGCCACCATCAACGCCACCTTCCACATCATCGAAGGCCGCCCCGCCGACGACGTCCGGTCACTGCCCATCGGGACGCCCCTCAGCGGCACGCGGATCGACGTGGTGGCACCGGACGGGCGGCGCTGCGCGCCGGGTGAACCCGGCGAGCTGCTCATCGCGGGCGTGGGGCTCACTCCCGGCTATCTGCACGCGCCGGAGCTGACCTCCGCCGCGTTCACCGAGCGCGACGGGCGCCGCTGGTACCGCAGCGGCGACCGGGTCCGGCGCGACGAGCGGGGCGTGCTGGACTTCCTCGGCCGGATCGACGACCAGGTCAAGATCCGCGGGCACCGGGTGGAACCGGGCGAGATCGAAGCGGTGCTGCTCACGCATCCGGCGGCGGCCCGTGCCGCCGTCGTGCACCGGGACGGGCGGCTCGGCGCGTTCGTCGAGCTCAGACCGGGCGTGACGGCACCGGATTCCACGGCTCTGCGCGCCCATCTGGCGGGGACACTGCCGGAGTACATGCTGCCGGCCCGGATCCATGTCATGGCCGAACTCCCGGTGACCGGGACGGGGAAGATCGACCGTGCGGGGCTCGGCACGCCTGCCACCGGTACCGGCGGGCCGGTGACGACAGCGACGCGGGGGACGGCCGCGACGGGAGGGGAGACCGCACCGGGAGGGCCGACCACGCCGGATGAGACGTCCTCCCCAGGAAGGGCGTCCACGCCAGGAGGGACGGCCACGCCGGGACGGACCGTTCCGGCGACGCCGACCGAGATCCTGCTGGCCCGTGTCTGGTCCGAGTTCCTCGACGCGGACGAGGTCCGGCGCGAGGACGACTTCTTCACGCTGGGCGGTGACTCCCTGCTCGTCCTGCAGGTCTTCGCCCGCCTCCGCGAGAGGATCCCGGCCCTGCCCAGGCCCACCGTCGTGTACCGCCACCGCACGCTGGCCGCGCTCGCCGCCGCCATCGACGGCGTCGCCCACGAGGGGCACGGCGTCGCCGACGAGGGGCCCGGCATCACCGGCCAGGCCCCCTGCGTCGGCGAGGGCTCACACGGCGGCCCGTCGCCCTTCCCTCTCTCCCCCTCCCAACGCGGATTCCTGCTCGCGGAGGCGATGGCGCCCGGCTCCCCCACGGCATGGCTCGCCGGACTGCGGATCGACGGGCCCCTACGGACCGCCGCGTTCCAGCAGGCCGTCGACGTCTGCGTCGCACGCCATCCGATGCTGCGGACCGTGTTCCCCGCGGGAGCCAGGCCCCCCGTCCAGCAGGAGCTTCCGCCCAGCCTGCGACTCCCGGTCGACTTCGAGACCCTTGCCGAACCCGGCCTGCTCGCGTCACGGATCGCCGACGAGCGCGCGCGCCGTCTCGAGCCCTGGGCGTGGCCGCTGCTGCGTCTGCGGATGCTGACCCTCGGGCCCGGACTCGACGAGCATGTGCTCGTCGTGCACGCCCACCATCTGATCGGCGACGGCTACAGCGTGGCGCTGCTGGGCCGTGAGCTGCTCGCCGTCTACGACCGTGTGGTCCGGGGGGAGCCCACCGAACTCCCGCCGCTGCGGGGCACGTTCCGCGACCATGTCGCCGCGCGGGAACGCGCGGCCGCGTCCGACGGCCCCCGCCGGGCCCGGCTCGACACGCCGTACCGCCGCCCGGTTCTCTGGCGCCGCGCCCGAACCGGCGCGCCCGACAAGGACCCGGAGGCGGCCCCGTACCGCTCCACCGGTTTCACCCTCAGCACGACCGAGGTCGCGGCGCTGCGCCGGATCGCCACCGACGCGGGTACGACGCTGTTCGCCCCGGTCCTCGCCGCGTACTACCGGACGCTGGCCGTCGCGACCGGGCAGGAGGATCTGATCCTCGGTCTGGCCGTGTCCGGGCGGGACGACGCGCATCCCGATGCCCATCTGGCGTTCGGCCCGTACGCGGCTGCCGTACCGCTGCGGCCGGGCCCCGGATCCCGTGAGGGGAGGAAGGCCGGGGAGGCAGAGACGGAGCGCCGTACGTTCGACGAGGACCTGCGCGCGGTGGTGGCGGAGGTCGAGACGGCGCGTGCGGAGGGGGTACGGACTCCCCGGAACGACGGTGGGCTGCCTCCGGTGGCCCAGTTCTTCTTCACCTTCCTGGACTTCTCCGCCCTCGGCCCGATGAGCGGCGACATGCTGAGGATGCGGTGGGACGATGCCGACTCCGTCCTCGCGCCGCCACCGGTGGGGACGGACACGTTCCTGGCGGTGCGGCCGGTGGGCGACGGAGAACTGCGGGTGACACTTCGCGCGTCCGCGTCCGCGTTCCCCGACGAGGCGGCGTTCGCCTCCTTCGCCGGCGCCCTGCGGCGCGGGATGACGGAGGGCACGGAGCGTACGAGCAGCCCGACGCGGCACCCGCGTCGGGCAGCGTTCCGCGAGGGCCCGTCTCCCGACGTCCTGGACTCCGCGCTCATCGGGTACCTTCCCCCGCCCGGCCGGCTCACCGCGCTCGCGGCCCTCGGCGAACCCACGGACGGGGCGGTGCCACGTGAACAGCTCCGCGAGCTGCTCTTCCCGGGTGGGGGTCCGCGGCTCGTGGAGGAGATCGGCACACCGCTCGGCCGGTCCGGGTTCGTCTGCCTTCCCCTGTTCGCCGACGAGCTCGCCTCGACGCCCGATCTCGCCGGCCGCACGGCCCGGGCCGTCGCGTACGCGGCGTCGCTGGGCGCCCGGAGCGTCTCGCTCGCGGGCATGATCCCGTCACTCACCGCGTACGGCTTCGGGGTCCTGCGCGAGACGGGCGCCGACACGGCGACCGCGCTCACCACCGGGCACGCGGCGACCGCCGTTTCCGTGGTCAAGACCGTCCAGGCGGCCCTCGTCAGGACGGGCCGTGAACTCGGCGGCCTCGCCGTCGCCGTGGTCGGCCTGGGCTCCATCGGGAGGTCGTCCCTCGAACTGCTCCTCACCCTCGCCGACGCGCCGCCCGCCAGGCTGCTCCTGTGCGATGTCGCGGGCAGTGCGCCGCGGCTGCGGACCCTGGCGGAGGAGCTGACCGCCCGCGGTCTCGCCCGGAACATGGAGATCCACGAGTCCGGCCCGGCCGCTCTGCCGGCCACCGTGTACGAGGCCGATCTCCTGGTCACGGCCGTCAGCGGAGGGGACACGGTGCTCGACGTGTCGCGGCTCCGGCCGGGCGCGATCGTCGTCGACGACTCCTTCCCGCACTGCTTCGACACCACGAGGGCGCTGGCCCGGATGCGGGAGCACCGCGACGTCCTGATCGTCGGCGGCGGCCTGCTGACCGTCGGGCCGCTGGAGCGGCGTACGGCGCCGGGGCTGCCGGCGGCCGCGGCGGCGGGATACGCGGCCCGGTCCTGGCTCCCGGGCACGATCGCCTCGTGCCGCCTGGAGTCCCTGCTCCATGCCGCACATCCGGAACTCCCTCTGGTCCACGGCCTGGTGGACGCCCGGCTCGCACGGGCCCACTGGCGGGTCATGGAAGCGGCGGGCATCACAGCGGGCCCACTGCACCTGCTCGGGCAGGCGGTCGCCACGCAGCCCGAGGACCTCGACGGCTTCCCGCCCCTACGGCGCACCTGACCCACCCGGACGACGGTCCCCGACCGCCGGCACCCGAAGCAGCGGGGCGCCGGCGGTCGGCAGGGTGCCGGTCGCGCGGGACGGACGACGGCGGAGCCCGATGACCCACTCACCGCGCTGACAGCACTGCACCCGCCCCACACAGGAAAGTGCCCATTTCCCGCAGGAGTTGGCGGGAAGACGTGCGCGAGATGGAGGAGGTGCGGAGAGAATTTTAAGAAACCTTGTTGAATAACGCTTTACCCCTGGTTCGCTCTTGATTTGCTCCTGCCAACCCGCACAGGGTTTCTCTCGAACGTTTGACGCCCCACACGTCAACACGAGGAGAGAACCACCTTCATGGCAACTCACAAGCGATCCCACGGACTTCGCAACGCGGCCATAGCCACAGCTACCGCTGCCACGGCCGCCGCCGCACTGTTCGCGGGGAACCTCGCCGGGGCGGCCGCCCCGGCCGAAGGGACCGTGCACGGACTCGGCGCCCCGGGCGCCGTCTCCGGCAGCTTCGTCGTCATCCTCGACGCATCCGCGAACAAGGCGGATCTCGCGAAGAAGTACGGCGGCACCCTCACCCGCTCCTACGGCTCCGAGGTCAACGGCTTCTCGGCGTCCGGTCTGTCGGTCGACGAGGCCAAGCGCCTCGCCGCCGACCCCGCCGTCGGGACGGTCGTGCAGAACAAGCACTTCAGCATCAAGGAGACGCAGGAGCAGCCCCCGTCCTGGGGTCTGGACCGCATCGACCAGGCCGACACCGCCGGCGACCAGAAGTACACCTACCCCGACAACGGCGGGGACGGGGTGACCGCGTACGTCATCGACACCGGCGTCCGGATCTCCCACCAGGACTTCGGCGGCCGGGCGACCCACGGCTTCGACGCCGTGGACAACGACGACAGTGCCGACGACGGCAACGGCCACGGCACCCACGTGGCGGGCACCATCGCCGGCACGTCCCACGGAGTCGCCAAGAAGGCCAAGGTCGTCGCCGTCCGCGTCCTGGACGACAACGGCTCCGGCACCACCGACCAGGTCGTGGCGGGCATCGACTGGGTGACCAAGAACCACTCCGGTCCCTCGGTCGCGAACATGAGCCTCGGCGGCGGCGCCGACGAGGCGCTGGACGCGGCGGTGAAGCGCGCCATCGCCTCCGGCGTGACCTTCGCCGTGGCGGCCGGCAACGAGTCCTCGGACGCCGGACAGGGCTCGCCCTCCCGGGTGCCCGAGGCGCTCACCGTCGCCTCCAGCACCAAGGACGACGAGCAGTCGGACTTCTCGAACTTCGGCTCCGTCGTCGACCTGTACGCGCCGGGCTCGGACATCACGTCGGCCTGGAACGACAGCGACACCGGCGTCAAGACGATCTCCGGAACGTCCATGGCCAGTCCCCATGTGGCGGGGGCCGCGGCCCTGTACCTGGCCGCCAACCCGTCGGCGACGCCGGCCGACACGGCCGCCGCGCTGACCGGGGCGGCGACGCCGGACGCCATCAAGAACGCGTCCGCCGGCACGGCGAACAAGCTCCTGAAGGTGGCGCCGTAACCTCGGCGCACGACGCGCCGGGGTGGTCCCTCCCGTCGCGGTGAAGCAGTGAAGAGGTGGCCCTCCACACACCCGTGGAGGGCCCCTTTTCTTCGCTCGGTGCCGGATACTGCTGCGATGCCGCAGATGCCACCCGCCGTGCAGCCCGAACCGATATCGGCCGACCCGCCGCACCGCGCGGACCGCACCTTGCTCACCCAGTCCTGGCTCGACCTGGCCTTCCTGCACTGGGCCGTGGACCCCGCCGACGTGGCGCCGCTCCTGCCCGCCGGCACCGTGCCCGACACCCTCGACGGCGTCACCTATGTGGGCCTCGTCGCCTTCCGGATGCACCGGGTCGGCTGGTTCCGCCTCCCCGGGATCCCCTACCTCGGCACCTTCCCCGAGACCAACGTCCGGCTCTACTCCGTGGACGGTCACGGACGCCGTGGGGTGGTCTTCCGCTCGCTCGACGCGTCCCGCCTGATCCCCGTCGCTGTCGGACGGTGGGCGTTCCGCCTCCCGTACGTCTGGTCGCGGATGAGCGTCCGGAACGAGGGCTCCACCGTGACGTACAGCAGCAGCCGGCGCTGGCCCGGTCCCCGCGGGGCACGCAGCGCGATCAGTGTGGCCGTGGGCGAGCGGGTCGAGGAGCCCACCGCGCTCGAACATTTCCTGACCGCCCGCTGGGGCATGCACAGCTCGTTCCTCGGGCGGCCGCTCTATCTCCCCAACACCCACCCGCGCTGGCCGCTGCACCGCGCCCGGCTCCTCGATCTCGACGAGACGCTGCTCGCCGCGGCCGGTCTGGGGCGGCCCCTCGGCGCGCCCGTGAGCGTGCTGTACTCTCCCGGCGTTCCCGTCCGCTTCAGCGGCCCGCCGCGGCGTCCGGACGTCGTGTCCGTCCCGCGCCCACGCGACGGACACGCATCCCGACAGGAACACGGCTACGGCGGATAGCGCGCTCCCGCTTCAGAACGAGACGATTCCACCTCAGCGCGGGGGCGATCCCGCCTCAGCGCGGGGCGATGCCCGCCTCGGCCGCGGCCTTGATACGGGCGCCGAAACCGTCGGCGTCCTTGCGGGCGGCCGCGAGGGCCAGGCCGACGAGGAGTCTGCCGATGCCGTGCCCTTCGAGGACGTTGTAGAACCGCACCCGGGTCCGGCCGTTCGCGAGGGGCTCCAGGTCGTAGCCGCCCTCGGGTGCCGTCACGCGGTTCTTCGAGACCTCGGACCACCGGAGCTTCACGGGGGCTTCGAACGCGGTGACGCGGATCTCCCTGGCGGTCTTCATCCCGGCGTCCTTGACGGTGCTGCGGAAGACGGTGCCCACGGCGGTCGGGGCGTCGGGAACCCGCTCGATCCTGAGCACCCGGGGACTGAACTCCGGATCGTTGCGTCCGTCGGCGAGGAAGGCGAAGACCTCGTCGACCGGCCGGTCGACCTCGAACGTCGCTTCGAACTGTCCTGTCATGGGGCACCCCAGATCGGTCGATCCGCTGATCGGTCGAGCCGCGCCCCCGCCCGCGCGTCCGTCGACGAGGCGTTCGCTCTCGCCGTACCACCGCCACTGCCGTAGCGGCATCACGACCCTACGTGACCACCGGGCACGCCGCCCGGCGAGCGGCGCTGTCCGTCAGACGTCGCCAGCCGGTACGTCTCCGCCGCCGTGCCGCCGAAGACGGCGGCCCGCTCCGCTTCGCCGAGCCCGTCCGTGAGCTCTCGGGCGGTCGCGAGAGTCCGGCCGTACGACGCCGCCAGGGTGCAGACGGGCCAGTCCGAACCGAACATCAGACGGTTCGGGCCGAACGCACCGAGCAGGGTGTCGGCGTACGGGCGGAGGTCGCCCACGGTCCATGTCCGCCAGTCGGCCTCGGTGAGCAGGCCCGAAAGCTTGCCCACGGTGTTCGGCAGGGCGGCGAAGGCCCGCAGACCGGCCGCCCAGGGTTCGAGCTCCCCGGTCGCGATCGGCGGTTTCGCCGCGTGGTCGAGTACGAAGGTCAGCTCCGGCAACGCCTCCGCCGCGGCGGTCGCGGCCACCAGCTGGTGCGGAAGGATCACCAGGTCGTAGACGAGCCCGGCGCCGGCCACCGCCCGAAGGCCCCGGCGGACGTCGGGGCGGAGCAGCCAGGCGGGGTCCGCTTCCGCCTGGACCTGGTGGCGGATGCCGACCAGGTGCCCGCCGCCCGGCAGGGCGAGCAGCTCGGCCAGGGTGTCGGCGACGGCGGGCGCCGTCAGGTCCGTCCAGCCCACGACACCGGCGACGAGGTCGCTGTGGTGGGCTGCGGCCAGCATCTCGGGTGTCTCGTCGGCGACCGTCACCGTCTGTACGAGCACGGTGGCCGTCACCCCGGAGGCGACGGTCTCGGCCCTCAGGTCGTGCTCGGTGAAGGTGCGGCGCAGGGGGGCGAGCGCGGGTCCGGTGATCCAGTCCTGCTCACGTACGGCGAGGTCCCAGAGGTGGTGGTGGGCGTCGACGACGAACGGGCCGTTCACGGCCGCTCCCTCCGCAGCGGCCTCTTCCGCGGCCGCACCGCTCACAGCGGGCCCGCCCGCTTCGGGCCTGCTCGCTTCGGGCCTGCTCGCTTCGGGCCTGTTCGCTTCGGGCCTGTTCGCTTCGGACCCGACAGCTTCGGGCCCGCCCGCTCCGGGCCCGTTCACAGCTGCCACACCACGGGCAGTCCGGCGTCCGCCCCTTCGCCGGAGTAGTCGTGCACGACGTCCAGGAGTTCGGCCATCCGGGCCTGCCACTCCACGTTGACCGGCAGTGTCTCCAGTTCGGCCAGGAGGCGGGCGTAGTCCTCGCAGTCGAGCAGATGGAAGAGGTCCGTGCCGCTGCGCCAGATCGTCCAGGACGTACAGCCGGCGGCCCGGATCGCCCGGGTCAGTTCCAGGGGGACTTCCCGGTGCGCCCGCTCGTACGCGGCGATGCGGTCCGCGCGGACGCGAGTGTGCAGGGCGATCCTCATCGGCCCCTCCCCTGCCCCGGCACGGGGGCGTCGTCGGGCAGATGGTGCGCTTCCCGCAGCTCGTCCCAGAGGGCGGCGGGAATCTCCCGGGCGAGCAGGTCGGCGGCGTCCGTGGCCTCCGCGGCGCTGCGCAGGCCCAGGAGGACGCCTGCCACGGCGGGATGCCCCAGCGGAAAACGTGCCGCCACGGCTCGAAGGGGCACTCCGTGGCGCTCACAGATCTCCCGCAGCCGAAGGGCCCTGCCCAGCGTCTCCGGGGACGCGGCCGCGTAGTCGTACCTGGCGCCCGGGCGCGGATCGGCGAGGAGACCCGAGTTGAACACGCCTCCCGCGACGATCGACACACCTCGGTGCAGTGCGGCCGGCAGCAATTCGGCCAGGCCGCTCTGGTCGAGCAGGGTGTAGCGGCCCGCGAGCAGGACGACGTCGATGTCCGTCTCGGTGACGAAGCGGGTGGGTGTCGCCGTCTGGTTCATGCCCACGCCGACGGCCCGAAGGACTCCCTCGGCCCGCAGGCGTTCCAGGGCCGGGTACGCCTCGCGCAGGGCCTGGTCGGTGTGGTCGTCGGGGTCGTGCAGGTACACGATGTCGACGTGGTCGAGCCCGAGGCGTTCCAGGCTCGCTTCGAGGCCGCGCCGGACGCCGTCCGCGCTGAAGTCCCAGACCCTGCGGTACGCGGCGGGTACGGCGAAGCCGTTCGCGAGGTCGTCGCCGGTCGCCCCGGGGTCGGGCACCAGAAGGCGGCCGACCTTCGTCGAGACGGTGTACGTGTCACGGGGCCGGTCCCGCAGAAAGGCGCCGAGCCGCCGTTCGGACAGGCCGAGGCCGTAGTGCGGGGCCGTGTCGAAGGACCGGATGCCGCGGTCCCAGGCGGTCGCGAGGGTCTGGGCGGCCTCCTCGTCGGTGACGCTCCGGTAGAGGTTGCCGATGCCGGCCGCGCCGAACGCGAGGCGGGTCGTCCAGGCGTCGGTCCCGCCGATGGGGACGCGCTCCGGGCCGGTGCTGTCCCCGTCGGGGCGGACTGTGCCGGCCCGGTCCGCGCCGGTGCTCATGTGCCCGCCGGTCGGAGTCGGAGCCCCGCCATGCCGCCGTCGACCGCGAGGGCGGTGCCCGTCACCGAGGCGGCGGCCGGGGAGGCGAGATAGACGACGGCCGCGGCCACCTCGTCGGCGCTGACGAGTCGCCCGGTGGGCTGGCGGGCGCTGAGCGCGGCGCGTTCGGCCTCCGGGTCCTCCGCCGCGTCGAGCAGGCGGGCGACCCAAGGGGTGTCGACGGTCCCGGGGTTCACGCAGTTGACGCGGATCCCCTCCCTCACGTGGTCGGCGGCCATGGCGAGGGTCAGGGAGAGGACCGCGCCCTTGCTGGCCGAGTACAGCGCCCGTCGGGGCAGGCCCGCGGTGGCGGCGATGGAGCAGATGTTGACGACGGCGGCGTGCTCGGAGCGGCGCAGATGGGGCAGAGCGGCCCGGGTCGTACGGACGACCCCGAGGACGTTGACGTCGAGGACGTCGTGCCACTGGTCGTCGGGGTTGTCCTCGACCGTCCCGGCGGCGCCGATGCCCGCGTTGTTGACGAGGATGTCGATGCCGCCCAGCGTGGCGGCGGCCGCCTCTACGGCTTGGCGTACCGAGGTCTCGTCGGCGACGTCCGCGCGGAGGGCGGTGAGGTGGTCGGGCGTCGCGTCCGGGTGGAGGTCCAGGACGGCGACGGCGACTCCGTGGGCGTGCAGCGTCCGTGCGACGGCGAGTCCGATGCCGGAGGCGCCGCCGGTGACGACGGCCCGCAGGCCGACGAGCGGGGGTGTGGTCATGCGGTCACCTCCAGAGTGACTTCGTTCGTGGCGCCGGTCGTGGCGTCGTTCGTGGCGTCGTCGGATCGCGCGAGGTCGGCGGCCCAGAACGTGCCGTGGGGATACAGGAACATCGCGAGGGAGGCCTCGTGCATGTCCGCGGAGAAACCGGGGCCCAGCGGCGCCGTGTACGAGCCTCCGCGGACGACGGCCGGGTGGGTGAAGTGCTCGTGCAGATGGTCGACGAACTCGATGACCCGGTCCTCGGTGGTTCCGCTGAGCGCCACGTAGTCGAACATCGCCAGATGCTGGACCAGTTCGCAGAGTCCGACCCCGCCGGCGTGGGGGCAGACGGGGACGCCGAACTTCGCGGCGAGCAGCAGTATGGCGAGGTTCTCGTTGACCCCGCCGACGCGGGCCGCGTCCAGCTGCACGATGTCGACGGCGTCCGCCTGGAGGAGCTGCTTGAAGACGATGCGGTTCTGCACGTGCTCGCCCGTCGCCACCTTGACCGGCGCGACGGCGGCCCGCACGCGCGCGTGTCCCAGGATGTCGTCCGGGCTGGTCGGCTCCTCGATCCAGTACGGGTCGAACTCGGCGAGCGCCCGGGTCCACTCGATCGCCTCGGTGACGTTCCATCGCTGGTTGGCGTCGACGGCCAGGCGGATGTCCGCGCCGACGGCCGCGCGGGCGGTGCGGCAGCGGCGTATGTCGTCCGCGAGATCGGCGCCGACCTTCAGTTTGATCTGGGTGAACCCCGCGGCGACGGCCTCCTCGGCCAGTCGGGTCAGCTTCTCGTCGGAGTAGCCGAGCCAGCCGGGCGATGTCGTGTAGGCGGGGTAGCCCTCGGCTCGCAGGCGCTCCTCGCGTTCGGCCCGGCCTTCCTTGCCGCGGGTGAGGAGGTCCAGCGCCTCCTCGGGCGTGATCGCGTCGGTGATGTAGCGGAAGTCCACCTGGGAGACGAGCCATGCGGGGTCGGCGTCGGCGAGCAGCTTCCACAGGGGTTTGTTCCGCCGTTTGGCGGCCAGGTCCCACACGGCGTTGACCACGGCCCCGACGGCCATGTGCATGACGCCCTTCTCCGGTCCGAGCCAGCGGAGCTGGCTGTCGCCGATCAGCGCTCGGCTGACCAGCCCCGGGTCGGCGCAGAGGTCTTCCACGGAGCGACCGACGATGTGCGGGCGCAGTGCTTCGATCGCCGCGACCTGGACATCGTTGCCACGCCCGATGGTGAACGTGAAGCCGTGTCCCGCCGGTCCGTCGGGCTCGTCGGTGCGCAGGACGAGGTAGGCCGCGGAGTAGTCGGGGTCCGGGTTCATCGCGTCGGACCCGTCGAGTTGGCGGGAGGTCGGGAATCGGATGTCGTAGGTGTCCATCGCGATGACCCGCGTGATGTCAGTGGACAACGGGGTTCCTTTCACACCTGGGCCGCGTGCGCGGTGTTCGACGTCATCTGTCCGACGCACACGGAGCAGCCCCAACCCTCAGCACAGATCGGGTGATTGGCCTGTCGAGCGAGAACGATACGGCGCCCGCGAGAGCCCGGGCAAGTAGACATCGGATGTTTCTCTCTCGTCGAGAAATGTCCGCCGGCCGACCCGGCACCGACCGGGAGCCGTACGACGAAGGGCGCCCGTCCCCCTGGGGAACGGGCGCCCGAGTCCTGCCACCGCCGCGGGGCGTCACAGCACGGTGTCGAGCCAGCGCACCACGTTGGAGATGTGGATCGTCGCCCAGGCCTCCGCCGTGCGCGCGTCGCGGGCGGCGAGCGCGTCCAGGATGGCCCGGTGCTCCGAAAGGGTCCGGGCCACCGCCGTCTCCTCGGTGATCCCGCGCCACAGCCGGGCCCGCACGGTGGCTCCGGAGATGCTGTCGAGGAGGGAGCAGAGCAGCGGGATGCCGGAGGCGGCCGCGATCCTCCGGTGGAACTCCAGGTCGCTGGCGACGAGTTCTTCCAGGCTCGGGGCCTCGCCGAGCCCGTCGAGAAGCTCCGTGAGCTCCCTGATCTCGTCCTCGGGGATGCGCTCCGCCGCCAGCGCGGTCGCCGCGGGCTCCAGGATGCCCCGCACCTTCAGGGCCTGGAGCGCCTGGTCGTCCTGGTGGAAGTCCAGGACGAAGGAGACCGCTTCGAGCAGCAGGGGCGGTTCGAGGCTGGAGACGTAGGTCCCGTCGCCCTGCCGCACGTCGAGGATGTTCAGCAGGGAAAGCGCCTTCACCGCCTCGCGCAGGGAGTTGCGCGACAGGCCCAGCTCAGCGGCGAGGTCGGCCTCCTTGGGCAGCCGGTCCCCCGGGCGCAGCGCACCGGAGACGATCATCTCCTTGATCTTCCCGATCGCCTCGTCCGTAACTGCCAAGGCGTCCTCCTGTGCACGGCGAAATACATCGGATGTGTCTGCTGGCCGTCAGCCTACTGCAGGGGTGAGGCCGGGCCGGCCGGGAGCGGGCTCACCGGCCGGCCGTCCTTCACGGCGGCGGTGTCACCGGGCGTTCGGGCCCACGTCCGCCGGTGTCAGGGGACGGTTTCGCGGCGTGATCGTCGCGTACTCGTCGGCGCCGACGTCCCGGAGGCCCCCGCGCGGGTCGCCGTCGATGTCGTGGGTGACCGGCGCCGGGCTCAGGGTGGCCGCTCCGATCGCCCGGCTCGTGCTCGACAGCCGGTACACGCCGTCGGTCCCCCGTACCAGTCGGGGGTCGGCCCGTACGAACCCTCCCGCGGGGATGTTCCCGTCGGCAGCGGCCCCGAACAGGATGTTGCTCTGCCAGGTGAAGCGGACCGTGGTCGCCATCTCGACCAGGGTGCCGGTCTGGCCGACGAGCAGGTTGTCGGCGATGGTGACGTCGCGGGGCTCGTGCGGGCGATGGCTCTCGCCCGACAGCCCGTCCGCGTTGTCGAGCAGGGTGTTGTGGGCGATGAGGACACGGTCGGGCGCGTCGTTGCCCCGGCGGGCCTCGGCCGACTCGCCGGGGACGTGGTCGCGTGCCGTACCGCTGCCGACGACCATCGCCCGTCCGGTGAGGCCGGCCAGGTAGTTGTTGACGACGACGTGGTCGTTTCCGTAGATCCGTACGCCCTCCTGGCCGCCGATCAGGTGGTTGCTCTCGACGCGGGTCCGGTTGCCGTGTCGCAGCACGATCCCGCCGAGGCTGTTCCGGATCGTGTTGTACCGGATGACGTTGTCGGAGCTCTTCACGGAGATCGCCTCGGGATCGCCGTCGGCCCGCTCGAACAGGTTGTACTCGACGAGCGCGTGCGCACTGGACAGGGCGCGGGGGCTGACGCCGAGCCGGATCGGCTCACCGCCGTTGGAGCCCGCGAAGGTGTGGTCGGAGAAGTAGTTGCGGTGCACGTGCACGCCCTGGGCCATGGCCTCGCTGCCCGCGCCCTCGATGCCGAGGAAGATGCCGAGCGTGGTCTTGCCGTGGAAGTGGTTGCGGTCGATCACGGCGTCGTCGCCGCGCACCATGACCCAGTGCAGCCCCTCGATGTCGGCGAGCTGGAAGTCGTTGCGGGTGAGCCGGATGTACGTGCAGTTCGGCGGGATCTCCAGGGTGGTGCTCTGGCGGAAGGAGAAGCCGCTCACCGTGACGTCGCTGGAGTCGTCGAAGACGAAGCTCCGCTCGCCGCGCAGGACGGCGCCGCCGCGCGAGGCGGCGACGATGGTGATCGGCGCGCTGCGGGAGCCGTGCCTGCCCGTGACGGTGAGGGGCTTGGCGGCGGGGACGGTGTAGGTGCCGTTCGCGAGGACGATGCGGGTGCCGGGGCCCGCCGCGTCGATCGCGTCCTGGAGGTCGTCGAGGGAGCTGACATCGACGGTGGCGCCCCGTACGTGCGCGTGGGTGTGCCGGGAGGCACTCGCGTACGCCGGGGTGGAGAGGGGCAGGGCGGCCGCGGCCGCTCCTGCCGCGGTGCCGGTGAGGAACGTGCGTCGTTGCATGGTGCCTCCTGGTCGAACGGGGGTCAGGTGGGGGCTGAGGAGAGGTCCTCGGAAGGGTGCGGAGGGGCCCTCAGAGCAGATGGAGTTCGATGACGGGTACCGGGGTGTCCGGCCGCCGCACCGGCAGCCGGAGGGTGAGTGTGCCGGGCGGCTGGCCGCCCATCTGGGTGTTCATCGCCGGGCGGTCGGGGGCCGGCGGTTCCTGGACGAGCTCGGAGGCGTCGTTCAGGAGCTGGGCGTAGCGCACCCGCCCTTCGAGTCCTGGCAGGTGCAGATGGCGCAGCGGCCAGGCGAAGAGGTGGACGTAGAGGCGGTCGCCGCGCTGCGTGTAGCGGCAGTCGGCGGGCGGGGTGAACGGGGAGGGGCCGCAGCCGCGGACGGCCCTTTCGTGGAGCTCGGTCCAGCGGCCGATCTCCGCGAGGGCGGCGGTGTCGCGCGGGTCGAGGTCGCCCCGGCCGGTGGGTCCGACGTTCAGCAGGAGGTTGCCGCCCTTGGACACGCCGTCGACGAGCATCCGGATGAGCAGGTCGGGGCTCTTGTGGTCGAGGTTGTCGCGGTCGTAGCCCCAGCTTCCGTTGAGCGTCTGGCACGCCTCCCACAGCACCGGCCGGCCGTCGACGGTCATGGGTGCGGAGGGCTGGTACTGCTCGGGGGTGACGAAGTCTCCGGGCAGGCCGGACCGGTCGTTGACCAGGATGTGCGGCTGGAGCCCGCGGACCATCTCCATGAGCCGGGGGGAGTCCCAGTCGTCGGGTCCCTTGCCGCCCCACCATTCGCGGCCCGCGTACGAGAAGTCGAAGAAGAGGTAGTCGACGCGTCCGTAGTCCGTGAGGAGTTCGCGTACCTGGCCGTGCAGATAGCGCTGGTACTCACGGATGTCACGATCGGCCGCGGCGGTCTTGAACTCCTCGTCGTCGCGCTGCGGATGGGTGCCGTCGACGGGGAACGACGGGTGGTGCCAGTCGATCAGGGAGTGGTAGAAGCCGACCTTGAGGCCCTCGGCGCGGCAGGCTTCGACGAACGGGCGGACCAGGTCGCGGCCGTGGGGCGTCCTGGTGACCTTGTAGTCGGTGAGCCGGCTGTCCCAGAGGCAGAAGCCGTCGTGGTGCTTGGTGGTCAGGACGACGTACCGCATCCCGGCGGCCTTCGCGGTCCTGGCCCACTGGACCGGGTCGTACCGGTCGGGGTCGAAGTGGTCGAAGTACACCTGGTACCGCTCGTCCGTCATCCTCTCCCTGGTCTTGACCCATTCGTGGCGCGCGGCGAGGGAGTACAGGCCCCAGTGGACGAACATGCCGAAGCGGTCGTGGGTGAACCAGGTCGTGTCCGGTGCGGGGAGCGGGGCGGTGCTCCCGGCGGGTACGGACGGGGAGGCCGGCGCGTCGTCGGCGCTGATCGTGGTCATGGCGCATCGTTCCTGTGGGGTCTGAGGGGGTCGGGACCCTGCTGTCGGGCGGGCTCGTGGACGTCCTCGCGGAGCCGTACGCCGGGGGCCACTCGGGCCAGGTACCCGGTGTCGTCGCGTCGGGTCAGTCCGCACGCCAGGTACTGCTCGTGCAGCCGGTCCAACGCCTCACGGTCCAGCTCCACGCCCAGTCCGGGTGTCCGCGGGACGGTGATCGCGCCGTCGACGAGAGTCCAGGGCCGCGTGACGACGTCGTCCTCGGGCCGCTTCCAGGGCCAGTGGGTGTCCAGGTCGTGGCCGATGGCGGGGGTGGCCGCGGCGAGGTGCACCATCGCGGCGAGGCTGATCCCGAGGTGGGAGTTGGAGTGCATGGACATGCCGATGCCGAAGTGGTGGCAGGCGGTGGCCAGGTGCTGCGCGGCCTTGAGGCCGCCCCAGAAGTGGTGGTCGCCGAGGAGGACGCCGACGGCCCGGGAGGGGACGGCCTCGGTCAGGTCCTTCCAGGTCACCACGCACATGTTGGTGGCGAGGGGCATCGGGGCGATCCGGGCGAGGGCTGCCGTCGCGGGGATCCCGGCGACCGGGTCCTCCAGGTATTCGAGGACGCCCGCGAGCTCCACGGCCACCCGGGCGGCGGTCGCCGGGTCCCAGCTCGCGTTGGGGTCGAGACGGAGCGGATGGCCGGGAAAGGCCTCACGCAGCGCCCGGATCGCCGCGACCTCCTCGTCCGGAGGGAGTACCCCGCCCTTGAGCTTGAACGACCGGAAGCCGAACCGTTCCGCCATCAGCCGGGCCTGTGCCACCAGACCGGCGGGGTCGAGGGCCGGCCCCCACGCGTCCGGCTCGTGACCGGGGTGCGCGGCCCACTTCGCGAACAGGTAGCCGCAGAAGTCGACCCGGTCGCGGGTGGCTCCGCCGAGGAGGTCGGAGACGGGCCTGCCGAGGTGTTTGCCCTGGAGGTCGTGGCAGGCGACCTCGAACGGCGAGGTGACGCTCGCGACGGTCTTGGACGACCCGCCCGCTCCGATGAGGCCGTGCGCGTCGTCGGCGCTGCGGCCGCCGACGACCGCGCCGACCCTCCCGGCCAGTTCGTTGAGGTCGAAGGGGTCGAGGCCGGGCAGCTCGTCGGCGACGTGGCGGAGCAGTTCGAGATGGGCGGAGTCGCCGTAACTCTCGCCCAGGCCGTAGGCGCCGGTGTCGGTCCTCACCTCCACCACCGCGCGCAGGGCGTACGGCTCGTGGACGCCGACGGCGTTGAGCAGCGGCGGGTCGGCGAAGGCGACGGGGGTGACGACGACGGAGGTGACCTTCACGACGCCGCCGTCGCGGTGGGAGCCGTCAGGGAGGTGGAGGTGGGGGTCGCGGCCGCGGCTGCGGCTGCGGTGGTGCGGGCTCCGGTACGGGCTTCGATGTCCGCCAGTGCACACCGGCCACGGTCGAGCAGGTCCCGCAGCTGTTCGACGTGGTCCGGGGAGGCGTCCACCAGCGGCGCCCTGACGTGTCCGACGTCGAGCGAGCGCAGGCGCGCTCCGGCCTTGACGAGGGAGACCGCGTATCCGGGGACCCGGTCGCGCAGTTCGGTCAGCGGCAGGTAGAAGTCGGCGAGGAGCCGGCCGGTGGTGACGGTGTCACCGGCCGTCAGGGCCGTGTGGAAGGCCCGTGCGACGTCGGGGGCGAAGCACAGGACGGCCGAGGAGTAGTCGCGGATGCCGATGGCCCGGCAGGCGCCCGCGCTGACCTCGGCGGTGGGCAGGCCGTTGAGGAAGGCGAACGTCTCGGCGCGGGGGTGGCCGCTGGTGCGCACGGCGGTGACCATCCGCGCCATCGTGTCCAGGTCGCCGTTGCCTTCCTTGATCCCGGCGACCTGGGGCAGCGAGAGCAGGCGCAGGGCGGTGGACACGCCGATCCTGGCCAGGCCGCGCCGGTAGACGAGGACGGGCAGGCGGCCGGTCCGGGCGACGGACTCCACGTACGCGACGTAGCCGTCCTCGGTGCCGCCGACGAGGTACGGGGGCAGCAGCAGGATCCCGTCGGCGCCCGCGTCCGACGCGGCGGCAACGGCCCCTTGGGCGTTGCCGAGACCGCCGCCGGCACCGGCGAAGACGGGCACGCGGCCGGCGACGACGTCCACGGCCCGGCGGACCACCTCGGCGTACTCGGACGCGGCGAGCGAGGAGTACTCCCCCGTACCGCAGGCGACGAAGAGCGCGGCCGGGCCGTGGGCGAGCTGGTCCTCGATGTGGTCGGCGAACACGGCGGGGTTCACCTCGTCGGCGGGGGTGAACGGCGTGAGCGGGAAGGACATCAGGCCGGACGGGATCACGGGAGGTGGTCCTTTCGGAAGGTCGGGTCACCCCTTGAGGGCACCGCTGGACAGGCCGTGGACGAAGGAGCGCTGGAAGAAGAGGAAGACGACGACGGACGGCAGCAGGGCGAGCAGCGACGCGGCCATCACCACGCCGGGGGTGACGAGCGGGTCGACCCGCAGGGTGCGCAGGGCCAGCGGCAGCGTGTACGAGGAGGAGTCCGTGGCCACGAGAAGGGGCAGCAGGTACTGGTCCCAGATCATCGTGAAGCCGAAGACGCCGATGACCCCGAGCGCGGGTTTGCACATGGGGAGGATGATCTGGGCGAAGATCCGCAGGTCTCCGGCGCCGTCGATGCGGGCGGCCTCCTCCAGCTCCCTGGGGACCTCCTTCATGAACTCGGTCATGACGAGGATGGAGAACGCCCAGGCTCCCAGGGGCACGATCATGCCGGCGAGCGAGCCGATCAGGTTGATGTGGACGACCGGCAGGTCGGCGAGGATCACGGACAGCGGGATGGCCAGGATCTCCTCCGGCAGCATCAGCGTGGCCAGGATCGCGACGAACACCAGGGACATCCCCCGGAACCGCTTCCTGGCGAGGGCGTAGCCCGCGAGCACGGAGACGGCCACCTGGAGCAGCAGTCCGAAGCCGACCACGAAGAACGAGTTGAGGAGGTACTTCAGGACTCCCTGGTCGAACGCGACCCTGAAGTTGTCCACGGTGGGGTCGGAGGGGACGACGCTGAGCTGGGTCGGGTCCTTGACGTGGTTGAACGCGCTGACGAGCAGGGCCAGCAGAGGTCCGGCGAACACCAGCAGGACCAGGAGGTAGGTGACGGCCTTCAGGACACGGCCGCCGGCGCTCCGGCTCTCGGTGAGACCCAGCGCGGTCTCGGTCGGCGCGCTCATTCGTTACCCCTCCGTCGGAACAGGTGGACGCAGACCGTCAGAAGCAGCGTCGCCAGGAAGAGGAGGACCGCTCCGGCCGCGCCGACGCCGAGCCGGTTCTGTTCGAGGCCCAGCTTGTAGATGACGGTCATGACGACCTCCGTCGAGCCGTCGGGGCCGCCGTTGGTGAGCAGGAAGACCTCGGTGAAGACGCGCAGGCCCCGGATGGCCGCGAGGATGAACAGGATGGTGAGGACGGCGCGCAGTCCTGGGACCGTCACATGGCGGATGCGTTGGAACCTCGACGC
This sequence comes from Streptomyces sp. NPDC017246, assembly GCF_044331325.1. Taxonomy (NCBI): domain Bacteria; kingdom Bacillati; phylum Actinomycetota; class Actinomycetes; order Kitasatosporales; family Streptomycetaceae; genus Streptomyces; species Streptomyces sp. NPDC017246. The sequence continues at coordinate 384,771 of NZ_JBIRMW010000003.1, read as the reverse complement.
GCCGTCGACCTTGGCGGCCTCGTACAGACCTCGGTCCACCCCGGCCAGACCGGCGAGGAAGATCATCATGTCGTAGGGGGCTCCCCGCCAGATGCCGGTGAGCATGATGGACGCCATGGAGGTGTCGGGGTCGTTGATGAAGCCCGACGGGCCGAACCCCACCAGGCCGAGGAGGGAGTTGAGCATGCCGTCCCCGGTGGGGTGGTACATGATCCGCCAGAGCTCGGCGACGACCGCGATCGGTACGACGACGGGCAGGAAGGCCGCCGAGCGGACGAAACCGAGCCTGCGCCCCTGCCCCTCCATGAGCAGGGCGAGGGCGAGACCGAGCGCCATCGATCCGAGGGTCTGGCCGACGGCGAGGACGACGGTGTGCCAGGCGGCTTCCCGGAAGCCGTCCGAGGACAGCACCGTGGCGTAGTTCTCGCCGCCGACCCACCGGTTGCCGAGGTAGGGCTGCACGTCCTGGAAGGACATGGTCAGCGCGCTGGCCATGGGGATGAACTTGAAGTAGAGGAAGAGGATCAGCGCCGGGGCGAGGAAGAGCCACGGTGTCCACCATCGGCCCGCCCGACGACTCCTCGCACGGCGATTCGTCACTCGGCGACCGGCGGGCGGCCCGCCTCCGGCCGAGGTCGGCGCCGGCCCGCCCTCTGCCCGCGGGGTGGTGCCGGCCGCCGTCCGCGCGGCCGACTTCACCTGGCCGACGCTCGTCATCCGCCGATTCCCTGCTCCTGGAGGATCCCGGCGAGCTTCTTGTCGAGCTCACGCAGCTTCTCGCCCAGGTCGAGGGAGCAGTCGGCCATCAGCGCGTTGACGGTCTCGGCCGTGGTCTGCCGGACCGGGGTCCAGTTGGGGATGGACGGGGCGTAGCGCCCGGAGGAACGGTAGATCTCGGCGTACGTCTTCCAGCGCGGGTCGGGTCGGACCTCGGTGACGTCCACCGTCCTGTTCACCGGGAGCTGGACGGTGGAGCCGTCCTCGCCCTGCATACCGAGCTTCTGGCCCTCGGCGGAGATGGCGTACCCGGCGAAGGCGTCCTGTCCGGCACGGTTCTCCGATCCCGCCATCAGATAGACGGAGCCGCCCTCGGCGAGCACGGTGGCGTCCTTGGGCCCCTTGGGCATGGGGACGACCTCGTATTTGTCCTTCCCCAGCGACTTGTCGAAGCGGGGCATCAGATAGGGGCCGACGACGAACATGCCGGTCCGGCCCGCCTCGAACGTCTCGTTCGTGGGCGGGGTGTCCATGGTGACGGCTCCGGGCTGCACGACCTTCTTGTCGCAGCCCAGCGCACGGAACCACCGCGCGGCCCCCGTCGACTCCTTGCCGCTCATCGACGGCTTGTACTTCCCCGGGCCGGACTCGGTGATGAAGTCTCCGCCCGCGGCCCAGAGGAAGTTGGAGAAGTACCAGGAGGCATAGCCGCGCTTGGTCGACAGCGGGGCGGCGAGGCCGTAGGTGTCCTGCTTGCCGTTGCCGTCGGGGTCCCGGGTGGTGAAGGCCTCGGCCATCGCCGCGAGGTCGTCCCAGGACTGCGGGGTTTCGAGCTTGAGCTTCTCGCGCCAGTCCTTGCGGATGAGGAGGGCGCCGGCCTGGGCGGAGTACGGGATGCCGTACTGCTTTCCGTCGACGCTCTTGCCGGAGTTCAACCCCTGCTCGACGAGGTCCCGGCTGCTCTCGATCCTGCTGAGGTCGATCTCCCTCAGCAGGCCCTGGCTGTGCATGGCGCCGAGCTGGGTGACGTCGTTCATGACGATGTCGGGGAGGTTCCGCTGGGCGGCGCGCTGCTGGAGCTTGGTCTCGAAGTCGTCGAAGATCGCCGTGACCTTCACTCTGTGCCCGGTGGCCTTCTCGAAGCCGTCGACGAGCCGCAGTGTCGCCTTCTCCCCGGGGCCGCCGGGCGTGGTCCTGGTCCACAGCTCCAGCTCGGCCTTGGGGTCCTGCTTGGCGTCCACCCCCGCAGGACCGGACGTACAGCTCGTCAGGGCCAACGCCGAGGCGAGGAGACCCGCACCGATCCATCGCGTTCTCTTCATGACAACTCCTGTTCGCCGCCCTCGGCAGCTGGCCTGTAAGCGCTTGCCGGGGACGCTAACGCTCGGCCGATCGGGGGTCAATAGTCCGATGACTCAAAAGAGTTGGGGCCGATGAGTGTCGGCCCCGGAGCGCGGTCGCCGCTTCGTCGATGACCCGCTTGAGCAGTGCGGGAGCCGGAATTGAAGGTGAAGCGCTTCGCTTCGACGGCGGGAGCGCTCCCGCGGGGATCTGACTCGATGACAGTCAAAGATCCGATGTATGGCGGGCGGCAGGAGGGCGGAGGGCCGGCGAACAGGCCACTCCGCCACTCCGCCACTTGTCGCTCGTCGCTCGTCACGTACGGTTCGCCGCTCGTGCGCCGGCGCGCCGATGTACTGATGCGCTGGGCGCCCCCTACGCCCGGGTCGAGGCCCCGGACTGTTCGACGGCGTGCCGGAGGGGCTCGCCCCGTACCAGTCGGGTGAGCTCGTCGCGGACGAGCTCACCCAGGCGGGCACGCTCCCCGCCCATGGCACCGGCGAGGTGGGGGGTGAGCACGACGTTCGGCAGCGTGAACAACGGCGAGTGGGGATCGGGCGGCTCGGGGCAGGTCACATCGAGTACGGCGGTGAGGTCGGGCCGGTCGCGGAGTACGCCGATCACCTCCGGCTCCTCCAGTACGGCACCCCTGGCCGTATTGATCAGCGTGGCACCCTCGGGGAGCAGCGACATCAGCCGCTTGCCGACGAGGCCTTCGGTCTCGGGCAGCAGCGGGGCGTGGACGCTCACGACGTCGCACACCCCGAAGAGTTCCTCGACACCGGTGAGCCTGACGCCGAGGCCCTGGGCGACGGCCGGATCGATCACGGGATCACAGGCGAGCACCTCGACGTCGAAGCGCCGCAGGTGCTCGGCGACGAGCCGGCCGATCTCGCCGAGCCCGAGCAACCCCACGCGGGAGCGGTACCCCCCGGGCACCCGGGGGTTGTGCGGGAAACGGCGACCCGCGGCCGCTTCGCGACCGAGGCGATGGACCTGCTTCAGGCCCAGCAGGATCTGCGCCAGGCTGAATTCGGCGACCGGGATCGCGTTGGCCCTGGCGGCGGACACGATGGGGATACCCCGGGCCCAGAACTCCGGTGGCGTCAGATGCCGTACCGAACCGGCCGCCACCATGACGGCGCGGAGCCTCGGCGCGTGGGCGAGCAGGTGCGCGTCGAGTACCGGCGCTCCCCAGCCGGTGAGCAGAACGTCGGCTCCTCCCAGTACACCGGGATCGCGGAGGAGCTCGTCACGGGTGAGCGCGGGGGTGACCCGGCGTACGAGGCGTCCGATGTCCTCGATGACGTGCGCCGGGTAGACATCGTCCCTGCGCTCTTCTTCCATGACCAGCAGGGCGTTGAGCATCCTCGTCGCAGCTGCCATCGGCTCGGCCTCCTGGGGCGTGATGGTGTCCGCGCCGGTCGGCGCGCCACACGATACATCGGATGACCGATTGAGGCCTATCCAACGTCTGGACAAAACTCTGGATGATTGGTTGCATTCCTGGGTCGATACATCGGATGTCTGTTGCTCTGTATCGACTCGATATCTGATCGATGTCCAACGGTGAAGGGTGGCTGGCATGCGCGTGCTGAGGGTCGGTGAAGCCGGAGCGGAGCGCCTCGCGGTCCTGGACGGAACGGGTGGACTCCTGGACGCGTCAGGCATCGCCGACGACATCGACCACCGCTCGCTCGCCGACGGTGTGCTCGACCGCCTGGCCGCAGCCGTGGCCGAGGGAGCCCTGCCCCCTCTGCGTACGCTGCCCGCGCTGCCCGCGCTGCCCGCATCGGGTTCCCCGGGCGACCGCGTACGCGTCGGGGCGCCGGTGGCGCGGCCCGGGAAGGTCGTGTGCATCGGCCTCAACTACCGCGACCACGCGGAGGAGACGGGCGCCGAGATCCCGGCCGAGCCGGTCGTGTTCATGAAGGACCCGTGGACGGTCACGGGCCCGTACGACGAGGTGCTGATTCCCCGGGACAGCGTCAAGACCGACTACGAGGTCGAGTTGGCCGTGGTGATCGGCAGGACCGCACGGTACGTGGACAGCGACGAGGACGCCCTCGCGTGCGTCGCCGGGTACACGGTTTCGCACGACGTGTCCGAGCGCGCGTTCCAGCTCGAACGCGGTGGCCAGTGGGACAAGGGCAAGAGCTGCGAGACGTTCAACCCCCTCGGCCCGTGGCTCGTCACTCCGGACGAGATCGCCGACCCGCAGAAGCTCACGCTCCGGCTGTCGGTGAACGGGGTCGAACGCCAGCACGGCACGACCGCGGACATGGTGTTCCCCGTCGCCGGGATCATCCGCTACCTGAGCCGGTTCATGGTGCTGTACCCCGGGGACGTCATCAACACCGGCACCCCGGCCGGCGTCGCCCTGGGCCGTCCCGAACCCCGGCCGTACCTCCGCCACGGCGATGTGGTCGAGTGCGGGATCGACGGACTCGGGACCATGCGCCAGACGTTCCGTCAGGCCTGAGAGGAGACACGCGTGCGGTTCACCCAGGACGACCGGCTGCTCTTCATCGGCGACTCCGTCACCGACACAGGACGCGACCGGGAGGATCCCTCCTCCCTCGGCAACGGCTACGTACGGCTGATCGCCGAGGCGCTGACGGCGCCGCGGACGGACCGCGCGTCCCCGACCGTCGTCAACAAGGGACTCGACGGCAACCGTGTCCACGATCTCGAGGCACGCTGGGCCACCGACGTCCTCGGGCTCGCCCCGTCCGTGGTCACCGTCCTGATCGGCATCAACGACACATGGCGTCGCTACGACCGCGGTCTGCCCAGCCCGGTACCGGAATTCGAAGCCGCTCTCGACCGTGTCCTCGCCCTCACGCTCACCCACTCCGCAGAGCGGAGCGCTTCGCCCCCGGGCGGAGCCACCCCGCACCTGTTCGTCATGACGCCCTTCCTGCTGCCGGTCGGACCCGAGCAGGAGATCTGGCTGGAGGACCTCCTCCCGCGTACCGAAGCGGTGCTGCGCGCCGCGACCGCCCACGGCGCCACAGTCGTCCGTACGGACCTGGCCCTGCTGCAGGCCGCCGAGGCACTCGGGGCGGCGACCCTCGCCCCCGACGGCGTCCACCCGAGCCCGCTGGGCCACCGTGTGATCGCGGAAGCGTGGCTGGAGTCGGCGAGGTCGACGACGGCGGCCACATCGGATGGGACGTGACTGGGCGGGCTGCTCGGGGTAGTACGTGAACGAGGCGGTCAGCGGCGTCTGAGAGGCTGTGGTCATGACTGACACGCCCCTCTGGCGTCGGCCCACCCGTAGTGGTTGGCGCATCGACGTCGACGACGCCCGCACCCGCGCCGACGTGATCGACGCCGCCGGCATCGTCCGGGGGTCCGTCCCCATCGAACCCGTACAGCACTTCACGGGGTGGTTCGCCAAGCGCCAGAACGCGGTCACGATCCGTGCGTTCGAGGCCGACGGCCCGTCGCTGCCGGCCCGTGAGCCGCGTGCGATCTCGCTGCACCCGAACGACCCGCAGGCCTTCGTCAGCGACGGCGCCGGCTCCGGGCGCCGTGGGGAGAAGACCGGGCGGGCCGCCCTCCACGGCAGGAGCTACACGTTTCTGCACACCGGCGGGCAGAGTGCGGACGCGATGCGGGACGGCGTCCGCATCGCGTCGTTCGTCAAGCACGGCTTCCGCCCCCGGGACGGACACGTCAGCCGCGACGATCTCCTTCTCCTGGACGAGACCGACGAACTGGTCCTCACCGTCTTCGAGAAACTGCTGAGGCCCGGACGCCCCGGCGCCGTCTCGGACATGCTCACCGACCTCGGCTGATCAGCGGCGCCTCGAAGGACGTCAGGGGCTCCTCAGGGGCAGCTGACGCGGATGTCGCCCGGGTCGGTGGTGCAGGTGTCCGTGCCGAGGCCGCCGTCGGCGGTGTCGTTGCCCGGTGTGCCGTCGGTGGTGGTCAGGCGGTCGTTTCCGTAGTAGCCGGTCAGGGTGTCGTTGCCCGGGCCGCCGTTGAGGCTGTCGTCGCCGAAACCGCCGTCGATGTTGTCGTTCCCGAAGCCGCCGTGGACCGTGTCGTGGCCGTAGCTCGCGCGGATGGTGTCGTTGCCGCCGAGGCCGCAGACGACGTCGTTGTTGAAGCCTCCGTTGAGGGTGTCGGCGCCGCTGGTGCCGATGATCGTGCACGCGCGCGCGTTGTTCACCGCGGTGGTCGCGGTGGCGGTGTTGTTGGCGGTCAGCGGATCCTGCGGGGTGCCGCTGACACCGGCCGCGTTGGTGAGCGTGCCGGTGGACCGGGGCTCTGCCGTCACCGTGACCGTCGTGCTCGCGCCGGGGTCCAGGGAGCCGAGGGCACAAGTGGCTCCGGTGGTGGTGGTCGTGCAGGTGCCCTGCGAGGGGACGGCCGAGATGAGCGTCGTACCGGCTCCGGAGACCGTGTCCGACAGCGTGATGCCGGTCGCGGTGGCCGTGGACGTCACGGCGTTGGAGACCCTGACCGTGTACGTGGCGCGGTCGCCGATGCTCACGGTGGTCGTACCGGTCTGCGTCACCGACAGATCCGCGCTCGGCGGCGCCGGAGGCGTACCGTCGCCGCCCTGGTACCGCGCGAGGGCGAAGGCGAAGCCCGCTCCGTAGCCCGCCGCGACGATCTTGCCGTCCGGCTGGACGAGCACGCCGCGGGCCTCGTCGAAGCCGTTGAAGCCGGTCACCACGAAGCCGTCGCCGCCGAAGCCGGTGTCGAGGCTGCCGTTGGGGTGGAGTCGGGCCAGGCCGAAGTCGTTGGCCTCGGAGCTGTTCGGGTCGTCCGCCCGGCCGGCGAGCACGATCCTGCCGTTCGGCTGGAGCGCCATGCCGTACGCGATACCGCCGTCGCCCGGGGCGTTGACCGAGGTACGGCCACCCGTGCCGAAGCCTGCGTCGGGGCTGCCGTCGGCGTTGTAGCGGAGGACGGCGAAGCCGGCGCCGCCCGATCCCGCGGCGACGATCCTGCCGTCCGGCTGCACGGCCACGGCGTTGCCGAACTCGGTGCCGCCGAAGTCCGCCGTCACCATGCCGTCGCCGCTGAAGGTGGTGTCGAGACTGCCGTTGGCGTTGTAGCGGGCCACACCGAAGTCGAAGGCGGTGTTGCCCACGTAGCCGACGGCGACGATCTTGCCGTCGGGCTGGAGGGCCATGCCGCGGGCGATGCCTCCGCCGTCCTGGGGCGAGGTGGGGGTGAAGCCCGCGACGACCGCCCCGTCGCCGCCGAGGGTGGGGTCGAGACTCCCGTCGGTGCCCAGCCGGACCAGGGCGAAGCCGCCGCCGGCGCCCTTGCCCGCGGCGACGATCCGGCCGTCGGGCTGCACGGCCACGTCCGCGCCGTCCGCGGAACCGCCGAACTCCTCGACGCGCACCAGGCCGCCGGAGCCGAAGCCCGTGTCGAGGCTGCCGTCGGTGTTGTAGCGGGCCACGGAGAAGAAGCAGCAGCCGCCGCCCTCCTCCGCGATCACCTCGGTGGTACCCGCCACCACGATCTTCCCGTCCGACGGCTGGATCGCGACCGCGTTGGCGGTGGCGGCGCCGCCGCCGAAGTCGCTGGTCACGATGCCGTCGCCGCTGAAGGTGGTGTCGAGGCCGCCGTTCGTGTCGTACCGGGCGAGCGCGAAACCGGCCTCGCTCACACCGACCACGACCAGCCTGCCGTCGGACTGCCGCGCGATGTCGTGGCCCTCCGCGAACCCGGTGACGGGGGTCGTCACACGGCCGTCGGGCCCGAACGTCGCGTCCAGGTCGCCCGGGGCCGCGAGGGCCGCGCCGGGCAGCGTGAGCACGAGCGCCATGCCGAGCGCGGCCGGTAGCACGGCCCTCCCGCCGGGCCTGCGGCGCCGTTCCGCCGGTCTCAGCTGTGTAGGGGTCATGGGGTACGAACCTCCGTCTTCGCGGGTGTACGGGGAGCAGCGCACAGCTTCGTGCCGCAGATCGCTCAGCTTCGGCGGGCCGTGCCGAACTACGCTCACCGGCCCCCGGGAACCACCCCCGCGAGGGAGCGCGCGGGGCGCGCTCCGCGAAGTGAACCCGCACGGTGCTCCCCTGATGCGGGGTCAGGGGTGAATCAGGGTGGAGCCAGGGTGATCCCCGTCTTCTCGGACCGGTCGGGCGGACAGACTCGAAGGGACTTGATCACCGACCGACCCGACCGACCGAAGGCTTCCTGAGCCTTCCAAAGCCTTCGAGTGGAGTTCCTCATGCGCAGGTCTTCGGCCCGGCCCCTGTCCCTCGCCCTGCCCGTCGCTCTCGCTCTGACCTCTGCCATGGCGTTCGGCGTCGCCGCCCCCGCGTTCGCCACGACCGCCGGAACCGGGAGCGGCGTGCCCTCCTCCGGCCTGGCCCGCGATGCCCCCGGCCTGGACCGTGGCGCCCTGCGCGAGGCGATCGCCGTGCGCCCGGACGACGGGGCCGCCGGCGTCGTCGCCGAGGTGCGCAAGGGCGCGGAGACCTGGCGAGGGGCATCGGCGGACGTCGTCTCCGGGCATCGCGTCAGCCGCGACGCCCACTTCCGGATCGGCAGCGTCAGCAAGCCCATGGAGGCCGTGATCCTGCTGCAGCTCTCCGCCGAGGGCCGCGTCGACCTGGACCGGAGCGTTCAGCGCTATCTGCCCGGACTGCTGCCGGAGAGCCTGTTCAAGGAGCCGATCAGCGTACGGCAGTTGCTCAATCACACCAGCGGTCTGCCCCACGACTTCGAGGGCGACCCGGCCGTCCCCTCCCCCGACGAGGAGATCGAGCGCCGCTTCGACTACCTCACCTTCGACAAGATCATCCGGCGGACACTCCGCCCCGAGGGCAGGCCGGCACCAGGCCCGCGCTTCAGCCCCGGCACCCGCCAGGAGTACAACTCCTTCGGCTATCGCGTGGCCGGAAAGCTCATCGAGGAGATCTCCGGGCACTCCTACCAGGACGAGGTGACGGCCCGGATCCTCAGGCCGCTGAAGATGCGGCAGACGAAGGCCGCCGCCCCGGACCGCGCGACGCCCGTCCCCCGGCCCTACCTGCCCGGCTACCTCCCGAGGAGCAGCGGCGAGCTGGTCGACGTCAATGTGCAGGGAGGACTCCCCGCGAGCATGACCTCCACCACGGGTGACCTGGACCGCTTCGTCAGAGGCATGTTCGACGGCCGACTGCTGCCCCCGGCCCAGACCGCGGAGCTGTTCGCGATACCCAAGGGCATCGACGGAAAGCCGCTGCCGTACGCCGACGGCTCCAACTGCAACACCGGCCCGGGGAAGGGAACAGCCTGCTTCAGCGTCGGTCTGATGTCCACGCCCATGCCCGACGGCTCGGTCCTGTGGGGCAAGACGGGCTCCGAGCCCGGCTACCGGAGCGGCGTCTTCGCCTCCCGTGATCTCGACCTGCGCGCGGTGTACGCGATGGGCACCTCGTCCCCGTCCGCCAACGGTGCCCTCGTGGCCCAGCGCCTCGCACTCGCCGCCTTCGCCCGCTGAAGGCCCGCTTCGGTCAGGAGGAGGCGGGCTGTCCCCGGCGCCGGGGAGGGCTCGGGCACCGCGTACCCTCGCATCGAAACGGCCGACGGCCTTGCGGTCCGGCGGCGGAGTCGGCGAAGACCGCAGGTCCGGGCATGATGCCGGGCTGGAAACGGGGTCCGGAGAGCCGGACGTGCGGCGAGCGGGGAACGGGAAGATGACGCAGGAGCGCGGGCAGGGAGCACAGCCCGGTGGGGACCAGAAGGACCGGGCCGCGACCGTTCGCGTCTTCATCGCTCTCGCCCCGCCCGACGAGGCGAAGGAGGAGCTCGAACGGGAGCTGCGCCCCGCGTACGAGGCGTATCCGGGCATGCGATGGAACCGCATCGAGGACTGGCACATCACTCTGGCGTTCCTCGGGGAGCTCCCGGTCGGGACGGTGCCGCGGCTGCGCCCGCCGCTGGCGGAGCTCGCGGCGTCGCGTCGGCCTGTCGAGCTCGCGCTGCGGGGTGGCGGGCACTTCGACGAGCGGGTGCTGTGGAGCGGGATCGACGGGGACCTGGAAGGCTTGCACCGGCTCGCCACCGAGGTCCGTACGGTGGTAGAGGAGTGCGGCATCCCCTTCGAGGACCGGCCGCTGCGTCCCCATCTGACGCTGGCCCGCGCCCGCCGCGACGATCTGTCCAGCGTGGTGGACGTGGCCGCGGGACTGGCCGGCTTCTCCGGCCGCCGTTGGCGGGCCGAGCGGCTCCATCTGGTCGGCAGCGACTTCGGCCGCGGGCCGGGGCCGATCCGGTACCGCGACATCGAGGCCTGGAGCTTCGACGGGCACTGACACTGCCCTGAGGGTGCGTCATCTCGGTGCTCGCGACTGCGAGGATGCCCGACATGGAGACCACACTGACCGGCACGCAGGCTTCGGCCGCGGTCGGGGATCTGGGTTGGCGGTACCTGCTGGGCAGCCTGCGCACGGCGATCGCGGTCGAGTCGCTGGCGCAGGCGACCGAGGTGGCGATGCTCGCGGTCACGACGTGCGGTGAGCACGCCGACCGGCATCTGACGCTCGACGTCAGACCCGGGCGGGTCCTCCTCACCCTGCAGTCGTCGAAGCACGCGGCGGTCACGGCCCGGGATGTCAGGCTCGCCCACCGGGTCTCCGCCGCTGTCGAGGAGCGCGGTCCGGGGCTGAGGACCGGGCCCGAGATCGGGACGGGGGCGCCGCGATCGGTCCAGCTCCTGGAGATCGCGATCGACGCGCTGGACATCGCTGCCGTCCGGCCGTTCTGGAAGGCGGTGCTGGGGTACGTGGACGAGCCGGGCTCCGAGGGCCCCAGTGACCCGCTCGTCGATCCCCTCCGGCAGGGGCCGGCCCTCTGGTTCCAGCAGATGGACGCCGAGCGTCCGCAGCGCAACCGGATCCATTTCGACGTCTGCGTTCCGCACGACGAGGCGCTGGGGAGGATCGACGCCGCTCTGGCGGCGGGCGGCCGGCTCGTGTCCGGGGATCGCGCCCCCGCGTTCTGGGTGCTCGCGGACCGCGAGGGCAACGAGGCCTGTGTCACGACCTGGCAGGGTCGGGACGGCTGACGTGGCCGAAGGGGACGAGGACGTCCCTGTGGAGTGTGGGCCCCGTGACCCGAGGGGCGTGTGCTCCGGGAAGCGCGTGTCTGAGAAGCGCGTGCTCCGAGAGGAGTGTCGAAACCGGTCGGGGGGCGAGGCGCGTGTTTACCCGTGCAGTGATCGCTCCGGAAAGGGAATCGCTTTGTCCATCACAGATTTCGGCCCGTCCCGTCGCACCGCTCTCGGCCTGGGCGCCGGTGCCGCGCTCACCGTCGCCTTACCTCTCGGCGGACCGGCGTACGCCTCCGCTCCCGGCGGGGAGCGGCTCGTCGGGCGGCTGAGGGAGCTGGAGGAACGGCATGCCGCTCGCCTCGGTGTGTTCGCCCATGACGTGCGGACCGGGCGTTCGGTGGCGTACCGCGCCGACGAGCGCTTCCCCATGTGCTCGGTGTTCAAGACGCTCGCCGTGTCGGCCGTGCTCCGCGACCTCGACCACGACGGCACGTTCCTGGCGCGCCGCATCCGGTACACAGAGGCCTACGTCAAGCGTTCGGGCTGGTCCCCCAGGACCGAGCTGCCCGAGAACCTGGCCCACGGGATGACCGTCGCCGAGCTCTGCGACGCCACGCTGCGGTACAGCGACAACACCGCCGCGAACCTGTTGCTCTGCGAGCTGGGCGGCCCGAAGGCCGTCACCCGGTTCGCGCGGTCCATCGGCGACCGTACAACCCGGCTCGACCGCTGGGAGCCCGAGCTGAACTCGGCGGAACCCTGGCGCCGGACCGACACCACGACACCCCGCGCCATCGGCCGGACGTACGGACGTCTCGTGCTCGGCGAGGCGCTCCCGCGCCGGGACCGGGAGCGCCTCACCGGATGGATGCTCGCGAACACGACCAGCGGCGAGCGGTTCCGCAAGGGGTTGCCCGCCGACTGGCTCCTCGCCGACAAGACGGGCGGCGGACGGTACGGCGGCAACAACGACGCGGGCGTCACCTGGCCGCCCGACGGGGGCCCGATCCTGCTCGCCGTGATGAGCACACGGTTCGTGGAGGACGCGGCCCCGGTCGATCCGCTGGTGGCCGACGCGGCGGCTCTGGTGGCGGCGGAGCTCGGCTGATCCCGTCGGGAAAAGCGCTCGAATAAATGGGTTGAGCACCGCCCCGGGCTTTCCTAGGCTGTGGGTACACGCTGAAAGGAGGTGATCCGAGAACATGGTTTCTTTTCGGATTCGTGAGGTGACTGCGGGCTAACGGCCTGCCGTCGCACTCTGTGCACCTCGGCAGGTCATCTGCCGAAAACCACGCAGTCACCCGACCCGTGGGCCGCCGGTGGATCCGGCCGGCTCCCGTCCGAACTCGAGCGGACGGGACCAAGGCCCACGGGTCGTCTGCGTTCCCGGCAGGCCCCGGTTCCACCGATATGAGACGGGTCACAGGGAACCTTCGGGCGGGGCGGCTCCTCCTCGGGGTGTCGGCGCGCTGCGGCGCCGGCCTCGGAACGGAGGGGAACCCCATGGCGGTCATCGACATCGAGCGGTCTCGCACGATCACCGGCGGGCGCGCCGTCGCCGCGCTGCTCGCCCTCCTCGCGCTGGTCCACGTCTACTGGGCCACGGGCCTGACCTGGCCCGCCGCCGACGAGCGGGCACTGTCGCTCGCCGTACTCGGCGGCGTCGTGTCCTTCGGACCCGCCGTGGTCCTGCCGCTGGCGGCCCTTGAGGGCTTCGCGGCGGCCGCTGTCGCGCTCCACTCCCGCGGTGGTGGGCGTCGGCGAGGCATCCCTCGTCTGGTCACGGCCGCCGTGGCTGTCGGGATGCTGCTCCGTGGGATCGTCGGGCTGGTGTGGATCGTGGCCGGCAGGGACGGTTCGGGGGCGGCGTTCCCGTGGCTGAACGCGCTGGTGTACACGCCGCTGTGCCTGGTCTTCGGAGGGGCGGCCCTGCGTGCCGCCCGCTGATCCCGTCGACCGGGGAGTCGCGCTCGTCCGGGCCGCCCGCCGCGGCGACACCCTGGCCCTGCACGATCTGCTCGACCACCTCACCCCGTACATCTCCCGGATCTGCCGTCCCATCGCGCTGGACGATGGACCGGACGCCACGCAGGAGGCGCTGGTCGCCGTGTTCACCTCGCTGAAGGCGCTGCGGGAGCCGGAGGCGCTCTACGGGTGGGTGCGGGCGATCACCGTGCGGGAGGCGGTGCGGGTCGCCAAGCGGGCGGGGCGGGCGCGGCCGGCCGAACTCGCCGACGTACCGGAGCGGGGCGATCCGCAACTGGCCGCCGACATCGACGACGTCCTGGCGCGACTGTCGCCCGCGCACCGGGCCGTTCTGGTGCTGCGGGACGTCGAGGGGATGGACGAGGAGTCGGCGGCGGAGCTCCTCGGAGTGCCGACCGGCACGGCGAAGTCCCGGCTGCACCGGGCCCGGCAGAGTTTCCGAAAGGCGTGGTCCGCGTGAGCGAGGACAGGGTCGGACGAGCGGCGGAAGGTTCCGCGGAGGGTGCTGAACCCGAGGTCGGGGCCGGTCGGACGGGCGGAGCCGGTCCGGGGGGCGGGCCCCTCGGCGCCTTCGCCGCGGGTGGCGTGATGCTCGACGACGTACGGCGGTTGCGGGTCATGGCCGCCGGTGTCCGGGGCGCGCATCTGGTCGAACGGGTGCTTCCCGCGCCTCTCCCCCGGGTCTGGCAGGTGATGGGTGACCTGGAGGGCGGTTTCGGGGAGTTCCAGCCCGACATGCGTTCGGTCCGGGTTCTGCGCCACGACGGTGACCGGGTGGAGGCCCTCGCGCGCAGTCGCTACGGACCGCGGGCGCACTTCCACGGTGTTCTGCGGCCCGGCTGGTGCTGGTTGCAGAGCCGGTTCCTGCTCATCGGGATGGCGGCGGTCGACGAGGGAGGGCGGAGCCGGGTCGCACTCACCGGTGGCGTGCGCGTCCCCGGGCGGGCCGCTCTGGTGCCCTTCGGTGCGCGGCGCGAACTGGAGGAGGCCATGACACGCCTCGCCGCCCGTGTCACGTGACACCCTCCGCCCGTAACCCTCTGCCTGGGTCCCTCCGTCCGTCGGTGCCTTCGGCCCCACCGGTCCGTCGCCCGGGTCCTCACCCGGACCCGGACCGGGCCCCGGCATCGGACACCGTCCCGGTCCTGTCACGCCAGGCTCAGCGCGCCCGTCTTCCGGGCGCGGGCCTCGCCGACACGCAGGATCAACGAGGCCGCCACCAGGAGCAGGACGCTCAGGGCCCCGAGGCCCAGCAGGGTCGGGGCGAGTTCGGTCGCCGTGCGCTGTTCGAGGAGGGCGCCCCGGACCGCGAGCAGGCTGCCGGTGAGCGGGAAGACCGCGCCGACGACCTGGACGGCGGTGGGCAGCGCGAACTGCGGGAGGCGGACGCCCGAGACGAACCAGAGCGGCTCGTCGAGGATCGTGTACAGGAAGGCCGAGTCCCGGGAGAAGACCAGCAGGCTGTTGAGGAACGCGCCCCACGCCACCGCCGGGATGAGCAGGGCCAGGAGGACGATGCCGTACATCCACCAGGCCGAGACCGACAGCGTACCGAAGCCGGTCAGGGCGGCGACGGTGAAGCAGGTGAGCAGCCAGGCGTTCTGGAGGAGTGCTCCGGCGCCGTTGGCGATCATCAGGGTGAGCCGGCCGGCCGGCGAGAGGAAGAGCAGTTCCAGGGTGCCGGTGGTCCGCTCGAAGGAGAGATGCCAGGCGCTCTGGACGAGGGAGAAGAAGAAGGCGTACGCGAGGGTGCCGGTGGCCAGGAAGGCGAGGAGGCGATCGGGGTCGGCGGCGAGCGGCCAGTTCTCGGCGGCCCGGGAGGCCGTGGCGACGGGCCGCAGGGTGTAGTAGGTGGTGGCCAGTTGGAGGACCGGCCAGACGAGCATCGAGAAGACGACGAGCGGCTGGCCGAAGAGCCGGCGGTGCTGCTTGAGCGTCTCCGCGGCGAAGACCCGCAGGGCGTGGCGGAGGTGGTTCACCGGGAGCCGCCCTTGGCTCCGGCGGTCTCACGGTGGGACCCGGCGGAGCCGTCGGGATCCCCGGCAGCCGTCTTGGACCGGGCACCGACGAGGCCGGCGGCCCCCGGGGCCACGAGGCCCGCCTCGCCCGTCGCGGCGAGCGTCAGGATCGCGTCCTCCAGGCTGGCCTCCGCGATCTCCAGGCCGCCGATCGATCCGCCCGCTCCGACCACCGCGGCCGTGAGCGGCCCCGCCATGTCGTCGGGGTGGCGCAGGGTGATCAGTTCTCCCCCGTCGGGGAGGGTCTCGCGGGTGGCTCCGAAGGCGTCCGCGACTGCCCGCGTGCGGTCGGTCGGGTCGGTGACGGTCAGGCGGACGGTGCGGTGGCTGCCGGTGGCGGCCTTCAGTTCGGCGGGACTGCCCTGGGCGAGGTGGCGGCCGGCGGAGATCACGTACACATGGCCGCAGAGTTCCTCGACCTCGGCCAGGTAGTGGGAGGTCAGCAGCACGCCGGTGCCGTCGTGCGCGGCGAGGTCGGCGACGACACGGCGCAGGTCGCGGGCGATGGGGGCGTCGAGGCCGAGCGTGGGCTCGTCGAGAAGGAGGTAGTCGGGGCGGTTGATGAGTCCCCGGGCGATGGCGAGCCGCTGGGTCATGCCGCGCGAGTAGCGCTCGACCATGGTGTCGGCGGCGTCGGTCAGGCCGACGAGGCCGAGGAGTTCACCGGTCCTGCGGCGCAGTTCGGCCTTCGGGACGTCGTAGAGCTGGCCGAAGTACCAGAGGTTCTCGCGGCCGGTCATGCGGGTGTAGACCATGCGCTCGCCGCCGGCGATGAGGTTGATGCGGCGCCGTACGGCGCGGGCGTCCGAGACGGCGTCCAGGCCGTCGACGCGGACGGTGCCGGCACTGGGGCGCAGGAGCGTGGCGAGGATCTTGATGGTGGTGGTCTTGCCGGCGCCGTTGAGGCCGAGGAGGCCGGTGACGCGACCGCGCGGGATGTCGAGGTCGAGGCCGTCGACGGCGCGCTTGAGGGTGCGGGGTCCGAGGATGCCCTTGTCGCGTACGGGGAAGTCCTTGCGCAGGCCGCGGACCTCGATCGCCGTGGTCATCAGTACGTCCTTTCGACGGCACGGGCCTCGGCCCGCGGCAGGCAGGCCAGCCCCAGGAGGAGGTAGGCGCAGGTGAGGACGGCGCCGACGGCCAGCCTCGGGAGGAGTTCGGGGAGGGAGTGGCCGCCGGTGAGGCTGCCGTGCAGGACGTCCATGGCCGAGGTGGTGGGGAGCAGTTCGGCGAACCACTGGACGGGCTCCGGCAGGTAGTCGCGGGGGAAGGTGAATCCGCCGACGAGGCCGAGCACGATGAAGACGGTGTTCTGCGAGATGTGGGCCTCGCCCGCCGCGATCATCAGCCCGCCGAGGCCGACCGAGAGCGCGAAGACGGCGCCGATCAGCGCGAGCCCGCCCAGCAGCGCGCCGGTCACGGAGGAGACGGGCACGGTGATCCCGAGGGCCGCGACGACGAGGCCGAGGGTCAGGAATTCGAGGAGGCTGCTGAGGACCGCGAAGGCGGTGAAGCCCAGGAGGTAGGGCAGGCGCCCGGCGGGGGCGATGAGCAGGGCACCGAGGGTGCCTTGTCGCTGTTCGGTGATGAGGGCCTTGGCGGACCAGAGGATCAGCCGGACGGAGAACTGGAAGGCGGTCGTGCCGACCACGATGTAGGCGAGGTAGGCGGTGGTGCCGCTGCCGGTGGCGAAGTCGGCGCCGACCGCTCCGCCACCGATGAAGTGGAAGCCGAGATAGGCGAGCGCGATGGTGAGCGCGGCGGGCAGGACGGTGCCGACGGCGTACGTCCATGGGTAGGCGCGGCGGGTCATCTGCCAGGTGCGCCAGGCGGTTGCCCAGGCTATGGGCATGAAACGGATCCCTCCCCCGAGATACTGGTACGAGTGAGTTCCCATGAGGAACTCACAGTGAGTTTCTATCGGGAACTCACTCGATGGCGCAAGATGGATCACGTAAGGACCGGCCTCGGACCGGAAGCGGACCCGATACCGGTCGGCACCGGCCCGTACGGGCCGGTGTACGCACCGAACGCACCGAACGAGGAGGACACGTCATGGCACGAGCCGTGCCCGACCGCGACGCCGCATGCGCCATCGCCCAGGCCGCGGCCGTCGTCGGAGACTGGTGGAGCCTGCTCCTCGTCCGCGAGACGGCGCGCGGACGGCACCGCTTCGACGAGCTCCAGCGCGAGCTGGACATCTCCCGCAAGGTCCTCACCGAGCGGCTGAACCACCTCGTCGACAGTGGCGTCCTCGACAAGGTCCCGTACCAGGAAGCGCCGGTGCGGTTCGAGTACCGGCTCAGCGACGCGGGCCGCGCCCTGCTTCCCGTCCTGGTCTCGATGCAGGACTGGGCCGACCGCTGGCTGCTCGGCGACGGCTCCCTGACCGCCTCCGCCGACGAGCGGAGCGCGGAGGCCCACCGGGTCCACGACCTGCCCGGCACCCGGCTGCCCCGGTTCGAGCTGCCCTCGCACACGGGCGGCGCGCTCGACCCGGTGGACACCGGGGCCGGAGCCACCGTCCTGTTCTGCTACCCGGCCACCGGCCGGCCCGGTCCGCTGCCGGACAACTGGTCGGACATCCCCGGGACGACGGGGTGCACGCTGGAGAACCGGCTGTTCCGGGAGGCGTACGAGAGGTTCACGGCGGCCGGTGTCGCCGTGCGCGGCGTCAGCACCCAGCGTCCCGACGAACAGAGGGCGTTCGCGACGGCAGAGGAGATCCCCTTCCCGCTGCTCTCCGACATGGACAACGAGCTGTCGGCGGCGCTCCGGCTCCCGACCTTCCGTGCGGGCCAGGCCCTCCGGCTGAAGCGGGCGATCCTGGTCCTCGACCGCGAACGGACCGTACGCCACGTCCAGTTCCCGGTCACGGACATCCCGGTGGCCGTGGAGACGGCCTGGCGTGAGGGAACGTCGGTCGCCTCGGGCTGACGGACACCCGGCGGCGCGTCGCCGGTCAGGCTCCGGGCAGCGAGGTGGGCACAGGGTCGTGTGCGGAGACGACGCGCTCACGCACCGGATCGCCGCCGAGCCGGCGTCTGGCCCTGCTCCACGAGGACGACGACGTCAACAAGCGGGCACTTCGCCTCCGCCGTCTACCGGACCCTGCGTGCGGCCCACCCCGACGCACTCACCCGCAGCCTCAACGTGTCGACGCCGGACGCACCCGCCTTCGCCACCGCGATGATGGGCCGCCGGATCCTGGGCACGATCGCGGTCGAACGCCGGGGGCCGGTCTTCGTGATGCTCGACATCGCCGGGCAGCCGCAGTGCGAGGGCCCGTGCGGCCGGGCGGGTGCCGCACGGCATCGTCACAGGTCACATGGGGCCCGGTCGCGTCGTTAAGCGGAATCGGCGGGTCGGGTCCGGACCGGCGGCGAACGGGGAATCGATCTTGCGTTCGCACTCACACCGTGGTCACATGTCATGTCTTTCTCATGATCATTGCTTTGGGGGTAGAAATGACCAGAGGCATGGACCGGCGTTCCGTCATCCGTGGTATCGCGACGGCGGGCGCGGGCGCCGCCGCGGGTGCGGTGGCGATGGGGAGCACGCCGGCGTACGCGGCGGGTTCCGGGGACGACCCGTACAGCGTCGACGTCATCAGCAAGGGTGCCGACCCGACCGGTGCGACCCCGAGCGACGCGGCGTTCCGCGCGGCGGCCGCCGAGGTGCTGGCCTCGTTCCAGCCTGGGCCGATCTCGGGGGCGATCCCGAAGAAGGTGCTGGTCGTCCCGCCCGGCACCTATCTGCTGACCCAGCCGGACTCGCTGCTGCCGAACGTCAACGGCGAGGGCAACGGCGGCATCGTCGACGGAGTGACGATCACCGGCTACGGCAAGCGGCTGTCGCGGATCGTGTACTCGCCCGCGGCGAACGACACGACGCTGTGGACGAACTACCAGCGCTACAAGAACATCCGTATCTCCGGGCTGACGTTCACCAGCACCAACGCCACGTCGAGCTTCAACTACGCCTACTCTTCGGCCGACTACGGCGTCCAGGACACCTGGTACACCGACGTCGAGTGGCGCGGCAGCTGGAAGCGGGGCATCGGCCTGGACGGCCCGGCCACCACGTCCAACCTGAACAGCGAGATGGGCTGGGACCACTGTCAGGTCGGCGGCTCGTACTCCGAGGCCTTCCTCCTCATGGGGATGACGCCGTCCGCGACGCAGCAGGACCAGTTCCTCAACTACTGGTTCCGCGACTGCAAGGTGGAGTACCAGTCCGGCGTGTTCGTGAAGAACAACCGGGGCGGTTCGATGAACTTCATCGGCGGCTCCTACATCCTCACCGACGCCGCGTCGACCGGTACGTTCTTCGAGCTCACCGCCGACGCCACCACCCGGGCCGACTCCGTCTCCCGTCTGTACGCGCAGGGCATCCGCTTCGAGCTGCGCGGCGTCGGCCACAAGGTGATCGACTCCCGTTGGTACAAGGGGAACATCACCTTCGAGTCGTGCGACGACACCGCTCTGAGCTTCAAGTCCTGGGCTCCGGACGCGGTGACGCACGCGTACGACTTCAACGCCAACGGCGCCCGGGGTCCGATGGTGCGGTACGTGGACTGCGGTCTCATGGGCTCGCACCGTGTGGGGACGGGATCCACGGCGACCACCAACGGCAAGGTGCTGTACGAAGGCTGCCGGTTCATCGACATGTCGGCAGCGACCGGGGCGACGGGATTCCTCCGCTGGACCGGGTCCGTCGCGCCCCGCTACGAGATGCGTGACTGCCTCATCGGGGCGAACTACCTGGCTGACGTGAAGAACCCCGCCTGATCGACGGCGGGCAGGCACGTGCGCGGGCCGCGACACCAGTCGCGGCCCGCGCCGTCGTTCATCGTGCGTACACCGGGACTTCGGATCTCGGGTCGGCCGGTGGCTCCGTACCGACACGGAAGGGCACCACGCTCACGCAGGACGTACAAGCCCCCCTCCTGAGGAGACTTGCGTGACTCGCCCCACCACCGCCGGATCGCTCGTGCTCGTCGTCACCGCGGCGCTCGCGGCAACGGCCCTTGCCGTACCGGCCCAGGCCCAGGCCCATCACCGTGGCTCGGTCGGCTCGCTGCCGGTCGTGACTCCCCGCGCGGAGACGCCGGTGCTGCACGACGACGACGCGGGCGGCAACGCCGACGCGGACGACCCGGCGATCTGGCGCAACGCCGCCGCCCCGGGCCGCAGCCTCGTCATCGCGACCGCCAAGGAGGGCGGTCTGCGCGTCTACGACCTGGACGCGCGGCCTGTGCAGTCGATCGCCGCGCCGCCGGCCGAGGGGCCGGACGACGCCCCGGGCCGGTTCAACAACGTGGACCTCGTCCAGGGCCTGCGGCTCTCCTCGGGCCGGGCCGATCTGGCCGTCACCAGCGATCGCGGCCACGACCGGCTGCGGTTCTACCGCATCGACCGCGACCGCGCCGCTGGCCCGCTCACCGATGTCACGGACCCCGCCGCCCCCGCCGTGTTCTCCGCGGACCAGGCCGAGATCAACGAGCAGCGGACCGCGTACGGTCTGGCGACCTGGACGGACCCGGCATCCGGAAAATCCTTCGCGCTGGTCAGCCGTCGCGAGCGGACCAGTATCGCCCTGCTCGAACTGCTCCCGGCGGCGGGCGGCAAGGTCACCTACCGCAAGATCCGCACCCTGGACCTGCCCACCACGTTCCGGCTGCCCGACGGCACCTCGTGGGCTCCCTGCGGTGAGCCCGACGAACTCCCTCAGGTGGAGGGCATGGTCGTCGACCCCGCCAACGGCACTCTCTACGCGGGCCAGGAGGACATCGGCGTCTGGCGCGTGCGCGCCGACCTCACCGGCACACCGAAGCTGCTCGACACGGTCCGCGAGTACGGCGTCCCCGGCGTCTACGACGAGGAGACCGAGGAGTGCACGCCGGGGGCCGATCCCGGCTTCGGAGGTACGAAGATCTCCGCGGACGTCGAGGGTCTGACGCTGGTCACCGAGTCCGACGGCGACGGATACCTCCTCGCCTCCAGCCAGGGCGACAACACCTTCGCCGCCTACGACCGGGAGCTCGGGGACCGCAACGAGTACGAGGGCGGCTTCCGGGTCGTGCCCGCCGGTGCCACCCTCGACGGCTCCGAGGAGTGCGACGGCGCCGCCGCCCTGAACGCACCGCTCGGCTCGAAGTACCCCCGCGGCCTCCTCGTCGTCCAGGACGGCCACGACGCCCCCGGCGACGGTGACCGTCCGGCGACCAACTTCAAGTTCGTCGACCTCGGCACCGTCCTGGACGCGCTCGACGACTGACCCTCCACCCGCCCACCCCACCCCTCCCCCGGTTTCCGTTCCCGTACCGCCGCCGGGCCGTCCCCCCGGCGGCGGTGCGGTGTCACGGGGCCGCGAGGAGCGCCGCCACCGCGTGCGCCGTGTCGGGGTGGCGGCCCGTCAGGGACGCCGGGCTCAGCCCCGAAGCCTCCGCCCCGGCCGTTCCGGCCGAGCCCGCCGACGCCCACGGATCGCCGCACCCCAGGAGGTCCGCAAGCGCGTCGGCGGCGGCCCGGTGGGCGAAGAGGAGTGCCGCTCCCGCCGGACCCGCCGTCGGCTCCCCCTCCGCGGCCCATGTGTCCGTACAGCCCAGGAGGCCCGCCACCGCGTCGCAGGTCTCCGGATACAGGCGCGGCAGCGCCGCGCCGCGCGGCCCCCTGGCCGCCGGGGCCGTGCGCTCCGCCGGCAGCTCGCGCCAGGGCGGCACCCAGGTGTCCAGTGCGGCCAGCCGCGCCGGGAAGATCCGTCCCGCCTCGCGGATGAGGAGCGGGGCCAGCTCCGCCGCGTTCGACCGCAGGGTGGTGATGAGCGTCGGCAGCCACGGCAGCAGTACGGGGTCGGGCAGCCGCCCGAAGGCATTCGACACGGCCTCCACCACCACGTCCGCGAGTCCCGGCACCGGCTCAAGGGCGTGGACGAAACCGCTCAGGTAGCGCGGGTAGGAGGGCACCACCAGAGGGTTGGCCAGGAGCTCGTCGCAGCGACCGCGCAGCTCGCCCCGGGAGAGAGTGCCGAGCTGGACCTGCGCCGCCCACAGCAGGGCCGTCTTCGCCGGGTCCCGGGGGTGCGACTGGGCGACCGCGAGCTCCAGCTGCGTCCGGTCGCAGCCGAGCGACAGGGCCAGGTTCTCCATGCTGAACAGGAAGCCCAGCATCGCCGCCACCTGCCCCACGGTCGCGTCCTCGTCCCGGAACGCCGTCGGCAGCAGCGTGCAGTAGTGCGCGTACCCCGCTCTGACGAAGGACTCGATCCAGGGCGGCAGCACCGGTTCGCAGGTGCGGTAGTAGGACAGCAGACCGCGCACCCGGCGCAGCACCTCCGGAGCCCCGTCCACCGTGCGCTCGCCCGCGAGCACCTCCAGAGCCCGTCTGCCGAGCTCGTCGGCGAGACGTCGGCCGCCGAGGTGGAGCGTCGCGTCCTCGACGGCCGCGAGGACCTCCGCCGTCGTGGCCCTCGGGCCGTACGCGGTACGGCGCAGGCGCTGCTCGAGGACCTGTTCCAGGCTCACGCCCTCGTAGCCGAGCTCGATGAGGGCCCGTTGGTGGGTGCCGAGCGACAGGTCCCAGGACTCCTGGATCGACCGTTCTCCGAGGCGCCGCTCGCCCATCACCGTGCGGGCCGCTCCGGGCGGCAGCAGGCGGCGCAGCATCCACAGCACGTCCGAGCAAGCCCGCAGCTCCGGCCGGGACGCCATGTCGAGCAGGGCTCGCCGTACGCCGCGCTGCTGGAGGTTCAGTTCCAGCGGGGCCAGCCGGTCGTGGACGTCACGGGCGAGGGGCGGCAGGGCGGCGTAGCCGACCTGCCCGATCCGGTCGCCGCCCATCATGATCTCGACGAGTCGGCGCACGTCCCGTCGGCCGGGGACGGTGTCCTTCTCGATGCAGGTGACCGCCGCGTCCTGGAAGTCGTACGGCGTGGGCTTGGCCCTGTCCCGCATGGCGGCGAGCAGGATCGACGTCTCGAAGACGGCGATCGCGTCGGCGGTGGAGGCGAGGTAGCCGGCGCGGCGGGCGGCGCGGACGATGTCCACGGACCAGCCCAGCAGTTCGGCCTCGTCCAGGCTGTGGAGGGCGGGGGGCCGCTGGAGGAAGCCGGAGAGCCGGTCCTCCGTCGGTATGGGTGCCGTCGAGGGCGCGGCCTTCGCCGCCGACCTCGTGGTGCTCGTCTTCTTCGTGCCTGCCTGGCCCTCCAGGCGGTACGGCTTCACCCGGGTGCGCCTGAGGTTCTTCGCCCATTCCGTCGCGGCGATCGACACCGAGCCCGGCGCGAGGCCGAACTGCGCCTCGATCGCCGCGTGGCTGGACGGGATCAGCCCGTACTGCCAGGTCGTGGCCGTGCGCGGGGAGATGGCGAAGTCTCCGGTGCCGTGCACGCCGAACTCGTCGACGCGGCTGGCCGCGTGGAAGGCGCCGCACACGTACAGGCAGTCCGCCGGATCCGTGCCGGTGGCGGCCAGGTGCTCGCGCATCCGGGTCCACATGTAGCGCTCGCGGTCCTCGTCGACGCGCACCCGGTCCCCCTGGCCCGGGGCGAGGCGCCGGAAGAGGCTGCCGATGAGGAACATGACCTGGCGGTAGGTGTCGTGGTCGCTGTCGCCGAGCGGCACCTCGACGTACTGGTGCCACCATTCCGACCAGTGCCGCACCTTGCCGTGGCGCAGCAGGTGCTCCTCCAGTTCGGCGAAGCGCGGCCGCAGATCGCCGATCTCGACGCCGACGGCCTCGCCGTGGAGGGCCGCTTCGGGTTCGGTCCCGGCCGGGTGGGTCTCGTCGTCGGCGGGCCGTCGGGTGTCCCACTGGAAGACGTGGTCGGAGGAGCGGTCGACGAGGACGAGTTCCACGCCGGGGGTGTCGAGGGCGTACGCGATGGCCTGGTACTCGGCGGAGGCCTCGGTGATCGGGGCGACGACGGACAGCGGCGCCCAGTCGGGCGGGAATCCGTCGATGTCGCCGGCGAAGGCCTGTACCGCGACCGGCAGCCGGCAGTTGCGGAGTTCGGTGAGCAGCGGCGTCATGTCCTCGCACAGCTCCAGGTACACGACCTTGGGCTGCTTCTCGCGCAGTCGGCGGGCCATGGCGAGGGCGGAGGCGGGCGAGTGGTGGCAGACGGGGAAGATCTCCAGCGGTTCGGCGACCGCCCGGTCGACGTCGTCGACCAGGCCCAGGAGGATGCCTTCGAGGGCGTCCCGGCCGCCGGAGAACTCCGCCGCCGCCTCGTGGAGCTGCCCTCGCAGGGCGGCGAAGGGCGGGTTCGTGGGCGTCGTGGGCGTGGTGCTCATGCCAGCTTCGCGATCGCTTCGCGGCCGCCCTCCAGGAACTCGGGCCAGGAGCCGCCCTGCTCCTTGCCGCGGGGCTCGACGACGCCGTGCAGGTACTTGTTGAGGATGGCGAGGTCCTCGGGTTCGCGACGGGCGAGCGTACCGACGAGGGAGGCGGCGAGGGCGCGGGCGGTCAGGGTGCGCTCGCCGAAGAAGTCGCTGTGCAGGACCGCGTCCTCCAGTACGCCGATCTGCTCGGCGGTGGACAGGGCGGACTCCAGCTTCTCGTCGTCGCTGCCGGCCGCGGCGGCGGAGGCGCGCAGGTCGGCGAAGCTCTGGAGGAGGACGTCGAGCAGGGTGGGCGGCACGTCCAGCTCGATCGCGTGCCGGCGCAGGAGCTCCTCGGTGCGGAAGCGGACGATCTCCGCCTCGCTCTTCTTGTTCGTGACGACCGGGATGCGGACGAAGTTGAACCGGCGCTTGAGCGCGGACGACAGGTCGTTGACGCCCCGGTCGCGGCTGTTGGCGGTGGCGATGACCGAGAAGCCGGGCTTGGCGAACACGATGTTCTCGCCGCCGGCGCTGTCGAGCTCGGGGACCGAGATGTACTTCTCGGAGAGGATCGAGATGAGCGCGTCCTGGACGTCGCTGGTGGAGCGGGTGAGCTCCTCGAAGCGGCCGATGGTGCCGGTCTCCATGGCGGTCATGATCGGCGAGGGGATCATCGACTCGCGGGACTGGCCCTTGGCGATGACCATGGACACGTTCCAGGAGTACTTGATGTGGTCCTCCGTGGTGCCCGCGGTGCCCTGGACGACCTGGGTGGAGTTGCGGCTGATCGCGGCCGAGAGGAGTTCGGCGAGCCAGCTCTTGCCGGTGCCCGGGTCGCCGATCAGGAGGAGGCCGCGGTCGGAGGCGAGGGTGACGATGGAGCGCTCGACGAAGCTGCGGTCGCCGAACCACTTCGGCGACACCTCCCGGTCCAGGCCGTCGGCGCGCTCGGAGCCGAGGACGAACAGGCGGACCATCTTCGGGGAGAGGCGCCAGGAGAAGGGCTTGGGGTTGTCGTCGATCGACTCCAGCCAGTCGAGTTCCTCGGCGTACTTGATCTCGGCGGGAGCGCGCAGCAGGTCGGACATGTGAAGGGCCTTTCTGGGCAGGACGTGGGGCGGGACGCGCGGGCCGGCGGCTTCTGCGGCAGGTGTGAGCGGCAGGGCCGGGCCGCGGGGCGTCTCAGGTGAGGAAGGTCTTGAGTTCGTGCACGAGCTTGTTGATGTGGCCGGAGACCACCGGGGTCCCGAGGGCCTTGAACCGCTCCCGGAACCAGGGGTTGACCTCCTGCCGGCCGGAGCTGGTCACCGAGCCGACGGGAATGAAGCGCACTCCGGACCGGTGGACCGCCTCGATGCCCTCGAAGAGCGGCTGCGAACGGCTGAACTCGTAGAAGTCGGAGATCCACACCATGACCGTGTTCTTCGGTTCGGCGATCTTCGGTCGGGCCATGGCCATCGCCACCGGTCCGTCGTTGCCGCCGCCGAGGTTGGTGCGGAGGAGTACGTCGAAGGGGTCGTGCACCCAGGGGGTGAGGTCGACGGCGCGGGTGTCGTACGCGATGAGGTGGACGTCCACCTTCGGCAGCCCGGCGAAGATGGAGGCGAGGATGGTGCAGTTGACCATCGAGTCGACCATGGAGCCCGACTGGTCCACCACGACGATCAGCCGCTGGGGTGTGGTGCGGCGGGTGGTGTGCCGGTAGTAGAGGCGGTCGACGTAGAGCCGCTCCTCGTCCGGGCTCCAGTTGGTGAGGTTCTTCCAGATGGTGCGGTCGAGGTCGAGATTGCGGAAGACCCGCTTGGGCGGCACCGAACGGTCCAGCTCACCCACGCTCGACTTCTCCACCTGGGTGCGGAGCACCTGGGCGACCTCCTCGACGTAACGCCGGATGAGGGACTTGGCGTTGGCCAGGGCGATGCCGGACAGATTGCCCTTGTCGCGGAGGAGTTGTTCGATCAGGGACATGCTCGGGGTGAGGCGGGCGGCCAGTGCGGGGTCGGCGAGCACCTCGCGCAGACGCATACGCCGGACCAGATCGGCCTCGACGGCGCCGAGTTCGGGACCGAGGCCGCCGCCGTCGACGACCGCACCGGCGCCCTGCCCTCCGCGCAGACCGCCGGGCGGACAGCCGAGGGACCGCTCCAGCCAGCCCGCGTCCGACTGCCAGCGGGCCAGCTGACCGGCGGAGACCGTTCCCGATCCGGTGGAGAAGACGTTGAGCAGCAGCTTCGAGGCGAGCGCGGCGCGCCGCACCTCGGCCGCTCGGTCGCGGACGCCGTCCGGCTCGGGCTCCGGCGTCATCAACCCGTCGAGTTCGTCGGCGAGTTCCGGATGGCGCTGTATGACGGAGTCGACGGAGGCGCCGGGGTCGAGCAGCGCCGTGGGCAGGCCGATGTCCTCGACGACGGCGAGGCTCGCCGCCTCCAGAGCGGCCTGTTCCTCCGGGTCGAAGAGCCGGGCGAGGAGCCGCCAGTAGAGGACCTGGCGACGGTTGTCGTCGGCGTCGGGGCCGGCCGGGGAGGAGGCCGCGGGGGCGGGTCCGGGTGCGCCGCCGGGGGTGGCCGACGCACGGTCGGTGGTGGAGGCGTCGGGGGTGGTGGCGTCGGTGGTGGAGGCGTCGGTGGTGGAGGCGTCGGTGGTGGTGGCGTCGGTGGTGGTGCCTTCGGTCATTTGCGCAGCAGCTTTCCGGCTCGCTCGCGCAGGACGGCGACGGAGTCCGTGGCCGCCTTCTCCGCCCGGGCTCCGGCCTTGTCGTCGGTCCCGCCCGCCCACGCGCCCGCGTGGACGGCGACGGTCTTCTTCCGGACCGTCGTCTCGACGGCGAGCGGCTGGAGAAGGAACTCCCCCGCGTCCCACCGGAGCAGGCCCAGGCACGCCTCGGACGCGGCGACCGCCTCAGGGGTGAGGGGCCCGGCGGCCGGGACACGGTCGGTGTCGACGGCCAGCCGGTGCCCGGCGACCGTGAACGTCAGCGGCCCGTCGCCCGCGCGCTCGGCCGCGTACCCCTCCAGGAACACGGGGACGGCGATCCGGGCCGGGTGGCGGTCCAGCGGGGCGGTCACCGGGTCGGTGGCCGTGGAGAGGATCACCCGGGCCGTGGCGAACGGGTCCGCCGGATTCCCCGTGCGGGCCCGCGCGTCGTCCCAGACGAGGTCGCCCTCGGCGGTGACGGGCATGGCGTCCAGCTCCACGGCGAGGCCCTCCCCTGCGGCGGCGAGCAGTGACATGCCCGGCCGGAGCAACTGCCACAGACCGGCGCCCAGCACGGTGTCCGGCTTGGGCGCGGAGACCGCCGCCCTGACCAGGCGCGGCGCCGTGCCGTCGGCCGGTTCGAACACGGCGTGCACCTGCGCCTGTACGGCGGTCGCGTGCTCCTGGAGGTCCACGCCCAGCGGCAGCAGCCGTCCGGTCGCGGTGGACGGGGTGGGGGTCCGGGCGGCGTCCGGCAGGGTCAGGAGCAGCGCGCGTGACCACAGGTCGGCCCAGCGGCGCTCCGGTACGCGGTCGAGGGTGGCCCCGGGGCAGGAGGCGGCGAGTTCGGCCGCGAATCCGTCGAGGAGGGTCGCGTGTCGGCGCAGCCGGGGGTCCGGCAGCATCGCGGAGACCACGGGCGCGGCTCCGGCGACCAGTTCGTGGTCGATGCCCTGCCAGCCCGCCCGGGCGAGGTCGCACAGCCAGGCGCGGGCGGCGGCGAGCACGTTCGCTCCGGGCTCGGCCGCCCCGGTCTCCGGGGTGTTCCGTTCGGCGCGCGGCCGCCCGGTGACGTCCGCGACGCGGTCCGTCAGGGCGTCGTGCACGGAACCCATGAGGGCGGTGCGGGCGGCGGCGAGCGCGACGAGGTGGTCCTCCCCGGCGGCGCCCGCCGCGGCCTTGTCGGCCGCCTCTGCGACGACCGGGGCGAGCGGTGTGCCGGCGACGGCGCCCGCGAGCGCGGCCAGACCGGCGGCCTGGGCGGGCTGGGGACGGAGCAGTCCCGAGACGAGCACCCGGTCGAAGGCGTCGACGGCGGACAGTGCCTCGTCGAGCCCGTCGACGGGGTCGGTGAGCAGGTCCGTACGCATCAGGCGACCGTCCTCGTCGGCGGGAACCACTGCATCTCGGGCAGCGGCACGGTGGTCGGCTCCAGTTCCAGGTAGGCGAGGTGCCGAAGGAACCGGCTGAACACCGGGGCGGCGGCCGAGGTGTCGCCCTGCGCGGGACGCGTGGCGGTCATCGCCGCGACGAGCTCGTGGGCGTCGGCCGCGGAGCCCGACGCGTCGGCCTTCAGATACCGGGCGACGCGCTCGGCGCCGTACTGCAGGACGGCCTCGCCGACGAGCGCGCGGATGTGGTTGCAGAAACCGCCCCGCGCGCCGCCGCAGGGCCGGTTGTTGTTGGTGCTGCACGCGAACGCGTACGTCCCCGTCGCGACCGAGGACACGTAGACGCGTCCTGCGTCCGAGCCGCTGGACACGACTCCCTGGAGCCGTCCGTCCGCCAGTTCGACGAACGGCACCTTGGCGAGTTTCCGCGGTCGCGCGGGCGGGACCACCCGCGCTGTACTCGACCTCTCCCAGACCGGCAACGTACCTCTCCCATGCACGTCGAAGGGGATGCTCTCGCCGTTTCGGCGGAACGGGGACGAACGTATCCCCGCCCACTGACAACGACTCCGAACAGCCCTTGGGGCCGGGGAAGGTCCGTCCTAGTAGGGCTTCGCCAGGACGTGGGCGGCGCCCGGGATGCCGACCTCCAGGAGCGCGTCCTCCTCGGCGGTCGTCGCCGCGCCCATCTCCTGCTTGAGGACCGCGCGGGACATGGCCTGGACCCACATCGCCCGGGGCCTGCGCCGGGCCTCCCAGGCCTCCAGGGCGGCCGGTACCGAGGCCGCCGTGTCCAGGGAGTCGGCCAGCACGAGCGCGTCCTCGACGGCCATCGCCGCGCCCTGGGCGAGGTGCGGGGTGGAGGCGTGGGCCGCGTCGCCGGCCAGCACGACCCGGCCGACGTGCCAGGGCTCCTCGACGGTCACCTGCGAGATGCGGGAGTACACCACGGCCGTCGGGTCGGTGACGGCGGCGAGCGCCTCGGCGACCGGTCCGGAGAACACGGCGAGGCGCTTCGCGAGCTCCTTGTGCGCGTGCTCCGGGTCCGGGCGGAAGTCCTCGTTCTCCGCGAACACGGCTCCCAGGTACATGAGTTCCTCGGTGATCGGAGTGAGCAGCGCCTTCGCCTCCTTGCCGGCCGTGGCCATGACCACGCCCCGTACGTCGGCCTGGCGGGGCACGGTGACGCGCCAGTTGGCGAAGCCGGTGTACTCGGGCGCGTACCGGTCGCCGTAGAGCCGGGTACGCAGCGGGGAGCCGATGCCGTCGAAGCCGACGACCAGGTCCCAGCGGCCGGTGGTGCCGTCGGAGAGCGTGACGGTGACGCCGGTGCCGTCGTCGTCGAGTTCGTCGATGGTCACGCCGAACCGGACCTTCGCCCCGGCGGCGACGGCGGCGTCACCGAGCACCTCGGCGAGCGCGGGCCGCGGTATGCCGTTCACCGCCGGCGCGTCGCCCATGCGGGGCTGTGGGATGCGGGCGAGGGCGTTCCCCGCGGGGTCGGCGATCGTCAGGATCTCCCACGCGAACCCGGCCGCGAGGCACGCGTCGAGGACGCCGATCTCCCGCATGACGTGCAGGGCGTTCGTCGGCTGGATGATGCCCACGCCGAGCGCGTCCAGCTCGTCGCGGAGCTCCGCGACCTCCACGGTGTGGCCGCGGCGGGCGAGAGCGGTGGCCAGCGTGAGGCCGCCTACGCCTCCGCCGTGGATCAGGACGCGCAGGGTTGATGCCATCTCGGATGTCTCCAGAACGTGACGGGGGCGGGGAGGGGCGGAGCAGGGACTCAGGGTCGGTCGGACCGGACAGCAGCCGCGGCTCTCGAAGGGCCGATCGAGGCGAAGCCGGCGTCCAGGCGCCCGGTGTCCGCGATGACGACTCCGCCGAGCGCGCCGTTGACCAGGTCGTTCCACATGAACGAGTAGCGTACTTGGCCCTGGTGCACCGAAGAGGCCTCACGTGCGACCGTGGTGGGCCACTACCCCTTGCGTCGGTGCGCCACCACCAGGGCGTCGAGGAGACCGGGGAACGCCTCGTCCATGTCCGCCCGGCGCAGGGTGTTCATCCGGGACGTCCCGGCGTAGTGCTGCCGGATGAGGCCCGCCTCGCGGAGCACCTTGAAGTGATGGGTGGCGGTGGACTTGCTGACGGCGATGTCGAAGCCGCCGCACGCGATCTCCGCGCCGCCCGCGTCGAGCTGCGCCACGATGCTGCGCCGCACGGGGTCGACCAGGGCCTCCAGGACCTGTTGGAGGCCGAACTCCGTGACATCGGGGTGGGGCGGCGTACGTTCCATGGATTCATAGTACGACGTCCATCAAAGTTTGACGGCGATCGTACTTCCATGCCACGGTGGCACCACTTCCCGCGAAGCCGGCGAAGTTCACGAAGCCCACGCCTCAGCGCCCACGAGTCGGCTGAGTCACGTGAGTTGCGCGAGTTCCGTTAATCCCGCGAACGAAGGGCGGCGTCATGACGAGGACGGTGCGGTTCCACGAGATCGGCGGACCCGAGGTGTTACGCCTGGAGGACCTGCGACCCGGCGAGCCCGGCCCGGGAGAGGTGCTGATCCGGGTGGACGCGATCGGGCTGAACAGGGCGGAGGCCCTGTTCAGGAGCGGCCGCTACATCGAGCAGCCCGTGAAGTTGCCCTCCGGGCTCGGCAACGAGGCAGCGGGCGTGGTCGAGGCCGTCGGCCCGGGGGTGACCGGGTTCGGTACGGGGCAGGCGATCAGCGTCGTCCCGAGCTTCTCGCACAACGACTACGGCGTGTACGCGGAGCGGGCCGTCGTCCCGGCGAGCGCGCTCCTGCCCCGCGCCGACGGGGTCGACGCCGTGACGGGGGCGTCGGTGTGGATGCCCTACCTGACGGCCTACGGCGCGATGGTCGAGGTGGGAGGCATGCGGGCGGGCGACCTGGCCGTGGTGACGGCGGCCTCCAGCAGCGTCGGACTCGCCGCGATCCAGACCGCCAACCGCGTGGGCGCCACACCGGTCGCCGTGACCCGTACACGCGAGAAGCGCCAGCGGCTGCTGGACGCGGGGGCGGCCGAGGTCGTCGTCTCGGACGAGGAGGACGTGACGGAACGCGTCCGGGAACTGACCGGCGGCCGCGGCGCCGAGTTCGTCTTCGACGCCGTCGCCGGACCGGGCGTGGTGGACCTGGCCCGCGCCGTCGCCCCCGACGGAGCGCTGTTCCTCTGGGGCGCGCAGAGCGGCCTCCCCACCCCCTATCCCGGGTTCGACCTGGGCATGCCCGCACTCTCCCTGCGCACGTACACGATGCTGGAGATCACGAGGGACCCCGGGCGCATGCACCGAGCGGCGTCCTTCATCACCTCGGGCCTGCGCACCGGCTCACTGCGCCCGGTGGTGGACCGCCTGTTCCCGCTGGAGGAGATCGTCCGGGCCCACCGGCACATGGAGTCCAACACCCAGTTCGGCAAGATCGTGGTCACGGTGCCGCACTGACAGCGGTCCGGGCGCCCCGGCGGCCCGTGAAGCACCGCTTCCTTGATCAAGAATCCTATTCGAACTCGGGTATTGTGACG
Organism: Streptomyces sp. NPDC017246; assembly: GCF_044331325.1. Taxonomy (NCBI): domain Bacteria; kingdom Bacillati; phylum Actinomycetota; class Actinomycetes; order Kitasatosporales; family Streptomycetaceae; genus Streptomyces; species Streptomyces sp. NPDC017246. The sequence goes on along the minus strand of NZ_JBIRMW010000003.1, from coordinate 352,738 downwards.
CGTCTATCCGTTCGATACGATCGCAACTCTCATCGGCAGTAAGTCCGCCTATTCCAGGGGGCATTGTGGGTGCGTCAGCGTCAGCAATACCCCCCGAGCGAGACTTATGATGGGCGAGGCCGAGGAGAAATTAAGACCCTCCGGCCCCGACTTATCGAAAGGCCGGACCTCCTCCCCGTTTCGAAGACGGGATTTCTCGCTCTTCTGGGCGGCCGGCGCCGTCGACGGTCTCGGCACCTGCGCGTCCTCCCTTTTCCTTCCACTGATCCTGCTCGGTGCCGGATATTCCTCCGGGCTCGCCGGACTCGTCGCGTCGGTGGCACTGGTCTCCGGACTCGTGTTCTCTCCGGTCGCGGGCGTGTTCGCCGACCGGTGGCCGCGCAAGCCGATGATGTACGCGGCGGCCCTGGTCGCGGCGGGCGCCATGGGATCGGTCTTCGTGACCGTGGCCCTCGGCCATGTCGTCCTCGCCCACCTCCTCGCCGCCGCCGTGGTCGAGCAGGCGGCCGGCGCCACCTACGGAGCGGCTGCCTCCGGAACGATCCGGCGGCTGGTGCCGCCCGGCGAGTACACCCGGGCGATCGGATACCTGCAGGCGCGGGACCAGGCGGTGCAGATCGTCGGACCGACCCTGGGCGGCGTGCTGTACCAGCTGGCGCGATGGGTGCCGCTGCTCGCCGACGCTGCGTCGTTCCTGCTGGTGGCGGTGTTGACCAAGGCGATCCGCACGGACCTCACACCCGGACGGGACGGTCCGGCCGCGTCGTTCACCCGCGACCTCGCCGAAGGGCTGCGCTTCGTGTGGGCCGAGCCCTTGCTGCGCTTCGTGGTGGTGTGGACAGCGGGGATCAACGCGCTCCTCGGCGCCCTGTACTTCCACGCGGTCTTCGCCTCCCACGACCAGGGCGCCAGCCCCTCCTCCATCGGGCTCATCCTCACGCTGGCGGGCGTCGGCGGACTGCTGGGCGCACTCGCCGCGCCGTGGCTGGTGCGGCGCGTCCCGGCCGCGCGGATCGTGACAGGCGCGTCGTGGGCCATGGTGCCGACGGCGGCCGGGCTCGCCTTCGCGTCCCGGACCTGGGCCTACGGGCTGCTGCTGAGCGGGGTGTCGCTGATCGTGCCGTCCGTGGTGGTCGTGCTGCAGACCCGGGCGGTACTGGTGACCCCCGACCGGCTGCTGGCCAGGATGGGGACGGTGCTGGGCACCGCGGGCCAGGGCGTCGCGGCGCTCGCGCCGGTGGCGGCGGGGGTCCTGGTCGCGGCGTACGGGGGCCGTACGGTGGCGCTGGGCTGCGCGGCCGCGTTCGGCGGGCTGGCGCTGTACGCGACCTTCAGGGCCGGGCTCGTCGTCCGGGAGGCGCCGTGACACCGGCCCCGCCGGAGGCGGCCCCGCGGGACTACGGCGTCTATCGGCCGGTGCTGCCGGTGACCAGCCCCCGGAACCCGGACCGGATGGTGTACACCGGGGACGCCGACGGCCGGTGCGAGATCTTCACCTGGGACCGCTCCAGCGGCACGGGACGGCAGTTGACGGACCGTCCGCAGGGCACACTCCTGTGCGCGATCGACGGCGACGAGGTCGTGTGGTGGTTCGACGAGGACCGTGGCGGCAGCGGCGCCTGGCGCACCCAGGACTTCGACGGCGGGCCGGACCGTCCGGCGCTGGCCGGGGTGCCGTACGGGCGGCCCGCCGGACTGGCGCTGTCCGACGGGGGCACGGTGGCCGTCGGCATCCGCGGCCCCGAGGGACTGAGCGTGCACCTGGGGCGGCGCGGCGGCACCGGCACAGCGGTGCTGCGCACGAAGGAATCCGGCACGCTGTGCGACCTGGCGCCGGACGGCGGGCTGCTGGCGGTGTCCGGACCCGCGCACTCCGCCCGTGCCGTGACGCTACTGGCCCCGGACGGGACCACCGTCGCGGTGCTCTCCGGCACCGGGGAGCGCACCTGGGCACTCGGCTTCGCGCCGATGCCGGCAGTGTTACCCGGCCCGACGGTGTTATCCAGCACGCCGCCGTTACCCGGCCCGCCTCCGTTACCCGGCGCGTCCGCGTCATCCAGGCCGTCTGCGTCATCCGGTCCCGCGCCCGGCCGCACTCTGCTGCTGGTCATGCGCGAGCGGGCCGGCCGCTACCACCTCGGCGTCTGGGCCCCCGGGCACGGGCTGGAACTGCTGCCCTGGTGCTCGTTCGACACCGAGACGACCGCCCGCTGGTACCCCGGCCCGGGTGGCGCACGGGTCCTGATCCGGCAGGACCGGCACGGCCGCAGCCGACTGTTCACCGCGGACCTGGACCGCCGCGAGCTGACCCCGGTGCCCACCCCCGAGGGCAGCATCCTGGACGCGTCCCCGTCCGCCGACGGTGACGTGCACTTCATCTGGACCGATGCGGTGAACGTACCGCGCGCGCTGTCCCTGTCGGGTGCGCGGCTGCCCGGGCAGAGCCAGTGGCGCCTTCCCCGGTTCGGCCACCGCCGAGACCTGTGGACGCCGGGGCCCGACGGCCCGGTGCACACCTTCGTCACCACGCCCGCCGACCGCCCCGGGCCGCACCCGCTGGTCTTCCTCGTCCACGGCGGCCCGGCCGACCACGACCGTGACGCCTACGACCCCATGGTGCAGGCCCTCGTCGGCTCGGGTCATGCCGTGGCCCGCGTCAACTACCGGGGCTCGACCGGCTACGGGCCGCGCTGGCGCTCCGCCTACTCCGAGGGTGTCGGCCACACCCAGGTCGCCGACCTGGTGCGGGCCCGGGCCGAACTGCTGGACCGGGGCATCGGCCGCGAGGGCGCCGTGGGCCTGTGCGGCACCTCGTGGGGCGGCTATCTGACGCTGCTGGCCATGGGAACCCGTCCGGACCTGTGGAACGTCGGAGTGGCGGTCAAGCCGCTTGCCGACTGCGTCACGGCCTTCCGGCACTCCACGCCCGCCCTCCAGGCGCTGGACACCGCGCTGTTCGGCGGCACTCCGGATCAGGTGCCCGAGGCCTACGCCCACGCCTCCCCGTCCTCCTACGCGGCCGCCATCCGCTCCCCGTTGCTGGTCGTCGCCGCGCGTCGGGACGCCAAGTGCCCGCCGGAACAGGTCGAGGCGTACCTGGACGTGCTGCGCGAGAGCGGCGTGGCCCACGAGTTGATGTGGCTGGACTCGGGCCACGACGGCTACGACGGAGCCGACCACCTGGCCGTGATCCGGCGGTCCCTCAGATTTCTCGGCCGCGGGCTGCCTTCGGCGCCCGTGCGGGCCGAGCCGCCCCCACCCCCGGAGAGGAGGTGAACACCATGAAGAAGGACATCATCCACGGCGACCCGCTCGAGGGCGACGAGGAGAGCCGCAAGCCGGGCGTCGGCGTCGTCGTCTACCTCCGCTCCGCGGAGGAGATGGAGGACGAGGACAAGTAGCGCGTAGGTGCCGGCCACGCCCCCTGTGCGTGACCGGCACCTGCCGAACCGAGCCGGAAGTCGTCGGGCGCGCACCGCGGCGCCCGACGGCTTCCCCGGCCGCACGCCGGTCGGCCGGCCGACTGACTGACTGACTCCGTGCACTGATCACATGAGATGAGGCGAGCCGTGCGCGTACTCCTGGTGAACATGCCCTGGGCCCCGATCGATCTCCCGTCGCTGGCTCTCGGAATTCTCAAACACAGTGTCGACGAGCGCGTCCCGAACGGAACAGCGGAGGTTCTCCACGCCAACATCGAATACGTGGACTGGGTCACCAAGAACACGGAATTCACCTTGGAGGACTACTCCTACTACGCGCTCGGCTCCTATTTTCTGGGATGTGGCGACTGGGTGTTCTCCTCCGCCCTTTACGACGACCCTCAGTGGCGGGTTTCCGAGTTCACCGAGGCGATGAGCAGCCGGGTCCGCGGGGCGCGCATGGAGATGACTCGGGCACTTCATGCGACCGCGCCCGATTTCGTTCAGTACATCGCCGAGCGGATCGTCGAACTGGCCCCGGACGTGGTCGGTTTCACCTCGACGTTCCAGCAGAACACCGCCGCCCTCGCGGCCGCCAAGTACGTCAAGCGCCTGGCCCCGCACATCGTGACGGCCATGGGCGGCGCCAACTGCGACGGCAAGCAGGGCGAGGCCGCCCACCGCAACTTCCCCTTCGTCGACCACGTCCTGCGCGGCGAGGGTGAGGTGTCGTTCCCCGCGCTGATCAGGGCGCTGGACGCCGGCGAGCCGCTGTCGGAGGTGCCCGGGCTGTGCTGGCGCGACGCCGACGGCTCCTCCGTGGTCAACGCCATGAGCACCAAACCGCTGCCGCCCGCCGCGATCCTTCCGCCGGACTACTCCGGGTACTTCGAGCGGCTCGCCTCCTCCCACGCGCGGCACTGGGTCGAACCCAAGCTGGTCGTCGAGGGTGCCCGGGGCTGCTGGTGGGGCGAGAAGCACCACTGCACCTTCTGCGGACTGAACGGCTCGTTCATGGAGTTCCGCAGCAAGAGTCCGGACGTGTTCTACGACGAGATCATGGAACTGGCCCGCAAGCACCGGGTCCTGGACATGTACGTCGTCGACAACATCCTGGACATGGGGTACGTGAACACGGTGCTGCCGCGGATCATCGGCAGCGGGTTCGACCTGCGCATGCACATCGAGATCAAGTCCAACATGCGGCGGGGACAGCTCCAGACCCTCGCCGACGCGGGCCTGATCTTCGTCCAGCCGGGCATCGAGAGCCTCAACAGCCGGGTGCTGACCCTGATGGACAAGGGAGTGACGGGCGGCCAGAACGTCCGGATGCTCCGCGACGCGGCCACCGTCGGCCTCTCGGTGGCCTGGAACTACCTGCACGGCTTCCCCGGCGAGGACGCCGAGGACTACGCCGACGTGGTGGAGCAGCTGGCCGCACTGGAGCACCTCAACCCGCCCGTGGGCCCGTCCTCCCGGATCGCGATCGAGCGCTTCAGCCCGTACTTCAACGACCCCGGGCTCGGCTTCTCGGAACTGCGCACCGCCGAACCGTACCGGCTCACCTACGACCTCCCCGAGGCCGAGATGTTCGACCTGGCGTACGTCTTCGACGTGCCGCCGCGAGGGATCGGCGAGGACGTCGTCGACCGTCTCGACGCGGCCATCTCGCACTGGAGGCGGAACTACGCCGGCAGCCGTCTCACCCATTGCGACCTGGAGGACCGGATCGTCCTGGTCAGCAGGCGCCGGGCCTTCGACTGGACGCACCTGGAACTGACCGACCCGTTCGAGCTGGCCCTGTTCCGGCTGCTCGACCAGCCGCACACGGTGAAGGCGGCGGCCCGCAAGCTGGAGGAGGAGCACCACGTGGGCGAGGACGCCCTGCGACTGGTGCTCCGGAGGTGGCGGGCGCTCGGCGTGGTCTTCGAGGACAGCGGACAGTTCGTGCAGATCGCGCCGCCGGCGCTCAACGAGGAGTTCCTGCGGATCGACTTCATGCGGCACACCGCTGCCCGCGAGGCCGAACTCGCCGCGACGACCGCCTGACGACCGCCTCACGACTGCCCGACGGAGAGACGACGATGACTCCAGCACTCACCGGCACCGCACCCTTCACCGTGACCGCGTCACGGGACTACGACCCCGAGGTGGGCACGCTGCCCGCCATGTCCCTGGGCCGCTACGAGATCGACATGACCGGCGGTGAGGCCGCCCGCCGGCTGTTCGCCGCCGGGGCCCGGCACGTCACGCTTCCCCGTCCGGTCGACGTGACGGACACCGCCGACGCGGCCTGGTCGGTCAGGGCGCTCAGCTTCGTGGGCGACCTGTCTAGCCTTGCCATCTCGGTCGACTGGCAGCTCCACACCGGCCCGGACCCGGAAGCCTGGCGCCACTACAGCCATCTCCACCCGCCGACCGCCGTCCTCGGTACCGCCGACCCGGCGGCCACCGCACTCGCGTGGCGCAACGCGTACTACATCTGCAAGTGCGTCTTCCGGTACGGCCCCGGGTTCGTCCAGGTCCGCGACCGGCGCTACGGCGAGTTGCGCCGCTTCACCATCGACGAGCCGGAGTATCACGAGGCCATCGAGGCCCTCACCGACGGGGCACCCGCCGACGCGATCCCGGGGCCGGTCCTGGACGACCTCATGGGCGAGACCCTCGTCCTCCGTCTCGGCGACCACCTGTGGTGGGCCCCGTACCGGGTCCGCCGCTGGTCGGAGGCCCCCTTGGTGATCTGATCACCGGGCGGGCCACACCGGTCGGGGACGCACGCGGAGCACCGTGGAGTCCCCCTCGGTATCGGCGTCGCCCTCCTCCGCCCCCTTCCGTCGCCTCGGCCCCCGCGGCCTCCTCGGCGCGAGCCGTCGCTCAGCCCAGGGCCGCTCCGGGAGCCGTGTGAAAGCGCGACGCGGCGGGCAGGGGGCGGCGGTCGTGGGGTTCCAGCATGTCCCGGCGTTCGAACCAGTCGACGAGGCGTGCGCGGGCCTGGGCGTCGCGCTCCCGGACACGGCTGTCCACCCCCTCCGCGGGCGATACCTCACGGAGCAGCACCCGGATCGGGGACGCGTCGTCCTCCGCGATGTGCAGGGCCAGGACCGCGAAGGCCGTGCCCGGTGGGAACACCACCTCCGGTTCGTCGTCCGTACCGAGGAAGACGGCCGTACGACGGCCGGTGGTGGACCAGATCCCGAACTCGACCGCGCCCTCCAGCTCCGCGTCGCAGGCCGGCACGGCCGCCACGGCGGCGGGCTCGACGAGGACGGCGCCGGGCACGTACCGGTCCAGCGGCACCGCCTCGGCGGGGGCCGCGAGCATGACGGCCCCGTAATGACCCGGCAGCCTGCGCAGGCCCGAGCTGAGGCAGCGCAGCAGCGGTGTGAAGGGGCCCGGCGCCCCTGCCCGCGCCGCCTCGGCCAGTCCCGCCCGGGACACCGGGTCGGGGGTGTCGGCCTGGTACACCGCGATGGCGACCATGTCCGGCTTGAGGTCGTCCTGGGCCGTGGAGCGCAGCGACGGCAGCCGGGAGGCCAGAAGTTCCGTCCTGCCCGCGAGGACGTGGTAGCGCTCACCGAGGAGGTCCCGGAGGGCCGCACGGTCCCCGGGGCCGCTGGGCGCGGCGGATACCGGCGCCGGCCGGGCGGGCTGGGCCGGGACCGGGGCCACCCGCACCGGGGCGTCGGGGCCGGGCGGTGCGACCGGAGCGGTCGCGGGTTCGGGCTGCTGGTCCGGCTCGGACGGCGGTGTCGTCTCCGGCACGTGCGAATCCGGCGCATGCGGATCCGGCGCATGCGGATCCGGCTCCGGGGTACCGGCGACCGGCCCGAGCACAACCTGAGGCGCGGCGGGTCCGGGAAGGGGCTCGGGCCCGGCTTCCGGCGCGGCTTCGGGGTCCGGTCCGGCCTCCGGTGACGACAAGGCCTCGGGCGCGGGCCAGGTCGTGCGGGGATCCAGCCAGTTCAGGTCCAGCGCCGTGGCTCGGGACCTGCCTTCCGCCTCCTCGGCCTCGCTCCCGTGGACCAGCAGTCCGCGCGGCTCTGTCGCACCCAGGCCCGGCAGCATCGCCGAGACCCCGGGAAGCGCCGCCCAGACCTCGGGTCCGATGCGTACGCCCCCGTCACCCACGACCAGGACCGGGCGCGCGGGGTCGGGGCGCAGCGTCCGGGGGCGGAGGTCCGGTGCGGGTCCTGCCGGGCGCAGCCAGAGCCCCGCCGGTACGGACTCCAGTACCCAGCCCGCCAGGTCCGAGTTCCGGTGCACGGCAGGGGCCGGTGCGTCCTGTCCGGGCAGACGCAGCCACGCGGACGGGACCACGCGACGGTGCTCGGGCGAGGCGGCGAGTTCGAGCAGCAGGGGCTGCCAGGTGGGTGCGGCCCGCTCGTCGAGGAGCGTGGTGGCGTGGTCGTCGGCCGTGCGTACGGGGAGGCCGATGGCCACGCGTACCGTGCGACCGAGATGTTCCGCGAGGGCCACGGCCATGGCGATGAGGTCGGACGGAGCGGCCCACGGTGCGGCCAGCAGCAGGTCCGCCGCGTCCTTCGCAGCCTCCGGCACGCGGTCGAGGAGTTCGGCGGTGGGCGGCGACGGCCGCCGAGGTGAACCGACACCCAGGAGGAAGGTGTCCGGGTGGGCGCCGATCAGCTGCTCGGCGGCTTCGGGCAGGTCCCCCAGCCAGAACCCGCCCCGCACGGAACGGCTCTCGTCCTCCTCCGGTGCCGCGCCTACCGCAGGAACCGCCCCTTGCACCGGCGCCGGTCCGAACCCGTGCGCACCGGCCCGGGACTCCGCCACCACGGGGACCGGGGGCGCGGGCGGCGGGAGCGGCTCCTCCGCCTGATCGGGATGCTCGTCCGGGTCGGGTTCCTCAATCCGGTCAGGACGCTCTTCCCGGTCGGGTTCCTCAATCCCGTCGGGACGCTCTTCCCGGTCAGGTTCCTCAATCCCGTCGGGACGCTCTTCCCGGTCGGGATCCCCACTCGGGTCGGGGTTCCCGCCGTGGACGAGCCCCTCGCCCCGGCCGGCGCCGGGCTCCGCACGCTCGACCTGCCCCGGAGCCTCGCCCCCCGTCGCCGGCGGCCAGCCGGCCGCCAGTCGGCGCGGCTGTTCCCCCGGCTCCGTGCTCCACCAGCTTCCCGGCTCCGCGATCCGCAGCGTGCCGTCCGGTTCGATGCTGACCACCCCGTCCGGGGCGATCACCGTGAAGTCCGCCGTCGCCGCGACCGCCTCGACCGGGCGGCTGCCGTCGGGGCCCGGTGCGGCGAGGCCCGAGGCCGCCAGCACCAGGCTTGTCGCTCCGCGTTCCACGGCGAGGGCCACCAGCTCCGGAAGGCTCCGGCGGAGCACCGGGGCCGCGTCCGGTGCCGCGGCCAGGATCAGGAGCGCGCCGGGCAGTGGGGGAAGACCGCCGAGGGCCGCCGTCAGGGCCGGTGCCATCTCCTCGGACGCGATCACGAGGTGCGGGCCGACGGGACGCACCCTCGATCCGGTGGCGGGGGCGGACGTGGTCATCCGGAGTGTCCGTTCTGCGGGGTCGGGCCGTCGGGGTCGAGCAGCGGCGTCTGGAGCTGCACCGTCCGACGGCGGGTGATGTGCAGTGCGCGTCCGGTGGGCAGCACCTTGGGCTTCGTACCGCCGAAGAGGTAGCCCTCGGTGGGCGGGCAGGACAGCAGGACGGCCGGGGTGTTGACGTCCTGGAGCTTGCGCAGCAGCTGGTCGGACAGGCCGCGTCCGGCTCCGTTGGCGGAACGGGCGACGATGATGTGCAGGCCGATCTCCGCGCCCTGGGCGAGGTGGTCGAGGACTGCGGCGAACGGATGGGCCGACAGGGAGCCGTGGACCAGGTCGTAGTCGTCGACGAGTACGAAGAGTTCCGGGCCGCTCCACCAGTCGCGCAGCCGCAGCCGGTCCGGGGTGATGTCGGCGGACGGGACGCGGTTGGCGATCGCCTTGGCGGCGCCGGTGACCATCTGGCGCAGCGGGTCGGCCGAGACGGCGTAGCCGAGCCGGTACTCCTCGGGCACGGTCTCGTACATCTCGCGGCGGAAGTCGACCAGCATCAGGCGGCCCTGGTCGGGTGTGTAGGCGCGCATGATCTGGGTGGCGATGTGCTTGAGGAGATTGGTCTTGCCGGTCTCGCTGTCGCCGACGACGATCAGGTGCGGGTCCTGGGAGAAGTCGTGCCACAGCGGCTGGACGTCGTGTTCCTCCAGGCCGAGCGGGATCCGCAGGGAGCCGTGGGGTGCGGGGAGTTCCGCGGCGCCGAGGACGGACGGGAGCATGCGGACCTCGGGGGCGCGCGGCCCGGTCCAGTGGTCGGCCACGACGTCGACGAGGTCGGCGACGCCCTCGCTGAGGTCGTGGGCGGTGCCGATGCCGTCCATACGGGGCAGCGCGCACAGGAAGTGCGCCTGGTCGGCGGTGAGTCCGCGGCCGGGGATCTTGGGCACCTTGCCCGCCGCGCGCATGTTGACGACCGAGTCCACGGCGTCTCCCAGGCGCAGTTCGAACCGGGTCTGGAGCTGGTCGCGCAGGGCGCCGGTGATCTCGCCCCAGCGGGTGGTGCCGACGAGCAGGTGAACCCCGTAGTTGAGTCCCCGCTGCGAGATGAGGGTCAGTGGCTGGACCAGGTCCATGAACTCCTGGCGCAGTGTGTTCCAGCCGTCGATGACGAGGAACACGTCTCCGTGGGGGTCGTCGGGAAGCTCTCCGGCCGCCTTCTTGCGGCGGAAGGCGGCGATGGAGTCGATGCCGAGTTCGGCGAAGTACTTCTCGCGGCGGGTGATGACCGCGTTGACCTCGGCGATCGTACGGGTGACGCGGTCCGGGTCGTGGCGGCCGGTGACCCCGCCGACGTGGGGCAGGCCGCGCAGGCCCGACAGGGTTCCGCCGCCGAAGTCCAGGCAGTAGAACTGCACTTCGGCGGGGGTGTGGGTGAGCGCGAGTGCCGTCATCATGGTGCGGATCAGGGTGGACTTGCCGGACTGCGGGGCTCCGGCGATGCCGATGTGTCCGTCGGCTCCGGCCAGGTCGGCCATGAGCAGGTCGCGGACCTGCTGGAAGGGCCGGTCGACGACGCCGACGGGCACCTTGAGGGTGCCGCGGGCCTCGCCCTCGACGGTGAAGCCGCGCTCCGGGTGCGGTCCGATCGGGGGCAGCAGTTCGTCCAGTGTCGGCGGGACGTCCAGCGGCGGCAGCCACACCTGGTAGGCGGGGGGACCGACGTCGGTCAGCCGTTCGGCGGCGATGTCGAGGAGCGTGCCGGTCTCCTCGGTCTCGGGCTCCTCCTCCGTGTCGGGGGTGGAGGGCAGCACGCGGGGGGCCACGTAGTCGGTGCCGAAGGCCACGACCTGGCCCTCGATGACCGCGCGCTGGGCGGCCGGCCGGCGTTTGGGCTGGTAGGCCCCGGAGACGTAGGCCGCCTTGAAGCGGGTGAGGGTGGAGATGTCGCTGCGCAGATAGCCGTTGCCGGGCTGGGAGGGCAGCTGGTAGGCGTCGGGGACGCCCAGGACGCCCCGGGACTCCATGGCGGAGAAGGTGCGCAGGCCGATCCGGTACGACAGGTGGGATTCCAGCTGGTGCACGCGTCCTTCGTCGAGGCGCTGGGAGGCGAGCAGCAGATGGACGCCGAGGGAGCGGCCGAGTCGGCCGATCATGACGAAGAGGTCCATGAAGTCGCGGTGTGCGGCGAGCAGTTCGGAGAACTCGTCGACGACGACGAACAGCGTGGGCAGCGGGTCCAGCGGGGTGCCGGCGGCGCGGGCGGTCTCGTACTCCAGGAGGGAGGCGTAGTTGCCCGCCGCGCGGAGCAGTTCCTGGCGGCGGATCATCTCTCCGTGCAGCGCGTCGCGCATGCGGTCGACCAGGTCGGCCTCGTCGGCGAGGTTCGTGATGACGGCGGAGGTGTGGGGCAGACGGTCCAGGCCGAGGAAGGTGGCGCCGCCCTTGAAGTCGACGAGGACGAAGTTGAGGATCTCCGAGGAGTGGGTCAGGGCCAGGGCGAGGACGAGGGTGCGCAGGAGCTCCGACTTGCCGGAGCCGGTGGCGCCGATGAGCATGCCGTGCGGGCCCATGCCGCCCTGGGCGGACTCCTTGATGTCGAGGTCGATGGGTGTGCCGTCGGGGCCGAGGCCGAGCGGGACGCGCAGTTTGTTGGACTGGTTGCGCTGCGACCACTGCTGCTTGACGTCGAAGCGGTGCAGGTCGTGGATGCCGAGCAGGCTGGTCAGGTCGAAGTCGGTGGCCAGTGGCTCGCCCTGGTCGACGCTGTCGCCCAGCCGGTACGGGGCCATGGCCGCGGCCAGGCGGGTGGCCGCGGTGGGGGTCAGGCCGTCCGGGACTCCGAGCGTGGTGACCTGGTCCTTGCGGTTGCGGTCGGCGCCGACCATCTCCAGGGCGCTGTCGGTGCCGTCGGGGGTCCCGGTGATCCGCAGGCGGAGGACGAGTCTGCTGTGCTTCCACTCCAGCGCGGAGCCGACGTCGACGACGGTGGCGTTGCGGTAGCCGCCGAGCGCGGCCCGGTGGGGGGCGGTGAAGGTGGCCCCGTCGAGCACGATGACCGTGTACGGCTCGTCACGGCTCGGGGTGGCGTCGGGCTCGTAGGGCGGCCGGGCGCCGAACTCCTCGCCGAGCAGCTGCTCCAGTTCGCCGATGGTTCCGGCGACGAGCCGGAGCGGCCCCGCGCCGTCGGTCTCGCCGGGGTGCAGGGCGTGCGGCAGCCACTTGGTCCACTCCCAGTGGGCACGCCGGTCGGGCGCGGCGACCACGGCGACGCGCAGTTCGTCGGGGGCGTGGAACGTGGCCAACTGGGCGAGCACGGCGCGGGCCAGGGCGCGGGGCCGGTCGTCGGTGCCGGCCGTCGCGCCGCCGTCGGGTGTCCCGCCTTCGGTCGTCCCGTTGCCGGGGCCCGCTTCGTCGGCGCCCCGGATCAGGACGTGGGCGAAGCCGCGCAGGTGGATGGCGACGGGCTGCTCGGCGACGGAGCCGTACGCGTGGATGAAGCGGCGCAGGGCGTGGGCGCTGAGCGGTTCGAGGTCGTCGACCGGCTTGGTGGCGAGCGGGGCGAGGCGCACCGCGAGGCGCTGGGAGCCGCGCGCGATCCGTACGTCGCTGAAGTCCGGGTGCGAGGAGCGTCGTTCCCACAGCCGGGAGGTGCGTACCAGGGAGGGCAGCTCGGACGGGTCGGGGTGCCGCCATGCCAGGGCCTGCTGCTGGCGGAGGACCTCCTTGCGCACCTGGCGCCGCATCTGCGACAGATAGCGCAGGTAGTCGCGGCGTTCGCCGGTGAGCTCCTGCTTGCGGTCGGCGTTGCCTCGCATGATCTGGGTGACGACCATGCCGATCGCGGACACCGCCATGGTGCCCATGGCGATGTACGTCATGAGGCCGCCGTTGGGCCGCAGGAAGATGAACACCATGGAGAGCGAGGACAGCGCCATCGGCACCATCGTGATGATGTTGCCCATGCCGTTCTGCTTCTCCGGGAGGCCCGGCGGCTCCTGGAGCTGGATCTCGCCGTCCGGCATCTCGGGGCCCGGCCGCCTCGGCGGGCGGTTGACTTGCACCACGCTCAACGAACAACGCTCCTCACACCTGGCGGCCGACTGTGTGCCGATTCCTCGTCAGTCGGGAACGGGCGGACGGTGCCCGATGGTTCAACCCCGTGGCCCGTGCCCCGGATGAACCGCCACGGGCGGGGTACGCGTTGATCTCTCCGGCGGAACAGGGGCGGACGAACGGTGGGAGAGCGTGCGCGACTACGGACGACCGCCGGGCCGGGTGCCGGTAACGTCGGCGGGGTGGGCGAGGCGGTGTGTGCACGCCCGTCGTGGCGGTGTCTGCGGGAGAGCGGTGTACGAGGACGAGGCCGAGGACGCGAGGGCGGACGAGGTGCGGGCGCTGCTGCGCGACTGGCTGCCGGACACCCGCCCGGAGGACGGGGACCCGCTCGCCGGGACCGCGACCGGGCTCGACGTGCCGGAGGCCACCGCGTCCGAGGTGACGGGCGTTCTGGCCCGGCTGCTCGGCACGGTGTCCGTCGTCGTCCCGGCACCGCGGGAGACGCTGCTGATCGCCCGCGCGCTCGTGGTCGACGAGCATCCGTCGGCGGGCGCCTGGAGCGAGGGTGAACGGCGGGCCGTGACCCGTCTGGTCGCCGTGCTCCTGGTACGGCACGGTGAGGAGGGCGTCGAGTCGCTCGTACGGGCGCTGCGGGGGGACTGCTGACCCGTCGCCGTCGCCCGCCCTCGTCGCCACGCGTACCCCAGTCGCCACACCGCCCCTCGTCGCCGGGCCCGACCCTCGTCGCGACGGCCGGCCCCGCGGCCCCTCCCCCGTCGTCGTGCCCGGGCCTGTGCCGGCCATCCGGTTCACCGTGGTTGAACCCGCCACCGGGGCGCGTCCGTTCCACTGCCCGCCGAGGGCGTTCCGGCCTCGGCGGGACAGCAGGAAGGACACGCGGGCAGTGAGCGGTAGCGCGGTGGCGGGGCTGTGCCGGTTGAGGTTCCATGGGCCGCACAAGGTCGTCGAACTCTCCGTACCGGCCGACGTCCCCCTGGCGGACCTGTTGCCGACGATCATCGGCTACTCCGGGGACGGCCTCGACGAGGAGGCCGTCGAGGCGGGCGGCTGGGTGCTCCAGCGGCTCGGCGAGGAGCCCCTGGACGAGGAGCGGACGGCCGAGGCCCTGGGCCTGCGGGACGGCGAGCGTCTCTATCTGCGGCTGCGCCGCGAGTCCCTGCCGGAGGTCCACTTCGACGACATCATCGACGGTGTGGCGGCCGGGCTCGACCGGCGGGGCGACGCGTGGCACCCCGCCCTCACCCATCACCTGGCACTCGGCCTGGCACTGCTCGCGCTGGCGGGCGGCCTGGTCCTCCTGGCCCTCTCCGGGGACATCGGGCCACTGCGGGGGGTCTCGGCGGCGGTGACCGGAGTGCTCCTGCTCCTGGGCGCGGGGAGCGCCGCGCGGGCGGTCGGGGACGCGGGGGCCGGTACGGCGCTCGGCGCCGCGGCCGTTCCCTACGTGGCACTGGCCGGGGCGCTGCTGCCGTCCGGGGACAGCGACCTGACGGCCGCCCGGCTGCTCGCGGGCGGTTCGGCCGCCGCGAGCGCCTCGGTGCTCGCGCTCGCCGCCGTGGCCTGTTCGGCGCCCCTCTTCCTCGGGCTGCTCATCACCGCGGTGGCCACGGCGGTGGCGGGAGCGCTCTCCCTCGCGGGGCTCACGGCCTCGGAGACGGCGGGGGCGCTGGCGGTGCTGGTGGTGGCGCTGGGGACGTTCCTGCCCGGGTTCGCCTTCCGGCTCTCGGGGCTGAGGCTGCCCGCGTTGCCGCGCACCGCCGAGGAGCTCCAGGAGGACATCGAGCCCTACCCGGCGCAGGACGTCGTGGACCGCAGTGCCGTGGCCGACGGCTATCTGACCGCCTTCCACGTGGTGACGGGCGCCCTGTGCGCCGCCTGTCTCACCCTGATGGCCCCAGCGCCCGGCTGGGCCCCCGTGGCCCTGAGCTGCGCGCTGTCGCTGCTGCTGATCCTGCACGCCCGTGAGCTGGGCTCCCGGTGGCAGCGGCTGGCCCTGGTCCTGCCCGGCGCGTACGGGCTCGCGCTGCTCACGACCGGGTGGGCCCTCTCGCTGGGCCCCACCGGTCGTCTGTACCTGCTGGCGGGGCTGACGGCGACCGCCGCGGGCCTCGCGATCGTCTCGTGGACGGTGCCGGGGCGGCGGATGCTGCCGTACTGGGGGCGGGCCGCCGACCTGCTGCACAGCCTGCTCGCGCTCAGCATGCTGCCGCTGGCCCTGACCGAGGCCGGGGTCTTCGCGTGGGTGCGCGGGCTCACCGGCTGAATTCCGCGACCGGCCCCCGGGCCGGGACTCCGGCGCGGGGCCGGTGACCGTCACCTCGCGCCCCGCACCCCACCACACCTTTCCTCCGAGGAGTTCACATGCAGTCCAGGCGCGACCAGGTGCAGGCCCACCTGTTCGTGATGAGCAGGCTCGGGGCCGGGATGCTGCGGGGCGAGCCCGACTCCCTGGACCTTCCCACCCGGCGCACCGCTCGCGGGGTGCGCACCGGGCTGTTCATCGCCGTCCTGATAGCCCTGGTGATGGGCTTGTACGGGGCGATCAAACCGGGCGGTTCGACGGGCTGGGCCAAGCCGGGGACCCTGGTGGTGGTCAAGGAGACGGGCGCCCGGTACCTGTTCGTCGGCGGGGAGCTGCGGCCGGTGCTCAACCAGGCCAGCGCCCGGCTGGTGGCCGGGGAGAAGATGACCGTCACCCAGGTCGGCCTGAACTCGCTCAAGTCGGCGCCGCGCGGCGGACCGGTGGGCATCGTGGGCGCGCCGGACGGGCTCCCGGCCGCGTCCGCGCTGTCCCGCGGCGACTGGCTGGTGTGCGGGCTGGTGGTCGCCACGGCGTCGGGGAAGCCCGGAGCGGTGGTCTCGCTGGCCGTCGGCTCCGCCGGCCCGGGCCAGGCGCTGGGTCCCGAGCAGGGACTCCTGGTGATCACCACGGACGGCACTCGCCATGTGCTGTGGCAGGGGAAGCGGCTGCGGCTGGGCAAGGACGCGGGTACGGCGCTCGGCTACGGCACGGCCACGCCGTTCCCGGTGGCACCGTCCTACCTCAACTCCCTTCCCTCCGGGCCCGATCTGGCCGCGCCGGAGGTCGCGGGCCGGGGCACGCCCGGCCCTGACCTGGCCGGTCGGCGGACCCGGGTCGGCCAGCTGTTCACGGGCCCGGCCGGCGAGCCGTACGTCCTGACCCGGATGGGCCTGGCGCCGCTCGGCCGCACCCAGTTCGAGCTGCTGCGCGGTGACCCGCGCACCCAGAAGGAGGCGTACGCGGGGGCTCCGCCGCTCGCCGTCGCGGTGGGCGCCGCGGACCTGGCCGCCCACCCGGCGCCGGCCGGGACCCTGCCGGACACGGGACTTCCGACGACGCCGCCGGAGCTGGTGGCGCCGGGGACCGGTCAGGGCGTGTGCACGGCGGTACGGCCTTCGGCGGCGGGCGGGCCCCGCACCCTGGTGACCGTGGCCGACGCGTCGGCGGTCGCGGGACGGCCGGTGACGCCCCAGCCGGGCGTGACGGCGTCGTGCGGCGCGGCCGACCGGATCTCGGTACGGCCGGGGGGCGGCGCGCTGGTGCGGGCGCTGTCCGGGGCGGGCACGGCCGGGGCGACGTACCTGGTCGCGGACAACGGCGTGAAGTACCCGCTGCCGACGCGGGAGGCGGCGAAGGTCCTCGGCTACGCGGGCGCGACGCCGGTGGGCGTGCCCTCGACGCTGCTGACCATGCTGCCCTCGGGCCTGGACCTCGACCCGGCGGCGCTCATGACGGCGGGGGTGGTCGACGCGCCCGCCGGCGAGCCGGCCCCTCTGTGCCCCGGCACCGTTTCGGGGAGCTGAGCACCGGTGTCCGCGCCGCCGCCCGGGGCCGGTGCGGTGGACCGGTGAACCCCCCACCGTGAACGGCCCGTTCCCCCTGCCGGGAATCCCACGACCGTACGACCAAGGAGATCAGGTGTCCGACGTTCCCAATGACAACCTCAAGATTTCGTCAGCGGTACTGACCCAGACCCTCAACGAGCTGGAGGAGCACCTCCAGACGATGGAGCGGGCCTACACGCAGTCCGAGGACATCGCGAACCAGGTCGCGCAGAGCATGCGGTCCGCGGCGGGCACCAAGTTCATCGCGAAGATCGAGAACTGGCAGCGCGGCTACCGCACGGTGATGGCCGAGTACAAGGACCTCCTGGACGCGGTCGGCACCACCAGCAAGGTCATGACGGACACCGCCGGTGAGGCGGACGCCAACATGGACCTGTGGAGCGGCGACGTCTACGACGTCCTCAGCAAGTGATCACGTACGCCCTCTCCGTCTCTCCCTCCTCCCCTCTTACCTAAGGAACGCGCATGAGCGAAATGGACATGGACATCAAGCACGGCGCGCTCGAGGAAGCGAACGCCCAGATGAAGCAGGTCGCCGCGACCATGAGCTCGGCCGTGGAGACCGTCGTCCAGCGGCTCGACGCCATCCGGTCGGAGTTCACCGGTGAGGCGGCCAAGGAGTTCGCGGAGTTCAAGCAGGTCGTGAACTCCCTGGACTCCAACCTGTCGCAGCAGTTCAACAAGGGCGCGGACCTGCTGGCCGACGCCCACGGCATCATCCGGGGCGGGGACCGCAAGAGCGCGTTCCTGTTCCAGCGCTGAACCCCCGCGCCCCGCACCGGGACCCGGCACGCCGTCACCGTCGGCGTGCCGGGTCCCGGCGTTCCGGGGCCGGGGTGAACCTCCGGGTGCGGGGCCTCCGTTCTCCGTGCCGGACAGCACGCGGCCCGGAACAGGAATGGAGAGGCCCCATGGCGGACGACAACGAGGGTGACGAGAGCGTCACCTCGATCACCGAAGACGTTCTGCTGGAGAAGGCGACGAAGTTCGAGGAACTGCTCCTGGAACTCACCTCGGACACGGTCCTGCTGGCGCTCCCCGACTGGTCGGCGGGAAAGCCCAACGGTGACTTCGGCCAGATCCTGCCGGGCAACCCCAAGCAGTTGAACAGCGCCGCCCGTGTGCAGGCGGGGTTCGCCGCCGTGTGCACGCAGCTGGAGGGCGCTCTCGACAAGCTCCAGGGCGTCACCAAGAGCGGCAGCATCAACCTGCGGAGCGTCAAGGAGATCCTCGGCGACGCGGCGGGCGACGCCGTCGACGTCACCGAGATGTGGGAGATCCTCGGCATGATCCAGCGGGACGCCCAGCAGTCCAGCGGGTCCACTCCCTCTCCCGAGAAGTAGACCGTCACCCACCCGACAGGAGTTCGACGCGACCATGGCGGTAAAGAAGTGGACCTGGGAGGAAGGCCTCAAGGTCTTCATGGACACGACCGGGGCCTTGACGACCCGGGAGGCGGTGGCCGGGCCGGGCTCGACGGACTGGTCCGACTTCGGCACCTTCCGCATCGAGAAGAACGTCGCCTTCAGCAAGGACTACAGCAAGATCTTCGACTTCTACTGGACGTTCGACACCAGCTACGGCGGCCAGTCGGCACGGTTCGTGGTCGGCTTCAGCGCCAACTGGAAGGGCTACTTCGACGACGTCAAATCCCCGTACAACCTGTTCCTGAACGAGCCCTACAAAGCGCTGCTGCCCCTGGTGAACGGGACCTCGTCCGCGAAGACGGACATCGTCAACTCCTTCTCGTTCGGCAACGCCAAGGACCAGCTGGACGGGGTGGTCACGTGGCTCGACGAATGGCTCCCGCTCATCAAGGGCTGGGGGAACGACATGGACTCCGAGGGAAGCGAATGGCGCGGCAGCGCGGCCGGCGCGTTCAAGAAGTTCGTCGACGTGATCCACATGGAGATGAACAAGGTCAAGCTGGACATCAAGACCCCGCAGGACATCTCGAAGTTGCTGGGTGAGTCCAAGACGCAGCTGGAGACGTCCTCCTGGGGGATGTACAGGGCGTTCGAGGCGTGGAGGGCCAAAAAGGTGCCCCCGGACTCGAAGACCGGGTACTCGGCCATGAACGGGGTGGCGCTGCTCCGGGCGGAGTTCAACCGTCTCATGACGGGCTCGACGCTCACCGTCACCTGGCGGACGACGGGCACTCCGAGCTACGCGAACAACTACACGTCCACGACCACTCCGGACTTCGGCCAGATCCTCGACGGCTTCAAGAACGACGTCAGTTCCCCCGACTGGGTCAGGACGGTCGAACGGAACGCGAAGAACGAGTGGCTCAAGACGATCGCCGACCTCGACACCGCCGCGTCGACCCACGTCCTCGCCCTGGACAACAGCTACCTGAAGCTCGCGGCAGCCCTGGAGGAAGGCGTCTACCAGCCGAGCTTCACCCTGCCGGGCGGAGGCGGTCCCACCGGGCCCGGCGGCGCCGGCGGCGGCGGGGGCCCGGGCACCGAGGACCTGCCGGGCGGCGGAAGCGGCGGTCCGGGCGGGATCGGGGGCGGCGGTGGCGGCAGCGGCCTTCCCGACCTGAAGGGCGGCAAGGGAGGAGGCTCCGGCAACCCCGGCGACAAGAAGCCGACGGGCCTGCCCGGCGGCCCCAAGATCCCGCCGGTCTCGGTGCCCACCACCACGCCCGGTTCGCCGGGCGGGGGGCCGGGCACGGGTGCGGGCGGCGGGGGCAAGGTCCCACTGCTCGACAAGAACGGCAAGCCCGTCATGGGCAGCGACGGCAATCCCGTCCTGGTGCCGCCGGGCTCCCGCATCGGCAAGGACGGCAAGGTCTACGACGCCAACGGCAAGCCGGTCCTCGGCACGGGCGGCAAGCAGATCGTCGCGCCCCCCGGCGGCAAGGTGGGCACGCCGCCCGTCAAGGACGAGACCCAGACGGGCGGACTCCCGGGCTCCAACTACGACCGCATCCGGCTCCCCGAAGGCGCGAAGGTCCTCGCGGACGGCACCGTGGTCGACGCCAAGGGCAAGCAGCTGCTCGACTCCAACGGCAACCCCTACGCCCTGCCCAAGGGAGCCACCCTCAAGGACGGCATCGTCGTCGACGCGAACGGCAACCCGATCAGCCGCATGCACCAGCTGCTCACCAACGCCGAGCACGCCGTCGACTCGCCCCCCGTACGGAAGATCACCACCGGCGGTGGCGGCTCGGGCGGAGACAACAAGCTGATCCTCGACGGGTACGGATCGCGCGGCGGCGGCAACAGGTTCACCCTCGACGGCGGCGGTTCGGGCGGCGGCGGGGACGGTCCCCGGCTGAAGGGCGGCTCCTCGGTCGTCACCGGCACCGGCGGGCTCGGAGAGCGGGCCGCCCGCATGCTCGGCATCCCTCCGGAAGGTCCGCCGCTCACCGCGACCGCCGACGGCCGGCAGTCGGGCGGCGGCACCGGAAGCGGACGGACAGGAGGCGGCGGCACCGGAAGCGGCGGCGCCCAGATGCCGCAGTCCCCGATGATGCCCCCGATGAGTCCCGGCGCCGGAGCGGGCGCGGGCGGACCCAACCAGGGCAACGACCGGCAGCGCACCACCTGGCTGACCGAGGACGAGGAGACCTGGGGCACCGACACCGGCTCCGTCAGCGGAGTCATCGGACGCTGACGTCCACCCGTCACCGACACCACCCACCCCAGCAGCACGAAAGGCGGACCATGGCCATCGACTTCGACGGCATCCTCAAGGACGCGATGTCGGCCCTGCACGATCAGCGGGACAGGATGCTCGCGGCCAAGCGCGAACTGGACGCGGCGACCGCGTCCGTCACCTCCAAGGACCGCATGGTGTCGGTCACGGTCGGCCCCCAGGGCCAGGTGGTCTCGATGACCTTCCACACCAAGGCCTACCAGTCGATGGCACCGGCCGAACTGGCCGCGGCCCTGGTCGCCGTCCTCAACGAGGCGCGGGCCAGGATGGGCAGCCACGTCATCGAGCACATCAAGGGCTTCCAGGACTTCGGCGGACACCTGCGCAGCGTGACCGGCCTCGCCGGCACGCCCGACGACATGGACGAACTCCTCAAGCCTCTGCGGGCGATGGCCCCGTCCTTCGGCCTGGAGGAGTCCCAGGAGGAGGCGAAGGCGGCCCGGCAGCGGGAGTTCGCCGCCGAGGAGGAGGCAGCCGCCCGCCGGGCCTCCGAACAGGCCGCCAAGCAGGAGGAGTTCGCCACGCAGGCCGAGAGCCGTATCCCCACGGGGAAGCAGGAGGAGTTCAGTGGCTGACGACCTGAGGGTACTGAGCGACCTCAAGAGCAAGTTCGCCCACTACGACGACTACCAGCGCTGTCTCGCCGACCTCGGCAAGACGATCCTGGAGATCAACCGGATCAACAAGGAGTCCGCGGGCAAGGACGAGATCGGCACGACGTACCACGATCAGGTCGACAAGCCCACCGAGAACCTCACCGAGACGCTCTCCTACGTCACCACGCGGCTGGGCACGGTCGTGGAGGCCGGCAACGACACCTCCGACATCATGGACAGGTCGGACGAGGAGGCCGGGTCCCAGGCGGACGCCTTCTGAGCCCGGGCGGCCGAGCGCCGTCCACCCGGCACCGCGCACCGGGGACGCCTTCCCTCTGAACCGCGCGGACGGCTGTCCCCGTTCCACCGGGCACAGCCGTCCGCACGATCAGAGGACCCTCACGCCATGGCCATCAACCCGCCGGAAGGGATCGCCGACTTCCTCGCCTTCGTGTCGGGCATGGAATGGCCGGAGGCCGACGAGGACCTCATGCGGCGGGTGTCGGAGCACTACGGTGCCATCGCGACGGACCTGGAGACCCTGTCCGGGTACGTCACGGAGCTCATCCCGATCGTCAAGAACGACTTCGACGGCGAGGCGGCCGACTCCTTCCTCGTGGCCATGAACGACCTCACGGGCGCGACCGCGGGCGCGAACCAGCTGACGCAGACGGCGGAGCTGTCGCGCCAGCTGTCCGAGGTGGCGCTGAAGGTCGCCAACCAGGTCGAGTACACGAAGATCATGGCGATCCTCCAGCTCGTGCAGCTGCTGGCCGAGATCCTGTTCGCCACGCTCTTCTCGCCCTTCACCTTCGGCGCGGTGTGGGGCCCGGTGTCGGCGATGTTCACCGCGACCAGGGAGGGCCTCAACCACCTCTTCCGGTGGCTGCTCCAGACCATCATCAGCCAGACGTTCATCGGCATCACCGGCGGCGTCTTCCAGGACACGGTGATCCAGCTCTACCAGCTCAACGCGGGCCACACCACGAGCTGGAACACGGAGTCGCTCATCGACTCCATCAAGCAGGGCGCCCTGACCGGTCTGGTCGGCGGCCCGCTGGAGGTCGTCTTCCACTACGGCGGCAAGATGCTCGGCAGGCTCCTGGGCGGCAGGACCCCGGGCTCGATCATCAGCAAGCGGATCGACGACGTGCTGAACAAGGCCGACAACAAGCTCGGAGACGTCCCGAAGAACAAGAAGCTCGATGTCCCGCAGGGCTCGGCCGGCCCCAAGTCGAAGCTGAACGACGTCGCGTCGAAGACCGACAAGGAACTGCCGCCGACTCCGGTCAACAAAGCCAAGAACGACGCGACGCCTCCCCCGGTCCCTCCGAAGACGCCCACCGAAGGCAGCGTGCCCACGCCCGCCGCCCGCCCGAAGCCGGACACCCCCGCCACCGCTCCGGTCACGACCAAGCCGGACACCCCGGGCGGCGCCACGGCCAAGGACAAGCCGAACGCGCCCGCCACGGGTGCGAAGGACGCGCCCACCCCGGCCCCCGGCACGAAGGACGCCCCGGCCCCGGGTGCGAAGGACACGCCCGCACCGGGCACCAAGGACGCCCCCGCACCGGGCAGAACGGACGCCCCCGCACCGGTCAAGACGGAGTCGGGCGCCGGTGCGACGGCGCCGGGGGCGGGCAAGTCGGCCGCCGGGGACGCACCGACGACGGGCGCGCCCGCCAAGTCCTCCGATGCCCCGGGGACGGGCGGAGCCGCGGCACACGGCGCGAACCCGCTGGACGAACTGCTGGCCACCAAGGAGGCGCGCTCGGCGTTCGCGAAGGACGTCGGCGAACTCCTCGGCGGTGTCAACCGCCAGCTGGAGACCGGTTTCATGCGGTTCGGCGAGGGGACCATCGCGGAGGCCTTCGCCGACAAGATGGGCGACATCTTCGCCAAGCACCTCAAGCACGAGGGCGCGGACGAGGTGGCGGAGGCCGCGGCGAAGCAGGCGGCGAGGGAAGCGGGCAAGGAGTTCGGCGACGTCCTGGCCCACCAGTGGGTCCGCCTCGGCGCGGACCACGCCGACCTCCCCGAGCTCCTGACCAAGGCGATGGGCGACCTGGGCAACCTGGCGCCGCTCAAGAACCTCGCCGACGCGATGCCGGACCTCTTCGCCCGCTCCGAACACAGCAACGCCCTCGCGCGCATCTTCAAGCAGGAGAACCCCCTGCAGGGCAGCCCGATGTACCAGCTGGGCGGGGCCGTCGCGTCCCTCCTCAGCGAGGGCACGCACGAGATGCTGAGCGAGGGCTTCTACAACCTGATCTTCGGAGACGGCACGTTCAAGATCACGGCGGGTCCGTTCGCCTCCGGCGTGGCCATGGGCGCGCTGAGCCACGGCCTGAACCGGATGTTCGAGCCGGTCATGGTCAAGTACCAGAACTGGGTCCTCAGCCACCAGTACGCCGAGAACCCGAACGACAACAAGTACTTCGGGCTGCTGCACCCCATCAACATCGCCTCGTTCGTGGCCAACATGACGGGCAACCCGGCACCGTGGCCGGTGCCCCGTCCCACGTCGGACACGACGGACCCGAGCTTCACCCGCGACATGAAGGACATGGTGAAGTGGGTCTTCTCCAACCCCTTCACCGGCACGCCCTTCTTCTCCGACACGCCCGGTGGCCCGGACGTCACGGTCGAGAGCGACGGCGGCAGCGCCTTCACTCCGCTCGACGTGGACCTGGGGCCGTCGTTCGCCGACGACATCGCCAAGGACCCGCTGTTCCAGGTCGAATCCGACGGCGACACGTCCACGGACGGCGGCGGGGACAAGGACGGCGGCGGGGACAAGGACTCCGACACGAAGGACGACGGGCCCGCCGCCGCCCGCCCGACCACCTCGTCGGACCTCTCCTCCCTGCTGGGCGACGACACGGAGAACCGGGGCCCGAACCGGACGGACGAGGACCGGCTCACGTCCCCCACCGTGACCCAGAGCGGCGGCGACCAGTTCGCCGCCCCCGTACCGAAGGCCACCGAACAGTCGGCGGAGGCGCCCGCCGGTACGGCGTCCGGCGTCAAGCCCCACCCGCTCCAGGCCGAAGCGGACCGGGCCGCCGCCGAAGGACTCGGCTACCTCCTCGTCGACGTCGACGACACCGACACACCCTCCGGCGACGCCCCCGCGCACCGGACGGACCGCGACGACGAAAGCCCCAAGGCCCCGGCCGCCGGTGACGACGGTCCCAAGGCCCCGGCCGGCGACAACGACGACTCCAAGGTCCCGACGGCCATCGACGACGACGGCCCCGAAGTCCCGGTCGACGACGACGCCCACAGCCTCCTTCCGTCCGGCGGTCCGGTGCGGGACATCCCCTCCGGCATCGCCGTCGGCGCCCTCAGCCCCGCCCAGACCAACGCCCTCCAGGCGATCCCCAGGCAGCCCGGCGTCTTCGTCGTCGGCATGCACACCGACCCCGACACCCCCCACGACCCCGCGACCGTCCTCAAGGCCCTCACCGACGCCCACGACGACGGCCGGCTCGACGGCATCACCCGGATCCAGTTCACCGCCTGCAACCTCGCCTCCCCCGTCCACGAAGCCACCGTCAAGACGGTCATGAGCGGCCTGTGGAAGCACCGCGCCGCGAGCAAGGACGTCTCCGAGGGGGACTCCACCTCCGACGGCAGGGCCACTCCCGACCCGCTCACGGCCCGCGCCGCCGACGCCCCCGTCTGGTACGTCCCCACCACGAGCGGGGACACGACGGCCGTTCACCTGCTCACCGCACAGCACATCGGACTCACCCCGGACGGGAAGATCGCCGTCGTCGACGAGGGTTCCTGGCACGAGTACGGCGACGGCGGCGCACCGGACCACGCCCCCGCCCGTTCGACCCCCGACACCGCAGAACTCCCCGACGAGATGGTCCGCTTCCGCTTCCGTACGCCCGCGGTCGACGGGGAGCACCCCGACGCCGTCAAGTTCGGTGCGTCCTCTCCGCCGCGCGTGGACAACGGCGAAGGCTCCAGCTCCCACGCGGGTTCCGGTTCCGGCAACGCGCCGAACCACGAGCCGACGGCCGGCGACGCGCTCGCCTCCGCCCCGGACGCCCGCATCGAGGACCTGGTCCTGATCCGCTACAGGGAGGAGTCGGAGGCGTACGAAAGGCGCCTTGCCGAGTACCTGCTCAGGCTGCCCCCCGTACAGGAGGTCGCGCAGCTTCTGGCGCGGACGGTGCTGGAGAAGCTCCGTGACACGCCGTTCTACTCCCGGCTGGGCAACAACAGTGTCGGCACGCCCGGCGCCGTGGGCCTGGATCGACGGGAATGGGAGCGGGTCGGGGAGAGCGGCAACATTCGGGAGCGCATGACGCTGTTCTTCAACTCCCTCTCGTCGAAGGCTCTCACGGACAGGCTGGGCGTCCCTCCCGGCTACCCGCCGTCCATCCAGGCGGAGCGCGGGCAGCGGGTCCCCAATCCCGACCTCGCGCAGCTGTCCGACCTGAGGAAGCAGCTCGGAAAGCTGGACCACGCGGGACAGCGGAACTCGCCGGAGTACGCCCGGGCCAACGCGAGGTGGCAGGCGCTTGACTCCGTCCTGCGGCCCTTCAGAGCGGAGCAGGTCAAGCCCGAACTGAGCGCCACCGAACGGAACATGGCCGTCGACAGCAAGGGGAAGATGCGCTGGATCCCCGGCGGAAGCAGTTTCACGATCACGATGGACCAGCCGTTCCAGCGCGGTGCCGAGCAGGCGGGCCGGCTGGTCAGGTCGGGCACCTCGGGCTCGGCCTACTACTTCCACCGGTACGCCCAGGTGATGGCGGACCGGTGGGGCATCCAGGTCGACCACCGGGCGCTGCGGCTCGCGATCATCGCCACGTTCGTCGGCCAGGGCCACCACTCCCTGCCCGAGGTACTGGCGGGCTCGGCCGCCTTCACCGAGAACCACGGTGACCAGTACCCCCTGCGGAGGGACATCCAGGCCCTGCGCATCCCGGTCCGCGAGCCCGCTCCGGACTGGGACCACTACGGCTCCCTCGTCCCCCTGTCCGAATCGCAGCTGCGCCGCGATGTCGCGCGCAACGGCCTGTTCCCCCACGAGATCACCGAGGAGTACCGGCGCCGGCTGATCCTCGCCCGCCGGACCGGGGGCATCGCGGAGGACCTCGGCGCCATGGACCTGGACGGCGGGTCGTCGGCCATGGACCTGGACGGCGGAACCTCCGCGTCGGACCCGAACCCGACCAGGGGCTCCAAGCGGTCCCGTCCCGGCGGCGACGACCGGGACCCCAAGCGCGAACGCCAGGGCGGCAGCCCCGGTGTCCCCGAGGAATCCCCGAACTCGCGGCCGGGGCAGCTCCGGCCCGAGCACGTGTCCCCGGCGGACCGGCCGGTCACCGCGGACCGGTGGTCGGCGTGGACGTGGACCCCGGGCCGCGACGACGTCCCGCCGCCCGCCCGGATCCGTACCGAGCGCTTCGACCCGGCGGCGGACCCGGACGTCACCGGCCCCTTCCCCGGCACGGCGGACCGACGGAACGAGGACGGTACGCTCGCGGGCCGGCGCACGCTGATCAGCGCCGACGTCCAGCGCTTCCACGTCCCCGACGCGGCAGGCTCCCCGGGCGGAACGGTCCGCCTGGTCCAGCTCACCCTTCCCGTGGCCGTCGACGACTCGTACACCGCCGCCGACACCGCCGCGCTCCAGGACCGGCTCCAGGGCCTCCTCGACGCTCATGTGAACCTGGGCTTCCAGCTTCCCCGCACCCGGGACCAGCTCCACATCGAGGTACGCCTCACCCCCGAGCCCCTCCCTCGGGACGGCGAGGGAGGCGACGACCGGATCAGGGTGAGCCGCGACGCCGGACCCGGCGACAGATCCGACCAGCTGAACTTCCGGCTGCGCGCCGACGACGCCGATCCGGACGCCGAGAGCCGCGACGACGCCACGCTCCTGCACGAACTGCTCCACTACGCGGGTCTTCCCGACCGCTACCACGACGCCGGGACACTGTTCCGCCACACACCTGAGCAGGCCGACGCGTCCGGCGTCATGGCCACCACCGTCCTGCCCGACGGCACCCTGCCCCACCGCTACCTCGAAGCCATCGAGGACGTCACCGGCTCCGGCCCCGTACTCCACGACAACAGCGGCCCCGGCACCTGGATCACACCCCCCGGTCCTGTGCGGGACATCCCCTCCGGCATCACCGTCGGAGCCCTCAGCCCCGCCCAGACCAACGCCCTCCAGGCGATCCCCAGGCAGCCCGGCGTCTTCGTCGTCGGCATGCACACCGACCCCGACACCCCCCACGACCCCGCGACCGTCCTCAAGGCCCTCACCGACGCCCACGACGACGGCCGGCTCGACGGCATCACCCGAATCCAGTTCACCGCCTGCAACCTCGCCTCCCCCGTCCACGAAGCCACCGTCAAGACGGTCATGAGCGGCCTGTGGAAGCACCGCGCCAACGATGTGCCGCCGCCCGGCCCCGTCAAGGCACTCGCCGCCGACGCCCCCGTCTGGTACGTCCCCGGCGGGCGTCTCGTCACCGCCGCCGACATCTCCGTCACCTCCGACGGCAGGCTCTCCGTCCGGCGCGACGATGCCACCTGGCACGAGTACGCCGACACCGGCGCCCCCGACCACACCCCCGATGTCACCGCCATCCGCTCCGCCGACCTGCCCGATCTGCCCGACCGGGTCGACCCCGTCGACGGAGGGATCGTGAAGTTCGGTCCCGGAGGTGAGACACCGGGGCCACTGTCGCAGCACCTCGCCCGGGAACACTGGGGACTCCTGCTCTCCGATCCTTCCGGGGCCGACCTGCTCGCGAAGGTCGCGGACGGCACGCGGGGCGCCGGCGGCGAGTGGAGCACGCTCGACGTGGACGCCTACCGGAGGCTGCTGACCCTGACCGCGGCGCCCGACCACACCCGCCCGTCCGACGACGACGTGGCGGAAGCCTTCACCTCCTACGCGGACGAGGCCGAGGCCGCCGCCTCCGCCGACGACGGCTGGGGCCGCCTGGAGGCCGTCGCCAACCTGGTCAGGGCGCTCCACCTGGACGCGTCGGACCGCTCGCTCGGGCAGGACGCCGAGATCCTGGTCCAGCGGGTCCTCCTCGACCAGGGCTTCCCCCCGGTGCGGTTGTCACCCGAGGCCCGCACCACCGCTTTCTGGCGGGACTCCACCCCCCTCGTCCTCGCGGCCGAGCTGGCCCTCGGTATGTCCGGCCTCGCCCACGCCGCGACCCGCCCCTCGCCCCTTCCGGGTACGGCCACTCCTTCTCCGGCACCGCTGCCGCCCGAGAACGCTCTGCCGGACCTGCTGCGGGAACCCGACGAGGCCAGAACGGCGCTGCTCCGTGACCTCCTGAACGGGGCGCACACCAAGGAAGGCGTCTGGCGCACGCTGGACACCGACGCGTATCTCGCTCTGCGCGCCGGGATCGAAGGCGGAGAACCGATTGCTCTCGCGGAGGACGTGCGGGGCGCGCTCGACGGTGTCTTCGCCAAGCACCGGCAGGACCTGGCCGGGGCGACCGGGCTCGTGGGACAGCTCAAGGCCGTCGCCGACACGGTTCTGACGCTCCACCAGATCACGGGCGTCTCGGCGACCCCGAGCGGCGCGCTCACCGCCGACGCCGAATTCGTGGTCCCGCGCATGCTCCTGGACCTCGGAGTCACCCCGGTGAAGCTGCCGGCGAAGTACCACACGGAGGCCACCTGGAAGAAGCCCAAGATGCCCGCCATGAAGGCCACGAGGCTTCAGACCTTCGCGATCGACGTGGCCAGGGCCGTCGTGTCGTCGCACCGGTGGCCCTCCACACCCACACACACGTCCACGTCCACGTCCACGTCCACGTCCACGGACAGCGGGAGCCCGGCCGGCGGCCCGAGCGCGGCCGCGGGGCGGCCCGCCGGGGACGACGCCCGGCCGGCCGGTGACCACACGTCCACGCCCGTCGGCGGACCCGCCCTCGCGCAAACCCGCGAAACGGGAGACGGACCGGCGCGCGGCCGGGACGAGGACGACGCGGCCGGTCCGAAGGACTGGCGGGCGGAGTTGAACGCCCTCGGCACGCGTACGCCGGAGGACACCACCGCCCATCTGGTGCTGAACGACGCCCCGGTCCGGCTGGTGGGCCGCTCCGACAGCACTCTGCGCACCGACGACAAGCCGTACACGACGCTCGCCAAGGACCTCCCTCGGGACGCGACCCACTGGCTGACGGTACGGATCCCCGCCGGGCGCGCCGTCGACACGGGCGATGGGCGGCTGCTGCTCGGCAAGGACGACCTGGCCGCGGCGACCGTCATCGGTCCCGACAGCGAACTCACCACGATCCAGGAGTTCCAGCACAGCTTGCGCGAGCCCGGCGCCGCACCGGACACCCGGCCGCTCCCGCTGTCCGTCCTGACGCCCGTCGGACAGGCGTTGCACGCCCATCCCGGTCTGGACGGCGACCATCCGACGGTGCGGGCCGCCCGGCGCGTCATGTACGCCGAGGCCTCCCGGGAGGCCGAACTGCGGCTGGGCGCGGCGCTCGCCGCGCGGGAGGACGTCCAGCGGGAGGTACGGCAGCTGGTCCGGCAGATCTGGAACAGGATCGAGAAGGAGCCAGTCGCCAGGACCCGTACCGGTGAAGAGGTCGACCGCATCGCGCTGCTGGGCTCCCCTGAGGCGTCGGCGAGCGGCTCCGTGGGCAACGATCCCGACACACTCAAGGCCGTCGTCACCGACGGGAACGTGCGCGAGCAGATGCACCTGCTCGGCAACGTCGTGCACAGCAACGCCGTGTACGGCAACGTCACCAAGCCCCTCCTGAAGTTCACGAAGCCCAAGCCACCGATCCTCAGCGGCGACTGGGCGAACCAGCAGCGGGCCGCCGCGCTCATCGAAGACCTCGAGGCCCTGCCGAAGTCCCCGGCGCGTGACGAGCGCATCGCCGAGATCGAACGCGGCCTGCGGACCGGTCTGCGTCCGGACCAGGCGAATCCGCCTCTGAGCGATCGCGAGCGCAGGCACGCGGTGCGGGACGACCAGCTGCTGTGGGAGCCCGGTGAGCGGCGCACCGGGATCAAGATGATCGCCGAGAGTCAGGTGACCGCGGACAGCACCGGCGGTCTGATGAGCGCCGGCACGTCCAACACGACGTACTTCACGCTCGCCCTCGTCCACGCGATGAGCAAGCAGTGGAAGATCCCGGTCGACTACCGGCTGGTGCGCCTCGCGCTGCTGGTCGACATGCTGCCCGTCGGCCACCACACCTTCCACGAGATCATGCGGGCCGCCGACGCGTTCGAGCGGGACGTGCTGGCGAGGGAACCCGGCCACACCCCCGGCACCCTGGAGTACGGCGACGACTGGGGCAGGTTCCGGTCCCTCCCGCCCCTGACCGAGAGCGAGCTGCGCGCCGCCATGCCCGGCGGGAGGTTCCCGGACGAGGTCGCGCTCGGTCTCGAAGCCGGTGAGACGGCACCGGTGGACTCGCCGGACCCGGCCCATGTCCCGATCACCGTCGCCCCGCGGGGTGACTGGTCCGCACTGCTGGACCGTCTTCCCGGCGACAGGAACCGGCTGGAGCCGCTGCTCGGGGAACTCCTGGACGGGACGCCGGGCAAGACCCGTGACTGGCGGCGTGTCCACGCCGATTCCTATCAGGAGCTGCGGAGCCGTCTCGTCGGGGACGTCGAGCCGGACCCCCAGACAGGCGTACGCGACGAGGTCACCTCGATCATGGAGCGGCTGATCCCGCAGCCGGAGGACACCACCGCGGTGGACCCCGAGGAGTCGGCGCACCCCGGTGGAACCGACCCGCACGCGGAACTCGACGGCATCTTCGATCAGTACTACACCGCCATGGCGGCGGCCGGCACGGACCGCACCCGTCTGGCGGCCGTCGCGGATGTCATCAGGGAACTCCAGACGCACCAGGCGCGGCACGAGCCGGGCGCCACGGTCCCTCCGCCGCCGGACTCCGTGGTGCCGGCCGACACCCTCGTCCTGGTGCAGCACCTGCTGGCCGCCCAGGGATACACCCCGGCCCTGCTGGGAGAGGAGAGCGGCACGGCGGGGTTCTGGCAGCGGCCCGCGGACCAGGTGGCGGCCGACCTGATCGCCGGCATGGGCGAGTTCGCCCGGTCACAGCCCGTACGCACCATCCCCGCCGGCATCGCCGTCGGCCCCCTCAGCCCCGGCCAGAGCAGGGCCCTCAGCTCGGTGCCGCGGCAGCCCGGACGTTTCGTCGTGGGCTGGCACACCGACCCCGCGAGCCCGCCCGACGCGGACGCCATTCTCAGGACACTCGTCGACGCCCACGACAGCGGCAGGCTGGACGGCGTCACCGAGATCCGTTTCACCGCGTGCAACCTGGCCGGGTCCGTCGACGAGGCCACGGTCAGGACCGTGATGAGCGGTCTGTGGAAGCACCGCGCCAACGGCACGACACCTCCCGGCCCCCTCAAGGCCGTGGCCTCCGGCGCACCGGTCTGGTTCGTGCCCGGCGCACGTCCGGACACCTCCGCCGACGCTTCGACCGGCTCCGACGCCCACCCGCGTCCCGGGCGTCTCGTCACCGCCGAGGTCCTCGTCGAGGGCGACAGGCTCAGGATCGCTCCGGTGGCCGTCGGCTGGCACGAGTACGGCGACGGCGGTGCTCCCGACCACACTCCGCGACGCACCGAGGGATCTCCCGACGTCCTCGGCGACGTCGATCTCAATCGCCCGGGCACGGAGCGGTTCGGCTCCGGCGAGCGTGTCGCGGTCCCTCTGTCCACGGTGCTGGACAGAGGGGACTGGGGAGCTCTGCTGCCCGGAGTCGATCTCACGGACGACCTGGGGGAGGTGCTCGCGGAGCAGCTCGACTGGCACGGCGACCCCGGCGAGCGGCCGCGCCTCGATGCCGACGGCTATCTGGCCCTGCGTGTCCGGGTGGGCGATTCCAGGCCGCTCGAACCGGGGAACGAGACGGACGACCTACGGAGGGACATCTCCGAGGCCCTGGACCACTACTACGCCGAAGTACCCCGGGCCTCGACCGATGCGAAGCGACTCGAAACCGTCGCCGAGCTGATCAGGAGCCTCAGGACCCTCGATCACCCAGACGCCGAGCCCGGCGCGGGAGCCACGACCGACATACGGATCCTGGCCCAGCGGTTCCTGCTGGAACAGGGCTACTCCCCCGCGCTGGTGGCGGAGCGGAACATCACCCCGGAGTTCTGGGCGGACAACGAGCCCGACCAGCTGGCGGCCGAACTGGCCCTGGGCATGGCGTCCTTCGTCCGCACCCGGACCCCGCACGGCCGACGTCCCGACCTGTCCCCCGCCCCCGTGGCTCAGATCGTCGAGGTGGACTCCGCGCGGGCCCGTGCGGCCTCCCCGGACGCCGGGGTCCACGAGCGCGGCACGAGGCTGCTCGGCGAGCTCCTGTCGTCGGCGTCGAGCGACCGGCCGCCACTCGACGCCGACGCCTATCTGAGGCTGCGCGCGGAAGTCGAGGGGCGCGAGCTGCCCCCGGAGTACGCGGGCTCCCTGCGCGACACGATCAGCACCGTGCTGGCGGCGTACGCGAAGACGGTGACCAGGGTCAGGCCCCCGCTCACGGATCAGGCACGTCTCAAGGCCGTCGGGGAGGTCATCACGAAGCTGCAGAAGCTCGACGAACCGCACCCCGCGACGGCGGACGGAAAGATCACGACGAACGTCCGGATCCTGGCCCAGCGCCTCCTGCTCGACCAGGGATACCGCCCGACGCGGCTGACCGCCGCACAGCACACGGCGGACTACTGGCTCGGTGCGCGCCCGTCCCGGATCACCGACGACCTCGTCCTGGGCATGGCCGAGGCCACCCGAGCGATCTCCCAGCCGGCCCCGTCCCCCGGCCCGGAGACGACGACCGCCGGTGACGGCGGGACGAACACTCCGCCACTCGGCGCGGCCGTACCGGTGCGCACGGACGTACCGGTGGACGAAGACACCCACCGGACGCGCGACGTCGCCGCCGACCTCCACGCGGAGGTGGTTCAGGTGCTCGGCACGGTCCCGGACGAGCCGGACGCCCCGCTCGACCGGCGGGCGGAACTGGACGCCGTCGGCACACGTACGGACACCGAGACCGAGGCCTATCTGCGGCTCCCCGGCGCCCCGGACCTCATCCTCCGGCGCTCCGACGCGTTCCTGCGTACCGGCGACCGGCCCTACGCCACGCTGACCACGACCCCGCCGGACACGGGCGAGGGGACGCTCCTGCGCGTGACCGTGCCCGCCGCGGCAGCCGTCCGCACGGCCGACGGCCGCCTGCTCGTCGACAAGGACGACCTGGCCAGGAGCACCATCACCGCGGTCTCCACCCCGAACGACGCCGCCGACGGATGGCAGCCCCTCACCTCGGGCACCGATCTGCCGGGGCGCCCGCTGTCGGCCCTCACCCGGCTCGGTCGGGCATCGCACGCCACCCCGCACGAAGGAGTCGACGACCCCCTGGTGCGGCTGGCCACGCGCATCGCCTACACGGAGGCCTCCCTGGCGACGGAACGACCGCTCGGCAATCTCCTGGCCCAGCTCCCCACGGTCCACGGCGAGGTGAAGAAGCTGGTGCGGGCCGTCTGGGACGGCATCGAGGCCACGGTCGCGAAGGACAGGAAGTTCTCCGGTGCCGAGGACAAGGCGAAGGAGACGGATCGGCTCCGAGCCCTGCTCGGCAGCGCCGCGGCGACAGGCAGCGGGTCCGTCGGCGCCGACCTCGCCACCCTGCGCGAGGTCGTCGAGCACGGCAACATCCGCGAACAGATGCACATGCTCGGAGCAGCCGTGCACGCGGTCCTGCCCCAGCTGGGCTTCAAGAAGACCACGCCGATGGTCCTCAGTCAGGAGCACACGCACCAGCGGACACCCGACGTCAACCGGCTCGCCCCGACCGACCTCAGGCCGGGCGACGTGGTGCCTCCGCTCAGCCCCCGCGAGCTCCGGCACGCCGTGGACAAGGACGGCCGGCTGACCTGGACCCCCGGCGAGAACCACCGCTCGATCAAGATGCGGAGCATGGGCCAGGTGGAAGCGCAGAGCACCGGTGGCCTCCTGAACGCCGGTACGTCCAACACGGCGTTCTTCACGCTGTCGGCGGTCCACTCCCTGAGCGAGCGATGGGGTGTCCCGGTCGACTACCCGCTGCTGCGGCTGGCCCTGCTGGCCGACATGCTGCCGGTCCGCCACCACTCGTTCCACGAAGTCATGCGGGCGGCGGAGGAGTTCGGGCGGAAGGTGCTGTTGCAAGACACCCGGCTCGGTTTCACCGAGAACCCCCTCGACTACGCCGACAACTGGAGCAGGTATCACGCGCTGGCTCCCCTGGAGGAGAAGCACCTCCGCAAGGTCATGCCGGGCGGAAGGTTCCCCGACGAGGTGGCACTCGGTCTGGAGCCCGGCGAGCGGACGCCGGGCTCCCCACCCCACGTCCAGGGCGCCGCACCCGTCCAGGGCCCCGGACCGCACAGGCCGCGGCTCTCGGACGTCCTGCCCGAGAGCTCCTGGTCCTCGCTCCTGGGCGACGGCACCGCTCCCGACCCCGACGGACGGGTCACCGCGCTGTTCCGTGAGGTCCTGGACCTGCGGCCGAACGGCAACCGGGACTGGCGCGTCCTGCACGCCGACTCCTACCTCGAACTGCGGCGCCGCGTCGCGTACGGAGTCGAGCCGCGCCCCGAGCCCGAGGGAACCCGGCCGTGGCTGGAGGACGACGACCCGGAGGCCCCCCCTGCACGGCCCGACATCGACGCGATCTTCGACGACTACTACGCCGCGGTGGCACAGGCCGGGGACACCCCCGCCCCGGGCCGACAGCGGCTGACCGCCCTCGCCGAGGCCGTCACGAAGCTCCAGCGGCTCGACGACGTGGAGCCTCCGGGGACCGCGCTCACCGCGGACGTGCGGATCGTGGCCCACCGCTTCCTGCTCGACCAGGGCCACTCACCGGACCTGCTGCCCGAGGACGCGTACACCCCCGACTTCTGGCGTGGGTCCGTGGACCGCATCACCGAGGTCCTGGTCGCGGGCACGGCACGCCCCATCCCCGCCGGAGTGGCCGTGGGCGCCATGACACCGGCCCGGAACAAGGCCCTCGACGACCTGCCGCCCCGCCCGGGGGTCTTCGTCGTCGGCATGCACATCGGCGCCGACGGGCCGCCCTCCGCCGACCTCGTCCTCAAGGCACTGACCGACGCCCACGACAGCGGCAGGCTGGACGGCGTCACCGAGATCCAGTTCACCGGCTGCGACCTGGCCACACCCCTCCACGAAACCACCGTCCGAACGGTCATGAGCGGCCTGTGGGCGCACCGCTCCCAGGGGGGCACGGATCCCGACCCCCTCACCGCGCTCGCGGCCGACGCCCCGGTCTGGTCCGTGCCGGGCTCCCCTCTCTTCACGGCCCGTCACGTCGGGATCACCGCCGACGGCGGGATCACGGTCCTCGGCGACCCCCCGGCGCGCTGGCACCGCTACACCGACACCGGCACGTCCGACCACACCCCCGCCACGACGGTCACCGACCAGGACGGAGCCCCCGCCGACGCGGTCCGCGACGCCGGCACCGACCTGCCCGACCACCCCGGAGCCGTCCGGTTCGGCGACGAGGACGAGGCGTCACTGACCGTGCTGTTCGGGCCCGGTGGGGAACCCTCCACATCGCGGCAGGTGACCGTACGGTTCCCGGAGAAGGGAAAGAGCCTCAGCGAGGACCAGCGAGCGGAGCTCGACGCGTTCGCACGCGACCTGAGGCCCGAGCTGGAGCGCCGGCGGCGGGACGGCGAGCCGAAGCTGGAGGTCACCGTCACCGCGGGGGGCAACAACCGCTTCCCCGGGCAGGCGAAGCAGGCCGCCGACGCGCGCGTCACGGCCCTCGTCGCCGCGCTCTCCGACAGCCTCGGGAGGGTGGCACCGGAGTCGGACCGGACGCTGATCGACCTCATCGCGTTCGACCGTCGGCCGCAGGGCCTCTCGCTTCTCGACAGCCTCACGCCGACCGGTCCTTCGACGGCGGAGTCCCGGCGCGAGAGCACCGTCTCCGGCGACGTACGGACGCTGACGCCCTACACCGAGGAGGCCCGGGCGTTGCTCCGGCAGCTGCCCGACGCGGGAATCGACCTCGCGCAGCTGTCCCTGGCCATCGGTCATGCCAGGGGCGACGAGTCCCTGCGCGGCCTGGCAGGTGACCCCGACGGCGCCGTGGCGACGTCGATCGCCGAGATCCACCGGACGGTCAGGCCCTACCGGCACCCGGTGCAGACGGGCGCCGCGATCTCGCCCGAACTGCTGACGCGGCTCCGCGAGTCGGCGGACGACCGGACGACGTACTCCCTGGACGAGCTGGTGTCCGCCACCCCCGTCTGGTCGACCCGGCAGGGACACGAGGCCGGCGCGGCCGACAACGTGATCGTCGAGGTCCACCCCTCGGTCACCTGGTCCGCGCCCCAGGCGCTCGGCGAGAACCGGGTCGTGTTCACCCCCGGCTCGCACTACGAGGTGACGTCGGTGACGCGTGCGACCGGCGGCCGGTCCCTGGTGAAGCTGCGCGAGGTGGATCCGCACGCTCCCGAGGGCTCCGAGCGGGGCCCGTCCCGACGGACCGCCCCCGGCGGCCCGGTCATCGGTGTCCCCGGCATGAGCTACCCGGGGCCGAGCCGTCCCACCGGTGACGGTCCCGCCTGGAAGAACAAGCGCTACGGGTACGCGACGAAGGAGTACGTCCACCGCGGCGAGGCGGAGGTCGAGGTGGTCGACGGAACTCCGTACGTGCGCTTCTACACCGCCGTGGTCGAGGAGGTCCCCCTCACCATCACTCCCGGTGTTCCCGGCCGGGCCACCTCGGCCGACAACCGCAAGGACGTCCAGCAGGACCCGCGGACGGGGCAGGTGCTGCTCTGCACCGGCTCGGGCGACGCCACCATGTGGACGAGCATCGGAACTCCCGCACGCTCCGTCGCCTGGCTCATGAAGTACCAGGCGGAGCACGGCGACGCCAAGAAGCCGCTAATCCGTTCCTACCTCGTTCCCCAGGACGTCTACCACCGCGTCTCCGAGGGCGCCCGCCACCTCGACACTCCGGATGTCGCCGGTGAGAGACCGTCGCTCAACGTCGACCACTCGGGCGACCGCAACCAGTTCGGAATCCGCGGAGACGACCTGACGCTGCTCCGCGAGAGCATCCGTCCGAACTCCCTCATCACCTACTTCGCCGC
The DNA here is from genome assembly GCF_044331325.1 of Streptomyces sp. NPDC017246. Taxonomy (NCBI): domain Bacteria; kingdom Bacillati; phylum Actinomycetota; class Actinomycetes; order Kitasatosporales; family Streptomycetaceae; genus Streptomyces; species Streptomyces sp. NPDC017246. The sequence continues at coordinate 315,417 of NZ_JBIRMW010000003.1, read as the reverse complement.
CACGAAGGACCATCTGAGCGAGGACGCCGACGAACCCGGTCACACGTTCCCGAAGCACGGTGAACACCTCCATGTGAACGAACTCCGGGACCGGATCGGCATGCCGGACTCCGAGAGCCCCGAGCTGAACCCCGAGTACAACCCGTGGATCTCGGGGACCTCGCACCAGAACAACGAGACCACCCTCGGCTGGATATCCCGGAAGCTGCGCCAGCACCACGTCACCTGGAAGCAGTACCTCCAGGAGCCCGTCGACCGCGTCCAGGAACCCCTCCTGGAGGATCCGATCCCGTACGCCGCCCGGGAGAAGGAGCTCTGGAAGTTCCTCAAGGAACACCTGCGGTTCCTCGACGCCACCGACACCCCGAGCACCGACTGGCCGGACCGGTACAACCGGTCCGTCGACCGCCTCATGCACGGGACGGTGGCCACCTGGGCCACCCACGCGGCGCTCGCTCATGAACTCGCCCGCCAGGACAAGGAGGTCTCCGCCGACTTCCACGTCCCCCGGGAGCCCGCGCGGCAGGACTTCGCCGCCCTGCGCGAGTCACGGACCGCCGAGGTCGCCCTTCAGATCGGAACCGGTAAGCGACTGACCCGGCTCAGGGAGGACGGAGCGCCGGTGTTCCGAATGCTCGACCTCCTCGGCGAGACGTTCCCCGGACTCGACGACCGCTACGGCATGATCTGCGCGGCGAGTGAGGAGTACACCTTCTACGAGCACGCGCAGATGGTGGCCGGCCAGTACCTCAAGCTCGTCGACGCCACCGGCGACGCGGGCACCCGCCTGATTCCGGTGGACGCCGTCGTCAAGGCCATCCTCTTCCACGACATCGAGAAGCTGAACTCGAAGGCGATGTACGGTGCCGGAAAGGACGCGCACGACAACGAGCCGGAGCACCGCGGCGCCGTCGATCTCATGAGGCGCTACCGGAACCTGTGGGGCGACATGACCCGGGATCAGGTCAGGTCCGCCTTCCGGGCCTCACTCCTGCTCGTCGACTCCGACCCGATGGGCTTCTACTTCCGGGGGAAGGAGAGCGCCGACAGCACCTTCCAGTGGATCGCCGAGGCCGCCCTCCGACTCACGGATACGCCCGTCGAGACGACGGAGGGCACACGGCGTCGTCTCGTGGACCTCGACAGCGAGCGGCTGAAGACCATCCGCAGGCTCTTCCACGAGTTTCACCAGTACTACCAGGCGGACCTCTCCTCGTACACGAGTTACAGCCGCTACCGCGATCGGGGAGAGAACGCCTGGCATTCCGGAAAGTCCACGTTCGACAAGTACTTCGAGGCACCGGCGGCCGGAACTCTCGGCACCGGAGGCCCCACGTCGGGAACCGGCCCCGAGCTGGCCGAGGCCGAGGTGCCCGTCGCCGGGACGGACGAGGACTTCCCGCGTTATCGCAGATTCGCGCTCGTCGACAGGACCGAGGGGCCGGACAGGTTCGCCTACGAGACGCAGTACCGCAATCTGGCCGCGATGTTCGCCGACGACGACACCGTGAAGGGGCACTTCGAACGGATCGGAGCGGCGCGCATCCGCGCCGCGGCCGGCAAGCTGGGCGACACGGCCAACGCACGGCCGGAGACACCGCCTGCCTCATCGGTCCATTCCGAGGACGACGACGGCTACGGCTTCGGCTTCGGGCTCCCGGGTGCGGACGAGGACGAGTTCGTCTCCCTCGGGAGCGGCGAAACCCCGGCCGCCGACACACTCCCCGCCCCCGCACCCGGACCCACTTCCGCTCCCACCACGCTGCGTGACTCCGCCGACCGGGTCGACGAGCTCGTCCTGGCCATCACCCGCTCCCACCAGGACAACGGCACCCACCACTTCATCGACCCCGACACCGCCCCGGGCGAGGCGGACCGGCTTCGCGACGCCGTCGGGCGGTTCCCCCATGACGAACGGTTCTTCTCGCTGGCCGGTCACATCATGGGGACCGACGGCGCGCCCACCTGGCGCGGGCAGCGGGTCACCGCCCGGGAGCTGGCCACCGTGCTGTCCCGGCTCGCCGACACGGGGGTGTGGGACACCGCCAAGCCCCTGCAGTTCGCCGCCTGCGGTCTGGGCGGGGGCCTGGAGCGGTCGTACGCCGCCGACACGCTGCGCGCGCTGCGGGAGCTGCGGCCCGGTCTGCCGCTCACCGCGTACGCACCCCGGTCCACGCTGTGGTTCGTGCCGTCGGTGACGGGTCCGTTCGGCACCGACACCACCGGCCCCGGCCACACGGCCGTGGCCCAGAAGGTCGTCTGGGGTGCCGACGGCACGCCCCGGCTCGTCCCCGACCACTGGGTCAAGCTGTCCCTCCCGGTGGGCGAGGGCGCCGAGGTCGAGGCCACGGTGCTCGGCGCGCACATGCCGCCCGACGGTGAACTTCCCGCCGACGCGGTGCCGTTGACGACCTCGGCACCTCAGGGCTACCTCACCGCCGAGCGCGAAGGATCCGGGGACCTCTCCGAAGCCGTCCCCTTCGGGACCGGCGACAACGGCGAGGGCACCTCCTCGCGGCAGCCCGTCACCCCACCCGTACCGCCCGCGTCGGACGCCTCCGCTCCCCCGCCCCCGCAGGCGCCGTGGTACGTGGCCCACAAGGCGCTCGGTGACGGGCGGGTCACGTCCGTGCTCGGCTCGGAACGGGTGGCCGAGGACCGGAAGGTCGCCAGGACCGAGCTGGAGCACGCCGGTGTGGACGCCCGGACGGCCGTCAAGATCGTGGGGCGGCTGGCCCCGGTGCTCTCCGGCGGCGACACCCGCACCTGGGACGCGTTCCTGCGCGACGGGCTGGTCTTCCGCGCCAACGGCAAGGTCGTGGTGGTGACCGCCTGGCCGGCCGGCCTCGCGCACCACGCGGCCCAGAAGCAGGACGAGTCGGCCCCGTACACCTCGCGCAACCAGGCCGTCACCAACCGCGCGGTGACCTCCGGCGGCAACGCCTCGGTCGCCGCCGGGGTGGACGCCGTGATGAAGCTGGCGGACGTGGGGAACCTGACCGGGGTGGCCCCTTCCGTCAAGGTGCAGGCCGGCACCACGTACGCCACGGCCCGCACCTCCACGACGGACACTCAGGGCGCCGGCCGGACCGTGGTCAAGGAGACGCACGAGTTCGACGGCGACGTGCGCGTCCAGGTGCGCGTCCTCGACAAGGACCCGGGGCGCGAACGCACCGTGGAGCTCGGCACCTCCACGCGGCTCCGCATCGCCTTCCCCGAGGGGGTCACGCCCTCGGGCGACGGCGCCACCTGGAAGGTCAAGGACCCCGGCGCGCTCAAGACGGTGCTCTCCACGGTCAACGCGGTCGCGCCGGGACGGCTCCTCGCCGATCTCGCCTCGACCCTTGACAGGGCCGGGTTCGCCCCGGACGTCACCGCCGCGTTCGTCTCCGAGGTCACCCGGGAGTTCTTCAACGAGAAGTCGTTCAAGGACGGCAACCAGTGGTGGAGCACCGGGAGTCTGTCCTCCAGGGTGTTCACGGCGGGCGGTTTCACGCGGAAGTCGCTCGCGGGGCACTTCCTGGTGGGCGCCGAACTGACCGGACTCCAGCACATGGGCGAGACCGGCGGCCCCCTGCGGGTGCGGGAGGACTTCTCCGACGCGTTCGGCGTGAAGTCGAGCAGTAAGTTCGGCGACAAGTCGGGCCTCACCGTGGGCGCGGCAGCTCCGTCGACCGTCAGCGGGTACGTGCTCGTTCCCGGTGTGGAACTGGCCGTCAACGCGGCGCGTTCGCACAACTTCGACGTGGGCGGTGCGGACAAGAGCAAGGCGAAGCTCAAGCACGCCGAGGAGGCCCAGGCCGAGTACCGCGCGGTGGCGCGGTTCCACGTGGAGTTCGTGTCGTCGTCGAAGCGGCCGCCCCTGTCGTTCGACTCGACGCTGGAGATGGCCGTGGGCGTCCCCGCCTCGCGGGCCGCCGACTTCGAAGCGCGACTGCTCGGTCCGGACCGGGAGCGGTTCACGCCGGAGCCCCCGCGCCGGGACGACACCACGCCCCGGCCCTCCGCACGCTTCCGGACCGTGGGCACGGCCGTGCGCGAGCTGCTGCGGTTGGCCCGCCAGGAGCCCGCTGCGAACAGGGACGTCGGTGCGGACCGGCCGTTCCCGAGCGGCGGGCTGCCGGACGCGGCGGGACTCCTGAAGATCGCCCGGAGGCATCCGATCGAGATCGCCACCCCGGACGGCACCCTCCCCGCCGGAGCCCCGTGGGCGAGCCTGCGCGACCGTCCGGGCGTCTCGGTCGTCCCCGAGCGGCAGGCCTACGCACTCGTGGACACGACCCTGGACGGACCCGCCTTCCGCTACCACGTGGACGCGGCAGGGCAGGTCACCGCGGCCCAGCGCCTCGGCACCTCCACCTTCACCGAGCTGTTCGGCCCGCTGGAGCGGGGAGAGGGCGGCATCGCGCAGCTCACCGCGCTGAGCGCCGCCCGGCCCTGGCTCGGGTTCTCGGTGCACGACGGCTCGGAGGCCCCGCCGCGCCTCGTCGGAGCCTCCCGCCCGGACGACGTGCGGCTGGTCGTCCACCGGGACGCCGACGGAACGCTCGATGTCCGGGGCATCCTGCGCCACCCGGTCGAACAGGCCGTGCGCAACCTCGCCGCCGACGGCGACGGAGCCGCGGCACGGCCGACGCGGGTGTACGCCGACGTCGCCGCCGAGCTGGAGGACTTCGCCGCGCTGCGCGGCCCGGTGGAGGTACGGATCGACACGCGGTACGCACACGCCGACGAACTGGCCTCCCGCGTCGAAGGGAGCCCCCACCTGCGCATCCGTCGGGGCGACGACCCGCACCGGCCGGCCGCGTACCTGATGGAGGTGACCGGGAGCGGCGCCCTGCTCGGGCCCTTCCGCCAGCGGGACTTCGGAAGCGATCCCGTGGAGCCGCCGGCCCTCGCCTCGCGCACCGGACTCGGACCCGGCGTGGTCGGTGAGCTCCCCGGCGCGCAGAAGGTGCTGGAGGCCGCACGGGGCTGGCTCGACACCCATCTGGAGCGGACCGGTCTGAAGCGGCGGCTGAGCGAGGACGAGTACGCGCAGTTCCACCGGGAACTCACGGCCGCCTTCGGTACGCCCGGCATGCGGGCCCGCTTCGCCAAGCTCCTCGGCTCCGGCGTCCCGGTCGTCCTGAAGGCCGGCGGCCAGGAGATCCGCCTGCACCTGCGCACCGAACTGCGCGACCTGCGGGGCACGGTCGGGGAGAGCGGCCTGTCGTTGACCCGTTCGGCGACGCACACCGCCAACCAGGCCGTCGGCGTCGGCGACCAGGTGGCCTTCTCGGTCACCGGCGGCGGAACGCTGCGGATCGGCACCGGGGAGAGGTCCCGGGTCGAGGTGCCCGGGGTCAAGGTGGGCGGCGGCGCCACGCTGTCGAACGTCAAGGACTCCGTGACAGCCACCGTCAAGGCGTCCCGCGAGCAGGAGACCACCGGGGAGCACACCGCGTTCACCTACGCGGCCGTCCACCATCTGACCGCCACGGTCCACGACGGCAGGGGCGACCTGGTCTCCGGCTCGTCGCTGCGCGTCGAGGGGGACGACGTGTCCGCCGTGGTGCGTGTCGCCGACGAGCACCTGTCGGACACCACGACCGCCCCTCGTGCCTCCACGGGCACCGTGACGGTCTTCCCGCGGGCCGACGCCCCGGGCTGGATCGACGATTCCGCCGTCCCGGAGTTCACCCTCCCGCGGGGCGGGCTCGGCGGCGTTCATCCCGAGTTCCTCGGCACCCGCCGGCTCACCGCGTCCGCGGGCGAACTCGTCGCCGAGCACGGTGGCGGAACCCCGCCGAAGGCCCGGGACGACGAGTTCGGACGGCACTCCGGGGACACGGTCGGCGCCCTGCGCCGGGGCCTCACGCCGGAGATCGAGGACGTGCTCACTCCGAACTTCCTCCAGTCCCGGTTCGAGCGGCTCACCGGCCCCGACGGCGCGGTGTTCCCCCTGCCGCCGGACGCCGGGGGCCGCGCGCAGGCGCTCGTGGTCCGGCTGAGGCTCGGAACGCCGGTGCACGAGGGGACCGGTACGGGCACCAGCCTGGCGTACGGCGCGGAGACCGGCACCAAGTCCGCCACGGCCGACACCGGTTCGTACAACGTCGGCGTCGGGCTCGGCCTCGGCGGCTACGCCTCCCTCGACGGCGCGGCGGTCGCCGCGAGCGGGTCGGTGGACGCCACCCGGACGCGCACGGACGTACGGACCGTCGCCGCGGCGAGCACCGCGACCTCGACGCTGACGTACAAGGGCACGACCCACCGCTACCGCGCCGACGCCTACTACGAGATCAGCCACCACACCTGGAAGCCCGACGGGCGCCTCTCGACCGGCCCGTCGGCCCATTCCGCTCGGACGCTGCTCGTGAAGGTGGACGGCGGCGTGGAGCTGACGGTGCCCGACCACCGGGCCCGTGCCCTGGACATGACCGTCCCCGGACCGCCGCGGCCCGCCGAGACCCCCGAGACCCGCTCGTACGTCAACGCCGATCTGGCCAAGGCCGTCTCGCACGTGGAGAAGCTCGACGCGGACGCCGTACTGCCCGAGGTCAGGAGGCTGCTCAGGACGCTGAAGGGGCTCCCGGGCGGCCTGGACGACGGTATTCCCACGGACTTCTCGCGCGGTCTGGCCTCGGTGTTCTCCCCGGAGTCGCTGCGCGCCGGCTTCACCGCGCTCAGCACGACCTCGGTGCGTCAGCTCGTCAAGCTCCGGCAGCTCGGGGGCGGCACGCGGCTGATCGGCGTCCGGGTCACCGCCACGGTCGGGGACCCGGTGTACGTGGGGCCCCGGGACCAGGTCACGTTGGCCGCGGCCGACACCGCCACACGGTCGACCGCGTCCGCGTCCGGAGCGTCGGACAAGGCGGGCGGGCAGGTCTCCGTCACCGTCAAGGGGACGGACGCGGCGGGGATGCCGCGCGGCGGGGTCAAGGCGGGCGGCGGGGCGGACACGTCCGTCGGCCGCACGGTGACCGACACCGTCTCGGAGCGTGACCAGCACAGTCTGGAAGTCACGGGTACCGCTCAGGAGTTCCGCCACCCGGTCACGTACACCGTGGACGTCTTCGACTCCTCCGAGCCGCACCAGACGGTGCGGATGGCGGGGGCCGCGCTCAACGCCCCGGCGCAGTGGGTCGACCGGGCCACGGACGGCCGGGCCGGGCGGTGGTTCGCCGAGCAGTGGGGCGGCCAGTGGGAGAAGCTGTTCCCCTCGGGGCACGCGCCGACGGCGACCGGCACGCTCCTCGGCGGCGAGGCCCGGCTGCTGGTGCCCGATCACCTGACGCGGCCGGGTGCGGCCCTCCCCGCCGAAGCCGTGCAGGTGTCGGGCCGTGTCCGTCCGAACGGCCCCACGGCCGTGCCGCGGCAGGTCGAGGACCTCAACGGCGACCTGGCCCCCGCGGTGCAGGCCCTCTCCCTGCCCGGTCTTGACCGGGTCCTCCGGTGGCTGCCCGCCGCCGCGTCCCTGCCGCACCGGGTCGCGGAGGGTGACACCGGGGCGCCCGCTCGCAGGGACCTGGCCCCGGCGACCCTGGAGGGTCTGCGGACCGACCTGCTGACCACCGAACAGAACCTGCGCGCCAACGTCAGGCGGCTGCTCGACGGCGGCTACACGGTTCCGGTCGCGGGCGGCGAGGAGATCACCGTGCGCATGGTCGTCCACCGGACCCGGCACCTCGCCTCCGGGGAGTTCGACTCGAACGTCGAGACGGGGGTACGGGAGCGGGAGACGGAGCGGGAACGGGAGAGGACCACCCTCGGCTGGTCCGGCTCGCTCACTCCCGACGGCCGGGTGCACAGCACGGACACCGGTACGCCGGAGGGCCCGGGTGTCTCCCACGTCACGACGAACCTGGGCGTGCCCCTGGGCGTCGGAGGCGAGCACGGGCACAGCTTCAGCACCACCCGCGGCGAGACGGTCGACGAGCGCGACAAGAAGAAGGGGACCCAGCACTACTACGAGGCCGACGTCACCTGGGTCCTCACCGGCAGCCGGAGGACCACGGTCGAGGTCGTGGTCGACGGCGGTCTGATCGGACTGCTGCACGACGACGCGGTGGACGCAATGGCGCGGAAGCACGCGGATCTGTTCGGGCAGAAGCCGGGGCCGGTGGCGCAGGTGGATGGAGCGGGCCGGAACGCCTCCGAGGGCCGGACCGCGGAACGGAAGCAGAGCGTGGAGGAGGACCAGGAGCGGGACCAGAAGCGGGACCAGGAGCAGGAGCAGGAGCAGGACGCGGCAAAGGACCAGGCTCCGCCGAAGGAGCAGGCTCCGGGCGACGATCAGGCCGGGCCGATCCCCGAAGCGAAGACCGGGGAGGAGCAGGAGACCCGGCCGAAGGTGGTCGGGCCGCCGGTCATCACCGTCACCCCGCCCAGCGACGCCCCGGCCCCGCCCGGCACCGCCCCGGCTGCATCGGCGCCCGGTCGTCTGGCTCCGCCGGCGACGCCCCGGGGACCCGTCCCGACGATCACCGTCACCCCGCCGCGCGGCACCGACGCCGACGCCGAGACCACCCCGGACACCGTCACGGCCCCCTCGGATCCGGCCCGCCTGGCCCCGCCGGCCACACCCCCCGGGCCCGTTCCCGCCGTGAGCGTCACCCCGCCCGCCGACACGGCCGCCATGGCGGCTCCCCCGGCCTCACCGCCCGCGCCCGCCTACCGGCTCACCGACTACGAGACGGCGGGGACGACCTCGGACACCCGCCGCGTCGGCGAGGCCCGCGTGGTGGCGTTCGCGGACGGGGAGGACCCGATCGCGCTCGCTCTGAACGGCCCGTCCAGGGACGCCGCGTCCTTCCCGGCGTTCCGGCCCGTCCGCCCGGTCGAGGCGGTGGAGCGGCCCGCCCTCCAGGTGTCCGCCGACCACCGGCTGGCGGTGCCGGACCACGACGGTGTCCGCGCGTTCTACGCGACGGCGGACGTCGTCCAGGAGGCACGGACCCGTCTGGCCCCCGCCGCCGGGGTACGGCTGGACGTCGACCCGGAGGCGTACGTCCGCTTCACCCGGGACGGGGTGGAGCACACCCTGCTGCGGGTCACCGTGCGGGGCGGGGGCGCGTCCGGCTCAGCGCCCCTGGTGCTCGCGGGTGATCCCGAGGGTCCTCACATCGCGCTCCGGGACGAGGCGCGGCCCGCCCGGCGGGACGCCGACATGCGACGCGCCGTGGACGCCAACCTGGCCCACTACGGCCCGGCGCTGGAACGGATCGCCCTGGAGTCGGAGCGGTCCGATCCCGGGCTCTCGGAACCCCGGACGGTGCTGGCGCGTGCTCTGGCCGATCTGCACCGCGTACGGGACGGGGGCGATCCCGCCGCCCTGGCGCGGGCCGAGGCCGAGGCGGCGCGGGCGTTCGCGGCCGCGGCGGGGGACGCGTACGGGTCCCCTGGGGACGACTGGCACGTCTGCCTCGGCCAGGGGCACGCCGCCGTCACGCTGCCGGCCGTGGACTGGTCGTTCTGAGCCGGCCGCGCCCGGTCTGAACCGTGCCCGGCGTTCCGTACGTTCTCCCGGGAGCGTACGGCCGCCGGGCCGCCCCGATCCAAGGACAGGACCTCGCCATGACCGACCCGGAGTTCCGACTCGCCGCCGTCTTCGACCACGCGGGACCGGAGACGGGCCCGGGGTTCGGCCTCGACCACCCGGTGGTCGAGGACCCGGACCTGCGCGCCCTGCTGGTGGAGCGGCTGAACGCCGGGACGCCCGTCCTGATGACGCCGGTCCTGATGGACGACGTGCTGGACCCCTCCCGGGTGGCGGAGGTGCCGCTGAACTTCCGCACGGACGGGCGGTGGGTGTGGACCGACACCGTCACGTACTACCTGGAGCAGTACGCGCTCGCTCCCGAGGCCGAGCTGCTCGCGCACCTGGACAGGCCCGGTTACACCGCCCCGGGCCCCCTCGGCCAGGACGTCGTCGAGCGCGCCGCCGCCTTCGTGCTGACCCCCGCGCCGGAAGGGACGGAAGTCCACCCGCTGAGTTGAGCGGTCCGGTGAACCACGGGACACCGCCGGTCCGTTCGTACGTGTCGCGGGGGGTCCGCGACGACCGAGGGGAATCACGGTGGACAACAACGAAGCACGGGCCGGGGGCACCGCCGCGCAGGCCGCGTCGGCCATCAGCCTGCCGACGGTCGCCTGGCAGTCGGCGGACGACGAGCCGGACGGGGCCGGCGCGGCGCCCGAGCAGCCCACCGGCGCCGCGCGGACCGCGAACGGATCCGGACCGGCGACGGACCCGGCCGGCGCCGGGTCGGAGCAGGTCACCGGACCGGAGACGAGCGCCGGAACCACGGCCGCGCCGGTCGGCACCGTCGCTCCGGCCGGCCCCGACACCCCGGGGACCACAGCCCCCGAAGGCGAGGCCGAGACCGCCGGGGAGGGCGCACCGGACGGCGAACGGGAGGGCGAACGGCAGGCCGCCCCGGACGCGGACAGCCTCGCCGCGGCCGCCACCGCCGCGGCGATCCCCCGCGCCGTCTCCCGCCCCGGCAAGCGGCTCTCCAAGCCGATGATCGCGGCTGCGGCCACCTCGGGCGTGGTCCTGATGGGCGTACCCCTGCTGTTCTCTCAGCTCGGCGGCGGTTCCGGCCCGAATCCCGTGCCCCCTCGCCCCACCGGGTACAACCAGGCCGGCGGAGGCTCCGACGGCTACGTGCCGGGGGTCGACGCGCCGGAGAAGGGTTCGTCCCTGCCGGGAACCGCCGCCCCGGGGGCGGCCCCCGGCTCGCGGGACGGCGGACCGGGCCCCGCGAACAACCCCCTGGCCAAGTCCGCCGCCGGTCTCGGCGCGGGAGCCGGGGTGGGCAGCCTCGGCGGCGGCCCCGGGCCGACCGCCACGAAGAGCCCCGGCACCGGCACCGGCTCCGGCGACTCCCGGCCCACCACCGGTCCGACCTCCGGCGGGTCCAGGTCCACCTCCGGCCCGACGCCCACCACCCGGCCCGGTCCGACTCCCACCAAGACCCGGGGGACCGTGACCGCCCCGCAGCAGACGCCGGCTCCCCCGGCGAAGGCGCAGTACTCGGCCGTGGCGGGCCCGGGCTGCGCGGGCTCGGGCGCCAGCTTCACGTACAGCGGCTGGTACACCGACGGCAAGGAGGGCTGGCAGCGGTACGGCACCGGCGGCTACGGCAGCTCCGGCTGCAACGGCGACTTCTACTCCCTGCCGATGTCCGGACACACCGGCAGCGACGCCGGGAACGCGCTGCGCTGGACGTTCCGTACCGGCGACGTCACCTCCGGCACCTGCCAGGTCTCGGTGCACATTCCCAACAACAGCGACATCAAGGCGGTGGGCGGCAAGCCGTCGTACTACACCGTGCACGCCGGTGCGACGGGCAACGACCCGATCCTGAAGTCCTTCACCGTCGACCAGGCCTCCCGGCGGGGTCAGTGGATCAGCGCCGGCGGCGTCAACGTCACCCGTGGCCTGCTGACGGTGAAGCTCCACGACCGGGGTCTCGACTGGTCGGGGTCGAAGCAGACCTACGCCCATCACGCGGGCGACGCCGCCCGTGTCCAGTGCACCGCCTCCTGAAGCGGTCCGGCCAACCGAGGCCACCGGCCCACCACGAAGGGAACATCCACGCATGTCGCGCCATGTGCTGACCGTGAGCGCCGAGGCGCAGACCGACCGGCCGTCCGGCTCCGGCGGCCAGTACCGCACGATCGGCGCGGCCCTGGAGGCGGCGCGCAACGGCGCGGTGATCTCGGTGCGGCCGGGGCGGTACGAGGAGAACCTGGTCATCACCAAGATGGTGACCATCACCGCCGAGGACCGGCGCGGAAGCGTGCGGATCGTGCCGCCCCGGGGGACGGTGGTGCAGGTGGTGGCCGAAGCGGTGCAGCTGACGGGGCTGGTGCTGCAGGGGCTCGACGACGAGCTGCCCGCGGTGGACGTGCCGCGCGGTCAGGCGGCGCTCCAGGACTGCGAGGTGGTGGGCAACGCCTGGGCCGCCGTACTCACCCGCCAGCAGGGTTCGCTGGCGATGCGCGGCTGCCGGGTGACGAACCCCGGTGGCGCGGGGATCGTGGAGACGTCCACCGGCACCAGTGTGATCGACGACTGCGTCGTGGAGCATCTGGGCACCTCGGCGGTGGTCATCGGCGAGCGGGCCAATCCGACGTTCCGCAACTGCGTGCTGCGTGACGCCCGGGGCAACGGGGTGTGCGCCAACGGCGAGGGCCGGGGCGTGATCGAGGACTGCGAGATCTCGGCCACCGACAAGCCGGCCATCGCCCTGGAGCAGAACAGCTCCACCCAGGTGCTGCGGACCTCGGTGCGGGACTGCCTGCTGGGCGTGTTCATCAGCTCCAAGGAGCGGGTGGTCCTGGAGGAGTGCTCGGTGACCGGCACCAAGGTGCACGGCATCGCCCTCGCCGAGGGCACCGACCCGGTGCTGCGCCGCTGCCGCACCTCCCGCACCAAGGGCAACGGCATCCATGTCACGGGCCGTTCACGCGGCACCTTCGAGGAGTGCGAGGTCACCGGAGCCGAGGGCAGCGGCATCTGGGTGGAGGAGACCTCGGGGCCCTCGTTCAAGCGCTGCTCGGTGCGGGACGCGAGGGACGCCGGGGTCGTACTGACCGGGGACAGCGCGCCGGACTTCGACCGGCTGGAGGTGCGCGGCGGCGCGGGGGCGGGAGTGCGCGTCCTGGAAGGGGCCAACCCGATGCTGCGGCGCGTGACCGTGTCGGACGTCGCCGGACCCGGCGTGGAGGTGACCCGCGACGGGCGTGGCCGGCTGGAGGGTTCGGAGGTCTCCGCGACCGGACAGGCCGGGGTGCGGATCGCCGACGGAGGCAACGCCTACGTCGGCAACACCGTGGTGCGGGAGACCGGTGGGGTCGGCGTGTCGGTCGGCGCGGGCGGGGTGGCCACGCTGCGGGACTGCGACGTCGCCGAATCGCCGCAGGAGGGCGTACTCGTCGAGGACGGCGGGGAGCTGACCGCGACCCGCACCCGCGCACGGTCCTGCCGGCGCTACGGCTTCCGGGTCGCGGCGGGCGGCCGGGCCACGCTCAGCCGCTGCGAGGCGGTGGACAACACCGCCGACGGCATCCGCGTCGACTCGACGGAGGCGGTGCGGGTGCACGACTGCACGGTCTCCGGCAACCGGGGTTCGGGGCTGCGCCAGCTCAAGCCGTCGGTCCGGCTCGCGGTGGAGAACCTGACGAGCGTGGAGAACGACCTGCCGGACTCGTACGGGGAGATCACCGCCTCGGCCGCCGGTCAGGGGAGCGAGTCGCACGGGACGCGCGGGGACACGGACGGCGAGGGCGCGGAGGGCGGTCCCTCCGGCGGTCCCTCCGGCGGGGCCTCGGGCCCGATGCCGCCCGCCGCGCCGCGCAGGCCGGACGGGCCGCTGGAGGCCTTGCAGGCGCTGGTGGGCCTGGACGGGGTGAAGGAGCAGGTCGCCACCCTGGTCAACCTCAACAAGCTGGCCCGACGACGGGAGCTGGCGGGCATGCCCGCGCTGCCGATGAGCCGCCATCTGATCTTCGCGGGACCGCCGGGCACCGGCAAGACGACCGTGGCCCGGCTCTACGGCTCGATCCTCGCCGAGCTGGACGTGCTGCCGTCGGGTCATCTCGTCGAGGTGGCGCGCGCGGACCTGGTGGCGTCGATCATCGGCGGGACGGCCATCAAGACGACGGAGGTCTTCCAGCGGGCCCTCGGCGGCGTGCTCTTCGTCGACGAGGCGTACACGCTGTCGCAGGGCACCGGCGGCAGCGGGCCGGACTTCGGCAAGGAGGCCATCGACACGCTGGTCAAGCTGATGGAGGACCACCGCGACGAGGTCGTGGTCATCGTCGCGGGGTACTCGGAGGAGATGCGGGGCTTCCTCGACTCCAACCCCGGGCTCGCCTCGCGGTTCAGCCGCACGGTGGAGTTCGAGAACTACTCGGACGACGAGCTGACGACGATCGTGGCGATGGCCGCGGCCTCCCACGGCTACCAGCTCGCCGACGGCACCCGTGAGGCGCTGGCACAGCACTTCGAGGGCGTGGCCAAGGGCGCCGACTTCGGCAACGGCCGGGCCGCGCGCAAGGTCTTCGAGGAGATGGTGGACCGGCAGGCCTCACGGCTGGCCACACTGCCCGAGATCGGCAACGCCGACCTGGCACTGCTCACGCCCGAGGACGTGGGGGTGACGGTGGCCGCCGGTGAGCCCGCGGAACGCCGGACGGAGCTGCTCGACGAGCTGCGCGCGATGATCGGTCTGCCCGCCGCCAAGGAGCAGGTCGAGGACCTGGTCAACCTGATCAAGCAGGTCAACCGGCGCAAGGAGGCGGGGCTTCCGACCGCCACGATCAGCCATCACCTGGTGTTCTCGGGACCGCCCGGAACCGGTAAGACGACGGTGGCGCGTCTGTACGGCCGGTTGCTCGCCGAACTCGGCGTGCTGCCGGGCGGCCAGCTGATCGAGACGGCGCGGGCGGACCTGGTGGGACGGTTCGTCGGGCACACCGCGCAGTTGACGAAGGAGGCCTTCGACCGGGCGCGCGGGGGTGTCCTGTTCATCGACGAGGCGTACACCCTGACGCCCCGCGGCGGTACGGGCAACGACTTCGGCCAGGAGGCGGTCGACACCCTGATGAAGCTGATGGAGGACCACCGCGACGAGGTCGTGGTCATCGTGGCCGGGTACGCCGACGAGATGCAGGGCTTCCTGGACTCCAACCCGGGTCTGGCCTCCCGGTTCTCGCGGTCCGTCTCGTTCGAGCACTACACGGACGAGGAGCTGGTGCGGATCGTCGAGGCGCTGTCCGAGAAGGCCGGTTACGTGTGCCCGCCCGAGACGTTGTCGGCTCTCGGCGAGCTGTTCGCCTCGGTGCCGCGCGACCGTACGTTCGGCAACGGCCGCTTCGCCCGCCAGACCATGGAGTCGATGATCACCCGGCAGGCCGGGCGGCTCAGCCGGCTCGACATCGACGACGTGGCGGAGCTGAGCCTGCTGCTGCCGCAGGACGTGCCCTGGGACCGCGTGCCGGGCGGTGTCGCGTGAGCCGTCGGGCGAGAGGGGGTACGACGGTGATCGCGACGGCCCTGCTGTGCGGGACGGTGGGCCTCCCTCCGGGGAGCGCCGCGGCCGCGACGGCCGGGTCCATCGCCGCGGTGGCCCCGGCGACCGCGGTGGCTCCGGCGACCGCGGAGGCCCCGGCGACCGCGGTGGCTCCGGGTACGGACCCCGCCTCGCTGCCCGCCCTCACGCAGCGGCTCTCCGGCGACACGTGCCGCAAGGCGTCGAACCGGATGGTCACCCGATTGCCGTGGCCGCAGGCCCGGTTGCGGCCGGAGATGGTCTGGCCGCTGTCCGAGGGCGCGGGGGTGACGGTGGCCGTGGTGGGCTCGGGCGTGGACGACGCCGCAGGGCTGCTGGGCGACCGGCTGAAGCGGGCACCGCGCCTGTTCGACGCAGGACCGGCGAAGGACTGCACGGGCCACGGCACCTTCACGGCCGGTCTGATCGCGGCGGCCCCCACCGCGGGAGCGGGGTTCGCGGGGTTCGCGCCCCGAGCACGGATCCTCGACGTCCCGGTCACCGACCGGCGGGGCAACACCACCCCGGACCTCCTCGCCCAGGGCATCCGGGTGGCGGCCGACGACGGCGCCCGGGTGATCGTCACCGTGGCGGTGGTGGGCCGGGACAGCCCGGCGCTGTCGAGCGCCGTGCGGTACGCCGTCTCCAAGGACGCGCTCGTGGTCGCGCCGGCCGCTCCGGACGGGGCGACCGGGGTGAGCGGCGGCGGCGCGGCGTATCCGGCGGCCCACCCGCTGGTGCTGTCCGTGGCGGCGACCGGCCCCGGCGGGGAGGTGCCCCGTCAGGGGATCGTGGGCCGGGTGGACCTGACGGCGCCGGGCGAGGCCGTGATGGGCCCCGGACCGGGCGGCAGGGGCAAGTTCACGGCCTCGGGGCCGAGTTACGCGGCCGCGTTCGTGGCCGGAACGGCGGCCCTGGTCCTCGGCTACCACCCGGACCTGGACGCCGAGGCGCTCGCGCACCGGCTGCGGACCACCACGTCGAGTCCGGGCGGACGCCTGCCGGACCCGGTGCGGGGGCACGGACCCGTCGACCCGGTGGCCGCCGTCACGGCCGTCCTCCCCGAGGAGGGGCACGGCGCCTCGCCCTCCGGTGTCCGCGCGACGGCGCCTGGTGTGGCGATGCCGCCCGATGCCGGGCCCTCCGCCGCGGGATCCGCCTGGTGGGTGTCGGCAGGCTGCCTGGCGCTGCTGGCAGCCGTGACGGGCGCCGCCGCCGTGGTGCCGCGCGGGCGCCGACGGCGTTGGCAGCCGGGTGGCTACCGGGCCCCGGAAGCGGACCGGATCCGAGGCCCGGAGCCCCTTTAGGGAGACGCAAGCGAGGCGTTACCACGCGGGGCGCGAAAGGCACCTGATCGTTAGCAAAGCATTAGTCAAGGTTGCGATTCTGCCGGGACGAGCCCGACGAGCCTCCAGAGGCGGTCGGTTGGTGTCGCCGTCGAGCGCCGAGGAGCCGTCGACGGCGCAGCGCGGGAGGAACCACCGGGATGGGAATGCAGGGGGACAGTGCCGACGGCACACCGGCGGGCGCGGCCCGTGCGGGGGCGGGGCCGGGCACACGCGCGGAGGCGCGCCCCACGATGGACCGGGACACCCTGGCGGAGTTCTACCGGCTCCACTCCTCCGCCCTGCTCCGCGCGCTGCTCCGCCTGACCAGCGGGGACCGGGGCAAGGCCGAGGACATGCTCCAGGAGACGTTCCTGCGCGCCTGGCAGAACCCCCAGGCCCTGGTCCGCGGACCGGAGCACGGCCGCCCCTGGCTCTTCACCGTCGCCCGCCGCATCGCCATCGACCACTTCCGGACGCAGTCCGCCCGCCCCAAGGAGCTGGGCGACGAGACGCCGGAGGACCGGGCGGCCCCGGACGACCCGTTCGAGGAGATCCTGTCGGCGCACGCCATCGGCGACGCCCTCGCCGAACTGGCCCCGCACCACCGGGACGTGCTGGTGGAACTGCACCTCAACGACCGCTCGACCGCCGACGCGGCCGTCGCGCTCGGGATACCGCCGGGCACGGTCAAGTCCCGCAACTTCTATGCCGTACGGGCGCTGCGCCCCGTCCTGGAACAGCGCGGCCTCGCCCCGGCCTGACCGGCCGGCCCCTCCCCACCTGAACCGGTCGCGTCCGCCGGCCCGTTCCTCCGGACGACCGACGAGAGGGGACCGCCAGGTGGTTACCGTCGTAGCCAGAAACGACATGGACGAACCCGGGCATTGGACGGACGCACCCGACTACAGCCCGGAGGAGTGGCGTACGGGCCGGGCCGAGCGCCTGCCGACGGCGATACCGCCGAAGGGCGACGGGGCCGCGCACGGGGAGAGCCGGGGGGACGCGGGAGGCGCACACCCGGGTCCGACGGACGACGAAGACCTGCCCGCGGCCCCGGCGACCGACGGAGACGGCGACAGCGACAGCGACAGCGACAGGCCTACGGATCCCGAGAGCGACGGAGACGTCACGCCGGCCGCCACGACGACGGACCCGGACGAAGTAACGCTCCCGGACCCCGCCCCGGCGGCGTCGGAGCCCGAAGCCGAGCACTCCGTACCGGAGCCCGACGCCGAACGCTCCGTACCGGAGCCCGGGTGGACGGGTGCGCGGCCCGCGGAGGCAGCGGACCCCATCCCGGCGACGCCGCCCCCTCCCACGGAACCCGCCGCGGCACCGGCACGGCGTATCGGCTGGGCCGCGGACCGGGAACTGTCCGGCGAGCGCCTGGTGCGCCGCACGACCCGTGAGCGTTTCCGGGTCGGTCTCCGCCGGGCTCCGGCCCATGTGCCCGACGCGCTCCACACCCCGCTGCGCCGCAGCCACCGGATCGCGGTGATCAGCCTGAAGGGCGGCGTCAGCAAGACCACCACCACCCTGGCGCTCGGCGCGGTACTGGCCCGCGAGCGGGCCGACCGGGTCGTGGCCGTGGACGCGAACCCCGACTCGGGCACCCTCGGCCGGCGCGTCGCGCGCCAGTCCGGCGCCACCGTACGCGACCTCGTCACCGCGATCCCCGACCTGCGCACCTACATGGACATCCGGGCGTTCACCTCGCAGGCGCCCAGTGGTCTGGAGGTGATCGCGAACGACTCGGACCCGGCGGTCTCGCAGACCTTCGGTGACCAGGACTACCGGCGGGTCGTCGAACTGCTCAGCGGCCAGTACCCGATCGTCCTCACCGACTCCGGGACCGGCATGCTGCACGACACCATGCGCGGCATCCTGGACCTCTCCGACCAGCTCGTCGTCGCGGCGACGCCGAGCGTGGACGGTGCGAGCAGCGCCAGCGTCACCTTCGACTGGCTGGCCGCCCAAGGCTACGAGGAGAAGGCGCGCCAAGCGGTGACGGTCGTCTCCGGAGTGCGGTCGTCCTCGGGACGGCTGATCCGGGTCGACGAGATCGTCGCCCACTTCCGGCAGCGCTGCCGGGCCGTGGTCAGCGTTCCGTACGACCCGTATCTGGCCCGGGGCGGCGAGGTCGACCCCGAGTGGATGCGCGGCCGGACCCGGGCCGCGTACTACGAACTCGCGTCGCTGGTGGCGCAGGAGTTCGACCGAGGCTGACGCCCCGCCTCCCCCGCCCCAATCGCGCTCCGCGACCGCAGTCGCGACTTCCCCGCACAAGAACACTGGAGGACACCCATGGCCTGGTACGAGGGCCCCTGCCGCATCACCGTCGTCGACGTCGACGCCGACTGGCCACAGCGCGCGGTCGTCGCGGTGTCCGGCTCGCGCGGTGCGCGCATCGAGATCCCGGGCGAGGCGGGAACGGTCCGGCACATCGACGCGCCGAGCTGGCACCTGGAGGTGGAGCACCTGTACGAGGGGAAGTGGCGTCCCAACGTCCGTGCGATCCGCAGCCGTTGGGAGACCATGGACGGCGTACGGACCCAGCTGGTCACCAGCAAGGACGTGGACTGGCCCCAGGGCAACCAGCACGAGCGCAATCTGGTGCTGCGCCTGGAGCGGATCGGCGAGGTGGACGAGCGCGCCCACGAGGTGGTCGGGGAGGCGCCGGCCCGGGCCGCCACCCAGTCGACGTCGACCACCCCGGTCCGCCTCACGGCCGGCGGGCGGACCCACTCCCCCACGGAGTCGTCCTCGGGCGGCTCCGCCTTCGACTCCCGGCCCACCACCGCTCCTGCGCGCACGACCTTCCCCGGCCCGACGTCGACGAGCAGCAGCAGCCCCTGGTGAGACGGGGAACCGGCTTGCCGGCCGTCGGCGCCCGCACCGGCGCCCCGCGATTCCGTACATGACGCCGGCCCACGGCGACCGGAGTCGAATCGAGCGGAAGACGCAAGAAGGGCCGCGCCCCCTGCGGGGAGCGCGGCCCTCGTCATGCGGCGGGCGGCGTCAGTACGCCCAGCGGTACCAGCAGGTGGCCGCGGCCGCCGTCCGCCCGCGCACCTGCCCGACCGGGCCGCGCCGCGCCGCGCCGCGCCGCGGTGCATGCGATCACCGCCATCCCGAGCACACGGGATACCTGCGATTGCACTTATAGCGCGCATGCAACTATTGTGGAGGCACGTAAAGAGCTTGCTCAAGCAATAACGGAAAGGGTGAGCCATGCCGCTCGCGCTCCTTGCCCTGGCAGTCGGGGCCTTCGGGATCGGTACGACCGAGTTCGTCGTCATGGGACTGCTGCCCGAGATCGCCGGCGACTACGGCGTCTCCATCCCCACCGCCGGCCTGCTGGTCACCGGCTACGCGCTCGGCGTGGTCGTCGGCGCGCCGCTGCTGACCGTCCTCGGGAACAAGGTGAGCCGCAAGCGGATGCTCATGCTGCTCATGGGCCTGTTCGTCCTCGGCAATCTGCTCTCCGCCCTCGCCCCCAGCTTCGGCGTGATGCTGACCGGCCGCGTGATCGCCTCGCTCGCCCACGGCTCGTTCTTCGGCATCGGGTCCGTCGTCGCCGCCGGCCTCGTCGCCCCGGACAAGAAGGCCGGAGCCATCGCCACCATGTTCACCGGGCTCACCATCGCCAACATCGTCGGCGTGCCGCTCGGCACCTTCATCGGGCAGGCGATCGGCTGGCGCACCACCTTCGTGATCGTCGCCGCACTCGGTGTGATCGGACTGCTCGGCATCGCCAGGCTCGTCCCCGCCATGCCCCGCCCCGAAGGCACCCACCTGCGCCGCGAGCTGAAGGCGTTCCGCAACCCGCAGGTGCTGCTCGCGATGGCGATGACCGTGCTCGGCTTCGGCGGCGTCTTCGCCGCGATCACCTACATCGCGCCGATGATGACCGAGGTCGCCGGCTACTCCGACGGAGCGGTCACCTGGCTGCTCGTCCTCTTCGGCATCGGCATGTTCCTCGGCAATCTGCTCGGCGGCCGGTACGCCGACCGCGCCCTGATGCCCCTGCTGTACACCGCCCTCGGCGGGCTCGCGATCGTCCTCGCCCTGTTCACCGTGGCCGCCCACCACAAGATCCTCGCCGCGATCGCCGTCCTCCTCGTCGGGGCCCTCGGCTTCGCCACCGTGCCCCCGCTGCAGAAGCGCGTCCTCGACCAGGCGCACGGCGCACCGACCCTGGCCTCCGCCGTCAACATCGGTGCCTTCAACCTCGGCAACGCGCTCGCCGCCTGGCTCGGCGGCATCGTGATCGCCGCCGGCTTCGGCTACACCGCCCCGAACTGGGTCGGCGCCGTCCTCGCCGCCGCCGCTCTCGGCCTCGCCATCTGGTCCGCCGCACTGGAGCGCCGCGCCCCCGCGGCCGACACCGACACCGCCGTCGCCGCCGTCCGCACCCCCGTGCACCACTGACCACCCGCACCGCCCGCACCGCCCGCACCCCCGAACGCAAGGAGTACGTCATGACCACCCGCACCGCCGTCGCCCCGCTGACCAGCCAGGACGCCGAGATCCTGCTCACCGCCGCCCGCCGCGCCGCCGAGACCGCCGGGGTCACGGTCAGCGTCACCGTCCTCGACGCGGGCGGCCACCTGCTCGCCTTCCGTCGCGACGACCGCGCCGTCCTCATCTCCGGAGAGACCAGCACCCGCAAGGCCTACACCGCCCTGCAGCTCGACTCCCCCACCGCCGACCTCGTCGACCTGGTCAAGCCCGACGGGCCCTTCCACTCCCTCACCACGGCCCTGGACCGCCCGCTCCTCTTCATCGCCGGCGGCGTCCCCGTCCACCGCGACGGCACGCTCATCGGCGCCATCGGTGTCGGCGGCGGCGCGCCCGAGCAGGACCACACCTTCGCGGTCACGGCCACCGCCGCCCTCGTCTGAGCCGGACGGGAGCCCAGCCCGTACGGGAACCACGACCCCTACGGCCGTACGAGACCCGCAGTCCCCGTACAAGATCCACCGCCGGACCCGTACCGGAGAGAAAGCAGTACGCCATGTCCCACCCCCACCTCCCCACCGTCACGCTCAACAACGGCGTGGAGATCCCGCAGCTCGGCTTCGGTGTCTTCCAGGTGTCCGACGCCGAGACCACCGCCGCCGTCGGTCACGCTCTCCGGGCGGGCTACCGCTCCATCGACACCGCCGCCGTCTACGGCAACGAGGCCGGCGTCGGACGGGCGCTCGCCGCCTCCGGCATCGCCCGCGACGAGCTCTTCGTCACCACCAAGCTCTGGAACGCCGACCAGGGGTACGACTCCACCCTGCGGGCCTTCGACGACAGCCTCGCCAAGCTGGGTCTCGACCACGTGGACCTGTACCTGATCCACTGGCCCGCGCCGGCGCGTGACCTGTACGTCGACAGCTGGCGCGCCATCGAGAAGCTGGTCGCCGACGGGCGGGTCCGTACCGCCGGTGTCTCCAACTTCCAGCCCGCGCATCTGGAGCGCCTGATCGACAGCGGCGGCCTCGTCCCGGCCGTCAACCAGATCGAGCTCCACCCCGCGCTCCAGCAGCGGGAGCTCCGCGACCTGCACGCCGCCCGGTCCGTCGCCACCGAGGCGTGGAGCCCGCTCGCCCAGGGCGCCGTGCTCGCCGACCCGGCCATCGTGGACATCGCCGAGCGGCACGGGAAGTCCCCCGCCCAGGTGGTGCTGCGCTGGCACCTCCAGCTCGGCAACGTCGTGATCCCGAAGTCCGTCACTCCCGCCCGTATCCGGGAGAACATCGACGTCTTCGACTTCGCCCTCTCCGCCGAGGAGATGAGCACGCTCGGCGCTCTCGACCGCGGGATGCGCACGGGCCCGGACCCCGACACCCTCGACTGACCCCGCCACGCTGGTCCAGCGGGGCGGCCTCGGCCCCGATGCCCCCGTCCGCGGCCTCGGCTTCCAGCAGGGCGCACTGCCGGTCCCGGGTTCCGGCGTCGGCACGGCGGCTCATCGCCCGGTCCCGGGTGGCGAGGGCTTGTCACGTGCGTCGGCCGCTATCGCCGGACGGCGCGCAGGGCGCCGTCCGCGCGGAGGTCGGCGAGGGTCGGATAGCCGTCGACGGCCATGATCAGGTCGGCCTCGGCGAGGAGGGAGCGGAGGACGTGGACGATGCCGTCCGTGCCGCCGAGGGCGAGCCCGTACGCGTAGGGGCGGCCGACGCCCACCGCCGTGGCGCCCAGGGCGAGGGCCTTGACGACATCCGCGCCGGAGCGCACTCCGGAGTCGAAGAACACGGGGAGGCCGTCGGCGGCGGCGACCACGTCGGGCAGGGCGTCGAGGGCGGGGAGGCCTCCGTTGGCCTGGCGGCCGCCGTGGTTGGAGCAGTAGACGCCGTCGACGCCGCCGTCCCTGGCGCGGCGGACGTCCTCGGGGTGGCAGATGCCCTTGAGGACGATCGGGAGGTCGGTGAGCGAGCGGAGCCAGGCCAGGTCGTCCCAGACGAGCGGCTTGCCGAAGACGCCGGCCCATTCCAGGACGGCGGCGCGCGGGTCCTCCTCCGGGGGCTTGGCGAGGCGGGCCCTGAAGACGGGGTCGGAGGTGTAGTTCGCGAGCGCCTTGCCGCGCAGTTGCGGGAAGTTGCTGGTGGCGAGGTCGCGGGGACGCCAGCCGGTGATCCAGGTGTCGAGGGTGACGACGATGCCCCGGAATCCGGCGGCCTCGGCGCGGTGCACCAGACTCTCCGCGAGGTCGCGGTCGGTGGGGGTGTACAGCTGGAAGAAGCCCGGTGTGTCGCCGAATGCGGCGGCGACCTCCTCCATCGGGTCCTCGGTGAGCGTCGAGGCGATCATCGGCACGCCGGTCCGGGCGGCGGCGCGGGCGGTAGCCAAGTCGCCGTGCCCGTCCTGGGCGCAGAGCCCGATCACGCCGACCGGCGCCATGAACAGCGGGGACGGCAGCGTCGTACCGAACAGGTCGACGGACAGGTCGCGTTGGGCCGCGCCGACCATCATGCGTGGCACGAGTCCCCAGTTCCGGAAGGCCGTGGCGTTGGCCTCCTGGGTGTACTCGTCCCCCGAGCCGCCGGCCACGTACGACCACAGGGAGGGCGGGAGGGCCGCCCTCGCCTTCGTCTCCAGTTCGGCGAAGGTCATCGGCAGCGTGGGAAGGACGCCGAAGAGTCCGTCGAAGTAGATCTCGTGCTGGTAGTCGCCGTAGTGCTGGGGCATGGGGTGAGTCGTCCCTTCCGGTGCCTGTCGGCTGCGTTCGGCGCGTGCCGCGGCCCCCATCGTGCCTGTCGCGGGCGCTCGTGACCATGGAACGGCGGCCGTAAAGCGTACGGCGATGGACCCCGGCGGCGGAGAGCTGCCGGGTCCGCCGTACGGGAACGAGGTGGGGCCGAGGGTTACGAGCGAATCGCCGTCCGGCACCCGTCGTCCGGGCTGCCCGTTCCGTCGTCGATCGACGTACTGCGGTCGTACGGATCGACGGCCTCGCCGCCGGCCCCGTCGGTGGCCGCCCGGTCCGTGCCGAACTCCGGGGTGAAGTATCCGGTGGGATGGCCGCAGCCGGCGTTCGTCATGTCGGCCTTGTACGAGACGAGGGAGAAGGTTCCCCGCTCGGTGATGATCTTCGAGGGATCGTCCCAGTTCAGGACCACCTCGCGCCGCACGATCGTGCGGACGACCTCGTCGCTGCCGGCCTCGGCCCGTACGACCGGGTACACATAGGTGACGTCGGTGGTCACCTGGAGCGCCCCGCGCTCGCCCTCCCGGTAGGTGATCCGGCCCCGCGTCTTGATCACGTCGCCGACCGGCCGCACCTGCGAGGGCTCGAACCGGCTGAAGAGGAGGAGCGGGTCGTTCTCCTCGGTCGGCGTGCGGAACGCGGCCGCGAGATAGTCCTTGACGTCCCGCTGATGCGGATTGATCAGGGTGATCGCCTTCGTGGGGTGCCGACCGCGCAGCACGGCCGGGTCCAGGCTGGACGAGGCGAGGAAGTCGCGGGTCCGCCGGAGTGCCTGCTCCACCTGCGCCCTGCTCATCCAACCGGTCGCCCGGGCCGCCGGAACCGTGATTCCGGCCGTGCCGTTCGCCCACCGCACGGCGGGCGAACCCCTGAACGGCTCGTCGAGGGTGGGCAGTCGGGCCGGCTCCACGGGCGGCGCCCCGGTCGGGCGCTCCGACTCCTGGGCGAGCGGTGTCCCCGACCGGCCGTCGCCGGCGGGCGAGCCGATCATGTGCCACGGGTCCAGCGCCACGACGAACAGGGCTACCGCGGCCAGCAGCCCGACCACATACCAGCCCTTCCTGCGGCGGGGCCGGGCCGGTGTGTACGTACGCCAACGGTCCTCCCCCGCAGGCTGTTCACGCAGCCGCCCCGCCACGTCCCTGGCCCGCGCCGAAGGCTCCTTGGGCGCGTCCGCCACACCGTCCACGGAGTCCCGCAGGAACTGTTCCCACACGTCGTCCGGCACGGACGAACCACCGTGTTCCCCACCCGCGTTCACACCGCACTCCTCATGTCGATCATCGATGCGCCCCCCTGGGCCTCCGCATGATCGCATGGCGGCGCGCAGGCCGATCGTCCAGGTCAGGCCTGCTCCGGCCGCCCGTCGGGGTCCGCTTCGCGGGCACGGTTCCCAGCGGGGAACCGGAGTCTGTGCCCATGCCCTTTCGAGGCGCAAGCGATGCAAGTTGTACCGCCGCCTTCGTCGGCCGGACCGTGAAGCCGTACGAGGCGCGGTGAGGATCCCGCCATACGGGGCGGCCGGAAGATCGCACCCGTCCGGCCGGACCGCGGCACCGAAGAACACATGAGAAGGGCTCTCCGGGATCACTCCGGGGGCTCGTGGACAAGGGGTGGACACGATGAACGGGAGAAGCGTCGCCGTGGTGGGAGCGGGCGTGGCGGGACTCACCGCCGCGCACATCCTGTCCCGCGCACACGACGTCGTGCTGTACGAGACCGAGGGGCGCCTCGGAGGTCACGCCCACACCCACGAGCTGCCGACGTCCGAGGGCGGGACGGTGAACGTCGACACGGGCTTCATCGTCCACAACGACCGCACCTACCCCCATCTCCTCCGTCTCTTCCGCGAGCTCGGCGTGACCACGCAGGAGTCCGAGATGAGCATGTCCGTACGCTGTGACGGCTGCGGCCTGGAGTACGCCGGCGCCCGGGGACCGCGAGGGCTCCTCGGCGGCGGGAACGCCTGGCGGGGGCGCCATCTGCTGATGCTCGCCGACGTCCCTCGCTTCCACCGCGCCGCCCGCCGCCTGCTGTCCGCCGACGACACGACCCGAACCCTCGGCGACTTCCTGCGGGACCACCGCTTCTCGGCCTATTTCGTGAGCCACTTCGCGATCCCGCTGGTCTCGGCCGTCTGGTCCTGCGCCCCCGACACCGCACTGCGGTACCCCGCCGCGTACCTCTTCCGCTTCCTCGACCACCACGGGCTGCTGTCGGTGACCGGTTCCCCGCAGTGGAGGACCGTCTCCGGCGGCTCGGCCGTCTACGTCGAGCGGGTCGCCAAGGCTCTCGCCTCCGTCCGCACGTCGACCCCGGTACGCAGCCTCGTCCGCGGCGCCGACCACGTGCGCGTCGTCACCGAGGACGGCGAGTCGGCGGAGCACGCCGCCGTGGTGATCGCCGTCCATCCCGACCAGGCCCTCCGCCTCCTCGCCGACCCCACGGAGCAGGAGCGGCGGGTACTGGGCGCGTTCACCTACGTGCGCAACCCCACCGTCCTGCACCGTGACACGACGCTGCTGCCGCGCTCCGGGCACGCCCGCGCCTCGTGGAACTACTGGCTTCCCTCCTGCGAGGCCCGGCCCGGCGCCGTGCGGGTCAGCTACGACATGAACCGGCTGCAGCGGCTCCCCACGCACGAGCCCCACATCGTCACCCTCAACCCCGGCGACCGCGTCGACGAATCCAGCGTCCTGGCCCGGATGACGTACGAGCACCCCGTCTACACGCCGGAGTCCGTGGCCGCCCAACGTCTGCTCCCCACCCTCCGCGGTCCCCTCACCGCCTATGCGGGCGCCTATCACGGCTGGGGTTTCCACGAGGACGGCTGCCGTTCCGGTGCCGAGGCCGCCCGGCATCTGGGGGTGAACTGGTGAACACCTCGCATCCGCACCGCGTCTCGGCGCCCCCGTCCGGGGCGGCGCGCCGGCCCTCCGCCCCCGTGCCCCACGTTCCCGCGCTGTACGAGTCCGAGGTCGCGCACACCCGTGTCACCCCCTTCCGCTACTCCCTCCGCCACCGCACCTACCTCTGGCTGGTCGACCTCGACGACCTGCCCGTCCTTCCCCGGCCGTTGCGTCCCCTCGCCCGCTTCGACCCGCGCGACCATCTCGACGGCGACGCCCGCACCCTGCGGGCCGGCCTCGACGCGTACCTCGCCTCCCGGGGCGTACGGGACGCGGACGGCCGTGTCCTCATGCTCGCTCACGCACGTGTCCTGGGACATGTCTTCAATCCGCTCACCCTGTACTGGTGCCACGACCGCGCCGGCGCCCCCGTGTGCGTCGTCGCCGAGGTGCACAACACCTACGGCGGGCGCCACTGCTACCTCCTGCGCCCCGACGACCGGGGCCGTGACGAGGTCGCCAAGGAGTTCTACGTCTCCCCGTTCCT
The DNA here is from genome assembly GCF_044331325.1 of Streptomyces sp. NPDC017246. Lineage (NCBI taxonomy): Bacteria > Bacillati > Actinomycetota > Actinomycetes > Kitasatosporales > Streptomycetaceae > Streptomyces > Streptomyces sp. NPDC017246. The sequence continues at coordinate 288,451 of NZ_JBIRMW010000003.1, read as the reverse complement.
CGACATCGAGGGCAGCTACCGGATGCGGCTTCCGCTGCCCGGCGACCGTCTCGACCTCACCGTCCAGCTCCGCCACGGCGACGGCTCACGTCCCCTGACCGCGACCGTCACCGGTACCCGCCGATCCGCCCGTCCCCGCACCCTGCTCGCGGCGGCGCTCCGCCACCCCTGGTCGACGGCCGCCGTCTCGATCGGTATCCGTCTGCACGGCATCCGCCTGTATCTCAAGGGGCTCCCCGTCGTGCCCCGGCCCGCTCCCACCGAGGAAGACGCATCGTGACCCTCTCCCTCCCTTCGGCCCCGCCCGTGGACATCCGTGACCGTCTCGGCGCGGTCGACCCCACGCGCTGGCCGGACGTGGCCCGGCTCCCCCGAGCCTCGGCCACCCGCACCGCTGTGGCCCGCCGGATCCTGGAGCGTGCCTTCGCCCGGCTGCCCCTGCGGATAAGGACCGACCACGAGGCGCCCCACGCACCCGTGCCCTCCGGCCGTGCCGGGTCCCCGCCGACGCTGACGCTCCACGATCCCGAGGCGTTCCACCGCCGGATCGGCGCCGGGGGCCTGATCGGCTTCGGCGAGTCGTACATGGCGGGCGAGTGGGACAGTGACGACCTCGTCGGAGTGCTCACCGTGCTGGCACGTCACGTCGACGACCTCGTTCCCGCGCCGCTGCGCCGACTGCGCCGGGTCTGGGTCCGGCGCAGGCCCGCCGCCGACCTCAACACCCCCGACGGAGCACGCCAGAACATCCAGCGCCACTACGACCTGTCCAACGACCTCTTCGCTCTCTTCCTCGACCCCGGCCTCACCTACTCGTCGGCGGTCTTCGACCCGCTTCCGGACGGCGCCGCGGGCCTCACCGACGCGCAGTTCACCGCCGCCCAGCACCGCAAGATCGACCGGCTCCTCGACCTGACCCGGACGGGCCCGGGCACCGAACTCCTGGAGATCGGGACCGGCTGGGGCGAACTCGCCATCCGGGCCGCCGCCCGGGGCGCCCGGGTGCGCACCGTCACCCTCTCCGAGGAACAGCTCGTCCTCGCCCGCCGCCGTGTCGAGGAAGCCGGAGTCGCCGACCGCGTCAGCGTCGAACTTCTCGACTACCGCAGTGTCGAGGGCCGTTACGACGCCGTGGTGAGCGTCGAGATGATCGAGGCCGTCGGAGCCGAGTACTGGCCCGCCTACTTCTCCGCGCTCCGCCGCCTCCTCGCCCCCGGCGGCCGCATCGCGCTGCAGGCCATCACGATGCCGCACGACCGGATGCTCGACACCGCGCGTACCCACACCTGGATCAGCAAGTACGTCTTCCCCGGAGGTCTGATCCCCTCCCCGCAGTCCATCGCCCGCGAGAGCGCCGCCGCGGGACTGCGCATCGCCGACGACACCGGCTACGGCGACCACTACGCCGAGACCCTCCGCCAGTGGCGCGAACGCTTCCTGCGCGAGCACTCCGCCGTCGCCGCACTCGGCATGGACCACGTCTTCCGCCGCATGTGGGAGTTCTACCTCGCCTACTCCGAAGCCGGGTTCCGCGCCGGGTACCTCGACGTCCGCCAGCTCCTGCTCACCGAGGCGGACCACGCCGAGGTGACCGGGAACACGGACGGGGAGCTCCGGGCGGCACCCGCTCCCCGGAACGTGGAGGCGCCATGACCGCCGTCGACACCGGCGCTCTCGTCCTCGTCCTGGCCGCCTCCGCGGGCGCGGCGCTCACCGTCATGCTGCTGGCCTTCGCCGTGGGCGTGGTGAAGGGCGTCCACCGTGTCGTCGACATCGCCTGGGGGCTCGCCTTCGCCGCCGTCGCCGTCGTCGCCTGGTTCCTCTCGGAGGGCCACGCGGACGACGGGCGGCGGACCGCCGTGGCACTCGCGACCGTGCTGTGGGGGCTGCGGCTCGCCACGCACATCGCCCGGCGCGGACGCGGTCAGGGGGAGGATCCGCGGTACGCCCGTATGCTCGCCCGCAGCCGCGGCAACCCCACGCTCTACGTGCTGCGCACCGTCTACCTCCTCCAGGCCGCCCTCGTGTGGCTCGTCTCCCTGCCCGTCCAGGTGGCCGTCCTGATCCCCGAATCCCTGGACGCGACGGCGTACCTGGGGCTCGCGCTCTGGGCGGGAGGCCTCCTCTTCGAGGCGGTGGGGGACCACCAGCTCGCGCGGTTCAAGTCCGACCCTGCCAACCGGGGCCGTCTCATGGACCGCGGCCTGTGGAGCTGGACGCGGCACCCCAACTACTTCGGTGACTTCCTCGTCTGGTGGGGTCTCTACCTGACGGCCTGCGCCACCTGGCAGACCGCGGCCCTCACCGTCGTCTCTCCGCTCGTCATGAGCGGGCTGCTCATCTGGGGCAGTGGCAAACGCCTGCTGGAGGCCCACATGGCCGACCGCCCCGGGTACGCCGCCTACCGGGCGCGCACGAGCGGCTTCCTCCCCCGTCCGCCACGGCGTCGGGCTGCCCCGCCCGCCACGGGCGTGCGGTGACCGTGAGCAGGGGCCCGGTGCGGCGGCGCGTACGAGGTGGCGGCCTGGTGATCAGGTCCGAGCCCGACGCTCCGACGGGCGCCGTGCTCCTGCTGCACGGTGGACGGGCGGACGGGCTCCGTGCGCCCCCGGTCCTCAATCTGCCGGCGCTCCGCCTGCGGCCGTTCGGAACGGCCGTCCTGAGTGCCCTGCCCGAGGAGTCGGTGCTGCTGGCCGAGGTCCGCTACCGCCATCGTGGCTGGAACGGCGCCCGGGCCGACGCCGTCAGAGACACCCGGGCCGCCCTCGCGGGGCTGCGCGCGCACTTGGGCGACGTGCCGGTCGTCCTGCTCGGCCATTCCATGGGCGGGCGCGCCGCGCTCCGGGCGGCCGGTGACCCCGGGGTCCGGGGTGTCGTGGCCCTCGCGCCCTGGTGCCCGCCCGGGGAACCGGTCGGCCATCTTCGGGACCGCCGGATCTACCTGCTCCACGACGAGCGGGATCGCGTCACCTCCGCGGACGACTCCTGGTCGTTCGTGCGCCGGGCCCGTGAGGCCGGGGCGGACGCGGTCGGCATCCCCATGCGGACCGGTGGGCACTCCATGCTGAGGGGCGCACAGGTGTGGCAGGAACTCGCCGCGCGGCTCGTCGCCGGTCTCCTCACCCGCGACTGACACCATGTCGACCGTGTGGCGGCGGGGGGCCGTCGGTCCTCGGGAGGTGCCCCACTCCCCCGGTCCGACCACCGCGGCCGGCGCGACGGGGACGGCCGGCCCCGCCACCGCGACCGGCCCCGGCCCGACCTCCGCAACCGGCCCGACCACCGCGACCGGCGCGACCTCACGACCGGCGTGCAAGGGTCACGGCGCGGCCCCCGCTGAGCCTTCTGGGTGACCGGCCGGGCCTCGTCTCGTTGTGCAGGCATGCAGGCGTACCACACCCCTCATCCCGCGGGCATATCTTCCGACGAGTCGCCGACGTCTCCTGTACGTCCGACCAGGAAGCAGGCCGAGGCGGCCCTCATCGAGCACTATCCGCAGTTCGTGAGGCTCGCCTATCTCATTCTGCCGCCGTCCCTCGGGCGACACCGCAGGGTCCTCACGGCCCACGCGATCGTCCAGAGGGCCCTGCCCGGCACGTCGGCCTCACCCTCCGGCCACTCCCTGATCCCTCAGCACCAGCAGGCCTCCCCCTCGGCCCACCACTGGCTGCTGAGAAGGGTCGTGAGCGCGGCGCTGAAGGCCGCCGGTCACCCGCGCCGGCTTCACGCGGGGCGCCCGGGTCTCCGCCTGCCGGTGGTCCTGGGACTTCTGATCTTCCCCAGGGCCGGCCACGACAGTGAACTCGCCCTCGACCGCGAACTGGCCGCCACACGCGCCGACGTCCGCGCCGCGTTCGTGCTGCGCGTGCTCGAGGGAATCTCCCCGGCCGACGTCGCACATCTGCTGGAGGCCGGGACAGCCGACCCCGCCGACGCCCTCCGGCAGGCCGAGATCCTCCGCGCCACCGTCGGCCCCCGTGCTGAATCGCTCCTTCACGGGGTGGAGTTCGACCCCTGCACCGTCCAGATCCGCCCGACCGACCTGCTGCGACGTCGCCAGAGGTCCGCGATCGCCATGATCGCGGTTCTCGCGGTTCTCGCGTCGTTCGCCGCCGTGGTGACGGCCGCGTGGTCCGCGTCGCGGGCGGCACCGGAGCGGAGCGTCAGCGCCGCGCCGGGGCCCCAGGCCGAAGGGTACGCGCGAGCCACCGACCCGCTCCGGCTCGTCCGCGCCCCTGCCGAGGCCTGGGCGGACACGGGCCGAGTCGACTTCACCGCGTGGCCCGCGCGCGGCAGGAGGACCCGCGACACCGCCCTGCTCTCCCGCGCTCTCGACGCGTGGGCGAACGGCGCCGACGCAGGTGACGGAGGCGACGCAGGCGACCACGGTACGGTCCGGGTCACCGCCACCCCCGACACCTCCACTCGTCCACCCGCCGAGCCGGCACAGCTGCTCTTCGCCGGCTCGGTCGACGGCGCCGGCGTCGTCCTTCTCCACCACGACCGACGGCTCGCCCTCTACACGGAGCCGGCCACGGGGACAGCGTCGAGAAGCCTCTCGATCGCCCGGGCCGACGACGCGGACGTCACCGGCGGAGCCGCCGTGGCAGTCAGCCGAACGGCCACGCACGCCCGCTTCCTGCTAGCCCCCTGGATCGACGACAGCGCTCTTCGAGACCTGCTCCGGCCCGACGGCCCGAGCACCGCCCTGGCCGTCTCCCGGGACGGGATCACCGGGCCCGTCCCGGGCGTACGGGGCGCGTGCGAGCAGGCGCCCGTGCTCGTACTGCGGTCGTCCCGGCAGATCGTGGAGCACCACTCCTTCCTCCTTGCCGACCTCGGCGAACCGGCTCCCGTCCATCTGACCTGGACTCCGCCGCCCGGCACGGCGGCTCCCGCACGGCAGCCCCGGGAGGCGACATCGGCGGAGGGCCTGGCCGCCTGGTCCCGGTCCGCCTGCACGCTCATCGCCCTCCGGGGAACCGGCGTACGGGCTGTGAACCGTTGGCAGTTCGCCCGACAACTCCTGCCCGAGGGGGCAGGCCTGGCCACCTGGACCTGCGCGCGTGCGGAGACCTGGCGGGGCCGAGCCCGCGTGACGGTCACCCTCGACGGGCCGGACGGCACGGTCACGGCTCTGCCGGGACCGGCCCGCACACCGACGGACACGGCGATGTGCAGCCGCTTCGGCCAGGACATCGCCGCCGGGACCTACTGGCAGGCGCCTTCGGGCGCCCGCTACTACCTCGCAGCCGGCAGCCGCCGTCTGACGGCACTCGCGGCGGAAGGCGCGGTGGAGGCGACCGCGAAGGGGCCGGCCATGGCCGTACGGACCGATGCCGGCGGCGGCGTCCGGCTCACGGGAACCCTGATCGACGGCGGTCGGCTGCCCGGCTGGGGGTCCTGACCTCCTTTCGGTCGTCAGCCGGTCAGAGGGGTCCAGTCGCCGAGCCAGTGGGTGGTGGTCTGCGTGGCGGCCTCGGCGGCTGTCAGGTGGGGACGGTTCGTGTGGGCCGGGCCCGCGCCCGCGCCGGAGTTGCGGTATTCGGCGAAGCGGTCGGACCTCCACGAGAAGCCGCCCATGTCCGTCCAGGGCGTGGTCTTCACGGCGCCGCCGAGGACGCTGTCGCGGACCGTCGTCTGCGGGGAGAGCGTCGCGTCGCCGCCCGCGTGCCAGGGGCGGCCGAGGTGGAAGCTGCCCGGGGCGACGTCGCCGTTCACGGTGGAGCGGGTGATGAGGAAGCCCTTGCGGCCCGCCGGGGTGCTCGGCGCCGTCACATAGCCGGCCGAGGTGCCGTCCCAGCGCTTCTTCAGCGTGAGGACCGACTTGTCGATCACGGCCGTGGCCCGCCCGAAGACGAAGTCGACGTTCCCGATCACATAGGAATCGGTGACGTACACCCGGCCGATTCTGTCCTTGGCGGCGGTGTCGAGGAGCAGGGTGTCCTGGTCTCCGGTGACGATGACGCCGTCGAGGACGATCCGGTCGGCGGCCGTCCGCAGGGCCACGGCCTGGTGGCCGTTCAGGTTCCGGTTCGCGGCCTCGTCGAAGTCGTTCGAGAGGGTGAGGTTGCGGGCCTGGAAGTCGTCCGCCTCGACCGCCACGGTGGCGCTGCCTCCGGTGCCGTACGTCCCCGAGCCGTCCGGCCTGGTCATGCCGGAGGCGTGGCCCTCGACGATGACGGTGTCCTTGCGGCTGCCGCCCGTGCCCTCGATCGTGATCCGAGGCTTGTTCGAGGGGATCTTGACCGTCTCCCGGTAGACGCCGGGGGCCACCCGGATCACGACGCGGGAGCTGTTGCCCGTCGGCACGGCGTCGACGGCCTTCTGGACGCTCGTGAACCGGCCGCTGCCGTCCTTGGCCACGGTGAGGACCGTGGGAGCCGCAGTGGCGGCCGGAGCGGCCGTCGAACTCCCCGTGCCCGCCGTGCCGATCGTGGAGCGCGGCCCCGCGCCGGACGTGAGGAGGGCCGGCACCCGGGACGCCGAGTCGAGCGTGTAGGGGTAGAAGGCCCTCGGGTCGAACGCCGTACCGCCGCTCTCGTTGCGGCCCGTCGTGCCGGAGAAGACGTTGCCGCGCTGTACGAGGGTCGCGGTGCCGTCCTTGATCACCGGGTTGTTCATGCCCTGGAAGACGCTGTTCTCCAGGACCATCCGTGTCCTGCCGCGCGCGTAGTTCCCGTACGACGAGGTGATGTTCGTGCCCGGGTCGTCCTGGAGGAGGTTGTTGTAGAGGTGCGCGTGGGCGACGTTGTCGGTGGACGGGTTGCGCTGTTCGGTCTCGCGGAACCAGTTGTGGTGGATCGTGAGGTCGGCCGTGACGTTCTCCGTCCAGCCGATGCCGAAGGTCTTGTTGTTGTTACCGAGCCTGTTCCAGGACACCGTGACGTACGTCGTGTCCTTGCGGCTGTCGATGAGACCGTCGGCCATGTGCCGCAGGTCGTTGTGGTCGATCCACACGTGGTGCGCGCCGTCCATCTGGACCGCGTCGAAGTCGTGGTCCTTGTCGTTCCAGATGCCCTGGTAGGCGTCACGGATCGTCAGATTCCGGATGATGACGTTGTGGACGCCCTGTCCGAGGAAGAAGCCGCCGCCGACGATGTGGCCGGACGTCCCCGAGCCGACGATCGTCTTGTCGGAGGCGACCTTGACCTCCTTGCCCGTGGGGTTCACCGTGATCGTCCCGGCGACGACGATGACGTACGGCTCCGGGGCGGTGGCGTACCTCTCCAGGTCGGCGAGGGTCCGGACCGTGACCGTCCTCCCGTCCCGGCCGCCGTACGTCCCCTGCTGCCCCAGCGCGTCGACCGAGGCGAACCCGTCGGCGACGGCCCGCGCCCAGTCGGGCGCGTCCGCCGCCGTCGCCCGGGGCCGCGCGTCCTCGCCGAAGACGCCGAAGGCCGTGCCGTACGCCAGGACACCTGCCGCGGCGAGCGCCGCCGGCACACCGATCGCCGGCGCCTTGCCACGCCTGCGGTGTCTCGCCCTGCTTCGGGTCTCGGTCATGGCGTGCGTCCTTCCGTCGTGGGGGTGCCCACCGGGAAGGGCGGGCGGACGGTAGTCGCCGCGGGGACGGGAAAGGTTGCCGCGGTGTGACCGGCCGCGGCGGCCGCCGTGCCGGTACTGCCCCGGCGGGCGTACGCGTGGACCCACGGGCCGGGCGTACGCGCAGGTCCGCGGGTCAGGCGTACGTACGGCCCACGGGCCGGCGTACGCCTGGACCCGCGCGTGAACCGGCGGTCAGGCGTACGGGTCGAAGGGGATTCCGGACGGCTTCGCCTTGGCCAGGTGGGGGGCGAAGTTGCCGTCCTTCAGGCCGAAGACCGCCCTGCCGAAGTCGGCCTGGCTGAGCTTGTCGCGCAGCCCGGCGGGGTAGCCGTTCCAGCCGACCAGGCTGGGGAACTGCCAGCTGTGCTGGTGGTTCTCGGGCGGTTCGTCGTTGCCGTTGGCCGGGCGGAAGCAGTGCGTGCCGATGCCGTCCTTGTGGTAGACGACCTTGGGGTGGGTGCCGTCCCAGCGGATCGCGTCCCGGCCGTAGGTGTTGAAGTTGCCGTGGGCGGACGTGGAGACGTACCGCGCCTGGTTGTTCTGCACCCACACGACGACGTGCTCCCAGTCGTGGCGGTGTCCCCCGAGGCCGCTGCCGATCACGGCCTGGTCCTTCTCGAAGTACAGGCCGTAGATGATGGCGCACCAGCCGTTGTTGCACTTCGAGCGGGCGTAGCCGTTGGTCTGGGTGAGGTCCCAGGAGTCGCGGCACTGGCCGTTGAGGGCGCCGGAGGGGTTGAGGCCTCCGTTGATCGTGCCGTCGGGTCCGATCGCGGCCGTGGGGTAGCAGCCGTCCGTGTCGTAGTCGAAGGCCGGCTGGAAGGTCTGCTCCAGGCCGTCGGCGTTGGCGGGCAGGGCGGGGGGCGGTGCGGCGAAGGCGCTGCTGGGCAGGGCGATGATCAGCGTGAGGGCTCCGGCGAGGGCGAGCGCGCTCCTGGTGGCGTACACCTGTGTCTTCACTGTGTCCCCTGGGTCGACGGCATGATGCGACACGCCATCTTGGCATGCACATCTCACGATTGACGGGGCCCGGACATGAACTCGCACCGACCGGCTCATGCCGAGTCCCGGCTCTCGGCCGCCTACACCACTAGACGATACGTTCCGTCTCGTTTACGGTGGTCGTCATGACCACCACCGCGTCACCCGCGCACATCGCCATGTTCTCCATCGCCGCCCACGGCCACGTGAATCCCAGCCTGGAGGTCATCCGCGAGCTCGTCGCCCGTGGCCACCGCGTCAGCTACGCCGTCCCCGCGTCCTTCGCCGAGAAGGTCGCGGAGACGGGGGCCACGCCCGTCGTCTACACCTCGACCCTGCCGACCGACGACGACCCGGACGCCTGGGGCACGGAACTCATCGACAACATCGAACCGTTCCTGAACGACGCCGTGCAGGCGCTGCCCCAGCTCGCCGAGGCCTTCGACAAGGACCGCCCGGACCTCGTCCTCCATGACATCACCGCCTACCCGGCCCCCGTCCTCGCCCACGGCTGGGGCGTGCCCGCCGTCTCCCTGTGGCCGAACCTCGTGCCGTGGGAGGGGTACGAGGAGGAGGTCGCCGAGCCCATGTTCGCCGAGCTGAAGGCCTCGCCCCGCGGCAAGGCGTACTACGCGCGGTTCGAGGCCTGGCTCACCGGGCACGGCGTCGGCACCCACCCGGACAGGCTGATCGCCCGCCCCCGCCGCGCGCTCGTCCTCATCCCGAAGGCCCTCCAGCCGCAGGCCGACCGGGTCGACGAGTCCGTCTACACGTTCGTCGGCGCCTGCCAGGGCGAACGGGCCGAGCAGGGCGGGTGGCAGCGTCCCGAGGAGGCGGAGAAGGTGGTCCTGGTCTCGCTCGGCTCCGCCTTCACCAAGCTGCCGGGCTTCTACCGGGACTGCGTCGAGGCCTTCGCCGGACTCCCGGGCTGGCATGTCGTCCTCCAGATCGGGAAGTTCGTCGACCCGGCCGAGCTCGGCGTCGTCCCCGCCAACGTCGAAGTGCGTTCCTGGGTGCCGCAGCTGGCGATCCTGCGGCAGGCCGACGCCTTCGTGACCCACGCGGGAGCGGGAGGAAGCCAGGAGGGCCTGGCCACCGCCACCCCCATGGTGGCCGTACCGCAGGCCGTCGACCAGTTCGGGAACGCCGACATGCTCCAGTCCCTCGGCGTGGCGCGCCACCTGCCGATGGAGGAGGTCACCCCGGAGCGGCTGCGGGCGGACCTGCTCGCGCTCCTCGGCGATCCCGAGGTGGCCCGCCGCGGCCGGGAGATCCAGGAGTCGATGGCCCGCGAGGGCGGGACGGCCCGGGCGGCCGACCTGATCGAGGCCGAACTCGACGGCTCATGAACGGAGATCGGCCGTCCGTCACCCCCGCGGACGCCGGAGCCGCGCCCCGCTCCGTACGCGGCGTCCGTACGGAGTGGGGCGAGGTGCGCCGCCGCCGCGGCCGCGCGCGCCGATGTCGGCACCGGGCCCCTCGGCGTCGACGGGTCAGACCACCGCGCCCGAGCGGTCCCGGCCCGCGCCCGCCCGCTGCCGTGGCGCGGAGCCGCCGCCGGAAGCCGCGGACGACGCCGGGTTACGGGTCTCCAGCGCGACGGCCAGCGGCATCGCCGTGAACACCGTGGACGCCATGCCCAGGACGACGCCCGCGAGCAGCGCGACGGAGAAGTCGGTGAGCGAGTCGCCGCCGAGAACGGCGAGCGCCACCAGCACGAAGAGCGCCCCCATACCCGTGTTGACCGTACGGGGCAGGGTCTGGGCGACGGCCCGGTCGGCGAGGTCCGCGAGCGGGACGCCCCCGCCGCGGCGCCGCAGCTCGCGCAGCCGGTCGAGGACGACCACGGAATCGTTGACCGAATAGCCGACGACGGTCAGGAGCGCGGCGAGGAAGACGCTGTCCACCGGCTTGCCCGACCAGGCGAACAGGCCGACCACGAGCAGCACGTCCTGGGTCATGGCCGCCACCGCGGCCGTCGCGTACGTCCAGCGGAAGCGCACCGTCAGGTACAGGAGCTGGGCGGCGACCGCCAGGCCGAGCGCCACCAGCGCGTGGGTGCGCAGCTCCCCGCCGAGGCTGGGGCCGATCAGGTCGTCGCGCTCCACCTCCACCGGGCCCGCGACCCGGGTGAGCGCCTCCCGGATCTCGCCCTGTGCGGCGTCACCGGTCTCCCGGACGCGTACCGACACGTCCTCTCCGTCGGACCCGTCGCCGGTGCCGGTCGTCTGCACGACGGCATCGGGGAAGCCGGCGTCCGCGACGGCCGCGCGGGCCGCGTCGGCGTCGACGGGCCGTTCGGCCGTGTACTGGACGACCCGGCCGCCGGTGAACTCGACTCCGAACTCCAGCCCCCGGACACCGATCCCGGCGAGTGCCACCATCAGAAGCCCCGCGCAGGAGAGCAGCCAGCGGCGCCGGTGGGCCATCAGGCGCGGGACACGGCGGTTCAGCCGGGTCCGCAGCCGGCCGAGTCCCGCCATGCCGGTGACCGCGGGTCGCCTGCGCACCACGGGCAGGCCCAGCGTCAGATCGGCGAGGAGCCGGGTGATCACCATCGCGGTGAGGAGCGAGGTCACCACGCCGATCGCGAGCGTCACGCCGAAGCCCTTGACCGGCCCGGTGGCGAAGACGAACAGCAGGCCGGCCGCCAGCAGGGTGGTGACGTGGGAGTCCGCGACGGCGCTCCACACCTTGCCGAACGCCGTCGCGAGCGGCCGCCGCGGATCACGCCCGGTGTCCCGGCCGAGTGCCGCGTACTCCTCCCTCGCCCGTTCGAAGACGAGGACGTTCGCGTCGACGGCGATGCCGATCGCCAGGACGAACCCGGCGAGGCCGGGGAGCGTGAGTGTGGCTCCCAGGGCGACCACCGCGGCGTACGAGATCAGCCCGTAGAGGAGGAGGGCGACGGTCGCGAGGACCCCGAGCAGCCGGTAGACCACCATCACGAAGAGTCCGGTGCAGGCGAGGCCGATCACGGCGGCCAGGGCACTGGCGCGGATCGCCTCGGCGCCGAGCGTCGGTCCCACGGTGCTCTGCTCGATCGTCGACACCGGGACCGGCAGCGCGCCGCCCTGGACCAGTGCCGCGAGATCGCGTGCCTCCTGCCCCGAGAACCCTCCGGTGATCTGCGCGGAGCCGCCGCCGATGCCCGTGCCGCACGGGACGCCGTCCTGCATGCCGGGCGCGGACACGACGCGGTCGTCGAGCACGATCGCGACCCTGCGGGCCGGGTCCCCGGGCGCCGCGCAGGCGGCGTCGCCGGTCAGGCGTGCCCAGGTGTCGGCCGCGCGGTCACGGAAGGAGAGGTCGACCGTCCAGCCACGGCCGTTCGTGGTGTCGAGCACGGCCTCGGCGCTCTTGACGCCGTCGCCGGTGAGCGCGGGGGCGGCCAGGGTGAGGAAGCCGCCCGGCGCGTCGGGGTCGGCGAGGACGCGTGTCCCGTTCGGCGCGGCGGGTCCGGCGGGCCCCTCGGACGCTCCGGTGACGGGGTGGAAGGTGAGCTGGGCGGTGCGGCCGATGACCTCGGCCGCCTGACGCGGGTCGCGCAGCCCCGGGAGTTCGACGACGATGCGCCGTTCCCCGGAGCGGGCGAGCGAGGGTTCGGCCACGCCGAGGCCGTCGACGCGCTTGCGGAGCACCTCCAGGGCGCGGTCGGTGGAGGCGGCGTCGGCACGGGCGGTGGGCCCGTCCTCGGTCTGGAGGACGATACGGGTCCCGCCGCGGAGGTCGAGTCCGAGCCGGGGCGGGGTGGTCAGGGTGATCCAGAGGGAGAGCGCGACGACGGCGAGCGCGAGCAGCGCGCGCCAGACCGTGGACCGGGCGGTTCGAGGGGGAGAGGAACGGGGCGAGCGAGAGGACACGGGCACTCCACAGGCGGCGCACGGCGGCGGCACGCGTCCACGCGGAGGGTGGAGCGCTCGCCGGCCGTGCCGGGCGTACGGTCGGATACGCGTCGTGAACCGGTCCGGGGACATGGGGACATGCCGATGGCCCGGACGGCGACGCGGAGGAACGTCAGCTGTGCCGGGTGGCGGGAGGGCCGCGAGGGGCGGGCGGGCCGTGGGCGTCGCCGGGCGGCGCACGCTCCCGGCGGGGGTCGCCGACGAGGACACCGCGCGCGGGCAGGACGAGGTCGGCGGGAACGACGGCCGTGGCCGCGGCCGCTCCCGGGATCCGTGCGGGGTTCTCGACGGCGGCCGGGAGGCGTACGACGGCGGTGGGCGCGAAGTGCGGCTCGGGCGCAGCGGCGCGGGGCGCGGTGCGGGGCGACGGGGCGCCATGGGTCGAGGCGCCGTGGGACGGGGCCCCCTGGGACGAGGGATGTGCCGGGGCCGGCGCCGTCGTCACCGTCACGGCCATGACGGACGCCGAAGCCATGGAGGCCGTGTGGTGGGCCGCGGCGGCCGTGAGGACCGTCGCCTGCGCCGGCGGCGCCGGAAGCACGAGGAGGGACCAGACCGCGCAGAGCATCGCGGGCAGCAGGGTCGCGAGTCGTCGCACCGAACGTCCCACCGTCCCGCCCCTCCCCCTGTCGCCGCCGCCCCGGTGTCAACCGCGTACCGGCGTGCCGCCCTGTCGGGGCCAGCGTAGACCGGACGGGAACGTACCCGGCCACCGAGTCCCCCACGGGCACCGGTTGGGTACGTGAGCTGAGTACGCGTGCTCATGTCGGGGACCGCGCGCTCTCGCACGATGGAGGAGTCCGCACATCGTCCTCGGATCCAGGGGGCTCCTCCGTGCTCAGCCGTCTCGCCGCCCATGTCGTCCCGTTCTTCGGGCGCCTCACCGTCACCGCCGACCCCGGGGCCCTCCTCGAACCGGGCAGCATCCTGGTGGTGAACCACACCTCGACGGCCGACCCGGCGCTCGTCCTCGCCGCGCTCCGCAAGCGGCTGGCCGTCGAGCCCGTCCTGCTCGCCACGGCCGGGCTCTGGCGGATCCCGCTGCTCGGCCGTGCGCTGACCCGCGAGGGATACGTGCCCGTCCACCGCAACTCGTCCCGCGCCGCCGCGGCCCTCGACCACGCGGCCGTCGCACTCGCCTCGGGCCGGCACGTGATGCTGTACGCGGAGGGCCGCATCCCGCCGCGTCCGGACTCCGCCGAGAACCCGCCAGAGGCGTTCCGTACCGGGCTCGCGCGGCTCGCCGCGGTCACCGGCGCCGCGGTCGTGCCGATCGGGCAGGCCGGTGCCCGTCGGATCACCTCCGGCGGGCGGGTGAAGCAGATCGCCGGGGTCCTCACGGCTCCCGTGCGGAGGCCGGGCCTCCATGTCCACATCGGGTCGCCCCTGCGGCTGCCCGCCGATGTGACCGCCGCGACGGAGCTGGCCCACGGGGCCGTCACCGAGGCGTGGCGGACGGCGGCCGGGGCACTCGGTGAACCCGCCGCCTCGGCGCACCGGCGTCACTGAGCGGGGACGAGCGCCCGGAGAGACCCGCGTTCACCTCGGAGTCACCCGTGGATCACGCCGAGGACTCCCGCTGTTGCCGAACGGCGCTCTACCATGCGGTGGCTGTACGTGATCACGTACAACGAGCGTCAGGGGGAGGCGCGATGGCGGGACGACCCGTACGAGCACAGGACCGGATACCGGACAACATACCGAGCGGGGTCCCCGGGGACCTGCCCGGCGGAGTGGAGCTGTACCACCTGAGGCCCGACGGCGGCATCCTGCTCGCCGACCGGGACGGCCGCCGGGAGCTCGGGCCGGAGCGGGAGTTCCTGCGGTTCATCGACGACGGGCAGTTCGCCCACTATCTGGTGGGCGACGCGGCCACGTCGCCCGAGCGGCCGTCCAACGCCACGGTCAAACTCGGGGTCGTGGGCCCGCGCAGCGCCTTCACGCCGCATGCTCACGGCGGCGAGCACTTCGTCCTCAGCCTCGGCCACGCCGCCTGCGGGCTCTACGACGAGGCCCGCGGGCGCGTCACGGACATCCCGCTCGCACCGGGCATGCTGATCCGGATCCCGGAGATGATGCCGCACTCCTTCGCCAACCGCGGCGAAGCTCCGCTGACCATCCTCGCCGCGAACACCGGGTACGGGATCGACCACGAGGACTACGCGATCACCGCCGCCGAGGCCGAGCGGCGGGCGCAGGCCCCCGTCGCCGGCCCGGGCGGCCGGACCGCGCCGGCCACCGGCGTCCTCACCGGCGACCGGGCACGGGCCGCCGGATCCCTCACCGACTACGGAGCCCTGGCCGCCGCGCTCCGCGACATCGAGCGGGCCCAGCGGGACCACGGCATCGCCGCCACCACCGTCCGGGAACGCCTGGCCGCCCGGCTGCGGCGGGTGGCGGCCGCACTGGAGGTGCCCCGGTGATCTGCCCCCACTGCGAACGCAATCTGCTCCGCAAGGAACGGCCCGGCAACCGCTGCTCCCGCTGCGGGCGCGCGTACGCGCTCGACCCCAAGACCAACCCGCTCGGCCTCAACGACCTCCGGGTACGCCGGATCACCGCGGCCCTGACCGACGGGGGCCGGATCCGGATCGTGCCGGACCAGCTGTGGTACGCCCTCTCCCGCAAGCGCCTCCGGGAGAGCACGTACGCCCAGGGGTGCGCGGGCGTGGCGTTCACGGTGGCCGGCTTCGCCACCGTCGTCTCCGTCGTCGCCGAGGCCCCGGTCGTCCTGCTCGTCTCCGCCGCCCTGCTACTCATCGGGCTGGGCATCGCCGTGGCCCGCGCCTCGGGCGTCGGGAAGGGCATCCCTCCGGTCGCCCGGGGGAACTTCCCCGCGCAGGTGCTCGGCGCGTGGCGGCAGGTGTACGGAGCGCTGCCTCCCGGAGTGCTCGACACCGCGGCGCCCGCCGTCGGCTCGGCGTCCCCGAAGGACGGGGCCGCCCCGACCGGTGTGCTCCTCTGCGGTGACCACGCCGTCCTCGCCTTCCTCGTCGCCGACGGCCTCCCCGCCCGCCACGGCCTCGTGCCGGTCCGGAGCCCGGAGGAGGCCCGCGCCGTGCCGTCGAACGGTCCGGTGCTGGTCCTCCGCGACACCGACGCGGACGGCGAGCTGCTCGTACGGAGGGTCCGCGAAGCCCTGCCCGGCCGTACCGTCGTCGATGCCGGACCGCCGCTGCGTACGGTGCTGGCGCTGCCGCAGGCCGTTCCCTACCGGGACCCGCGGCGGAAGAAGCCCGACCCGGCGGTCGTGGAACGCCTCGCCGAACTCGGCACGTTCACCCCGCAGGAGCTGAAGTGGCTCGGGCAGGGCTGGCGGTTCCCGCTCGTCGGGCTGCCGCCGGCCAGGCTGCTCGGCGTCGTCGACCGGGTCGCCGGACAGCTCACGCGCGGGGTCGACGCCGACCGGCGGCGCGCCGAGCGGCTCGGCTTCCTGACCTGGCCCGACCCGGCCGGTCCCGGCCCGGTGGGTCCCGATCCGGTGGGTCCCGATCCGGTGGGTGGCCGGTGATCTGCCCGCACTGCGCCGCCCAGTTGGCGGTCAAGGAGCGGACCGGGCAGATCTGTTCGCGCTGCGACCGCCGGTTCGCGCTGGACCCGAAGGTCCACGGCCACGGCATGCACGACCTGCGGATCCGGCGCGTCGTCGCGCAGGCCACCGACGACGGCCGTCTGAAGGTGACCGTCACCCAGCTCTGGTACCTCGCCCGCACGTCCAGCGGGGCGTGGGGGCCTAGGCCCGCGCACGGGATCCGGCCCGCCGTCCGGTGGCTGGTCGCCCTGCCCGTCGCCGCCCTGCTGATCCTCTGCGTCGGCCTGCTGGAGGGCGTGCCGGCGACCCTGAGCGGGGTCGCGGCCGTCGCCGTGCTCGGGGCGGCCACGTTCATGAGGCGGACCCCCGCTCAGCGGGGCGGGTCGAGGATCACTCCCGACGAGGACCACTTCCGGGGGCTGGTGCGCGGCCGCTGGCCGACGGTGTACCAGCACCTGCCGACCGGTGTCGTGGACGACGATCCGCACGCCCGGGCACCCCGCGAGTCGACCGTCGGCCGTCCCGAGGCCGTCGTCCTCTGCACCGATCACGCGGTCGCGGTGTTCCTCCGGGCCAACGACATCCCGGCCCGGCTGAAGGCGCTCCTCGTCGAGGCCGAACCGGCCACGGCGCACGACGCGCTGGTGGACGTGCCCGGCCGGCTCCCGGTCGTCGTCCTGCACGACGCGAGCGCGCTGGGAGCGTTGCTGGCTCCCCTGCTTCGCCTCACCCACCCGGGCAGGGTCGTGGTGGACGGTGGCCTCCCGGTCGCCGCGGTCCGGCTCCGGGACGGCGCCGTCCGCCGGGTGTCCCCCGTGCCCACCGTCGACGCCGGGAAGCTCCGCTCCGTCGCGGGCCTGTCCGAGCAGGACGCCGCGTGGCTGGCCCAGGGGTTCTGGAGTCCGCTCGCCGCCGTCCCCCCGCGTCGCCTGGAGTCCGTCGTCACGGCGGCGGTGGAACGGGCGCGGGCCGCCCGGCCCTTCGATCCGCGAGCCATCGACGGCTTCCTGACCTGGCCGGCCGAGGCGCCGAAGACGGTCGGCGACGCGTCCCGAACGAAAGGCACCCCGGCCGGATGAACCAGCGACACCTCCCGCCCCCGCGCACCGGCCGACGGGCCCGTCCCGACGCCGGCACCGCCGCCCGGGCGCCGGGCGGACCGACCGGCGGCCCGATGGCCGCACTGACCGATCGGGCGGTGGCCGGACTCACCGGCCGCGCGATCACCGTGGCCGCGGCGCGCGCCGCCGCACCCGGCGGGCTGCGCTTCACCGAGCGCCAGCTGTACTACGAGACCTGCCGCGTCCTGAGCCCCGGCCCGGCCTTCCTCGGCCGGATCCCGGGCACTCCCGCCCCCGTCCTGCGCCTGCCCGTGTTCACCCGCGCGCTGGAGGCGGGCGGCCGGGAGACCGTACTGGGGCTGCTTCCTCCGCTGCCGGCGCGGCCCCTCCCGGCACGCCGGACCGAGGAGTCGGAGCCCGACCTCTACGCCTACGGGCTGCCCCGCCTCCTTCTCTGTCAGGACCGCTCGATCGCCGGGATGCTGCTCGCCAACCACGTCCATCTGGAGGCGGCCTGTCCGGTCCTCGCCGCCGACGACGCCCTGCCGCTCGACCCGCGGCTGCTCGCCGCCCTGGAGCGGGCCGGCGGCGCCACCGTGCACGTCCTGCACGACGCGAGTCCGTCCGGGATCGCACTCCCGGCCCGGGTCCGGGCCGGTCTCGGGCCGGTGCCCGGTGTCCGGGTGGTCTCCCTGGGTCTGGTGCCCCGGCACGCGGCCGCCCTGCGCCTGCACTCCGGCCGCGGCCCGGCGCCCGGTCCCGCCGGCCTCACCGAGCTGCCCGCCGCCCTGCGGCCGAAGGAGGCGGACTGGCTGGCGAGCGGACGGTTCGCCCAGGTGGCTGCCGTGCCCCCGGCCCGTCTCGTGCGGACGGTGCTGCGACTGACCCGGGGGCCACGTCCTCCCCGCGACTCCCTCTGGAGCGGCCTGCGCGGACTGCGCGGGACCGGCTTCATGACCTGGCCCGCCGCGTGACCCGTCCCGGCGCCCCCTCCCACACACCCGAGGTACGCACACCATGATCCGTCCCGAAGAGATCGGCTACGCGGACGAACTGCTCGCCGACGGCACCGTCCACCGCACCTACGAGGACGGCCTACAGGAGTGGCGGCGCCGCACACCCGGGCGCCCGCAGCTCGTGGCCTGGCACGACAACCGCGGCGGCTCCGGCACCGACGAGCTGCTCGGCGACCGCGTCATCAAACGCACGCTCGCCGACGGCTCCGCCACCTACGCCCGGGACATCGGCTACGGCCGCACCCTGTGGGCCCGCGGCGAGAGGGTCCTGGTCAACCGGAGTTCCTTCGGCGGCCGGATGGGCGCGCTCCTCACCGGGCTCGGTGTGGCGACGCTGGCCGTCACCGCCGCCCAGCTGCCGCCGCTGAGCCTGTCGCCCGAGCAGGAGGAGGCGCTTCGGCAGCAGCAGGCACAGGCCTCCCAGTCCTCCGGAGGCGGTGGCGACACCGGCACGGGCGCCGACGGGGACGCGTCCGGGGACGGGTCCGGGGACGGGGACGACTGGGACGCGAACTGGGACGGCGACGAGGACGCCTGGAGCGACGACGACTTCGGCTGAGCCGCGCTCCCGGCGCCGCCGCACGAGAACGACACGAGGAGAAGGAGCCGTACGTGGCACGACTGTGCGCCTGTCTGGCCGCCACCACCGGGCAGGCCCGCGCCCATCTCGACGCGATGGGCGCCCTCGGGCCCGATCACGTCCCGGCCGGGGTCGCCGGCGCCGAGCTGTCGCTGGTCGGCGGTGAACACGGCCGCGCCGAGGGCCCGTTCACCGCGTACGGCCGGACGGCCGTCGGGGAGGTGACCCTGCACAACCGGCCGGTGCTGCTCGCCGCCCTCGCGGAGCGTGCCGCTCCCCCGCCGCCGGGCTGCTCCGACGGTGAACTGCTGCTGCGTTCCTGGGCGTTGTTCGGAGACGAGGGGGTGGCAAGGGCCGAGGGGATGTTCGTCCTGGCCGTGCTCGACGGCCGGGACCTGGTCCTGATCCGGGACCACGTCGGTGCCCGCACCCTGTTCTACGCCCGGGCCGACGGCGCCTGGGCCGCGTCCACCTCGCTGCGGGCGCTGCGCCGCTGGCCCGCGCTCGGCACCTCGATGGACCTGTCGGCGGTCCGTTCCTTCCTCACCTTCGCCTATCTGCCCGGGGAGGAGACCCTGCTGACCGGTGTACGGGAGCTGCTGCCCGGCCGGGTGCTGCGGCTCCACCGGGACGGGACGTCCACCGAGAGCGTCCACTGGGAGCCGCGCGAGCGGATCGAGGATCCGGTGCCGGAGGATCCGGCCGGTCATGTCCGCGCACTGCGGGACCTGTTGGAGCGGGCGACGGCGAGCCGGCTGCCCGTCGCCGAGCCGGCCGCCGTGCTCCTCTCCGGCGGGATCGACAGCTCGCTCGTCACCGCCCTGGCGGCGAAGCTCCACGGTCACCCGGTGCACACCTACTCCATCAGCTTCGGCGACGACCTGCCGAACGAACTGGGCTACTCGGGCCTGGTGGCCGCCCACTGCCACACCCGCCACCAGGTCCTGAACGTCTCCGGCGAGGCCGTGGCCGCTCGGCTGGCCGAGGCCGCCGCACTCCTCGACAGCCCGGTCGGCGACCCGCTGACCGTGCCGAACCTGATGCTCGCCGAGGCGGTGGCCGCCGACGGCGCGTCCGTCGTCCTCAACGGCGAGGGCGGGGACCCCGTCTTCGGCGGACCGAAGAACCTCCCCATGCTGGTCCAGGAGATGCACCGGACCCCGGGCGCGCCCTGGGACGAGGACCGGGCGACCGCGTACCTGCGCTCGTACCGCAAGTGCTGGACCGACCTACCGGATCTGCTGACGGCACCGGCCCTGGAGGCCCTGCGGGACGCGCCGCCCCTGGAACGGCACGTGGCGCCGTACCTGACGGCCGACGGCGGCGGCCCGTACCGGATGGGGCACCTCCTCAACCAGCTCCTCCACTGCAACCTGCGGACCAAGGGCGCCCACCACATCCTCACCAAGGTGGAGCGGCTGACCTCCTCGCAGGGCGTGGAGGGCCGCTCGCCGCTCTTCGACCGCTCGGTCGTCGACCACGCCTTCGCGACCCCGCCCGCCTTCAAGCTCCGTGGCACGGCGGAGAAGTGGATCCTCAAGGAGGCAGTCAGGGACCTGCTCCCCGACACGGTGGTCGACCGCCCCAAGAGCGGGATGCGGGTGCCGGTCCAGCAGTGGCTGACGGGCCCGCTCCGCGACCTGACCCAGGACCTCCTGCTCGGCCCCACGACCCGGCGGCGCGGGCTCTTCCGGCCGGAGACCGTCCGCGCCTGGCTGCGGGGCGAGGGCGCCCTGCTCCCCCGGCAGGGTGGCAAGTTGTGGCTGGTGCTCACCCTGGAGCTCTGGCTGCGCTCGTACGACGTGTGAACCACACCCGGCAGACCGTTCCACCGAGTCCGTCGCCGTCGCGACGCGCTCCGTCCCGTGAAAGGCCCTCATGAGCACCAGCCTCCCGACTCCCCCCGTCGACCTGACCGATCCCAGGACCGGGGCGCCGCGCGGTGCCTCCGTGCGGTCGCGGCTCCCCGAGGTCCGCGCGGCCGTGTCCGCCGCCCGTGCCGCCCTGCCCGCCTGGAGCGCGCTGACCCCCAAGGACCGAGGGCGCCGGCTGGACCGGCTCGCGGGCCTGGTCGAGGAGCACGCGGCGGAGTACGCGGCCCGTGAGCGGGCCGGTACGGGCAAGCCCGAGTCGGAGACCGCGGGCGAGGTCGAGCAGGTCGCGGATCTGTTCCGGTTCTTCGCGACCGCGGCGAGGACCCGTACCGCACCGGCCGCCGGCCTGCTGGTGGCGGGCCACGAGAGCTGGGTCCGCTGGGAGCCGATCGGCGTGGTCGGTGTGGTCGTGCCCTGGAACTATCCGCTCCTGATGGCGGCCTGGCGCTGCGCGCCGGCCCTCGCGGCCGGGAACACGGTCGTGGCGAAGCCCGCCGAGACGACCCCCGACAGCCTTCTCCTCCTCGCGGAGCACGCCCTGTCGGCGCTCGGCGCGGAGGTGCTCCAGTGCCTCCCGGGCGACCGGGAGACCGGTCGGCTGCTCGTCGAGTCCGCGGTGGACATGGTCGCGTTCACCGGCAGCGGCCGGGCCGGGGCGGACGTGGCGGCGCGCGCGGGCACCCGGCGGGTCAGTCTGGAACTGGGCGGCAACGCCCCGGCGATCGTCCTCCCGGACGCGCCCGACGACACCTGGGCGTCCCTCGCGGACGCGGTCACGTACAACGCCGGGCAGAGCTGTGCGGCCCCGGCGCGGGTCATCACCCTGGCGGAGAACTACGAGTCCGCCGTCGAGGGGCTGACGGCGGCGCTGGGATCCCGGGTGGCCGGCCGGGACTTCGGACCGCTGAACAACCCGGACCAGCTGGCCCGCTACGACCGGCTGGTCGCCTCCTCGGGAGCCAAGCGGAACCTCGCCGCGGGCATCGCGCCCGCTCCGGGCGAGGAGGCGGGGCACTGGCGGCCCGCGACGCTCCTCGCGGACCTCCCGGACGACGACCCGGCCGTCACCGAGGAGGTGTTCGGTCCGCTCCTCACCGTGCAGCGGGCCGCTGACGTCGCGGCCGCCCTGGCCCTGGCGAACGGCGTCCCGCAGGCGCTGGCGGCGAGCGTGTGGACCACCGACCTCACGGCCGGGCTGGAACTGGCCGCCGCCCTGGACGCGGGCGAGACCTGGCTCAACTGCCATCTCGTCCAGACGGCGGAGCTCCCGCACGGCGGCCGCGGCGCCTCGGGCCACGGGACCGATCTGAGCACACTGGCGCTCCAGGAGTACCAACGCCCCAAGACGGTCACGGTCCGGCTGGGGCGCCGGAACCAGCAGGTGTCCTGTCGATCGCGCCGCGAGCCCGGGCCGGGCGGCGAGACCCCCCGCTAGCGCTCCAGGTAGGACGCGCGGGGGATGTCTCCGGAGGCGAGCAGTGCCAGGTGGTCGCGGTAGCGGGGGGAGACGGTCCCGAGGGAGGCGATCTTGTCCAGGGGCACCCAGTCGAGGCCGATCTGGTCGACGTCCTCCTCTGTTCCGCCGACGAGTTCGGGACTGCCGATCACGGTGCACAGGAAGACGATCTCGACCCGGTGGTGGTTCTCCGCCGCCAGGGGGCCGGGGTCGTCGACCCAGCCTTCCAGGACCCAGAGCAGCGGGCCGACCTCCACCGTCAGTCCGGTCTCCTCGCGTACCTCCCGGCGCACCGTGTCGGGCAGGAGTTCACCGGTCTCCTGGCCTCCGCCGGGGAGGAACTGTCCCTCCCGGCCGTTCCAGATGTTGCGGGTGAGGAGGACGGAGCCCTCGTGGAGGACGACGGCCTTCGCGGAGGTGCGGATACGGGTCGGGACGGTCATACGGGGGTCTCCTCGGTCCGGTGGGTGCGGCCACCGGGGCAGCATGCCCAGCGCGCCCGGCGGCATGCCCACCGCCTCCGGCGGCATGCGGATTCCACCCGGTGGTGTGCCCTCCGTACCGGCGGCGAAGGGTTCAGAAGACCGACAGGCCCGTGATGGTCGTGAAACGGTCGAGCGCGGTCACACCCGCCACCGAGTTGCCCCTGCTGTCCAGGCCCGGGCTCCAGACACAGAGGGTGCAGCGGCCCGGCACGACGGCGACGACGGCTCCGCCGACCCCGCTCTTGCCCGGCAGGCCCACGCGGTAGGCGAAGTCGCCGGCCGCGTCGTAGGTGCCGCAGGTGAGCATGACGGCGTTGACCTGCTTGGCCTGGCTGCGGGTCAGCAGCCGTGAGCCGTCGGCGCGCAGTCCGTGACGGGCGAGGAAGCCGGTGGCCAGGGCCAGATCGGCGCAGGACGCTTCGAGGGAGCACTGGCGGAAGTACTCGCGCAGCAGGTCGGGGACGGGTCCCGTGATGTTGCCGTAGGAGGCCATGAAATGGGCGAGGGCCGCGTTGCGGTCGCCGTGGGCGGCCTCCGAGGCGGCGACGCCGGAGTCGAAGGCGAGGTCCGGGTTGCCGCTCTCGGTGCGCAGGAAGTCGAGCAGGCTGCCCGAGGCGTCGCCGGTCAGCCGGTGGAGGCGGTCGGTGACGACGAGGGCGCCCGCGTTGATGAACGGATTGCGCGGGATGCCGTTCTCGTACTCCAGCTGGACGAGGGAGTTGAACGGGTCGCCGGAGGGTTCCCGGCCTACATGGGCCCAGAGCGTGTCGCCCTCCCCGGCGAGGGCGAGGGCGAGGGTGAAGACCTTGGTGACGGACTGGGTGGAGAAGGGACGGCGCCAGTCCCCCACCCCGTAGACGGTGCCGTCGAGTTCCGCCACGGCCATGCCGAAGTCGGTGGGGTCCTCGGCGGCGAGGGCCGGGATGTAGTCGGCCGGGGTGCCCCGCTCGGTGAGTGCGGCGATCTCCTCGGCGATGCGGTCGAGTACGGGCTGGAAGGAGGTGGTGGTGTTCGTGGTCACGCGCGGTCCCGGGGTACCCGGTCCTCGTGGGCGCGGCGGGCGGCGGCGAGACCGAGGTCACCGCCGGGCGGTGCGGTGAAGAAGCGGGCGACGGCCTCGTCCGTGACCTCGGGGAGGGTGGCGGGGGTCCAGTGGGGGTCGCGGTCCTTGTCGACGACCTGGGCACGGATGCCCTCGACGAGGTCGGGGGTGGCCAGGGCGGCGCAGGAGACCCGGAACTCCAGGTCCAGGACCTCTTCCAGGGGGGCGAGGGCGCGGGACCGGCGGAGGGTCGCCAGGGTCGCCTTGAGCGCGGTCGGCGACTTCGTGAGGAGGGTGGTCGCCGCCTCCTTGGCGGCGGGGGCTCCGCTGTCGAAGAGGCGCTCGACGACGGCCTCGACGGTCTCGGCCGGGTAGCAGGCGTCGATCCACTCCCGCTGCTCGGCGAGGACGCCGGGCGGGGCCGTGGCCGTGTGGCGGGCGACGGCCTCCTCGGCCGTCAGGCGGGTCAGGTCCTGGACCAGGGCGGGCAGTGCGGCGGAGGGCACGAAGTGGTCGGCGAGGCCGGTGAGGATCGCGTCGGCGGCGCCGACATGGCCGCCGGTGAGCGCGAGATGGGTACCGAGTTCCCCGGGGGCGCGGCCCAGGAGGTGGGTGCCGCCGACGTCGGGGACGAAGCCGATGCCGGTCTCCGGCATGGCGATCCGCGAGCGCTCGGTGACGACGCGGACGGAGCCGTGCGCGGAGACGCCGACGCCGCCGCCCATGACGATGCCGTCCATGAGGGCGACGTACGGCTTGGGGTAGCGGGCGATACGGGCGTTGAGCCGGTACTCGTCGCGCCAGAAGGCCTCGGACGCGGAGCCTCCGGCGCGGGCGTCGTCGTGGATGGCGCGGATGTCGCCGCCGGCGCAGAGACCGCGCTCTCCCGCACCTTCGACGACGACGGTGTCGACAGCCGGGTCGTGCTCCCACGCCGTGAGGGCGGCGTCGACGGCGAGGACCATGGCGTGGGTGAGCGCGTTGATGGCGCGGGGGCGGTTCAGGGTGATGAATCCGGCCCGGCCCTCCGTCCGGAGGAGTACGTCGGCGGTTCCGGTCGGCACGATCACTCGGTCCCTTCGGGTGGCGCTGCTCACTGTCGCGATCACCGTACCGGGCGCGTCCGGATGTGCTCGATGCGGATCCGGAGAGCGGTACGGACCGGCCGCCGAAGAGGAGGGAGTCGAGAGCGCCGGAGGGCGCCGGGGGCGGGAGCGGGCCCGGACGTCCGAGGACGTCAACCGTCAGGCGTCAGGCGCCGAAGGAGGACGTCAGTGGCGCCGAGGACGGGGGCGGGAAGGACTCATCCGCTTCTCGCGGATCCTGATTGCACGGTGCGCGGTCCTGTGACGGCCGCTACCCCGCGTCCTCATATGTCGAGTCCTTCCCGTCCCCTCCATGGAACCACCGCTCCGACGGGGGCGCGAGCGCCCGCCGGAGCGGTGCCGGAAGGGGTCAGGCCGGGAGCAGGTCCTGCGGGACGCGCACCTGGCGGGGGGTGGAAAGACGGAGTTCGATGATGTCCCGGACGGTCGGCCATTCCTCGTCGAGGACCGAGTAGAAGGCCGTGTCGCGGACGGCTCCGTCGAGACCGCGCGAGTGGGCTCGGCGCACGCCTTCGCAGCTCGCTCCGAGGCGTTCGATCGCGATTCTGGAGCGGGTGTTGCGGGCGTCGGCGCGCATGGTGATGCGGCGGACGCCCCAGGCTTCGAAGGCATGTCGGAACATGAGGTATTTGGCTTCGGTGTTGATCCCGGTACCCCGGGCGTCGCCCGCGATCCAGGTGTTGCCGATCTCGGCGGCGTCCGGCACGGAGGTCAGGGGATCTCCGTGGGGCATGCCGGGGACGGGCGGCCAGATCAGCGGCCCCCGCCAGTAGTCGAGTTCGAGGAACCGGGTCGAGCCGATGACTCGCTCGTCGGCCGTACTGATCAGGGCGAAGGGCAGGGACCGTCCTGCCGCCTGATCCGTAAGGGCGCGGGCGATGTAGTCGAGGGCCGATTCGAAGCCGTCGGGTACGGGGGTGAAGGCGTAGGCCGATCGGTCCGCCCCGCCGGCCCGGGCGAGGGCTTCGGCGTGCCGCATCGCCAGCGGCTCCAGGCGCACGGAGCGCCCGGTCAGGAGAACAGGTACTGGCACGGAACCTCGGGTCTTTCACGGGCAGGGAAAGCTTCCGCCGAGGGGTCACCGCAGCGGCAGCAAGGGGGAGGTTCTCGCCGGTGCCGACCACGTCGTGAGAGCGACAAACAAGCAGGTAAAACGGTTCGTCACCGGTGCGAGGAGGACAGTATGCAGCCACAGGCGCTCGGAGAACAGAACCCCGGGCGAACCCGGATACACGCGTGGGTGAAGGCTCGCGCGCGCCCGGGCCGGCCGGTCTCAAACAACGGACGGAGCCGCCCGCCAGTCGGACGGCTGGAGGGTTCAGACGCAGGTGGGATGGCCCCAGCCGTCGGAGTTCTTCGCGATGGTCTCGCCCTTGTCATAGGCCTTGCCGCAGCGGCAGCGGCCCGAGAATCTCGCCTTCAGCGTTGCGCCGGACGAGCGTGTCCGGCTCGTCGAGGGGCCACCCGAGGAGCCTGCGGACGAACCGCCCGAGGAGCCGGACGGCGCTGAGGAGCGCGCACGGGGCGCGGAGGCGCGTGTCGGGGCTTCCGGCGGGGGCAGCGGGGCGCCGGCGGCGGAGCCGATGGGCTCCTGCGTACGGGCGCTGTGGCTGGCCGCGCGGTCGGCCGCGTCGTTGAGGGGGTCGCCGTCGACCTGGTGCGCGGGCACGTAGACGAAGTCGACGTCCCGGCCGGTGAGGAGCGCGTCGATGCGGACGACCAGGTCCTTGTTGGCGACGGGGCTGCCGGAGGAGGTCTTCCAGCCCTTGCGCCGCCAGCCGGGGAGCCAGGTCGTGACGGCCTTCATGGCGTACTGGGAGTCCATGCGGACCTCGACCGGCGCCGCCGGGTCGAGTACTTCCAGCAGGCGTTCCAGCGCCGTCAGTTCGGCCACGTTGTTGGTCGCCCGGCCGAGGGGACCCGCCTCCCAGCGGTCGATCGCTCCGTCGCCGCTGCCGATGACCCATGCCCAGGCCGCGGGGCCGGGGTTTCCCTTGGACGCGCCGTCGCACGCCGCGATGATCTTTTCCACCATCCCACGATCCTGACACGGCGGCGGGGGTGGACGGTCCCGTCGGCCGGGGGACGGGACCGTCCCGCCCCCCGGGGCCGGTCAGAAGGCGCCGTAGTTGACCTGCCAGGTGGGGAGGCCCATCCGACGCCAGAGGGCGACGACGCGGTCGCGGTCGTCGAGGGAGACGCGGACGGCGTACCGGTGGCGGACATGGGCGTCGAAGAGCTCCGCCTTCACGAGGTCGTCGCCGCGGCCGTCGCCGGAGGCACGCATCCACAGTTCGTCGTACGGCACCTCGTGCCGGGCGAGCCAGCTCTCGGTGAGGGCGCGGTGGTCCTCGCTCCGGCCGGAGAGCAGGACGATCCGGTCCCGCTCGGTGTGCCGGAAGGCACGCAGGGCGTCGCGCACCGAGACGTTGAGCAGGTCGCGGTCGCAGCGGGTGAAGTCGTACGCGCCCCGGTCGACGCGCAGGGCGAGGGTGCCGTCGATGTCGCACATGACGGCGGTGGGGAGGCTCGGGTCGGCGACGTAGGGCTCGCCGACGGTGGGACGGTCGTTGAGCCAGTCCGCGGTGAGCCGCCAGCCGCCCCGGGTGGCCTTGGCGTGCTTGTCGGCGAGGATGCGGATGATCTCCTCGCCGACGGGCCGCTCGCGGGCGGCGTCGCGCCGGACGCACTCGTCGACGGGCACGGAGGTGAAGTCGTGGACGGCGAAGGTGGCCAGGCCGCCCACGGCGGCCTTGAGCCGCTTCGGGATGTGCCGGGTCAGGTGGGTGTTGTCGACGACGACGTCGAAGCCGTCCTCGACGGCCGCGCGGACGGCGGCGTCCTGGATGTCGAGGACGGTCCGCTCGTGCGCGTGGGAGTGGCCGCGCTCCGCCGAGGGGAGGTCGAGCATGTGGCGGAGGTCGTCGAGGTTGACGCGGCGCACGCGCCCCTCCGCGGCGGCCTGGAGGGCCCGGGCGGCCGTCGTCTTCCCGGAGGCCGGGAGGCCGGTCATGACATGAACGACGGGCACGGTCAGTTCTCCTGGTCGTGGGCGTAGGGGTCGGTGGTCTCGGGGCGCAGCTGCCGCCACACGAGGAGCTCGGTGGGGCGGCCGTCGAGGCGCAGGAAGAGCGCGGCGCGCAGACCTCGGTCGGGCTCGCCGGCGGCGGCGCGGGCGAAGGCGCCGCGGTCGCCCGCGAGGTGGGCCACGCGCGCGTACGCCTGGTCGATGGCCCGCTCGCGGTCGGCGGCCGCGGCGTCGAGTCGGCCGATCACCTCGCGCACCCAGGCGTCGAACTCGTCCGGCACCTGCTCCAGGAGGGCGTCCAGGGGCTTGCCGCCGGAGGCCTCGACGTCGCTGACGGCGCAGCCGAGGCCCTTGGCGAGTTCGCCGGCCGGCACGGCGGCGAAGCGCTGGATGCCGTGGCCGCGCCAGATGTCGCGTTCGGTGACACCGGTGAGCACCTTGTGGAGGCGTACGTACTCGGCGAGCTTGGCCTTGGCGCGCAGGCCGGAGGCGAAGCGCAGGACGAAGCCCTCGGCGTCGGTGCCGGTGGCCCGGTGGCCGCCGGGGAGGGTGTTGGACTCGGTGAGGGCGACGAGCTCGGCGACGCTCATGGCGGGCCAGGTGCGGACGATCGAGCCGATGGGGTGCCAGCCCGCGGCGGCCTCGGCGAGCGGGGTCTCGGTGCCGTCCCGGTCGAAGGCGGCGAGCAGGACGAGGTCCCGGCGCTCGCCGTAGTTCACGACGATGCGGTTGCCGGGGTAGAGGATCTCGGCGAGGTAGGTGACGCCGGGCTTCAGGCCCGTGGTGTCGGCGGCGTCGAGCCGGCGCTGCGCCCAGGTCGCCTGGGCGCTGGTGAAGGAGCCCTTGGAGGCGACGTGCCAGCGGCCGTCGTAGTGGAAGACGACGGCGAGGCTGCCGTCGACCTTGTCGTACACCTCGAAGGGTTCGTCGGGCAGCGGCGGCGCGTAGGGGCGGCCGACGGCGTGCTCGCCGATGTTGAAGAACTTGGGGAGGGGGAGCGCGACGACGCGTCCGGTGGTGTCGTCGGCGACGAGTCCGCGGCAGCGTGTGGTCGCCCGGTTCCAGTGCTGGGCGTACTGGCACGCGCGCGTGTACGTGTAGATCGACAGCGGCAGCTCGGGGTGGCGCTTGCGTGTGACGTGCCCCTCCGCGAGTGCGGTGTCGAGCTCGTCGGGCGACATCAGGTCGTGCAGAGTCAGGGTCGCCTGGCTCATGGGGTCCCTCCCGTTTGTCCGTTGATCCATTCTGGGCCGGTGGGGCCGGGGAGGACAGCGAATATCGGGCGCGGGCGGGCGGGGCGGGGGTGGTGTGCGGACTCCCGATCCGGGGCGTGTCGGTGGTGCCCCGTAGACTCGCCGTCTCCCCGTCGGTGACATCACCGGCGCAGACGAAGGAAGCGAGCCCCATGAACCACGCGGACGGCACGGCACCGATCTACGCCGAGCTCATACGGGAGCGGGGGGATGTTCCGGGTGACGTCCGCCAGGTCGCGGAGGAGGTTCTGCGGGACCTGAGCCGGGTCATCCAGGTGCCGCCGCAGGGCGTCCAGGCGCCGCAGGGCGCGGTCGCGCACGCGGGTGTCGGCGGTCAGATGGCCGTCGGCGGTCACCAGGGCGCGGGTGGGCACCAGGGAATGGGTGGGCACCCGGGCGTGGGCGCGCAGCTGGCGGTCGGCGGGCACCCCGGTGTCGGCGGACAGATGGGCGTCGGCGGGCACTCGGGCGTCGTGGGCCAGGCGGGCGCCGTCCTGCCGCACCGGCCGATGCGCTAGCCGTCCGGCTCCTCGTCTCCCCCTCCGTCGCCGAGGCCCCTGCCGAGACCGCCGCCCCGGGCGCTCCGGAGGCCGGTCCGCCGTGTTTCCGGGCATTGTCAGTGGCGTACGCCATGCTGCTCCCCGAACGGCCCGTTCCGCAGTGGGTGCGGGCCACGCACGCCGAACCGGGGATGACGACATGGCTGAGGTCCTGCTCTTCCACCACGCACTGGGGCTGACGGCGGGTGTCGGCGCCTTCGCCGACACCCTGCGGCGGGCCGGGCACACGGTGCACGTGCCCGATCTGTACGAGGGGCGTACGTTCACCGATCTGGAGGCCGGCGCCGGGTACGCCCAGGAGATCGGCTTCGGCACGCTGGTGGCGCGCGGTGAGCGGGCCGCCGCGGAGCTGCCCGAGGAGATCGTCTACGCCGGGTTCTCGCTCGGTGTGCTGCCCGCCCAGAAGCTGGCGCAGACCCGGGCCGGGGCCCTCGGCGCCCTGCTGCTCTGCGCCTGTGTGCCGGTGGCGGAGTTCGGTGCCGCCTGGCCGCAGGGGGTGCCCGCGCAGGTCCACGGGATGGACGCCGATCCGTACTTCGTCGACGAGGGCGACCTGGCGGCCGCCCGCGCGCTGACGGCGGACGCGGCGGACCGGGAGCTGTTCCTGTACCCGGGGAGCGCGCATCTGTTCGCCGAGCGCGACGCGCCGTCCTACGTGCCGGAGGCTGCCGCGCTGTGCGTGGAGCGGATGCTGTGCTTCCTGGACGGCGTCAAGCGCTGAAGCGGCGGACGTACCGGCGCTGCCAGGGGGTCTCCACGGCATGCCGGTCGTAGTGGCGGCGGACGTGGTCGACCGCCTCGCCGGCCGGGACCCCGTCGAGGACGGCGAGGCAGGCCAGGGCCGTTCCGGTGCGGCCTCGCCCGCCTCCGCAGGCCACCTCGACCCGTTCCTCCGCGGCGCGTTCCCAGGCCTCGGCGAGAACGGCGCGGGCGGTGTCCCGGTCCGCGGGGAGGCGGAAGTCGGGCCAGCGGAGCCACACGGACTCCCACGGGACCTCGGGCGGCCGCTTGCCGAGCAGGTGGACGGCGTAGGTCGGACGGGGCCCTTCGGGCAGCGGGCGGCGCAGGGCACGGCCCCGTACCAGCCGTCCGGAGGGGAGCCTCAGAACGCCGGGGGCGGACTCCTGCCAGGGTTCGGTCATCCCGTCACGCTAACCGTCGGCGGGTCCCGGGGGACGGTGTTCGCGTCAACCGTTCGGTCGACCCCGTCGTCGTCCGTCCCGCTGCCGGACGGGGGCCGGCCGTCGGACCGTGGGGGGCCGGGGGCGGGCGGAGGATCGGTGCGGGGTGCGGGCCCGTCGTCCGACGGGGCCGCGCGTGTTCGCCGTACCGAGGAGTCCGACATGACGAAGTACCGCCGTGCGTTCCGCGCCGCCCGGGTGCTCGTGCCCGGAGCGGTGGCGGTCACTCTGCTCGCCGGGTGCGCGCAGGGGCCGGGAGGGGCTGCCTCCCCCGCGGGTTCGACGCCGCCGGCCGGGACCTCTAACACCGCCTCGGCACCTTCGGCCGGGACCTCCCCCACCGCCTCGGCGCCCTCGGCCGGTTCCTCCGGCACCGTGACGCCCGCGCCGGCGGGCAGGCCCGCGCCCGGCACGCTGCTCGTCAGTGACTTCGGCTCCGACACGGTCACCTTCGTCGACCCGGAGCGGGGTGCCATCGGCTCGGTGCAGGTGGGGACGGCCCCGTACGGCCTGGTCGTCGGTGCGGACGGCCGGGCCTGGGTGGCGACCGCCGAGGGCGTCGCGGTCGTGGACACGACGACCCGGCAGCGGCTGGCGCTCATTCCGTACGCGACGGACGCGGGTCCGGTGACCACGGGCGAGTACCGGGGCGGTGGCATGGGCATCGCACTCGCCCCGGACGGCCGACGGGTGTACGCGGGGGTCAACGTGCCCGGCGGGAACGGCGCACTGGAAGTGATCGACACGGCGTCCCTGCGGGTCACGGACACGGTGCCGGTCGGACGGCGCCCCTTCGACGTGGACGTGTCCCGGGACGGCGCGGAGGTGTACGCGACGAACCACGACTCCTTCGACGTCACGGTCGTCACGGCGGACACCCTGAAGCCGCGCCGGGTGGAGGTCGCGCCGTACGGCACGGAGGGCGGGCTCGGTTCCTGGCTGAAGCCGCACTACACGGCCGTACGGCCGTCGGACGGCAAGCTGCTGCTGCCCTTCGAGGGCGAGCGGCTCGCGGTCGTCGACCCGCGCACGGGCCGCACGACGATCGAGCCGATGACGGCGAACACCCACCAGCACGGCGCCACGGTGACCGCAGACGGAACGCTGCTCACCGTGGGTACGGGCCCGATCGACCCGGACGAGGACCGCGGCCCCTCCCTGACGGTCAGGACGCCCGGCGGGGCCGAGCGGGTCTACCCCCTGGAGGGTCCGCACGAGACCGTGGCCGTGTCGAAGGACGGGCGGACCGCCTATGTGACCGGCGGGTTCACCCGGGACGGGTACTGGGACGGCCTGAGCGTCGTCGATCTCGGCACGGGCGACACCCGACGCCTGGAGGCGGGCTCGCGGCCGCTGGGGATCGTGGTCCTCTGACCCCGTTCAGCGCTGGGGCAGGACGGTGAGGACCCGTTCGATGAAGGTCTTGAAGTCGGACATGAAGTCGCCCAGGAACTGCTGGGTCGTCGGATCGGTGACCTCGCCGTCCGGTGTGAAGAGCCCCGGAACGAACTGGATGTAGGCCTCGGGGGCGTTCATCTGCGGAGAGTTGCAGAAACTCAGCACGGAGCGGAGGCTCTGCTGGGCGACGGCGGTGCCGATCTTGCCGGGCGAGGCGCCGATGACGGCGGACGGCTTGTGGGTGAACGAGTTGGTGCCCCAGGGGCGGCTGGCCCAGTCGATGGCGTTCTTGAGGCCGCCGGGGATGGACCGGTTGTACTCGGGAGTGACGAAGAGGACGGCGTCGACAGAGGCGATGGCCTCTTTGAGGGCCCGTCCCTCGGGCGGGTAGTCGGCGTCGAAGTCGTGGTTGTAGAGCGGGAGGTCCTTGATGGGGATCTCCTGGAACTCCAGGCCCGGCGGCGCCACACGCAGGAGGGCCCGGGAGAGGATCCTGTTGATGGAGTGCTCCGACAGGCTGCCGACGAAGTAGCCGACCTTGTACGTGGTCATGCGTGGCGTTCCGCCTTCCGGGAGGAATCCGGCCCCCGCGTGGGGCCTTCGGCAACGTAACCCGCACCTCGCACCGCTGCGACCGGAGTCCCGCGGGGTGTCAGAGGCCCGCGAGCATGCCGAAGAGCGATCCCAGCTCAATAACGATAAAAAGGGTGAACCACGGATAATCAGAAAAACTTGCCATACAGGCTCACTCAGCCAAGTCCGTGGGCTTCTTGCACGCTCATACGGAAGGGCGGACAGCGTGACGCGACCGAGGATTCTCGTGGTGGGCGCCGGATTCGCCGGAGTGGCCTGCGTACGGAGGCTCGAACGGCGGCTTGCGGAACGCGAGGCGCAGCTCGCGCTGCTCTCGCCGTTCTCGTACCAGCTGTACCTGCCGCTGCTCCCCCAGGTGGCGGCCGGGGTGCTGACCCCGCAGTCGGTCGCGCTGTCGCTGCGGCGCAGTGAACGGCACCGCACCCGGATCGTGCCGGGTGGCGTCGTCGGGGTGGACACGGCGGCGAAGGCCTGTGTGGTGCGGACGATCGCCGGGGAGTACGTGACCGAGCCGTACGACCATCTCGTGCTCGCGCCCGGCAGTGTGACCCGCAGCTTCGACATCCCGGGGCTCGCCGATCACGCGCGCGGGATGAAGACACTCGCGGAGGCCGTGTACATCCGCGACCACGTCATCGCGCAGCTGGACCTGGCGGACGCGAGCAACGACGAGGAGGAGCGGGCCGCGCGGCTGCGGTTCGTGGTGGTCGGCGGCGGCTACGCGGGGACGGAGACGGCGGCCTGTCTCCAGCTGCTCACCCACAACGCGGTCAAGCGGTATCCGCGGATCGACCCGCGGCTCATCAAGTGGCACCTGGTGGACATCGCGCCGAAGCTGATGCCCGAGCTGGGCGACAAGCTGGGCGCCGCGGCGATGGACATCCTGACGAAGCGCGGCATCGAGGTGTCGCTGGGGGTGTCGGTGGCCTCGGTGGACGACGAGGCGGTGACGCTGACCGACGGGCGGGTGCTGCCGAGCCGGACGCTGATCTGGACGGCCGGAGTGGCGGCGAGTCCGCTGATCGGCACGCTCGGCCAGGAGACCTTCCGGGGCCGGCTCGTCGTCTCGGCCGAGATGCGGGTGCCGGGGCTCGACGGGGTGTGGGCGCTGGGCGACGCCGCGGCGGTGCCGGATCTCGCCAAGGGCGAGGAGGGCGCGATCTGCCCGCCGACCGCGCAGCACGCGATGCGGCAGGGGAAGGCGCTCGCCGACAACCTGGTCTCGACCCTCCGTGGCGAGCCGACCCATCCGTACACGCACAAGGACCTGGGGCTCGTGGTGGACCTGGGCGGGATGGACGGTGTCTCGAAGCCGCTCGGTGTGGAGCTGCACGGGGCACCGGCGCAGGCCGTGGCCCGCGCGTACCACTGGGCGGCGCTGCGGACCAATGTGGCGAAGACCCGGGTCATGACGAACTGGCTGCTGAACGCCGTGGCGGGCGACGACTTCGTACGGACCGGGTTCCTGGCGTCGAAGTCGGGCACCCTGCGGGACTTCGAGTACACGGACGCGTATCTGACCCCGGAGCAGGTCCGTCTGCACACGGGGCCGTTCCGCGGTGCGGTCGGTGCCGGCGGGGGGAACTGACGGCGGGGACTCCCCCACCAAGACGGAGACCGGGACGGGGCCGGGCGCCGAGGTGGCGTCCGGCCCCGTCCCGGTGGCCCGGCGTTCAGCGCGCGAGTTCGGGTGCCGGGCCCATGACGACGACCGGGTCCTTCGCCGGGTCGAGCGTGCGCAGGAGTGCGCGCAGCGCCTCGCGCTCCAGCGTGACGCAGGCCTGGGTGGGTCCGCCGTGGTCGACGTGGATCCAGACGCCGCCGCCCTTCTCCGCACCGAGCGGGCGTTCCCTGTCGAGCGGGCTGCTGCCGGGCACGCGGTTGTAGTCGATGGCGATCACATGGTCGAACGAGCCTTCGAGGGGTTCACCGGAGAGACCGGTGCCGCTGATGTCGAACTCCTCGTCCTGGTCGTACGGCATGCGGGCGCCGGGGTCGGGCAGCAGGCCGCCCGCGTCGCCGAGCCGGAAGACCCCGATCGGGCTGCGCAGGTCGCCGGCGGAGTGGTCGGCGGTCCAGCCGCGGAGGGCGTTGTGCGCGGGCCACGGACCGGCGGTCCCGGTCCAGCGGCCGGCGGCGTTCCGCTCGTAGAGCGTCACGGTGGAGGTGCTGTCGTCGACGGTGGCGCCGGTGACGACGAGGGCCTGGGTGGTGCCGTCGGGGACGAGGGAATGGGTGGCGGGGCCGACGCCGGGGATCCGGGGGGCGGGGACGGGTGCGGAGGCGAGGCTGTTCGCCGCCTCGCCTCGGCCTCCCGGCGCGGCACCCGCCGGGCCGCCCGCCGAGGCCGCCGCGCCGGGTGGCGCGCCCTCGGGCCGGGAGTCACCGGCGCCGGGCGGGACCACTGCGGTCGCCCCGACGGGTGCCGCGGGGGCGGGTGGTGCGGTGCTCGCGCAGCCGGTGAGGAGCAGGGCCGCGCACAGTGTGCCGGCGCTCAGCAGCGCGGGGGCGCCCTTGTGGACGGGCATGGACGGATCCTTCTGGCCGGGGGCGGTGCTGCGATCCGTACCCGCTCGGCGGGCGGCGCTGCCGCGGGGGCGGTGCCCTCACCCGTACGGCCGCGTCCGCCGGTGGCTGCCCCGAAAGCGGGTTGACCGGTCCGGTGGGAGGAGGTTTCCTGCACGGATGAACGATCTTCGTATCGAGACCGCCCGGACCGAGGCGCAGCTCGCGGACTGGCGGTCCGTCCACAACACGATCATCCCCACGGCCGTTCTCTCCCCCGAGGAGGTGCGGGAGCGCGCGGGCCGGAACACGCTGGACGTCGCGTACCTCGGACCGGTGGTGGTGGGCTGTTCGACGGTCCGGCCGCCGGACGGGGAGACGGCGGCGGCCACCGTCATCGCGCGGACGCTGCCGGAGTTCCGGGGTCGCGGTTTCGGGACGGCGCTGTACCAGCGGGGGCTCGCGCACGCGCGGACGCTGAGCGAGGAGGGGGTCGAGACGGTCGTTCTCGCCTCGAACGAGGAGGGGTTGCGGTTCGCGCTGGCCCGCGGCTTCGTCGAGGTGGAGCGGTACGTCCTGCCGGGCGACACGGTGCCGTTCGTGGCCCTGCGGCTGGCCGGGGAACAGGAGAACTGACGATTCGTCAGTTCTTTGTGTCACGGGGCTGGGAACCTTCGGGGCCCGGCGCTACCCTCCGCGCATGATTCGGACGGTGGTGTGGGGTACCGGAAATGTCGGGCGCGCGGCGATCCGCGCCGTGGACGCCCATCCAGGACTTGAGCTCGCGGCCGTGCTGGTCTCCGATCCGGCGAAGGTCGGACGGGACGCGGGCCGGCTCGCGGGGCTCGGCCACGACCTCGGGGTGGTGGCCGTCGACGACGTCGGCGCGGTGCTCGGCGGGCGGCCGGGGGCGGTGGTGTACGCGGCCACCGGCGACACCCGGCCCGACGGGGCGCTCGAAGACGTGGCGCGCGCGGTGCGGACGGGCGCGGTGGTGGTCACACCGGCGCTGTATCCGCTGTACGACCAGCGCAACGCACCGCCCGAGTTCCGGGATCCGGTGCTCGCCGCGGTCGCCGAGGGCGGCGGTTCGCTCTTCGCGTCGGGGGTGGACCCGGGCTGGGGCAACGACGTCCTGCCACTCCTCGTGAGCGGGCTCGGCAGCACGGTGGACGTGATCCGCTGCCAGGAGATCTTCGACTACTCGACGTACGAGCAGGAGGAGTCGGTCCGGGAGCTGATCGGGATGGGCCGGCCCCTGGAGTACGAGCCGCCGATGCTGCTGCCGTCGGTGCCGACGATGGTGTGGGGCGGACAGATACGACTGATGGCCCGCGCGCTCGGCGCCGAACTCGACGAGATCCGCGAGACGGTGGACCGGCGCCCGCTGGAGTCGACCGTGAAGACGCGGACGATGGGCGTCTTCGAGGCGGGGACGCAGGGCGCGATCCGCTTCGAGGTGCAGGGGATCGTCGGTGGCGAGCCCCGCATCGTGATCGAGCACGTGACCCGCATCCACCCCTCCTGCGCGCCGGACTGGCCGGTGCCGCCGGACGGGGCGGGGGCGCACCGGGTGATCGTCGAGGGCAGCCCCCGGATCGAGGTGACGGTCGCGGCGACCGCCGAGGGCGAGAACCGGTCGGCGGGCGGGAACGCGACGGCG
This sequence comes from Streptomyces sp. NPDC017246, assembly GCF_044331325.1. Taxonomy (NCBI): domain Bacteria; kingdom Bacillati; phylum Actinomycetota; class Actinomycetes; order Kitasatosporales; family Streptomycetaceae; genus Streptomyces; species Streptomyces sp. NPDC017246. The sequence continues at coordinate 251,683 of NZ_JBIRMW010000003.1, read as the reverse complement.
GTGGGCCGGCTGGTCGGGGCGATCGACTGGCTGCTGGCGGCGGAGCCGGGACTGTACGACGCGCTGGACGTTCCGTTGCGGCCGGCGGTCGGGAAGCTGGGAAGGAGACCACGGTGATCATCGACATTCCCGAGGGCCAGGAGCCGATCGGGTACGTGTGGGGCGACATGGTCCCGGAGATCGGGACGGCGGCGGCGAACTTCTCGCTGTCCGTGTACGCCCATACGACGCTGGGGCTGCGCGAGTTCGAGGCGGCGCGGCTGCGGATCGCGCAGATCAACGGCTGCGGCTTCTGTCTGGACTGGCGTACCGACCGGGACGGCGAGAAGCTCGAGGAGGGCTTCGACGAGGTGGTCGCGGCGTGGCGGGAGACGGAGGTCTCGGAGGCCTTCGACGAGCGGACACGGCTCGCGGCGGAGTACGCGGAGCGGTACGCGCTGGACCACCACGGTCTGGACGAGGAGTTCTGGGACCGGATGACGGCCCGGTACAGCCAGGCGGAGATCGTGGAGCTGACGATGAGCCTGGGCTCGTGGCTGGCGTTCGGGCGGCTCAACCGGGTGCTCGGGCTCGACACGGTCTGCGTGCTTCCGACGCACTGAGCGCGGGGAAAGGGCCGGCCGGTGAACTCCGGCCGGCCCTTCTCCGTGCGGTGTGTGCCGCGGGTCAGAAGTCCTCGGCCACGATCCGTTCGATGTTGCGTTCGGCGAGGGCCGTGATGGTGACGAACGGGTTGACGCTGGCGTTGCCGGGGATCAGGGATCCGTCGATGACGTACAGGCCGGAGTAGCCGTGGAGCCGGCCGTGGTTGTCGGTCGCCCGGCCCAGGACCGCGCCGCCGAGCGGGTGGTAGGTGAGGTGGTCGCCCCAGATCTTGTACGCGCCGAACAGGTCGGTGCGGTAGATCGTGCCCTCCGTGGAGTTGATCTTGTCGAAGATGGTCCTGGCGGCGTCGATCGAGGTCTGCTTCCAGGCCCTGTCCCAGCTCAGGTCGACCTTGCCGGTGGCCGGGTTCCAGGTGAACTCGGCCCGGTGGGGCGTCTTGGTGATGGACAGGTAGAAGGAGGCGTAGGTCTCGATGCCGGTGGGCAGCGGGGCGACCTCGGCGAAGGCGCCGCCCGCGTCCCAGTTGTCGATGCCCGCGGTGGGCATGGCCGACTGGAGCTTCCCGGTCGCGTCCCACATGTGATTGGCACGGCCGCACATGACGTTGCCGTTGTCGCCCCAGCCCTTGCCGATCTCGCCGTTGAGGGCGGGGAGCGCGCCGGTGGCCTTGAGGCGGGTGAGGAGCTTGCTCGTCCCGACGCTTCCGGCGGCGAAGAAGACCTTGTCGGCGGTGACGGTCTTGCTCGCCAGGGTGGCGCCGGCGGTGTCGATCTGGTCGATGGCGACCGTGTAGCCGCCGCCGGCCGCCGGGGTGACGGAGGTGACCCTGTGCAGCGCCGAGACGGTGACGCGGCCGGTGGCGGCGGCCTGGGCCAGATAGGTCTTCTGGAGGGTCTTCTTGCCGGCGTTGTTGCCGTAGATGACCTCGCCGTCCAGGGCCGACTTCGGGACGGCCCCGGCGGCCTCCTGCTTCATGTAGTCCCAGTCGTAGACGTTCGGGACGAACACGAAGGGGAAGCCGGAGCGCTGGGCGTGCTTGCGGCCGACGCGGGCGTACTGGTAGCAGGCGGCGCTCTCCCACCAGGCCTGGTCCACGGCGGTGACCCCGAGTCCCGCGTTGGCGCGCGGGTAGTACGTGGAGTACATCTCCGTCGCGTCGACGGTGGGAAGGATCGCGGCGAAGTTCTCGCGGCGCGGGGTGACGGCCATGCCGCCGTTGACGAGGGAGCCGCCGCCGACGCCGCGGCCCTGGTAGACGGTGATGCCGGCGAAGTCCTCGGCGTCGAGGATGCCGGTGTGGAGGGGGATGTCCTTGTCGAGGGGGAAGCCGAGGAAGTTGCTCAGGGGCTGCTTGGTGCGGGTCCGCAGCCAGAAGGAGCGGTAGTCGGGCCGGGTGGTGTTGGCGAAGATCTTGCCGTCGGGTCCGGGGGTGTCCCAGGCCTTGCCCATCTCGACCATGTGGACGTCGACGCCGGCGCGGGCGAGGCGGAGTGCGGCGACGGAGCCGCCGTATCCGGTGCCGATGACGAGGGCGGGGACGTGGGAGCCGGTGGGGATGGGGGTGTCGGCGAGGCGGGGTTCGGCATGGGCCGGGGTGGCGTGGCCGACCAGGGCAGCGGCTCCGAGAACAGAACCTGTTCCCGCGAGGAATCGGCGACGGCTGACGCCGCCGATTCCCTTTGCGGGCAAGGGGTGTTCACTCATGTGGCGTTCCTCACTCGTGAGCGAATGGGAACATGTTCTACTGTCGCCCATCGGGGAAGTCACGAGAAACCGCCGGGTAACTTCCGTGCGGACATCCCTCGCACGGACACCGCCCCGGCCGGGTCAGGCGAGCGCGGGTCCCGGGGCCCCGGTGAGGCGCTCCGGGGTGAGCAGCTCCGCGAGCCGCTCGGCGGGCAGCAGGCCCTTCTCCAGGGTGAGTTCGACGACTCCGCGCCCGGTGGCGAGCGCCTCCTGCGCGATGGCCGTGGCGGCCGTGTAGCCGAGGTGGGGGTTGAGCGCGGTGGCGAGGCCGATGGAGTTCTCCACGGCCGCCCGGAGCGCCTCGGTGTTGGCGGTGATGCCGCTGACGCAGCGCTCGGCGAGGGTCAGACAGGCGGCCCGCAGGGAGAGGAGGCTCTTCGAGAGGGCGTGGAAGATGACCGGCTCGAAGGCGTTGAGCTGGAGCTGTCCCGCCTCGGCGGCCATGGTGATGGTGATGTCGTTGCCGATCACCTCGAAGGCGACCTGGTTGACGACCTCGGGGATCACCGGGTTGACCTTGCCGGGCATGATGCTGGAACCGGCCTGGACCGGCGGCAGGTTGATCTCGTTCAGTCCCGCGCGCGGCCCCGAGGAGAGCAGCCGGAGGTCGTTGCAGGTCTTGGAGAGCTTGACCGCGATGCGCTTGAGGACTCCGGAGAGCTGGACGAAGGCGCCGCAGTCCTGAGTGGCCTCGATCAGGTTGACGGAGGTCACCAGCGGCAGACCGGTCAGCTCGGCCAGGTTGCGGCGGGCGGTCTCGGCGTAGCCCGGGGCGGCGTTGAGACCGGTGCCGATGGCGGTGGCCCCGAGGTTGATCTCGTGGATGAGCTCGACGGCCTCGGCGAGCCGGCTGCGGTCCTCCTCCAGCATCACGGCGTACGTGGAGAACTCCTGGCCCAGCGTCATGGGAACCGCGTCCTGGAGCTGCGTCCGGCCCATCTTGACGACCTCGCGGAACTCCAGGGCCTTCGCGGCGAAGGCGTCCTGCAGCACGGCCATCGCGAGCAGGAGTTCACGGGCCGCCCCGATCGCCGCGATGCGGATGGCGGTCGGGTAGACGTCGTTGGTGGACTGGCCGAGGTTGACGTCCTCGTTGGGGTGGAGCCGGTCGTAGTCTCCCTTGGCGTGGCCGAGGAGCTCCAGGGCGCGGTTGGCGACGACCTCGTTGGCGTTCATGTTGGTGGAGGTGCCGGCACCTCCCTGGACGACGTCGACGACGAACTGCTCGTGGAGGTGTCCGGTACGGATCTCCCGGCAGGCGCCGGCGATGGCGGCGGCCTTGTCGGCGGGGAGCAGACCGAGCTCCTCGTTGGCCCGGGCGGCGGCCTCCTTGACGGCGGCGAGCGCGTCGATCAGCAGCGGGTAGACGGAGATCGGGGTGCCGGTGACGGTGAAGTTCTCGGTGGCGCGCAGGGTGTGGACACCCCAGTAGGCGTCCGCGGGCACGTCCCGGTCACCGAGCAGATCGTGCTCGCGGCGGACGGGAACGGGGTGCGGGGCCGGTGCGGGAACCATGGATGTCGTCCTTGGGGAGGGGAGGGAGGAGGGGCGAGCAGGCCGGACGTCGCACCGGAGGGCGCGGGGCATCCTCGGCGCGGCATGGAGGGAGGGGTCTGGCGGCGGTACGCCGAGGGGCTCGACGGCAGAGCGCCCGCGCGCGCCGGCAGCGGCGCGCGGAGCGGTGGCGGCGGCCGGCGCGCAGTGAACGAGGCCGGCGAAGTGACGGCGGCCGGGCTCAGGGCCGTACAGGCGGCACGGCAGCCCGCGGCACGGGCTCCGGCGGGCGCCGAGAGGTTGGCGCCGGCTCGCGGGCGGGCTGGGGGGCGCCGCCCGCGAGCCGGGGTTCTGGGGTGCGCCCGGTCAGGCGCGGGCGGCGACGGCCGAGGCCGAGCGGGAACCGCCGGTGGCGAGCGCCGGTTCCGCGCGGACGGGCCCGTCGAGGAGGCGGCGCAGCAGGGCGGTGCCGCGGGCGGAGTCTCCGGCGTCGGCGAGGAGCGTGGCGAGGACGGCGATCCGCGCCTGCGCGGCGCGGAGCGTGCCGGTGAGCAGCGCTCCGGAGGCGACGAGGTCGACGGCGCCGCCGCCGGTGTAGATCTCGGCGAGCGGCCCGGCGGGGACACGGGTGGTGACGGCGACGAGGACGCCCTGGGCGACCGCGTCGGCCACGGCGGCGGCTATCTCGGGGGTGGCGTTGCCCGCCCCGGTCGCCACGAGGACGATGCCCCGGGCGCCGGCGGCGACGGCCGCGTTCAGGAGGAAGGAGTCACCGTCGGAGTGGTGGGTGACGATGGCGACCCGGGGCAGCGGGAAGGCGCCGGGGCCGGAGTCGCCGGGGATGGCCTTGTACGCGGCGGCGGGCAGCGGCAGCGGCGTCGGGCGCTCCGGCTGCCGCTCGATGTCGACGCGGGAGAAGCCGACGCGGCCCAGGCGGTCGGCCGAGGGGTCGGAGAAGGCGTCGGCGGCGAGCGTCTGGGTCTTGACGGTGCCGCGGGCGGCGTGGACGCGTCCGTCGAAGACGACGAGGACGCCGAGGTCGCTGACGGAGGAGGCGACCTGGAGCGCGTCGTACAGGTTGCCGGGACCGTCCCCGTCGCCGGTGCCGAAGGGACGCTGGGCGCCGGTGAGGACGACCGGGCGGGAGTCGGTGTGGTGGAGGTCCAGGAAGAAGGCGGTCTCTTCCAGGGTGTCGGTGCCGTGGGTGATCACGATGCCGTCGACGCCGGGGTCGGCGAAGGTCTCGTGGACGGTCCGCAGGAGGGCGAGCTGATGGGCCGCGGTCATGAGGGAGCTGTTGACGTTGAAGAGGTCGACGACCTCGACGGTGACGCCCTCGGGGAGGGGGGCGGTGGCCAGGACGTCGTTGCCGGAGGCGTCGGCCGCGTAGCCGGTGCCCTGCCAGCGGCTGGCGATCGTGCCGCCGGTGCTGATGACGACGATCCGGCGCGCTCCCCCGTCGTTCGTCCGCTTCATGCCTGCCGTCCTTACTCCGAACCGAAATCGTCCTGCGGAGCAACGATAGGACAGGAGGCGCGCAAGGCGATTGCGAAATCAGCCGCAGTAATGTTTCAGCGTGGTAGATAATTGCGCCATGGACCGAATCGATCTCCATATCTTGCGCGAGCTTCAGAACGACGGCCGGCTGAGCAACCAGGAGCTGGCCCAGCGGGTGGGGCTGAGCCCGTCGCCCTGTCTGCGCCGGGTGCGTCAGCTGGAGCAGGACGGGGTGATCCAGGGCTATCGGGCGATCATCGACCCGGAGGCGGTGGGGCGGGGCTTCGAGGTGCTCGTCTCGGTGGAGGTGCGGCGGGACCGGGAGACGGTCGAGGCCTTCGAGGAGGCGCTCAGGGACGTGCCGGACGTCATCGAGGCGTACCGGCTGTTCGGGAGTCCCGGCTGCCTGCTGCGGATCGCGGTCGCCGACCTCGCGGCGTACGAGCGGCTGTGGATCGAGCGGCTCACGACGCTGACCGGGGTCACCGAGGTCAATTCGCAGATCATCATGAAGCGGATCAAGGAGCCGAAGGGGATGCCGGTGGACGTGCGGGGCGCCTGAGTACGTCCGTGGCGGATCCCGCGAGGCTCTCGGGCTCCGCGGGATCCGGCGGTTCCGCCCTATACGAGAACGTCATGGAACAGCCTCCTCCTCGTTACATGACAGGTACCTGTCGTGTGCCACTCTCCCGATGACACGAAGTCAACACGCGTAGACAGCGGAATCGTTGAGCCGACGCCCGCTGCCCCACGCGTACCGTCCCCGGGAAAGGGCCCCCCATGTCCGTTGTGCGGATCGGCAGATGGAAGGTGTGGGCAGCGGCCGTCGCCGCCACCCTCGTCGGCGTCACGCTCCCCACGGTCGCCGCTACCCCCGCCGGCGCCACGACCACCGCGTACGACAGCACCTACTACAAGAACGCGGTCGGCAAGACCGGCACGAGCCTCAAGTCCTCACTGCACACCATCATCAGCAGCCAGAGCAAGATCTCGTACGACGCCGTCTGGAACGCGCTGAAGGTCGCCGACCAGGACCCCAACAACACCAACAACGTCATCCTGCTCTACAGCGGCACCTCGCGGAGCAAGAGCCTCAACGGCGGCGACGTCGGCGACTGGAACCGCGAGCACACCTGGGCCCAGTCCCACGGCAACTTCGGCACCTCGGCCGGCCCCGGCACCGATCTGCACCACCTGCGCGCGGCGGACGTCCAGGTCAACAGCATCCGCGGGAACAAGGACTTCGACAACGGCGGCAGCGCCGTCAGCGGCGCCCCCGGCAGCTACACGGACAGCAACTCGTTCGAGCCGCGCGACGCGGACAAGGGCGACGTGGCCCGGATGATCCTCTACATGGCCGTCCGCTACGAGGGCGACGACGCCTGGGCCGACCTGGAGCCCAACGAGTCGACCACCAACGGCAGCGTCCGCTTCCACGGCCGCCTCTCGGTGCTGAAGCAGTGGAACGAGCAGGACCCGCCGAGCGCCTTCGAGGAGCGTCGCAACGACGTCATCTACAACACCTACCAGGGCAACCGGAACCCGTTCATCGACCACCCGGAGTGGGTCGAGGCGATCTGGTAGCCCGACGGCGCGGTACACGCGCCGGAACCGAACGGAGCCGGGCCGGGCTCGCGGCACCCCGGCCCGGCTCCGCCGCGTTCGCCGGGGTGCCCGGCACAGCGTCCGGCATGGCGGCGGGGCCCTGCGCGACCCTCGTGAAGGGTGAGCCATGCGGGGGCGACCCTTACACCTGACCGCTCCCAGCGCCTTCAAACGTCAAATGGCGGATAGTCTCACGCCCTTGACGTGAAGGGGGGAGGCACTCAAGAGCCGTTATTCATCCGTTATAAACGGTGAGATTGACCCCTTTCCATGGTTTTTGCCATGCGGCGGAGCAGACATTCCCGCCCCGGAGGCCCTCGGTGCACCTATCACGTGTCACCGGCTGGAACAACCTCTCCGGACCAGGAAGTTCCGAGATCCACTCGGTAACTTCGGCGCCCATGACCTCCATGACCACTACCCGCACGACACCCCCGACCATCGCGGACGGCGCCGAGCTCTGGCGGATCGCACGCGGCTCGGGGGAACTGGACCTCAACTCGCCCTACAGCTACCTGCTGTGGTGCCGCGACTTCGCCGACACGACCGCCGTCGCCCGTGACTCCTCCGGACGCCCGATCGGCTTCGTCACCGGCTACCTGCGGCCCGACGCTCCGGAGACCCTCTTCGTCTGGCAGATCGCCGTCGAGGGTTCGCACCGTGGAAGCGGGGTAGCCGGGACTCTGCTCGACGCCCTGTCCGCACGAGTGGCGGCCGAGCACGGAATCAGCCGTGTCGAGGCGACGGTCACCCCGGGGAACCTCGCGTCCGACCGGCTGTTCCGGTCGTACGCACGCCGGCACGGCGCGGAGGTGACGCAGGAGGTCCTGTTCCCCTCGGCCGCCTTCCCGGCGTCGGGGCACGACTCCGAGGTCCTGTACCGCATCGGCCCCGTCGACGCCCCGGCGGCCTGACCCGCCGTCCGCGCACACCACGATCCGAACAACACTCTGGAGAAGAGACTTCGTGACCCTGACCGACATCGCCACGCCCACCGTCTTCGAGACCGTCGAATCCGAGGTCCGCAGCTACTGCCGCGCCTGGCCCGTCGTCTTCGAGCGCGCGGTGGGCAGCCGGCTGTACGACGAGCAGGGGCGTCCGTACCTCGACTTCTTCGCGGGTGCGGGCTCGCTGAACTACGGCCACAACAACCCCGCCCTCAAGCGGGCCCTCCTCGACTACCTCTCCGACGACGGGATCACCCACGGTCTCGACATGTCGACGACCGCCAAACGCGACTTCCTGGAGACCTTCCGCTCCACGGTCCTGGAACCCCGCGCCCTGCCCTACAAGGTGATGTTCCCCGGCCCCACCGGCACCAACGCCGTGGAAGCCGCCCTGAAGCTCGCCCGTAAGGTCACCGGGCGCCAGACGGTCGTCTCCTTCACCAACGCCTTCCACGGCATGTCGCTCGGCTCGCTCGCCGTCACCGGCAACGCCGCCAAGCGCGCCGGCGCGGGCGTCCCGCTGAACCACGCCATCCGCATGCCCTTCGACGACTACCTCGACGGGCACCTCCCCGACTTCCTCTGGTTCGAGCGGCTCCTGGACGACGCCGGCTCCGGCCTCGACCACCCGGCGGCCGTGATCGTCGAGACGGTGCAGGGCGAGGGCGGCGTCAACGTCGCCCGGGCCGAGTGGCTGCGCGGGCTCGCGGAGCTCTGCCGCTGCCACGACATGCTCCTCATCGTGGACGACGTCCAGATGGGCTGCGGACGCACGGGCGACTTCTTCTCCTTCGAGGAGGCGGGCATCACGCCCGACATCGTCACCCTGTCCAAGTCCATCGGCGGCTACGGCCTGCCCATGGCGCTCTGCCTGTTCAAGCCGGAGCTCGACGTGTGGCAGCCCGGCGAGCACAACGGCACCTTCCGCGGCAACAACCCCGCCTTCGTCACCGCCACGGCCGCCCTCGACACCTACTGGCGCGACGGCGCCCTGCGCGAGCGCACCCTGAGCCGGGCGGACCGGGTGGAGCGCGCCCTCCTCGACCTGTGCGCGGGCGACGGGCGCGGCGGCCTCTCGGTCCGCGGCCGCGGACTGGTGTGGGGCCTGGAGTTCGCCGACGGCGAGCGCGCCGACGACGTCTGCCGACGCGCCTTCGAGACCGGTCTCCTCGTGGAGACCTCGGGACCGCGCGGCGAGGTGGTCAAGCTGCTGCCCCCGCTGACCGTGACCGACGACGAACTCGACGAGGGCCTCGGCATCCTGGCCCGCTCCGTCCGGCACACCGCCTGAGCCCCGCCGCCGTAACCCCGCCGCCCGGCACCCGGGGCGGCACAGATCCGAAAGGCGACACCCCATGATCGTCCGTTCCTTCGACGAGCTGGAGAACACAGAGCGGCATGTGAGGGCCGCGTCCGGCACCTGGGAGAGCAAGCGCATCGTCCTGGCCCGCGAGCGGGTCGGCTTCTCCCTCCACGAGACGGTGCTGTACGCAGGCACCGAGACCTCCATGTGGTACGCGCACCATGTCGAGGCCGTCGTCTGCACAGCCGGCGAGGCCGAGCTCACCGACCACGAGACGGGACGTACGTACACGATCGTGCCCGGAACGATGTACCTGCTCGACGGGCACGAGCGCCACACCCTCAAGGTCAAGCGGGACTTCCGCTGCCTGTGTGTCTTCAACCCGCCCGTGACGGGGCGCGAGGACCACGACGAGAACGGCGTCTACCCCCTGCTCACAGAGCCCGACGAGACGGTCCGGGACGACGCCTGAGTCCACGGCACGGGTCCGACCCACGCCGTACGAGACACGAGACACGAACGCAGCCGTACGAGAAAGGAAGCGCGCTCCCTCATGCCCTCCGCACCCACCCGCCCCGTCGACCTCTACCCCACCCGCGGCCCCGAGGAGCAACTGATCGGCCGCAAGGACCCCGTCGTGTGGTCCGAGCCCGGCACCGCGGGCCCCTTCTGGGCCCGTGAGCTGGAGGAGTACGACCGCGACGGCTTCGTCACGGTGGACGAGATCGTCACCCCGGAGGAGGTCGACGAGCTCCGGACGGAGCTGGACCGGATCGTCACCGACCCCGCCGTACGGGCGGACGAGCGGGCGGTCGTCGAGCCCCGTTCCCAGGAGATACGGTCCGTCTTCGAGGTCCACCGGCTCAGCGAGGTCTTCGGGCGGCTGGCCGAGGATCCCCGGATCGTGGGACGCGCCCGCCAGATCCTCGGCTCCGAGGTCTACGTCCACCAGTCGCGGGTCAACGTCAAGCCCGGCTTCGGGGCCAGCGGCTTCTACTGGCACTCCGACTTCGAGACCTGGCACGCGGAGGACGGTCTGCCGCAGATGCGGACCGTCTCGGTCTCGATCGCGCTGACCCCGAACCACACCACCAACGGCAGCCTGATGATCATGCCGGGTTCGCACCGCACCTTCCTGGGCTGCGCCGGAGCCACTCCCCAGGACAACTACAAGAAGTCGCTCCGGATGCAGGACGCGGGCACCCCCTCCCACGAGGCGCTGACCACCTTCGCCGACGCCTGCGGCATCCGCCACTTCACCGGTCCCGCGGGCTCGGCCACCTGGTTCGACTGCAACGCCCTGCACGGGTCGGGCGACAACATCACCCCGTACCCCCGGAGCAATGTGTTCCTCGTCTTCAACAGCGTCGAGAACCAGCCGGAGGCACCGTTCGCCGCACCGGTCCGGCGGCCCTCCTTCATCGCCGCACCCTCCTGGGACCGATCATGACCGGACCCGCGCCCCTCGACCGCCGTCGCTTCCTCGGCAGAACGGCGCTCCTCGGCGGGCTCGCCCTGACGCCCGGCCTGCTCGCGGCCTGCACCCGCACGCAGGCCGGGACGGGGGCGCCCGAGGACGACGGCGCGCTCCTGGCGAGACTGAGGAAACAGGGCTTCGTGCGCGTCGGGTTCGCCGGTGAGGCGCCGTACGGCTTCCAGGACGGCGGTGAGCTCGCCGGCGAGGCCCCCACGCTGCACCGCGAGATCTTCACGGCGCTCGGCGTCCGCGAACTGCGCCCTACGCTGACCGAGTTCGGGGCGCTCATCCCCGGGCTCCTCGCCGACCGGTTCGACGTCGTGAGCGCGGGCATGTCGATCACGCCCGAGCGCTGCGCCAAAGTGATCTTCTCCGAGCCGGAGTTCGTCTCCCCCACCGCCCTGATGGTCCGCAAGGGCAATCCGAAGGGGCTGGGCGACCTGAAGTCCTGTGCGGCGAAGGGCGCCACCGTCGGGGTGCTCACCGCCGCGGTCGAGGCCTCCTTCGCCAAGGCGGCGGGGGTCCCCGACGGGTCGGTGAAGACCCTGGCCAAGCAGCAGGACGGCCTCGACGCCCTCCTCGCCGGCCGGATCGACGCCTTCGTCCTGACCGCCATCTCGCTGCGCTGGCTAGCGAAGACGAACGGCGGCGCGGCCGTGGAGGTCGCCGAGCCGTTCGTCCCGGTGGTCGACGGCGTCCGGCAGCTCGGCGCGGGCGGAGCCGTGTTCCGGCCGGGCGCGACCGGGCTGCGGGACGCCTTCGACAAGGAGCTCCTGAAGATCACCGGCTCCCCGGACCGCTTCGTGGACCTCGTGGGCCGCTACGGCTTCACCACCCGCGAGGTGCCGCCCCGTTCCCTGCGGACCGCCGACCTGTGCGCCGGGTGAGGGGCGGCCGGCATGGCTGAGTTCCTCCCCGAACTCCGCAGCGCGCTGCCCCGGCTCGCCGAGGGCCTCCTGGTCACGGTGGAGGCCACCGTCCTCGGCGCCGCGCTCGCCCTGGTCCTCGCCTACGCCCTCGGTCTGCTGTCCCGGTCGGCGCGGCCGACGGTGCGGGGGGCGACGAGGGTCGTCGTGGAGTTCTTCCGCGGCACCTCGCTGTACGTACAGCTCTTCTGGCTGTTCTTCGCGCTGCCGATGATCGGCTTCCGGCTGGAGCCGCTCGCCTGCGCGGTCCTCGCGCTCGGACTCAACTTCGGTGCGTACGGCTCCGAGGTGGTGCGGGGCGCGGTGACCGCCGTGCCCCGTGCCCAGACCGAGGCGGCGATCGCGCTGGGCATGGGGCCGGCGCTGCGCCTGCGGCGGGTCGTCCTGCCGCAGGCGCACGCGCTGATGGTCGCGCCGTTCAAGAACCTGCTCGTCCAGCTGCTCAAGGCGACTCCGCTGCTCTCCCTGATCACGGTCCCCGATCTCACCTTCCAGATCGACCAGTTGCGCTCCTCGACGGGCTCGACGGCGGCCTCGTACCTGCTGCTCCTGGGGCTCTACTTCGGCATGGCCGTCGTGCTGAGCCTTCTCATGAACGCCCTGGAGCGGGCCGCCAAGGCCCGTCTCGGGCAGGAAGGAGCCGTCTGATGTGGGACGGGGAGGCGGCGAAGGCCGCTCTGCCGACCGTTCTCGAGGGCTTCGGCGTCACCCTGGTCGCGACCGTGCTGGCCTTCGCCGTCGCCGCGGTCCTGGGCCTGGCGCTCGCCGTCGTCCGGCGGGCCGGTCCCCCGTGGCTGGCTCTTCCGGTGCGCGGGGCGGCCGGGTTCGTCCGCTCGACGCCGCTGCTGGTGCAGCTGTTCGCGGCCTGGGTGCTCCTCCCGGGCCTCGACGCGCCGACGCTCGGCGTCCTGGTCCTCGGCGTGCACTACGCCACGTACCTCTCCGAGGTGTACCGGACGGGCATCGACGCCGTGCCGAAGGGGCAGTGGGAGGCGTGCACGGCGTTGTCGCTGCCGCGCCGGCGGGTGTGGCGGGCGGTGGTGCTGCCCCAGGCCGTCCGCAACGTGCTGCCGCCGCTGGGGAACTACGCGGTCTCCATGTTCAAGGAGACGCCCCTGCTCTCGGTGATCACCGTGCACGAGATGGTCCACGAGGCGAACACCTTCGGCAGCACCCACTTCGCCTATCTGGAGAGCTTCACCCTGGCCGCCGCGGTGTTCCTGCTCGCGAGCTGGCCGACGTCCGTGCTGATACGACGACTGGAGGCGCGCCTTGCCCACTGAGGAGCTGGCCGAGGAACCGGCCAAGGAGCTGACGAAAGACCTGGCCGAGGATCCGGCCGGGACCCCGGTCGCGCACCCGGCGGTCCGCTTCGACCGGGTCACGAAGCGGTACGGCGACCACACCGTGCTCGACGGGCTCGACCTGGAGGTCGCCCGTGGGGAGCGGGTGACGCTGATCGGGCCGAGCGGCTCGGGGAAGACCACGATCCTGCGGCTGCTGATGACGCTGGAGCGGGTGACCGACGGCGTCATCCACGTGGACGGGGCGCCCTTCTCCCACATGCCGGGCGGAACGGCCGGGAAGCTCGTGCCGGCGAGCGAACGTCATCTGGCCGCGCGGCGGAGGAGGATCGGCATGGTCTTCCAGCAGTTCAACCTCTTCCCCCATATGAGCGTCCTGGAGAACGTCGTCGAGGCACCCGTGCACGTACTCGGCGAGAGCCGTGAGGAGGCCGGGCTCAGAGCCAGGGAGCTGCTGGACCTGGTCGGGCTCGCCGACAAGGTCGACGCACGCCCGACCCGGCTCTCGGGCGGCCAGCAGCAGCGGGTGGCCATCGCCCGCGCGCTGGCGATGCGCCCCGAGATCCTGCTCCTGGACGAGGTGACGTCCGCGCTGGACCCGGAGCTGGTGGCGGAGGTCCTCGACGTGCTGCGGGACATCGCCCGGCGGACCGACATCACCCTGTTGTGCGTCACCCACGAGATGGGCTTCGCCCGGGACGTGTCGGACCGGATCCTGATGTTCGACCGCGGCCGGATCGTCGAGTCCGGCCCGGCCGACGAGCTCCTGGACGCGCCGGCGGAGGAGCGCACCCGAGCCTTCCTGAGCGCGGTCCGGTGAGCGGCGGGGGCGCGTGTCGGCTGTCGAGCGGCCGGGCGGGTCCCGGCGGTTGGAGCGGCGGGGCGGATCCCGGCCGGTCAGAGGGGTGCGCGTCCCGGCGGTGGCCCGGCCGCGCACCCCTCGCGGCCGTCGATGCCTCGCTCAGCCGTCCGTTCCCGGCTCGACCATGCCCTCCCGCAGCCGGTTCAGGCTGCGGGCCAGAAGGCGTGAGACGTGCATCTGGGAGACACCGAGCCGCTCGCCGATCTGCGACTGGGTGAGCTCCTCGACGAAGCGGAGGTGCAGCAGCAGCCGGTCGCGGGGGGCGAGGGCCTCCAGCAGCGGGGCGAGGGTGTGGAAGTCCTCGAAGAGTTCGAGCGCCGGGTCCTCCCGGCCCATGAGGTCGGCGAGGGCGGCGTCCTCGTCCTCGTCGCCGCCGCCGCCCGCGATCGCGGCGTCCAGGGAGGTCGAGTTGTAGCCGTTGGCGGCGACCTGGGCCTCGACCACCTCGTCCTCGGACAGGTCCATGACCGGCGCCAGTTCCGCGATCCGCGGGGCCCGGCCGAGCCGTGAACTGAGCTCGTCGGTCGCCTTCGCCAGCTCCACGCGCGCCTCCTGGAGCCGCCGCGGGACGTGCACCGCCCAGGTGGTGTCACGGAAGAACCGTTTGATCTCGCCCACGATGTACGGGACGGCGAAGGTGGCGAACTCGACCTCGCGCGACAGGTCGAAGCGGTCGATCGCCTTGATCAGGCCGACCATGCCGACCTGGACGATGTCCTCCATCTCGTCGCCCCGCGCGCGGAACCGCCCCGCCGCGTACACCACCAGCGACATGTTCATCTCGATCAAGGTGTTCCGGACGTACTGATGGCCCTCGGTGCCCTCCTCCCGCGCCGCCAGCTCGCGGAGGAACACCTTCGACAGGGCCCGCGCGTCCCGGGGTGGCAGCGCGTGCGGTACCTCGAGAACGGGGAGTTCCTCACGTGTGCCGTTCGTCACATACGTCGTCGTCGCCTCTCCCGGATCGGTCCGCACGGGGACAACCTCCTCTTCCTCGCCGTCCGTTCAGCGCTCCCGGTTCGCGTACCCCCGCTTCCCGGAGGCACTCCTCCCGGGTGAATCGCCGCTTGCGTCCGGGGAGAGACGCATCACCCCGGCTCGAACGGGCAGGCGAAAACCGTCACCCCCAGATGAACCAGGGAGAAAGGGACCTCTCATGAAGACCCGGAGCGACACCTGTTCCCGGGCACCCGGGACACACCCGCACGGCACCGGGAACTGCGGATCGTCCGCGGTCCGTACCCCCGCCGACGCGCGGCAGCTCGTCCGTCGCACCCTCGCGGGGCTCGCCCCCCTGCGGCCCGCCCAGGTCGACGATCTGCTCCTCGTCACCTCGGAACTCGTCACGAACGCCTACCGCCACGGGGGCGGTGTCACCGGTTTCGGGATCGGGGTCGGGCGCGACCGTGTGACCGTGTCCGTGTCCGACTCCAGTGAGGAGTCTCCGCTGTACGAGCTCCGCGAGGAGCTTCGGACCGGCGGTTTCGGCTGGCCGATCGTGCTGCGGCTGTGCCGTGAGGTGACCGTGGACACCCGCCCGGACGGCAAGACCATCCACGCGGCGGTGACGTTCGACCGCTGACCCGCACCGGCCCAGGGATGTGCCGGGCGCCCATGGATCAGGGCGCGGCGGGGGCGGGTTCGCCGTCCGCCGGCCGGCCGGGACCGTGTTCCGGCAGGGCGTGGAGCCGTACGTGTCCGGGGCCGGCCGTGCAGTGCCGCTCGGCCCAGGCTTCGAGGGCCGAGCGGCACGCGTGGTCGAGGTGGTGGAGTCCGGAGAGGTCCAGTTCGACCGGACGGTCCCGCGGCAGGGCTTCGAGGACGTCGAGCAGCTTCGGCAGCCGCAGGAAGTTCGCGTTCCCCGACAACCGCACGCGCACCGGGCCGAGGCCGTCGTCGGTGCGGTCCACACGGAGGTGGGAGGCGTCCCAGGCGGCCTTTCCGACGGAGAGGGCGAGTCCGATCAGGACCCCTTCGAGCATGTTCACGGCGACGATCGCCACGGCCGTCACGACGAGGACCAGCGCCTCACCCCGGTGACCGCGCCACAGCGTGACCACTCCCCTGAAGGGAATGAGCCTCCAGCCGGCGTGGACGAGGATCCCGGCGAGCGCGGCGAGCGGCACGTGTTCGAGGGTGCCGGGCAGAAGGGCGGCGAAGAGCAGCAGCCACACCCCGTGGAGCACCCGGGACGCCTTCGTCCTCGCCCCCGCCTGGACGTTGGCCGCGCTGCGGACGATCACCGCGGTCATGGGCAGCGCCCCGAGCAGGCCGCAGACCGTGTTGCCGCAGCCCTGGGCCATCAGCTCCTTGTCGTAGTCGGTGCGCGGGCCGTCGTGCAGCCGGTCGACGGCCGCCGCGCCGAACAGCGACTCCGCGGAGGCGATCAGCACGAAGGCGAGGACGGTGCCGAGCAGGGCGAGGTCGGTGACGGCCGCGAAGGCGTCCGCGCCGGGCACGCTGACGGCGTTCAGCACACCGCTCACCCGCACCGTCGCGAGCGGCAGTTCGAGCAGGGCCGTCGCGAGTGCCGCGAGCAGGATCGCGACAAGCGCGCCGGGCACGGTACGCACGCGCCCCGGCATCCGGCGCCAGCCCACGACCACGAGGACCGTGGCGGCGGCGACGGCGAGCGCGGCCAGGGTGGCGGTACCGGTCAGCGCCCGCCACAGGGCGGCCGGCAGCCCGGCGAGCCGGTCCGGACCCGAGGCCGGGGCGTCGATTCCGGCCGCGGCGTAGAGCTGCCCGGCGACGATGACGAGACCGATGCCGGCGAGCATCCCCTCGACGACCGAGAGGGAGATGGCACGGAACCAACGACCCCATCGCAGCAGGCCCATGACGATCTGGAGGAGACCGGCGAGGAGCACCGCGACGCCGAGGACGGCGAGGCCGAGCGTCCGCACCGCCTCGAACACGAGGACGGTCATCCCGGCGGCCGGTCCGGACACCTGGATGCTGCTGCCGCGCATCGGTCCGGTGACGAGACCGCCGACGATGCCGGTGATCAGTCCGAGTTCGGCGGGCACGCCGGAGGCGACGGCCACCCCGATGCAGAGGGGGAGCGCCACGAGGAACACGACGAGGGAGGCGGCGAGATCGTGCCGGAGGTGGGTCAGGGAGGGCGGCATACGGTTGTTTCCCCTTCACTTCACCGGGCAGGTCCGGGCAGGTCGCGACGGGGCGTGTGGAAGGGCCCGTGCAAGGCATACGGTCCTGCGGGAGTTCCGGTGGACAACTCGGCGTATCCATGGCTCTTTCGTCCGGAACCCACTGGAACTTGACCCGATCACCCACGGGAACGGCGCGCGGGAGTGCGGCGCCCCGGGGGCGCATCCGCCCCGGGCGCCCGCTCGCACGTCCGGGAGGGGCGTACGACCGCCCATGTGAGGCGCACGGCACGGCGGGCGGGGCCTGTGGGAGGCTGAGCCGATGACCTCACGCTCGTTCGACGTCCTCGCCGGTGCCCCGGACTCCCCCGTGCTCCTCCATGTGCCGCACTCCTCCCGGCTGGTGCCCCCCGACGTGCGCGAGGGCATCCTGCTCGGCGACGGGGAACTGGAGCGCGAGCTGGACCACATCACCGACGCCCACACGGCGGAGATCGCCGCCGCCGCAGCCGCGGGCGCGGCTGTCGCCCCCTGGCAGTTCGTCAATCGGCTCTCCCGGCTGGTCGTCGACCCCGAGCGTTTTCCGGACGAGCGCGAGGAGATGCTGTCCGTCGGGATGGGCGCGGTGTACACACGGACCACGCACCGCGGGGAGCTCCGGCCGGCCGGGTTCGATCCGGCGCCGCTGCTCGACCGGTACTTCACGCCGTACGCCGAGGGCATGGCCGAGGCCGTGGCGGGGCGGCTCGCGGCGACGGGACGCGCGGTGATCGTCGACGTCCACTCGTACCCGACCGAGCCGCTGCCGTACGAACTGCACGGCGACGGCCCCCGCCCGCCCGTCTGCCTCGGTACGGATCCCTTCCACACACCGCCCTCCCTGCTCGACGCGGCGCGGGAGGCCTTCGGTGGGTTCGGGGGCCTGGCGACGGACACCCCCTTCGCCGGGACGTACGTACCGCTGCCGTACTACGGCAGGGACCCGCGGGTCGGCGCGCTCATGATCGAGATCCGCCGCGATCTCTACATGGGCGAGCCCGGCGGCCCGGCCGGTCCGGGAGCGGCGGCACTCGGCGAGGCCCTTGCCGCGCTCGTGGACGCAGTGCCGTCGCACCGTTCCGCGTAGCAGCCGCCCGGCGACTCGGCGGGGAGCAGTGCTCCCTTGTCCCGGGTGCCCAGTCGGGGACACATGTCATCGGTGCGGAGCCATGCGGGTGATCGGGTGGCCGACTCCGTGACCGTTGGCGCGGCGTTCGATCATCGCGCCCGACGAGGCGAGACAGTGGGCTGGATTTTCGGCCGGACCAACCCGGGTGCCCATCGACGTCGGCAGCCGGGTGTCGCGCCGCCCGACCACCCACTCGTCCGCAAGGGGACGCATCGATGACCGACACCGGCACGTCCTACCGTGATCTCCACGCCCTGGTGATCAACTGCACCCTCAAGCGGTCGCCGGAACAGAGCCACACCCAGGGGCTGATCGACATCAGCACCGGGATCATGGAGCGTCAGGGCGTGAAGGTCGAGGTACTCCGGGCCGTGGACCTCGACATCGCGACCGGCGTCTGGCCGGACATGACGGAGCACGGCTGGGAGACCGACGAGTGGCCGGTCATCTACTCGAAAGTCATGGCCGCAGACATCCTCACGCTGGCCGGGCCCGTCTGGCTCGGTGACAACTCCTCCGTCATGAAGAAGGTCGTCGAGCGGCTCTACGCCTGCTCCTCGATCCTCAACGAGCGCGGCCAGTACGCCTACTACGGTCGCGTCGGCGGCTGTCTGATCACCGGCAACGAGGACGGCGCCAAGCACTGCGCGATGAACGTCCTCTACAGCCTCCAGCACCTCGGATACGTCATTCCGCCGCAGGCCGACGCGGGCTGGGTCGGCGAGGCCGGCCCGGGGCCGTCCTACCTCGACCCCGGCTCCGGCGGGCCGGACAACGACTTCACGAACCGCAACGCGACCTTCATGACCTGGAACCAGCTCCACCTGGCGAGGATGCTCAAGGACACCGGCGGCATCCCCGCCCACGGAAACCAGCGATCCGAGTGGGACGCCGGCTGCCGGTTCGACTTCGAGAACCCCGAGCACCGCTGAGTGCGGGCCGGCCGGTCCGGCTCTTCTCTCGAACGGTGGCCGAGCGGCGAAACCCCCACCTGTTCGGGGAGGGGGTCTCGTCCAGTGGCGGCGAGGGCGGAGTCGCTGCCCTTCGCGGGCTCAACGGCTCTTGTACATCGTGACCGTGAAGCTGACCTTCTTGCCGTTGTGGTAGTCGGTGCTGTCCCACACCGAGAGGTGGGACCTGTCCTTCATCCGCAGGTGCAGCACCTCATTGGCGTTGCTCCAGTTGTATCCGACGAACTGGAAGTTCGGCTCGGGGCTGTCTCCCGTTCTCCTCTTTCCCCAGCTGCAGATGTGCGACGAGTCGTTCTCGCAGACCGACCAGGCCTTGGCGTACAGGTGGCAGTCCTCTCCCTGCCACAGGTCGATACGCTTCAGCCTCGCGTCGGACGAGCGCCATGTTCCGTTGAACCGGCTGGCGGAGCACGAGGCGGCCGCTTCCTTCGTCGAGGTGACGGTGAGCACCACCGAGAGGGAGAGGGTCAGGGCGGCCGTCATGAGGAGGGCCATGATCTGGCGTAGGGGAATGCGGGCAGAAGAGACCTGTGTCATCGTGAACCTCCGATGGCGGGTCGCGGCGCGGGGCATCCCGTCGTCACACGACGCGCTGTCCCCCTGCTTCGGCTGAACGCCACTCGTTCGGGCCCGGATCATCTCGCCCTTTACCCCCCGCCTATTCCAGGGCAGCACTCCGCAATCCTGATCGCAAGTCGGCAGGATGTTCGCATTTCGCGCACGATTCAATGATGAATGCGATCCACAGTGGAGCATGCGGCCGGGACCCGAGACCGAACGGCTGCACCGCATGGCGCTCACCGACGCGCCCGCGCCCGCCCTGACCGCGCCGTCGCCGGCCCCTTCCCCGACCGCGTCTCGGGCCCCGGCGGCCACCCCCGTTTTGGATTGTCGGAGGATCATCAATACGATCCGGCGATGATCACGAGAAAACGGCTGGCGACCGGGGCCTGCGCGCTGCTCGCCGCCCTGAGCGTCGCGCTCCTGCCGACGAGCGCGACCGCCGACGAGCCGGCGGCGAAGGAATCCCCCAAGGTCGAGCTGGTCCTGGACGTCAGCGGGTCCATGCGGGCCAAGGACATCGACGGCAAGTCCCGGATGGCGGCGGCCAAGCAGGCCTTCAACGAGGTCCTCGACGCGGTGCCCGAGGAGGTCCAGCTGGGCATCCGCACCCTGGGCGCCGACTACCCCGGGCAGGACCGCAAGCGGGGCTGCAAGGACACCCGGCAGCTCTACCCCGTGGGTCCGCTCGACCGGACCGAGGCGAAGACCGCCGTGGCCACGCTGGCCCCGACGGGCTGGACGCCGATCGGCCCGGCGCTGCTCGGCGCCGCCGAGGACCTGGAGGGCGGCGAGGCCACCCGCAGGATCGTGCTCATCACGGACGGCGAGGACACCTGCGCCCCGCTCGACCCGTGCCAGGTGGCACGGGAGATCGCGGCGAAGGGCATCCACCTCGTCATCGACACCCTGGGCCTGGTCCCCGACGCCAAGACCCGGCAGCAGCTCACCTGTATCGCGGAGGCGACCGGAGGCACGTACACCTCGGTCCACCGCACCGAGGATCTCTCCCGCCGCGTCCGGCAGCTCGTCGACCGCGCCGCCGACCCGGTCGTCACGCCCGTGGCCACCGAGGGCACGGTGCGGTGCGCCGACGCGCCGCAGCTCAAGCCCGGCCTCTACACCGACCGCGAGGCCTTCGGTCAGCACCGCTGGTACCGGGTGGACCTGCTGCCCGGGCAGGAACTGCGCGCCTCCGTCAGCGTGTCGGCCGACCGTGCCGTCAACAACGACTACGGGGTGCTGCTCCGCGCCGTCACCCGGCACGGCCGGGAGATCGTCCGCGGCTCCGAGGCCGGCGACGGACGCACCGACGTGATCTCGACCGGCCTCCGCTACCCGAAGCCGGAGCTCGACGACGAGCCCGGCGACGCGAAGCCCGCTGCCGAGACGGTCTGTCTCCAGGTCAGCAACTCGTTCTCCGCTCCCCCGTCGGTCAAGACGACGCCCGGCATGCCGATCGAGCTGACGGTCGACGTCGTCGACGGCCCGTCGGCCGCCTCGGACGTGGCCTCGTTCGGTCTCGGCCGCGGCTGGTGGCTGCTCGGCGCGCTGGTCCTCGTCGGCTTCGTGGCCGGTCTGCTCTGGGGCTGGCTGTCCCGCTGGCGCTTCGCTGTCTGGAGGACCCACTGATGCGTACCGTACGTATGCTCGCCACGGCCGCGCTCACGGGCGCCGCGCTTCTCGGTCCGGCGGCTCCGGCCGCCCTGGCCGACTCCCCCTCCGCCACGGCGGATCCCGGGGGCACCCGCTCCACGTCCGGGCCGACTGAGGCGGGCACCACCTTCCGTACCGCCGCGAGGTTCCTCCCCGGGCAGGAGGCCACCGCGCAGGCCGCCACGGGTGACTACCTGTACTGGGTGTTCCCCGCGGACACGGGGCAGCGGCCGACGGTGAACGCCACCGTCACGCTGCCCGACGCGGCGCTGCGGCACGGGCCCGCCACCTGGCGGGTCGACGTGTACGACGGTCTCCGGCGGCGCCAGCCGTGCATGTACGGGACCCAGTCCCGTGCCGCGGCGAAGGAGACCGCGACCGTGCAGCTGGCCTGTGTGCTGCGGCCGGTCCGTGCCTCGGCCGACGCCTGGGCGAACGACCCGCTCCCCGGCAGCTACTACGTGCGGCTGACCGTCACCTCGCTGCCGGACGACGACCTCGGCCAGCCGTTCACCGCCCGGATCGGGGTGAGTACCGTCGACAAGGGCGGCGCCTACGCCACCGACGGTTCGCTCGCCGCGCCGCTCGTGCCCGGGGCGACCACCGCCGACCAGGCGGAGGCCGACGCCGACGCCGGCCGGCCCTCGGCCGTCGAGGCCGCGGCCCCGGAGGACGGCTGGTCCTCCGGCTGGTGGTCCGACCGCTGGCTGTGGACCGGTGCGGGAGGCGTCCTCGCGGCCCTCGCGGGCATCGGCGGGTATGTGCTGACGCGCGGTACGGGCCGGCCTCCCCGCGTTCCGCCGGCCGTCTGACGCGTTCCGGAACTCGTGAAGGCCCCCACCGCATCGGCGCGGTGGGGGCCTTCGGCCGTCCGGGAGGTCCGTTTCGAAGGGGTCCCCTTCGGAAGGGTCCGGCTCGGAAGGGTCCTCTTCCGAAGGGTCCTCTTCCGAAGGTTCCGGCGGCCCTGCGGACACGGACCGGGATCGGCCGGGTTCACCGGCGGGCCGGGAAACCGTGGGCGCGGGCGCCCGCCACGATCGCCACCACCGGGACGAGCAGGACCAGCACGCTCCAGGCCAGGGCTCCCGCGCCGAGGACGTCGAGGAGGACGCCGCCCACGACGCCTCCCGCCGCCATCGCCGCGTTCCAGAGGCTGACCAGCATCGTCTGGGCGGTGTCGGCGTGGTCGCCGCCCGCGTCGGCGACGGCCGTCTGCAGCAGGGTGGGCGCACCGCCCCAGCCGAACCCCCAGAGGACGGCGGCCGTCAGGACGAGCGCGGTGCTGTCGGCCGGGACGGCGAGCGCGGCGGCGGCCACGGCGATGAGGATCGTTCCGATCAGGGTCAGGTTCCGCAGCCTTCGGTCGATGTGCCGGCCGGTGAACCAGATCCCCGCGAGCGAGGCGGCGCCGAAGACCAGCAGGACGAGGCCGGTGGAGCCGGCCAGTCCGCGATGGCCGAGGTAGGCGGCGACATAGGTGTAGAGGACGGTGTGGGCCAGGACGAGCGTGACCGTGACGGCGAGCACCGGCAGCACGCCGGGCACCTTCAGGGTCCGGGCGATGGGGGCGCGGCCGCCGCGTGCCTCGCCGGGAAGGTCGGGGACGGCGAGCGCGATCCAGCCGAGGAGCCCGACGGCGATCACGGTCATGGCGGTGAAGGCGACACGCCAGCCCACGGCCTCGCCGAGGAAGGTACCGGCGGGGACGCCCAGGGAGAGCGCCAGCGGGATGCCGGTCATGGCGACGGCGACGGCCCTGCCCTGAAGGTGCGGTGGGGCGATACGACGGGCGTATCCGGCGAGCAGGGCCCAGGCGACGCCCGCGGCGACCCCGGCGAGGAACCGGGCGCCCATGGTGAGGACGTACGAGGAGGAGACGGCGGTGACGGTGTTGGCGACGGCGAATCCGGCGACCGAGGTGAGCAGCAGGCGCTTGCGGCGCCATCCGGCGGTGCGGGCGGCGAGGGGTACGGCGGTCAGGGCGGTGCCGAGGGCGTAGACGGTGACCGCCTGGCCCGTCGCGGACTCGCCGACGCCGAGGTCGGCGCTCATGGCGGGCAGGACTCCGGCGGGGAGGGTCTCGGTGAGGCTGGTGACGAAGACCGCGGTGGCGAGGGCGAGCAGCGCGGCGAGGGGCAGCCGGCCGGAAGGCGCCTCGGGGACGGTGGGAGTCTCTGTGGTGGAAGGGGACTCGGGAGCGGCGGGCGCGGCTGAACGGGCCGCCGCTGTCGTGTGGTTGGCCATGGACCTATGCTCGAACCCTCACATTGATGTGAAGGTCAAGCGAGTCCCTGGAGGGGGCGTCCCATGCGGATCGGGGAACTGTCGGAGCGCACCGGAACACCACGTCGGCTGCTGCGCTACTACGAGGAGCAGGGTCTCATCGTCGCGGACCGGCTGCCGAATGGCTACCGGGTCTACGACGCGTCGAACGTGGACCGGGTCATGCAGATCCGGGGTCTGCTGGACTCGGGTCTGCCGACCCGGATCATCAAGCAGATCCTGCCGTGCCTGAACAAGCCGCGGATCATCCACTTCCCTGACGCCACACCGGAGATGCTGGCCACCCTGGAGGACGAGCGGGACCGGATGACCGAGCGGATCCGCTGCCTCACCCGCAACCGGGACGCGGTGGCGGAGTACTTGGCCGCGGTACGGGTGAGGCCGGCGTCCCCGTCACCCGTACCGTCGGCGTAGCCCGAACCCCGTACCCCGACGGCGCCCGGCGTGCTCCGGGCCCGGGTCAGGTCATCCCGCGCGCGCCCTCCAGGACGGCCTGCCGGATGCGGTGGTAGGTCCCGCAGCGGCAGATGTTGCGGATCGTGTCGAGGTCGGCCTCGGTGATCTCGCGCCCGGCCTCACGGGCCCTGCGGACCTCCGCCACGGCGGTCATGATCTGGCCCGGCTGGCAGTAGCCGCACTGGGCGACGTCGAGGTCGAGCCAGGCCTCCTGCATCGGGTGGAGGTCGCCCCCGACGGTGTCCGGGAGGCCCTCGATGGTGGTGACCTCGTCGTTCGGCGCGAGGTCCTCGACGGGCACGGCGCAGGGCGTGAACGCCTTGCCGTTGAGGTGGCTCGTACAGGCCCGGCAGACGCCGACCCCGCAGCCGTACTTGGGGCCGGTGACGCCCAGGACGTCCCGGAGGACCCAGAGCAGCCGGACGTCGCCCTCGACGTCGGCGGTGACGGCCTTGCCGTTCAGGATGAAGGTGTGCTGCGGCACGGATGCTGCTCCAGGTCTCAGAGGGCGCGGTCGCGGCCGTCGGTCGGCGAGGCGGGGACGGGCGGGACGGTCGGCAGGGGGGTGAAGGCGAGCGGGTCGGCGTGGTTGACGGGGAAGACCGTCGGCATCGTGCCGGTGGCCCGGCCGTAGGCGCAGGCGACGGCGGCCATGGCGCCGGCGACCGCGAGCTCTCCCGCGCCGCCCGGCCTGTCGCCGGTCGGGGGCATCACGATGATCTCCAGCTCGGGCGGGGTGTTCCACTGCCGGGTGTAGAAGTACTGGTCCCAGCTGCCTTCGAGGAAGTGCCCGTCGCGCAGGTGGAGGCCGGAGGTGAGAGTGACGGCGATTCCGTCGGAGATTCCGCCCATCATCTGGGCCTCCAGACCGCGCGGGTTCACGGCGAGGCCGACGTCGACGGCGCAGACCACCTTGGTCACCCGCGGTCCGGTGACCGCGCCGGGGATCTTCCGCCCCGTGGTCTCGGGGCGGCAGTCGATCTCGGCGAGCATCGCGACGACGGAGTGGTACTCGGTGTGGACGGCGATGCCCTGGGCGGTGCCGGCGGGCATGGCCCGGCCCCACTCCCCCGCATCGGCGACCTTGTCGAGGGCGGCGCGGGCCCGGGGGTCCTTCATGAGGCGGCGGCGGAACGCGTACCCGTCCTGGCCCATGCGCTTCGCCAGTTCGTCCATGACGAGTTCCTGCGCGCAGCGCACGTTGGGCGAGTAGATGCCGCGCATGGAGCCGGTGTTGTAGCCCTTGTCGGTCTCGGAGAGCAGCTGGGTGGTGACGCCGAGGTGGTAGGGGCTGACCTGGGTGAGCTGGAACATCGTCTCGGAGAAGGCGAGGTCGCCGACCGGCAGCCGGGCCGCCTCGGCCGTGAGGAGCTCGCCGATGCCGTGCCCGAAGTCGGTGGCCACGGAGGTGTGACGCTGCTCGTACGTGAGGACCTCGCCGAGCGTGTACGTGGCGCGGACCCGGGAGGTGGACATGGGGTGCGTACGGCCCTGGCGGAAGTCGTCGGTGCGGTGCCACATCAGCTTGACGGCCTTGCCCATGGCGCGGGAGATCTCGGCGGCCTCGTGGGCGGCGTCGTGGAAGAGCTTGCGGCCGAAGGAGCCGCCGCCCTCGGTGACATGGACGCGGACGGCGGAGACGGGCAGACCGAGCTTCAGGGCGATCTGTTCCCGGGCGACGATCGGGGCCTTGAGCGAGGCCCAGATCTCGGCGGAGTCCTCCCGCACGTCGGCGATCGCGCAGTTGGTCTCCAGGGCGGCGTTGCTGGAGAAGTGGAAGGTGAAGCGGGCGTCGACCGCCTTGGTGAGCAGGGGCAGCGGCGGTACGACCAGGGGGAGTTCGGCGCGGCGGAGCTCCGCCAGGACGGTGGCGTCGGAGGCGCCTTCGGCGGTGCCGGGCCCCCAGTCGACCCGGAGGGCGCGCACCGCGTCGATGCACTGGCCGAAGGTGCGGCCGCGGACGGCGACGCCGGTGGAGACGGTGACGACGTCGGTGACGCCGGGCATGGCCCGTACCTCGGCGAGGTTGGCGACCGTGCGGACCGTGCCGTTGATGGTGGGCGGGCGGCAGACCATGGTGGGAAGGGCGTCCGGCACCTGGAGGTCCATCGCGAACCTCTTGCGGCCGGTCACCGCGTCGAGGGCGTCGACACGGCGCTGCCCGGTGCCGATGACCCGGAAGCGGGAGCGGTCCTTGAGGGTGACCGTGACGGCTGTGTCGGACACCGCGGCGGCCTTTTCGGCGAGTTCGCCGTAGCCGAGCAGCGTCCCGGACGGGGAGAGGACGGCGCCGGCCTTGGTGGTGAGGGTGGTGACGGCCTCGCCGAGGACGAGGGAGGCGGCCTTGAGGAGCCGGCCGCGCGCGACGGCGGCGGCAACCCGGATGGGGGTGTAGGTCGAGTAGGTGGTGTTGGAGCCGCCGGTCAGCTGGTTGAAGAGCAGCTCGGGCCGGGCGTCGGCGAGCGTCACCCGCACCTTGTCGAGGGGCAGGTCGAGTTCTTCGGCGACGATCATGGCGCTGGAGGTGGTGACGCCCTGGCCGACCTCGGCGCGCGGCAGGGCGAAGTGGGCGGTCCCGTCGGCGTCGATGCGGATGGTGATGAGGTGGCTGGTGGGGAGGGCCGCGAGGGTGAGCAGCTCGTTGAGGTCGAGGAGTTCGGCGGGTCCGGGGAGCGAGGGGATGAGCGCCGGCGCCGCGGCGGCCTCCCGGGGGGCGAGGGCCTCGGCGCCGAACTGGGCCGCGACGGTGAGGGTGGGTGCGGCGAGGACGTACCCGAGGAACCGGCGGCGGCCGATGCCGGGTGCGTCCTCGGCGTCCGCGGTCTCGGGACGCGCGGTTCCGTCCCCGGTGCCGCTCGTGGGGTGGTCGTCCCGCACGGGGTGCCGCCTCGCCATTCGGTGTGCCCTTCGTCATGGCCCCGAAGCCGACGCCCGGGTGCCTCCTCGGATGTGGTGATCATCGCTCATGCGGGTGACCTCCGAGGACTGTTCGGACGGACGGCTGTCAGGTCACCGTCAAGCCACTTCCCTCCTCCCCGCCCCCTCCTGGAGCGGTCGTGAGGGGTGGCCGACACCCGGCTGCCCCTCACGCCCGCTCACGAGCCTTTTCGCCGTCAGCGGGCGTACGACCAGGAGGTCACGCTCGACGTGTACCGCCGGTCACCGGACCGCGTCGCGGAGCAGCCGGCGGTGGCCGGTCTCGTCGGGTCGGCCCGTCCGGTGCGGGAGCCGCACCCCGAGGAGAGCACGCCGCAGGCCTTCCTCCTGGCGCGCGAGGCGCGCGACCGAGCCCGGGCGGCGCATCGCGCCCGAGCGGAGCTGGGCGGACGAGATCCGGGCGCGCTGGCCGCCGCCCGCGATCAGGGCGTTGACGGAGGCCATCGGGTCCCCGCCCACCGACCGGGCGATCAGGGCACCGAGCACCACGGGGCCGAGGGCGACGGCGAGGGCCGTGCCGGTGGCGGTGACGTGCTGGAGGGGGCGGGCGCGCCGGGCGTCGGAGGTCATGGTGACAGTCCAGCAGGGGACGGGGGCCGCCGTATCGGTCGAGGTACTCAGGTGTGCGTACGGGGCTACTCAGCCGCGCCGGCGCGGAGGCCCTGAGGGGTGCCGTGCGGGCACGTCTTCGGCGATCCTCTGGGAACGCGACCGGGCGCACCCGGGGGCAGAACGTGGAGGCGGAACAACCATGACGACGCAGACGGCGGAGACGACCCGGACGCCCGGGGCGAGCGAGGCGACCGGGGCGACCGGCATGCGGGTCGCGGACGGCGCCGTGCCCGTACCCCCGGTGCTGGTGGTGCAGCACGAGGAGGACGCGGGCCCGGGGCTCGTCGGCACCCGCCTGGTGGGCAACGGCCTCCGGCTCGACGTGGTGCGCGCCTGGGAGGGCGAACCCCTCCCGGCCGACCTGCGCGGCCACGCCGGACTGCTGGTCCTCGGTGGGAGCGTCAACTGCGAGGACGACGAGGCGGCTCCGTGGCTGCCCGGGGTCCGGGCGCTCGTGCGCGAGGCGGTGGCCGGAGAGGTACCGCTGCTCGGGATATGTCTGGGCGGCCAGATCGTCGCCGACGCGCTGGGCGGTTCGGTCGCCGTGCGGCCCGGGGGCCCTGAGGTGGGCGCGGTCCCGCTGCGGAGACTGCCGGCGGTGTCGGGCGACCCGGTGTTCGGCGCGGTGCCGGACGGGGCCCCGGCGGCCCAGTGGCACTGGGACGAGGTGGACCGGCTGCCGCCCGGGGCGGTGCCCCTGCTGACCGGCGACGCATGTCCGCACCAGGCCTTCCGGATCGGGAACGCGGGGTGGGCGGTCCAGTTCCACCCGGAGGTGGGCGGGGACGCGGTCGCGCGGTGGGCGGTCGACGACGCCGAGCGGATACGTGAGGCGGGCGGCGATCCGATCGCCGCGGTGGCATCGGTACGGGAGGCGGAAGCCGAACTCCACGCGGTCTGGGGCGCGGTGTCGGAGACGTGGGGGGCGGTGGTGCGGGCCCGTGCGGTCGTCTCCGCGAACCCGGCCTGATCGGCGGAACACGCTCCCCGGCGTGGAGGTGGTGGGGTTGCCCGGGCCGGCGACCGTACCGTACGGGAGAGCACACCGGCACGAGCACTGAGGAGACCGCCGCCATGGCCGACTACCGGATCGAGACCGTCCGCACCGGGTACCGGAACTGGACCGCCCGTAACGACCGGGGCGCGGAGGTCCGGATGGCCGCCGCGGACGACGCCGACGCCCAGCCCTCGTTCACGCCGGTCGAGTTGCTGCTCGCGGCGATGGGCGGCTGCGGCGGGCTCGTCGTGGACCGGACCGCGCGGGCCGTCGACCACGACGACCTGAGGATCGTGGTCGAGTCGGTCTCCGGGCCGGAGGACGACGGGCGGGTGGGACGTATCCGGGTGAGCTACGAGTTCGAGCTGCCGGACAACAACCCGCGGGCGGCCGAGGTGTTCGCCCGCGGGGTGCGGCTGACCCACGAGAAGTTCTGCACGGTGAGCCGGACCGTGGAGCACGGCGCGCGCGTGGCGGCGATCCTGCCGGACGGCACGGTCGGCTTCGAGGGCTGACGCCCCCGGGGCGGCGACGCCCGGCACCGCTCCGGGCGTCACTCCTCGATCGCGCCGCCGATCCGGCGCAGGTGCTGCCGGAAGGTGTACGAGGGGTCCTCGGCCCGGCCCGCCAGAAAGGCGTCGAACCGGGTCTGGGACCGGAGCGTCTCCCCCGCCCTGATGCGGCGGGCCTGCTCGCGCTCGGTGAGGAACAGGCCGCGGGCCGTCTCCAGGACGGCCTTCGCACGGTCGGCGGCCACGAACAGCACCCCGTCGTCGTCCCCGAGGACGACATCGGCGGCGGTCACCTCGTGCTCGCCGAACCGGGCCGTGGTCAGCGCGTCCGGGTCCCGGGGGTCGAGGCGTACGGGCCCGGGCGCGTGCCGTCCGTACGAGAAGACGGGCAGCCCGATCTCGACGAGGTCGGGGGTGTCCCGGTGCAGGCCCCAGACGACGACCGCGGCGATCCCGGCCGCCGCCGCCTCCAGGACGGCGAGGTCGCCGACGCAGGCCTCGTCGCGGCGGCCCGCGTTGTCGATGACGAGCACGTCTCCGGGTTCGGCCCGGGTGAACGCCTCCAGGAAGACGTCGACACTGCCGTAGTGCCGGACGGGCAGCGCCCGGCCCGCGACGCGCTGCCCGGGGACGACGGACAGGATTCCGGCGGGCGCGGCGCGCAGCGGCTCACCGAGGCGCACGCACGCGTCGGCGACGAGCGGGGTGGAGAGGCCGGCGAAGTCGGCGAGGTCGGCGAAGTCCTTCTGCATCGGGCGTTCCGTTCTTCGACGGGTGCGGTACGGCGGCTGCGCGATGCTATCGGGCGCGCGGCGTCCGTCGCGGCAGGGCCGGTGAGCCGACGGCCGTCACCTGGCGTGCGACCGGCGCCGGGCCTCCCTACCATGAAGGAAACGCACCTCTCTGTTCCGTACGAGGTGTTCTGCAGGGTGCCGAGCGGGCGGAACCGGAGCGAGGGACCAATGGCCGCAGAGGATGCCGCACCCGAAGGCCGGCCCGCGGGCCTGAAGGCGAACGCGATCGGTTTCGTCGACGCCCTCGTCATCGGGCTCAATTCGACCTCCCCGGCGTACTCGCTCGCGGCCGTCATCGGGCCCATCGTCGCTCTCGCCGGGATCTACGCGCCCGGGGTGATGTTCGCGTCCTTCGTCCCGATGCTTCTCATCGCTTCGGCGTTCTACTACCTGAACAAGGTCGACCAGGACTGCGGTACGACCTTCTCCTGGGTCACGCGCGCCATGGGCCCCTGGGCCGGCTGGCTGGGCGGCTGGGCCATCGCGATGACCGGCGTACTGGTCGTCGGCTCGCTCGCCGATGTGGCCGTGAGCTTCGCACTGCTCTCCTTCGGCCTCGACAGCTGGGTGGACAACGCCTTCGTACGCCAGTCGCTCACCGTGCTGCTGATCCTCGTGATGACGGCCGTGTGCGTCATCGGCACCGAGCTGTCGGCCAAGGTGCAGAACGTCCTCATCCTGGCGCAGGTCGCGTTCCTGCTGATCTTCGTGGGTGTGGCGCTCTACAAGGTGTACGCCGGAACGAGCGCGTACGACTCCGTCGAACCCGCCCTCAGCTGGCTGAACCCCTTCGGCGCCGGAGGCGCGGCGCTGACCGGCGGGCTGCTGCTCGGCGTCTTCATCTACTGGGGCTGGGAGTCGGCGGTCAATCTCACCGAGGAGGTCCAGGACTCCGCGACCGCCCCCGGCAAGGCGGGGCTCTGGTCGACCGTCATCCTGCTGGTCACCTATGTGTCGGTGGGGTTCGCGGTCGTCGCGTACGCCGGTCCGGCGTTCCTCGCGGAGAACGCGGGCGAAGAGGAGTTCATCTTCGCCCAGCTCGCCACCGACGTGCTCGGCGGCTGGGACTGGGTCCTGCTCCTGGCCGTCTCCACCTCCGCCATCGCCTCCACCCAGACCACGATCATCCCGGCGTCGCGCACCGCCCTGTCCATGGCCCGCCGCCGCGCGCTGCCCGCGCACTACGGGCACATCAGCCCGCGCTTCCGCACCCCCGACGTGAGCACCTGGTGGGTCGCCGGCATCGCCATCGCCTGGTACCTCGTGGTGAACCAGATCAGCGCCAACGCCCTCTTCGACTCGCTGACGGCGCTCTCGCTGCTCATCGCCTTCTACTACGCGCTCACGGGTGTCGCGTGCGCCGTCTACTACCGGCGCCATCTCTTCGAGAGCGTCCACAACTTCCTGCTGATCGGCCTCGGCCCCCTGGTCGGTGCCGGTCTGCTGACCTGGCTCCTGGTGAGGTCGGTCTCCGACATGTCCGATCCCGCGAACTCGTACAGCGGCACCTCCTGGTTCGGCCTGGGGCCGCCGCTCGTCATCGGTATCGGCATCGCCCTCACCGGGGTCCTCGTCATGATCGTGTGGCGGCTGCGGGCGCCCGCCTTCTGGGACGAGCGCCCGGGCGTGGCGGACCCCGACCTGGTGCACGGCAAGGAGCACTGAGATGTCGGTCGTCCTCGGTTACGACGAGTCCCCGGGCGCCGCCCGCGCCCTGCGCATCGCGATCGAGGTGGCCGCCGCGTTCGACGAGCGGCTGGTACTGGTCTACGGGGCGGCCGCCCCCGGCCCCCTGGGCGAGGAGTACCGCTCCCACTACGAGGCCATCCGCCAGGCCGGCCGGACCGGCCTCGAACACGCGGTCACGGAGGCCGACCGGGCGGGTGTGCCGACCGTCGTGGAAGTGCTCGACGACAAGCCGGCCCAGGCCCTGATCGACGCGGCGACGCGCCACGCGGCCCGTGTCATCGTGGTGGGCAGCTGGGGCGACAGCCCGATGCGCGGCGCGCTCCTCGGCTCCACGCCCCACAGACTCCTGCACATGTCGACCGTGCCGGTGCTCTGCGTCCCGCCGGAGCTGTGACCGGTCGGAGCCGCTCGACCCCGCCCGACCCCGGTCGGAGCCGCTCGACCCCGCCCGACCCCGGTCGGAGCCGCTCGACCCCGGTCGGCCCCGGTCGGAGCGTCGGCTGCCCGACTTCGAGCCGGGCTCCCTCACGCCCCCGCCCCGTCACACCCCCTGAACGACCGTGACGCGGGCCAGGGCCCAGGACGTGTGGTCGAAGGACGTCTTGCCGTCGGCGTCCGTCACCTCCAGCCGCAGGACCCGGACCCCCCGGACGTCCACGTCCACCGGGACGGGCCCGCCCGCGGCGGTCAGGACGGGGGTGGCGAGGAGGACGCGGTCGTCGCCGTACACCGTGGCGCGGGTGGCGCCGACGGAGCTCTGGCGGGCGGAGAAGTCGTCGATGCCGACCAGCGCGGTGAAACGGTCCCCGGCGGCGCCCAGGTGGAAGGCGACATCGCTGTGGGCGTGGACACCGAGCCCCTTGGGGTAGGTGGTGCCGCGGAAGGCGATCGGCGTGCCGTCCCCGGCGGCGTTCTTGCCGTTGGAGGCGTCGCGTTCGACAGGACCCCAGCCGTTGACGGCGTGGATCCAGGGGAGGTCGGAGAGATGGCTGTCACGGGTCGGGGCCGGTGGCGGGGTGGTGACGACACCCCTGGCCGGATACCGCACCGGGCCTCCGGGAGCGAGGGCGGTGCCCTCGGCGGTGAGCGTCCACGGTGTCGCGGCGGGGGCGCCGAGGGGCGGGGTGACCTGCCAGCCGGTGGTGAGCCTCGCGCCGGCGGCGAGCTGCCCGGCGGTGGTCGCCGTGGTGGCCCGTACGGTCCATCCGGCCGGTGCGCGCAGGGTGACGGCGGGAGAACTCCAGGCCCGTGCGGAGCCGTTGGCGAGCGTGGCGGTGACCGGGAAGGACTGTCCCGGTACGGCGAGCGGGGGGACCGTCAGGGACGTCCCGAAGGCGGTGCGCGGGTACTGCTCCTGCCAGGAGGACCGCATGAGCGCGACCAGTTCGGCGACCCGTGCGGGGTGCCGGGAGGCGAGGTCGGAGCTCTCGCCGACATCGGTGGCCAGGTCGTACAGCTCGACCTGCCACTGGTCGTCGGGCAGCGCGTGGTCGCGGACGGGGGCGAACCTGACCGCCTTCCAGCGGTCCTTGCGGAGCGCCTCGGCGAGCCAGGTGGCCCGCTGACGGTCCTGGGCGTCGGCGCGGGCGGTGACACCCCGCTCGTCGCGGAACCAGTAGAGGTGGCCGTGGCGGGCGGCGTCCGCGCCTCCGGTGAGCAGGGGCGCGACGGACAGCCCGTCCACGTCCGAGGGCGCGGGGGCGCCGCCGAGGTCGGCGAGGGTGGGGAGGAGGTCGGTGAGCGGGGTCGGGCGGTCGCTCGTGCCGGGCCGGACCCTGCCGGGGCCCCAGGCGATGAGGGGGACGCGGACGCCGCCCTCGTAGAGGTTGCGTTTGTAGCCGCGGAGCGGGCCGTTGGCGTCGAACAGGTCGGGATTGGCCCCGCCCTCCTCGTGTGGGCCGTTGTCGCTGGTGACGAGCAGGATCGTGTCGTCCTGGAGACCGAGGGCGCGCAGCCGGTCGACGATGTCGCCGACGAGGGCGTCGAAGAGGCTCACCTGCGCCGCGTGCCCCTTGTTGGCCGCGCTCCAGTTCCGGGAGGCGTACGCGCCGGTGTCGGGGATGTCGCTGGGGGCGTGGGGGACGGTGGGGGTCAGCAGCAGCAGGAAGGGTTCGGCCGCGTGACGGTCGATGAAGTCGAGCGCCCGCTGTCTCAGCAGGTCCGGCGCGTAGGCGCCCTTGGCGCCGCCCGCGTTGGCGGCGACGGGCTCCTTGGCACCGTTGTGCCAGAGGTAGGCGGGGTAGTACTGGTGGGCGTGGACGTGGTCGATGTAGCCGAAGAACTCCTCGAACCCACGGGCGTTGGGGTGGCTGTCCTGGTCGGCGCTCTCCGGCCCGAAGCCCCACTTGCCGATCACTCCGGTGCGGTAGCCACGGGCCCCGAGGACCTGGGCGAAGGTGGTGTCGGCCGCGCCGAGGGAGCCCTGCGCGCCGGAGGGGTTGGCCCGCACGGTCGCGTGTCCGGTGTGCAGACCGGTGAGGAGCGAGCAGCGGGAGGGGGCGCAGACGGCCGCCGTCGCGTACGCGTCGGTGAACCGCAGCCCTTCGGCGGCGAGTCCGTCGACGCGCGGGGTGGTGATGAGTTTCTGGCCGTACGCGCCGAGTTCGCCCCACCCGAGGTCGTCGGCGAGCACGACGACCAGGTTGGGCGGACGGGTCGGGTCTTCCGGGGCCCCTTCCGCGGCCGAGGCCGCGGGGGCGCCGCCGGCTGCGGTCGCGGGCAGGGCGCCCAGGCCGAGGGTGGCGGCGGACCCGGCGAGGAAACGGCGGCGGCTGGACGTCGGGGCTCCTTGGACGGGACGGCGGACACGGCCGGATCCCGGACGGCCGACGGCCGCCGACGACTGCCGCGGACCACGACGGACCGCCACGGGCGACGGCGTGCCAGGGGCGGACGAGGGCCTGTCGTCGCGCCCCTGGCCTGCTGCCGATCATCGGCGTACCCTCCGCCGCGGACCATGCACAGCGCATGAAGAACGTGTGACACGGTCCCCGGCGCGGCCGTCCTCCTCAGTCGAGCCAGAGCGCACGGACCCGACGCACCGGGTCCGCGGCGATCCGGGGCTCCGCGTCCCAGATCATCGTGGCGCGCTCCTCCGCCGTGTAGCGCGGCCAGTCGGCGCCCGGGTCCTGGTCGGTGACGAAGGCGACCCAGGCCCGGTGCAGGGCGTCGGCGAGCGCCCGCGGCGGCGCGGCGCCGGTGACGGCCGTGACTCCCTCGGCGTCCAGGAGGTCGAAGGCGAACGGCAGGTCCAGGCAGTGGAACGCGAGCCCGGTGACCGGTGAGCGCCAGGCGAACTCGTACAGCCAGGTGGGCCGTTCCCGTGCGGCACGGGCGTCGGCGACGGCGAGGTTCGGGGCACGGAAGGTCGCGTCGGTCAGCGCCTGGCCGAAGATCCGCTCCGGGCCGTCCTCCGCGTACGCCTCGACGAGAGCCTCGGCCCGCGTGGGGTCGAGGCCGAGGCCGCCGAGCAGCACGGGCAGCGGCGGGCCCTCGGGGCCCGGCGCGGGGAACATCGTGAACTCGTGCTCGGTGAAGCCGAGCATCAGCGGGACGTCCGCACCCGCCTCGCCCGTCGTGAGGGCGTCGAGGGCGGGGACGGGGATCAGCTCGCCGTCGGCGAAGGGGGCGAGGGCCAGCATCGGCGGCAGGCCCTCACGGTCGGGGCCGGGCTCGGCCAGGCGGTCCTGGAGGGCGAGGATCTCGTCGTCGCCCAGATCGCGGAGGGCGGCGGCGGTGGCCGGGACACCGGTGCGGGAGGTGAGGAGACGGGAGGCGGCGCGGGCGACCTCGGGGCCGTCGGGCCGCGGGACCGCGCCCGAGACGGAGAGGGCCCCCCGGAACAGGCCCCTGGCGGTGGGGACGGCGAGGAGCGTCTGGACGGCGCCGCCGCCCGCCGACTGTCCGGCGACGGTGACCTTGGCGGGGTCGCCGCCGAACGCGGAGATGTTGTCGCGGACCCACTCCAGGGCGGCGATCCAGTCCCGTACGCCCCGGTTGTCGGGGGCGTCCTCCAGGTGCAGGAAGCCCTCGATGCCGAGGCGGTAGCCCACCGAGACGAGGACGACGCCGTCCCGGTTGAAGGCGGCCCCGTCGTACCAGGGGCTGGCCGCCGAGCCGGCGACGTAGCCGCCGCCGTGGATCCAGACGAGGACGGGCAGCGCGGCGGCCGGGTCGGCGCCGGGAGTGAAGACGTTGAGGTTGAGGACTCCGGCGCCGGGGACGGAGGGCTCGGGGATGGTGGTGATCTCGGCGAAGGGGCGGCGCTGGGCCGTCGGCCCGTACGCGGTGGCGTCCAGCGGCGCCGACCAGGGCTCCGGGGGTACGGGCGCGGCGAAGCGCAGGTCGCCGACGGGCGGCTGCGCGTACGGGATGCCCAGGAAGCGGAGGCTGCCGTCGGCGCGGCGCTCGCCGCGGACGGGCCCTCGGGCGGTGGTGACGGTGGTGCTCATGGGTGCTGCTCCTTCTGCACGGGGCGCACGCGTTCTGCACGGGGGCGCACGAGGCCGGGAAAGGAGCCTGTCACCGGCAACTTACACGTGTCAATCCTGTGTCAGCCACGCACCGCCACAGACACCTCCTTCCGCGGGAGGAGCACCGGCGTCGCCAGCATCAGGACGCCCGCCAGGGCGATCGCCGCCCGGGGCCCGACGACCACGGCGAGCAGCCCCCAGAGCGCCGTCAGCCCCGCGATGCCGGCCTTCGCCGTGACGGACCAGGCGATGAGGGTACGGGCGACCCGGTCGTTCGCCGTCAGGTCGAGGCGATGGGCGGCGAGCACCGGGTTGAACACGCCCGAGCAGGTGATCAGCGCGAGCTCGACGGCCATCACGAGCAGCAGCCCCGTCGCACCGGGGTGGACGAGGGCCAGCCCGACGGGCCAGCACACGCGCAGCACTCCCGAGGTCAGCAGGACCCGGTGCCGGCCGAACCGCGCGACGAGCGGAGGGGCGAGCCGGGAGCCGATGAGCCCCCCGACGCACGGCACCGCGAACGCGAGCCCGTACTGCCAGGGGGCGAAGCCGAGCGGCCCCAGCATCAGGACGGCGAGGAGGGGTGCGGTCGCCATGATCAGGCCGTTGACCAGCACGGCGTTGAAGAAGAGCGGGCGCAGCACGGGGTGGCCGAGGATGTGCCGCCAGCCTTCGAGGAGGTCACCGGCCCTCGGCCGCAACGCCTCCCGGCGGGCCGGACGGGGCTCGCGCCTCCTGATCGCGCGGATGCCCGCGGCCGAGAGCAGATAGCTGAGGGCGTCGACGACCACCACCGCCACCGGGCCGAGCAAGGCGACCAGACCACCGCCGAGCGGCGGTCCGAGCACGGTGGCGGTCCAGGTGGTGGATTCGAACCGGGCCTGCGCGACGAGCCGGTCCTCCGGCCCCACGAGCCCCTTCAGGAACGCGCCGGACGCCGCGCCGAAGGTGATGTCGGACGCGGCGACCACGACGGAGACGACCAGGAGCTGGGGGAAGGAGAGCCGGTCCAGCGCGTACGCGGCGGCGACGCTCAGCAGCGCCGCGCAGCGGACGAGGTCCATGGCGATCATCACGGGCCGCTTGCGGCGGAACTCCACCCAGGGGCCGAGCGGCAGCGCGACCGCCGCACCCACGGCGGCACCGACGGCGGCCAGCGCGGCCACTTCGGCGGTGCCCTCGTGCAGCACGGTGATCGCGAGCAGCGGAAAGGCGTTGAAGGCGATCCAGGTGCCCAGGGTGCCGGCCGCGTACGCCGCCCACAGCCATCCGAAATCCCGCCCGAGGGACACCCTGCCCGCCATATCCGCACTCCTCTCGCCGACCGGACACCCAACCACGCGCCGACCGCCGACACCAAAGCGAGCCGGGGCCCGGGGCCTCGGAGCGGACGGCGAGGCCCGTGTCGCCGGCCCGCCGACGGGCAGGCGATCGCCCGCGCGCGGTTCCGTTCGCCGGAAGGCCGACATCCGGACACCCTCCCGGGGCACGGCACCGCGCACCCCGCCCCGAGCCATAAAATTCGGAGCGCCCGTACGGACGGGCAGGTCCAGGGGGAAGGCGGCCGGTGATGAGGTGGGACCCCGGTGCCGTGGTGGGGGTGCTCGTCGTCCTGCTCGGCGTGGGACTCGTGACCGCCGGTGTGGTCTGGAAGGGGCGGGCGGTCCGGCCGTTCGCGGCCTCGCGTGCGCGGTCCGTGGCCCAGCGGGAGTACGCCCGCGATCTCCAGCGGGCGGCCGACCAGGTGATCGCGGCGGCCCGCCGGTCCGCCGGCGAGGGCGAACCGGCGATCGTCACCGTCGAGGCCGTGGTGCGGGCGACGCAGGACCGCTACGGATACGCCGGGGTGGAGCGGCGGCACGCCGCCGCGGCGCTGCGCCGCCGGTACGAGCACGGGCGCTGCGCGGTCGACTGCGTCACGGACGCCTACGGCTGAACGTCGCTCCCGGGGACGGGAGTCCCCTGGTGGTAGTACATCCGCAGGCCCGAACCGGCCGGCGCGGCGGGGTCGCGGCGCCAGAGCGAGCTGCGCCGGGTCCGGTGCCCGTCGCGGAGCGTCTCGTACGTGAGGTGGACGAGGCCGGGCGCGAGGAGCGTCCCGGCGAAGGCCGTCGGCGTGTACCGCGGTCCGTCCTCGCCGCTTCCGGCCATCTCCGGGAGCGCGGCGAGCATCTCCTCGTACGTCCAGCGCCGCCCGGAGGCCCCGACCTCGACGAACTCCGGGTCGAGCAGCTCGGCGGCGCGGGCCCGGGAGACACGTACGGCCGGGTCCATCAGCAGAAGCTCACCGGCGACGGCCTCGGCGATCTCCGGGTCGTCGGGCGCGTCGGGCGCGTCGGGAGTACCGGACACGGGCATGCGGGTCACTCCCCCGTCGTGCCGTCGAGGCGTTCGCGCAGCAGGTCGGCGTGGCCGTTGTGGCGGGCGTACTCCTCGATCAGGTGGGCGAGGACGTAGCGCACGGAGTACGTCTCCCCGTCGTGGGTCGCGGTGACGTCGAGGGAGGCGGCCGCGGTCACGATCTCGCGGGCTCGGGCGCACTCCTCGCGCCAGACGGTGAAGGCCTCGTCCACGTCGGCCCCGTCCACGTCGAAGTCGGCCCAGTCGGTGGAGCCGGGCGGCGTCCAGGGGCTGCGGCTGTCCTCGCCGTTGAGCACGTTGCGGAACCAGCCGCGCTCGACCTCGGCGGCATGGCGGACGAGACCGAGGAGGGAGAGGCCCGAGGGGGCGACCGCCCGCGCCTTCAGCTGGTCGGGGGTGAGTCCCGCGCACTTCAGGGCGAGGGTGTCGCGCTGGAAGTCGAGCATGGCCGTGAGCGTGCCGCGTTCGTCGGCGGTGTGCGGCACGACCGTGCGGTGATCTTGGATCGTCATACGGGCATTGTGCCGCCGAGGCGGGCGGGCGGCCCGGGATTTTCGCCGGGGCCGCCGGGGCCGCCCGCCCGCCGACCCGGCCGCCCGCCCCGCCAGCCCCGCCCGGACCGCCCGGCCTGCGCGCGCTCTACTCGAAGGCCGCCGCGGCCTCCTCCAGCGCGGCGGCGACGGTCTCGGGCGCGTCGGGTCCGAGGGCTCCGGGCCGGTAGGTGACGGAGCGCAGGCGGCCGGTGAAGCGGAAGGAGCGGTGGCGTTCGAAGAGGGGCCAGGAGACGGGTGACTTGCGGTCGACGCCGACGCTGATGCCCTGGAAGGGCGCCATGCCGATGAGCTGGTGCACGCTGTCCGGGGCGGCGCGGTGCACGCCGTCCACGGTGACGGTGAGCCGCCAGCGCAGCCCCTCCTCGGCGGTCGCGGCGAGGAGGATCTCGTGCGGTCCGGGGCCGAGGGGGCCCGCGTCGGTCTCGTGGAGGTTGCCGTACTCGTTGTACGCGAGGACCAGCCGGCCGTTCTCGACGTAGAGGCTGTAGCCGCCGCCCTGGTCGCCGTGGGAGACGAGGACGCCGTCTCCGGCCTCGTCGACGGCCACGGCGATCTCGAAGGAGCGCAGGGCGACGAGCCGGGAGGAGCGGTACCGCTCCAGTTCCGGGGTGCCGGGAAGCAGGGTGACGGGGCGGGCGAGGCGCTCGTCGGCGGGGTTGCGGCGGGCGAGGGCTCCGCTGTGGTCGGGCAGGGGGAGGACGCCGTTGCGCCAGGCGGCGTCCTCCCAGGCGGCGGAGAGCTCCTTGACGAGTTCGGGGTGCCCGGCGGCGAGGTCGTGGATCTCGGTGGGGTCGGTACGGATGTCGTACAGCGCCCATTCCGAGTCGTCGTAGGGGGCGCCCGGCCGGTGGAGGGTGACGAGCTTGTGGTCGTCGCGGTAGTGGCTGCGGTTGTGTACGACTCCGACGACCATGTGCGCAAGCTGCGCCGGGTGACCATCGACGGCGACGTGCCGATCGGCGTGGACGGCCGCTCCTCGGCCCTGCTCGCGCCCGAGTCCGTCCCGGACCCGGCGTTCGGCATCGCCTCGGGCGGCTCCACGGAGGAGCCCGCCGTCGTATGACCGCCATCCCGCCCCGGGTGATCGTGGTCCTCACCGACCAGCAACGGTGGGACACCACGGGCGCCCACGGCAATCCGGTGGGGGTGACGCCCGAGTTCGACCGGCTGGCCCGCGAAGGCACCCTCGTCGAGCAGGCGATCACCCCCAACCCGGTCTGCGCACCGGCCCGTTCGGCGCTGCAGACCGGCCGCTGGCCGACCTCCACCGGGGTCTTCCGCAACGGCCTCCCGCTGCCGGCGGACACACCCACCCTCGCTTCCGTCCTCGGGGCGGCGGGCTGGGTCACCGGGTACATCGGCAAATGGCACCTGGCGGGCGAGGACGGGCCCGACGGCCCGGTACCTCCCGAGCGGCGCGGCGGCTACGGCCACTGGCTGGCCTCGGACCGGCTGGAGTTCACCTCGGACGCCCACCGCACGGTGGTGTTCGACGAGGAGGGGGAGCCGGTCCGGTTGCCGGGCTATCGCTCGGACGCCCTCGTCGACGCGGCGATCCGGTTCGTCGCCGACCACCACGAGGAGCCGTTCCTGCTCTTCCTCTCCCTGCTCGAACCGCACCACCAGAACGCGACGGACGACTACCCGGCCCCCGCCGGGTACCGGGAGCGGTACGAGGGCCGGTGGCTGCCGCCGGACCTCGCCGCGCTCAGCCCGTCCGCGCCGCAGGGCGGTGCGCACCGCCACCTCGGTGGCTATCTGGGGCAGATCAAGCGCGTGGACGAGGGGGTGGGACGGCTGCGCGACGCGTTGCGCGGCCTGGGCATCGAGGACGACACCGTGGTCGCCTGGACCGCGGATCACGGCTCCCACTTCCGCACCCGGAACTCCGAGTACAAGCGCTCGGCGCACGAGGCCTCGGTGCGGGTGCCGTGGGCGTTGACGGGTCCGGGCTTCAGCGGCGGGGGCCTCGTCCGTCGGCCGGTGTCCATCGTCGACCTGATGCCGACCCTCGTCGAGGCGGTGGGGCTCCACGTACCGGAGGGGGTGCAGGGCCGCTCGCTGCTGCCGCTGGTGGGCGGCGGGAGCGACCCGGGCAGGCCGTCGTCGGTCCTCGTCCAGATCAGCGAGGACCAGGTGGGCCGGGCGGTCCGGACGGAGCGGTGGAAGTACGTGGTGGCGGCGCCCGGAGCGGACCCGTGGCGGGAGGCGGCCGCGGATCTCTATCGGGAGACGGAGTTGTACGACCTGGCGGCCGATCCGTACGAGCTGGAGAACCTGGCGGGGCTCACCTCCCACCGCGAGGTGGCCGCCGGGCTGCGGGACGAGCTGTCCACCTGGCTGCTGCGGGTCGAGGGGGCCACTCCGGTGATCGAGGCCGCGCCCGCCCGGACGCTCGACCAGCGGCGCCCCGAGTCCTTCCCGGACGACCGGGTCCCGTGGGAGGGGGTGCGGTTCGGACACCGCTGACCGGGCGAAAGGGCCGGGTGGCGCCGCTGGGGGCGGGACGGACGGGTGCGGAAGGGTTCCGCGCGTCAGGAGCCGGACGGCTTCGCGTAGTCGCTGAAGCCGGTCCAGTCCAGGGCGACGCAGGCCTCGTCACCGAGGACCCAGGCGTCGTGGCCCGGCTGGACCTCCATGTAGTCCCCGGCGCCGTACTCCGTCGACTCGCCGTCGTCCATGACGACCTTCATCCTGCCGCTGGCGATGTAGCCCACGTGCGACGCCTGGCAGCTGTCGGTGCCGGCGATCGGTTTGACGTGCTTGGACCACTTCCACCCCGGCTCGAAGACGGCCCGGCCGACCGCACCGCGGCTGCCGCTCACCAGGTCGAGCCTGCCCTTGCCGTCCTCGAAGGGGCGGGTCTCGTCCGCCGCGTCGAAGCTCTTCTTCACGATGCCGGCCATCATCCGCTCCCGGCGTGGAGAAATCGGCCCCGAGTCCACTTCCAGGCTACGCCGGGATGCGGCGGGCCACCGTGCGCGGCGATGTGAAGGCCGGTCCGTCTTTCGCCGGGAAAGTTCTTGCTGCACAGGGATTGCCCTTTGGTGGTTCCCCGCATACCTGCAGCTCAAATTCTGTGCGCATCCCTTATCGGTCAGACCTACACATAAAGACCAGATAAGCGCACAATGAAGCAGTGGCATCATTCGTCACAAGTGCGGTCAGACGTGCATGACGCCAGAAGGAGGCGAGTCGTATGGCCGACGTCTCTCACCGTCCCGGTGATATCGCGGGGCACCCCGATGCGCCGGAAATGCGGGACCGATATGCCCGTATGCTCCAGACCCGAGGTGTCGCGGCTGTCGAGGAGCTCGTGATCCTCGCCGGAATCTACGCCGCGATCTCCGCCTGGACGGTCCACTTCTCCGCTGCCCAGCCCGCGCTCGCCCTCACCAACCTGGTCGTCGGCATCGCCCTCGCGGTCCTCGGCCTGTGCATGTCGATGGTCCCCGAGCGGTCGCAGGACCTCAACTTCGTCGTCCTGTTGATGGGCGCGTGGCTGATCATCGCCCCCTGGTTGGTCGGGCAGAGCCCTGACACCGGCACCATCCTCAGCAACGTGATCACCGGCGCGTGCGTCTGCCTGTTCTCGCTCACGGCCGGCGGACTGCTCATGACCAAGAGAAGGACGTGACGTTTCTTGATCCTTTCCCGGAACGGCGGCCCCTCCACCCCCGGAGGTGCCGCCGTTCACCGTTTCCCGACCCGGAACGGACACTGCACGGTAACGAATTGACCCATGTGGTTTCAGCCACCTAAGTTCTGCGTAAAGCTTGCTCCACAGGGACAGGCTCTCCTGCTCGCATACCCAGTCCTTGGGGGGACGAAGTGAACTGGTACATCGACGTCATCAAGAAGTACGCGGTCTTCAACGGCCGAGCGCGCCGCCAGGAATTCTGGATGTTCGAGCTTTTCAACATCATCATCGCGATCGTTCTCGCCATCATCGGCCTGGCGCTCGACTTCTCGCTGCTGAGCACGATCTACTCGCTGGCCGTCTTCCTGCCGTCCCTCGGTGTGACCGTCCGTCGTCTCCACGACACCGGCCGCTCGGGCTGGTGGATCCTCATCGGTCTGATCCCGCTCGTCGGCTTCATCATCCTCATCGTCTTCGCGGCGACCGAGGGCGAGCAGCACCAGAACGCGCACGGCCCGAACCCGAAGCTGGCGCCCGCCTACTGACGGTCCCGCCCCACTGAGGGCGTCGCTCACGCGCATCACCCCCGGAAGGAACTCCTTCCGGGGGTTTTCCGCGTCCGGGCCCCCCTCCATGAAGCCGGCGCGTGCGGAGCCGTATGGAGGAGCCGCATAGAGCCGGTACGGCACGTTCGCCCGTGCCACCTTGTGCAGGATGGCGCACGACCGGCGTCCCGGGCCCCGCCTAGCCTCGCCGCATCGGCACCAACGAGGGGCGGTACCACCGGTGAACTGGCACATCCACGACTACCGCGAGAGCGATCTCGCCGCCGTCGTCCATCTGATCGACACGACCGCGGAGCTCGGACAGGAGTCCGTGTTCTCGCTGCCGGAGTGCATCGGCGCCCTCACCACCCGCCAGCCGGCCGTGGTAGCCGTCCACCAGGGCGTGCCCATCGGCGCCGCTCTCGCCTGTGTCTCCGGCGAGCGGGCCTGGGTCATGCGGATAGCGATCTCCTCCGCCTGGCGCGGCCGCGGTCTCGCCAGCGCCCTGCTCGTGGAGTTGGAGCGCCGGCTCGTGGCGGCCCGCGTCGGGCGGATCGCGTACGTCCTGCCGGAGGAGGAGCTCCTCGGGGAGGGCCTGCTCAACGCCGGGTACACGCGCCGGCCCGCCGTCGCGTACTTCGAGAAGGTGGAGCCGCTGCACGGGCCGGCCGCCG
This sequence comes from Streptomyces sp. NPDC017246, assembly GCF_044331325.1. Taxonomy (NCBI): domain Bacteria; kingdom Bacillati; phylum Actinomycetota; class Actinomycetes; order Kitasatosporales; family Streptomycetaceae; genus Streptomyces; species Streptomyces sp. NPDC017246. The sequence continues at coordinate 207,924 of NZ_JBIRMW010000003.1, read as the reverse complement.
GGCTCCTCGACGACCTGGGCGGCCGTCTCCTCGCCGGCGACCTGTGGGCCAAGGTCGCCGGGATGGAGCGGGAGAAGGATCTGATCGAGCGCCGGGTCGTGCTGCCGCTCGCGGAGCCTGAGCGGGCCGGGCGGCACGGGGTGCGACCGCCGCGTGCGGTCTGTCTGTTCGGCCCGCCCGGCACCGGGAAGACCACGTTCGCGCGCGGGATCGCCTCACGGCTCGGCTGGCCGTTCGTGGAGATCCTGCCGTCCCGGCTCGCCGACGAGGGGAATCTGGCCGCCGCCCTGCGCTCCGCGTTCGCGCGGATCGCCGAGCTGGAACGGGTCCTCGTCTTCATCGACGAGGTCGAGGAGATCGCGCCGGTGCGCTCGGAGCCGGCGCAGCCCGGCGGCATGCACGGGGTGACGAACGAACTCCTCAAGCTGATACCGGGATTCCGGGAGCGGGACGAGCGGCTGCTCGTCTGTGCCACCAACTCGATCCGCTCCCTCGACCCGGCGTTCCTGCGCCCCGGTCGCTTCGACTACCTCATCCCGATCGGCACACCGGACAAGGCGGCGCGGGCGGCGATCTGGGCCCGGTACACGGACGGCCGGGCAGATGTCGACATCGACGAACTGGTGCTGGCGAGCGACCTGTTCACGCCCGCGGACATCGAGCACGCGGCCCGGATCGCCGCCCAGGCCTCCTTCGAGCGAGATCTGCTCGCGGTCGGCGGCCGGGACGGCGACGGTCCGGTGCCCGGGGCGAGCACCACGGACTATCTGGAGGCCATCGGTCAGTGCCGGCCGACCGTCACCCCGGAGATGGTGGAGCAGTTCGCCACGGACATCACCACGCACGCCCGGGTCTGACGGTGAACCTCTCGCGGGCCGCGTCCAGTTCCGACCGGTCGGGCGGTTGGGCGCCGGCCCGCGAGACCGTGACGGCCGCCGCCGCGACGGCCTTCCGCAACAGGTCCGCGAGATACTCGGCGCCGAGCGTGCCCAGGGCGTCCCGCCCTCGCCCGCCGAGCGTGTCGAGGACGGCCGACATGAAGGAGTCGCCCGCTCCGACGGTGTCGACGACGGCGACGCGGGGCGCCTCGGCGGCGACCGTGCCGTGCCGGGTGAAGGCGAGCGCGCCGGCGGCGCCCCGGGTGACGAGGACGACGGCCGGGCCGAGGGCGAGCCAGCGGGCGGCGACCGTGCTCGGCTCCTCTCCGGGGTAGAGCCAGGCCAGGTCCTCGTCGCTCGCCTTCACCAGGTCGCTGAGGGCGATGCAGCGCTCGACGCGGACGACGGCCTCGCCGTGCTCCCCCATCAGCGCGGGCCGGACGTTGGGGTCGTAGCTGACGGTGGCCCGGTCGCGGAGCCGCTCGGTCTCGGCGAGGACGGTGGCCGCACCGGGCGCGGTGACGGCGGCGATCGAGCCGATGTGCACATGGTCGGGCACCAGGTCGGCGGGCGCTCCGCCCGTCAGCGTCCAGGCGATGTCGAAGGTGTACGAGGCCTGGCCGCTCGTGTCGAGTCCGACGACCGCCGACGGCGTCCTTACGGGCACGTCGCCGACCTCCACGCGGACGCCCGCGCCCTTGAGTCGGGCCTCGATGAGCCGCCCGTAGGGATCATCCCCGAGCTGGGTGAGCAGGATGACGTCGCGGCCGAGCCGGCCGAGGCCGTAGGCGACGTTGGCGGGGCTGCCGCCCGGGTGGACGCGGTCGGCGGCGCCGGAGCCTGCCGGGGCGCGGACGATGTCGGCGACGCACTCGCCGATCACCAGGAAGGACATGGGTCGGTGCTCCTCGGCATAGGTGTCCTGATGGCCGGCCCGGCCCCCGACTCGGGCGCCCCGGTGGACGATTGCAGATCGTACGTGGCCCCGTGCCGTACGAGGGCGGGGACCCGGGAGAACCTGTCCGCGCCGTCGGCGAGGGCGCCGTGAACCCCGCGTCCGGTGTCAATATCTTGGTCACGAGCGCTCCGGACAAGGCCCGCGGCGACGACCGACGACGACAGGGGGACCGGTCCGATGGAGCGGTACGACGGACTCGAGCTGATGACGGTCACGGAGACCGCCGAGCTGGAGTCATGGCTGGAGAGCCACCACGCCGACACCCCGGGCGTCTGGCTGCGGATCGCCAAGAAGGACAAGGGGGGCACGTCGCTGGCGAATCCGGAGATCCTCGACTGCATGCTCTGCTTCGGCTGGATCGACGGACAGCGCAAGGGCGGGGACGGGACGTACTACTTCCAGAAGTACACGCCCCGACGGGCGCGCAGTCTCTGGTCGCAGGTGAACGTCCGCAAGGTCGCCGTGCTCACGGAGGCGGGCCGGATGCGGGAGCCCGGGTTCGCCGAGGTGCGGGCCGCGCAGGCGGACGGCCGGTGGGCGGCGGCGTACCCGTCGCAGGCGGAGGCGACCGTACCGGACGATCTCGCGGCGGCGCTGGCGGCCGACGAGAAGGCCCGGGCCTTCTACGAGGGGCTCGGGAAGACCGATCAGTATCTGGTGATCATGCTGCTGTGGCAGGCCCGCACGCCGAAGGGCCGGGCGCAGCGTCTTGAACGGATGGTGGCGAAGCTGGCGGCCGGCGAGAAGGCCCGGTGAGCGACGGGGGCCGCCGAGGAGATCAGCGCCGACGCCGGTAGAGCACCTGGTGGGCCTCGTACTCGACGAAGGACGACACATGGGTCATGCCGACGGCTTCGAGGAGCCGTCGGGAGGGCCGGTTCGCCTCCTGCGTCAGCGCGACCACGCTCGGGGTGTCACGGAGCGTGGCGTCGAGGACCGCGGCGACGGCCTCGCGCGCGTAGCCCTGCCCCCAGTGCTCGGGCAGGAACTGGTACGAGACCTCCGTCTCCCCGTCCCGGGCCCCCGGCTCCACCGTCACGAGCCCGAGCAGCACCTCGTCGGCCGCCCGCACCACCGCGTGGACACCGGGCGCTCCGACGACGCGCCGCTGCCGGATCCGTACGACCTGCTCGGTGACCGGCCCGCCCAGGTGGCGGCGGACCTCGGGGTCCGTCCACAGGCGGGTGACGGACGGCACGTCGGCGGCCGCCACGGGGCGCAGCAGGAGCCGCTCCGTGGTGAGGAGGGCGCTCGACGCCGAAGCGAGGGCCGGGGTCGGGGTCGGGGTCGGCGAGGTGGGCATACGCCGATCATCTCAGGACGAGGTGACCTAGGACGAGGGACGGACCCGGTTACGGTCCCCCGGCCGAGGTGCCGGTGGGGCCGACGGCAGCAGGATGGCCCTCATGCGCATCGGAATTCTCGGAACAGGAAACGTAGGACAGGCACTCGCGACGGCGTGGGCGCGGGCCGGCCATGACGTGGTCCTCGGGTCACGGCGGCCGGACGACCTGGAGCTCCTCACGGAGCTGCGGGAACTCACCGCGGAGGGTGTACGGGTCGTCGGCTCCGCAGCCGCCGCCGAGCACGCGGAGGTGCTGGTGAACGCCACCCCGGGCGCGGCCTCCGTACCCCTGCTGCACACGATCGGCGCACAGGTCCTCGGCGGGAGGATCCTGCTCGACGTCGGGGTCGGCTTCCTCGCCGACGGGACGCTCTCGCATCCGGTCGTCAGCCTCGGCGAGGAGATCCAGCAGGCGTTCCCGCGGACGCGGGTGGTGAAGACGCTCTGCACGATCGACCGGAAGGTGATGATCGCGCCGGACTCCCTGGAGGGCCCCGGCACGGTGTTCCTCTCCGGCGAGGACGCGGAGGCGAAGAAGGTCGTACGCGGGCTGGTCGCCGATCTCGGCTGGCCCGACGACGCGCTGCTCGACCTGGGCGGCATCGCCACGGCACGGGGACAGGAGAACTTCGCGCTGCTCTTCATGGGGATCGCACAGGCGACCGGCACCTATGAGTTCGGCATCCGCGTCGTCCTCCCCACCTCGGGCGGGAGCGGCCCGGACCACTAGGACGACATCGCCGTCGAGGCTCCGCCCGCCCCCGGGCGGAGCCGTAACCCCTGACGCAGCCGCCATCCCGGGCGGAGGCGTAACCCGGCCGGAGGCGGAAATGACAGGACCCGCCGCGTCTTCCGGCCGTACTGGTGTCTGCCGGCCCGCCCCTTCGGCGGTGTGATCAGAAAGGCCTGGCTGAGCGCGGTGGGGACACACGCCGAGGCGCTGGCGCGAAGCCGACCGCTCCGCGCCCCCGTCGGCTCGACCCCGCCCGCGTCACCCCGCGGCGCGAGCCGTCAGGGCGGCCTTGATCGACGGCCACTCCGCTGCCGTGGGCGCGTGGGTCTCCCTCGCCGTGGCGATGTCCTTGTAGCCGCTCGACGTGGCCGCGGTTCCTCGGGCACGGGTCGTGTCAGCCCGACCGAGGTTCCTCGGCCAGGCGTCTGGTCAACGCCGCCAGGGCTCCGGGCCGGCGGCCCGGGACACGGCGCCGCAGGGCGACGAGCAGGGGGCCGAGGGCCCGGGCCCTCGCCGGGTCGGTGATCCGGCCCCACTGGTGGTGCGCCCGGTCCACGGCCCCCTCGACATCGGGGTCGTCGGTCCGCTGCCCCAGTCCCAGCCGGGCCTCCGCGGCGGTGAGCCACAGTTCGCAGCTGCGGGCGGGTTCACCGGCGAGGCGGGCGAGGTCGGCCCGCACCTCCGTCCAGTGGACGGCCTCCATGGACCGGTGCCCGTGGCGACGCAGGGCCTCGGACTCCCAGGCCGCGGCCACCGCCGCCGCCTCCCCGTGCCGGCCGGCCATGGCCGCGGCCAGGATCGCCGGGTGCGGGTCCTGCTCCACGACGGGCACGGGAGCCGGGGCGGGTGCCAGGAGCAGGGACTCGGGCGCGGCCGAGGCGGCGTGGGCGGCGGACTCCGCGTGGAGCGTGGCGTACGGCAGCCGGGCGCCGGAGCGCCAGAGTTCCGCCCAGGACCTCAGGTACTCGGGGGCCATCGGCTCGCCCCGGCGCGGGGCCGGGGCGACCCGCCCGTAGAACAGCGGTCCGGGCCCCAGGTGCAGCAGGTCGGGCGTGGTGGTGAGGCGTTCCCATACGGCGGGGTCCGCCGCGAGGTCCGCGACGACGGTCGTGGTGCCGGGGGCCCTGACGCCGAGTTCGCCGGCGAGCCAGTGCCAGGGCAGCGCCGTGTAGCGGAGGGTCGCCGGGGTGGTGCGGGCGAGCGCGAGGTGGGGCAGGTGCTGCCGGCGGTCGAGATGGAGCTGCCCCGCGAGGCAGAGGATCAGGGGACCCGGACTCGCGGCGGCGGCGCGCAGACGGGTGAGGACGGTCTGCGGGTCGAGCGGATCGGCGAGTTCGACGACCGTGGCGGTGGCGGTGCCGGTGAGGACCCCGGGCGGCACGGCGGCGAGGGCGGGGAGAACGGAGGCGGCGTCCATCGCGCGCCCGCGCCCGGCGGGCGCGGCGGCGAGCAGCACGGCGGTACCGACGGTGGCGGTCGCGGGTGCGGGTGCGGGTGCGGTCGTCGTACGCCGCTCGCCCGTCAGGCCGGTGGCGAGCGTGCCGTTACGCGTCCCGTCCGTCCCGCCGGCGATGCCCGGGCCGGAGGTACCCGGAACACCCGTACGCCCCTGAGCCGTCACGCCCGTCACTGCTGTCACACCCACCCCGCCCGTCACGCCCGGGACTGCCCCGGCGACTGGTCCCGCCACTCCCGTTCGCACCTCACGTGTCACGCCCGTCACTGCCACACCAAAGGCTCCTGACGTGCCCGTTCCCGTTCTCGTTCCCGCCCCGCCCGTGATCGCCGTGCGCGTGTCCGCCGTGCCGATTCCGTCGTCGTTCACCACCCCCGCACCGTAACGCGTCGGACCCTGGCCGATATTCGCTGGGCCTTTGACATATGTCAGAAGCACCACCGGATCGAGTGTTGCCAAAGCCCTTACGAGCTGTCCCGCGCTGTGCAACAGTCGTGTCCGGGCCTCACTTTCACACCTGGCCTGGCCGTGCCGCGCCTGTATCGGAGTACGACATGCCGTCCCCACTGTTCGCGGACCGCCCCGCCCAGCAGCCGGAGCCGGGCGCGGTGGACGCGCTGATCTCACAGACCCGCCGCCTGCGCGGCGAGCTCGTCGCCGTGCGCCAGGAAGCCGTGGTGAACGACGACGACCCCCAGCAGCGCTGGCAGCGCGCGCTCTGTGACCTGGCGGTTCACCAACTCGACGATCTGGGCGCCCACTTGGGCCAGCTCCGGGCGGGCGTACCGGAGGAGGTCGCCTCCGAGCCGGAAATCGGCGCCGCCTTCGACACGGCCCTCGCGACGGACCCCGGCACCGCGTACGGCGAGATCACCCCTGCGCGCACCGGCTCGCTGCTCTCCCGCGTCGGCAGCGCCGAGTGGAACCTGCTCACCGACGAGGTGAGTTGGTCCGAAGAGCTGTTCCAGATCTTCGGACGCACGCGCGAGAGCGGCCCCCTGTCGCTGGACGAGATGCCCACGATGGTCTTCGCCGAGGACCAGCCCGTCCTGCAGGGCATGGTGACGGACTGCCTGATCGACGGAAAGCCGATCGACGGCGAGTTCCGGATCGTCCGCACCGACGGCCGCGTGCGCACGGTGCACATGACGGGCGAGCCCGTCCTCGACGCCGACGGCTGCACCGCCTCGATGTGGGCCGTCCTGCGCGATGTCAGCGAACTGCGGCGCAGCGAGCGGGCGGTCCGGGAGAGCCGGGACAGCCTGGAGCGCAGCCGCCACATCGAGCAGACCGAGCGACGGGTCGCCGTCGAACTCCAGGAAGCGGTGCTCCCGCCGTGGCGCGGTTCGCTCCGCTTCGCCCACGACGGACCCGCCCCGCTCGATGTGGCCGCCCACTACCTCCCGGCCGCCAGCACCGGTCTCATCGGTGGCGACTGGTACGACGCGCTGGCCCTGCCCGACGGGGACGCGCTGCTCACCGTCGGTGATCTGACGGGCCACGGGGTCGCCGCGACCTCCTCGATGGCCATGCTGCTCGGCGCGCTGCGCGGGATGGCGGTGGCCGGGATCCGTCCGGCGGCCCTGATGGGTCACCTGAACCAGCTCCTGGAGACCTCCGTACAGCCCGCGCTCGGCAGTGCGATGTGCTGCCGTTACGACCCGGTCGCCCAGACGCTGACCTGGGCGCAGGCCGGCCACCCCGCCCCGCTGCTGTTCCGCGACGGGACGGGGCACGTCCTCCGTCGGCCCGAGGGTGTTCTCCTCGGGGCGACGACCGGGGCCGTGTACGGCGAGGCCGAGACACGGCTCCTCCCCGGCGACCTGCTGGTGCTGCACACGGACGGACTGACCCGTGGCAGCGGTCCGGACGACGACACGGGCACGCGACGGCTGCTCGCCCTCGGCCGCCGGCTCGCCGGGGCGCGGGACGCCCAGGACGGTGTGCGCGCGGTGGTCGAGGAGTTCGGCGAGGAGCAGCGCGAGGACGACGCCTGTGTGATGGTCGTCCGGGTCGGTCACTGAACCACCCGGCACCGGGCGCCTGTCGACGGCGTCCCGACGCGACCACCGCCGGACGGCGGCTCGCCATGTCCTTCGTACTGCCGTATCGGCTCGGCCTGTTGACGAACCGCCGTCTCCCGTACGCACATGTGTCGGGCTTGGCTCGTCGGCGACGGACTGTCGACCCCTGTGTCGTATCCGGCCCCCTCAGGCCTGCCCCGTCCTCGGCCGGTTGACCGGTGACCTCGGCAGGGCCAGCTCGATCTCCTCGCGCAGGTGCTCGATCCGCGCGTATCCGGCGTACTGCCCGGTGAGCCGGTACATCTCCCGCAGCCGGTCCCAGGTGCGGTGGGACGAGGTCTCCCCCATGGACATCAGGGCGAGCCGGGCGTACCGGTCGGCCTGCTCCGGGTCGTCGGCGATGAAGCAGGCCGAGGCGAGCGAGATGTGGTCGAAGAGCTTCGAGCGGTCGTGACCGCCACGCCTCAGTTCCAGCGCCAGCTTGGCGTGGCGCTGGGCGGGGACCGCCGCGGCCGGGTCGTGGTCGGCGAGGGTGCGGTACGCGAGGGCCTGCATACCGTGCATGTCGGCCTCGTCGAAGTTCTGCATCCAGCTCGGGTTCTTCTCGTCCCGCCGGTCGGACACGAACAGGTCCTCGGCCTCGCCCAGGGTGCGGCGCATGGCCTGCCCCCGTCCCATCGAGGCCTGCGCCCAGGCCTCGATCGTGTGGAACATGGCCCGGGTCCGGGGCAGCACGCGCTCCCCCGAACCGTCCTTGGCCAGCTTCATCAGGTCGAGGGCGTCGTCGGGCCTGCCCAGATGCACCATCTGCCGGGCGGCACGGGACAGCGCCTCGCCGGCCCGGGGCCGGTCGCCGCCCTCGCGGGCCGCGTGCGCGGCGATCACGAAGTACTTCTGCGCCGTGGGTTCGAGGCCCACGTCGTGCGACATCCAGCCGGCCAGGACGGCCAGGTTGGCGGCGACGCCCCAGAGGCGCCGCTGGAGGTGGTCGGCGTGGCGGTAGGCGAGCATGCCGCCCACCTCGTTGAGCTGGCCCACCACGGCCTTGCGCTGGAGACCGCCACCCCGGGAGGCGTCCCAGGCGCGGAACACCTCCACCGAGTGCTCCAGAGCCTCGATCTCCTCCGACCCGATGGGGGCGGCCTCGTAGCGGTCGAACCCGGCGGGGTCGGCGTGGAGGGGATCGATGGCCCGCTGGGGGCCGGCCTGGCGGTTGGGGTCGGTCTGCAGCCAGTCGTGCATGGCGTTGCTGAGTACGGAGCCGGCGGCAAGCGCGGCGCCCGCGCCCACCAGGCCGCGTCGGTTGAGCATGAGGTCCATTCCCGTGAATTCGGTGAGGACCGCCGCCGTACGATCGGGTGCCCAGGGCAGCCCGTCAGGGTTCTCCGTCTTCCTGACGTCCTGCCGCTTTCCGCTGCGCCCGTGTCGTACGAACCCGAGGTCCTCTATGGTCACGACACGGCCGAGTCGCTCGGTGAACAGTGCTGCCAGCACCCGGGGGACGGGATCGCGGGGCGTTTCGCCCCGGTCGATCCAGCGCCGGACCCGCGAGGTGTCGGTCGCCAGCTGGGGGTGGCCCATGGCCGCCGCCTGCCGGTTGACGAGTCTCGCGAGTTCGCCCTTGGACCAGCCGGCCAGGCCGAACAGGTCTGCCAGGCGGGTGTTGGTTTGTCCGGTCACGTCTAAGCCCCCAGGTTCTCGGCTGAGTTGACAGTAGCCCGCTGTCATAGGGCTGGCGACTATTCGCCAGGGTTCGCCAGGGTGCGCCCGATGTTCCGCCACCCGCGCCCGGGTGTCAGGTAGGAATGCGCCACCCCGCCCCGCCGACCGGCCCTCATTCCCCAGGGTGCGGACCGGGGGCGGGCGGGGCGACGCACGCAACTCGTCGGCACACGAAGGGATCTGTCACCTCCATGTACACAGCATCGTCCTCCGTGTCCGCCCCGCCCCGGCCGCAGCACCGCATCGTCCCGGCCGGCGCCGGACCCTACCTCGCTCCCGCCCCGCAGGCCCTCCGGCCGCGGCGCTGGGCGGCGGGCACGGGCACCCAGCCGATCAGCGGGAGAATCGATCTGTCGGGCCCCCAGGGGGCGCAGCTGAAGATGGCGATCGCCTCCGTCCACCGCATCTGCCCGGAGTTCAACCCGGTGCAGGTGCTGCGGCGCAGCGGGCGTTCCGTACTGATCGTCGGGACGACCGGGCGGACCACGGCGGTCGCGAAGTGTTTACTGGACCACTCCCCCGCGTGGGTCGAGCGGTTCCGGCACGAGATAGCTTCCTACCGCTCCTTCGTCCGCCACCGTCCGCCGGTGCGGGCGCCGCGGCTGATCGCGGCGGACCCGGAGAACTGCACGCTGGTGATCGAGCGGATGCCCGGACGGGCGGCGGCGCTCTCGCGCCACCCCGTCGAGGCGCCGCCCCGGGCCGATGTGCGGGCCGCGCTCGGCGCGATCGCCCGGCTCAACGCCTGGCGGCCGCCGGCCGGGACCTTCGACGCCCCGCTGGACTACGGCACCCGGATCGCCCGCTACCACGAGCTCGGTCTCTTCACCGACCGGGACCGGGACGACCTGCAGAAGCTGCTGCACGGCCTGTCGCACGCGGGTGGCCGTCAGGGCATGGGGCAGTTCTGCCACGGTGACGCCCTGCTCTCCAACATCCTCCTCTCCCCCGCCGGACCGGTCCTCGTCGACTGGGAGCACGCGGGCTGGTACCTGCCCGGCTACGACCTGGCGACCCTGTGGGCGGTGCTCGCCGACGCTCCGCTCGCCCGCCGCCAGATCAGTCAGCTCGCCCAGCAGGCGGGGGCGGCCTCCCGGGACGCCTTCCTGGTGAACCTGATGATCGTGCTGACGCGGGAGATCCGCACGTACGAGACGGCGGTGCAGCGCACGATGAAGGAGGCCCCGCCGGCCGGTTCCGTACCGGTGCCCGTGGGCGCGCTCGCGCCAGGTGAGGAACAGCGGCTGCTCCTGCGGCGGCTGCACGACGACTGCGCCATGGCACGGCGGGCCGTGCGCGCGGCGGTCGGGACGCGCTGAACGGGCGGGCCCGGCCGACGATACGGGGGAAGGGTGCGCCGTGCGCCCGGTGCCGACACACCGGGACGCGGCGCATCGGCATGTCCGCCTCCGGCTCGATTCCGGTGCCCGTCGGACCCGACGCCGGAGCTCGTCGAACCCGGCACCGGAGCCTGTCCGACCCTGTTCCGGAGCTTGTCCGGGCCGATTCCCCCACTTGTCCGGCCGATTCCGCATCGGCCCCGGGAGTCGGGCCAATGGTCCACTCCACTGACGCGTCCCAGGCCCGGGACCCGTCTCCGCGAAACTCCGCCAGATAGCTGCCGCTGCCGCTCTGACGTGGGAACTTCCGCTCGTGTGGGCGTGATTGACGGATCGTCCGGGAGCCGATACCCCTGTACGGGTTCGGCCCCGCACGCCCCGGTGTCACCCCCCGCCTCTGGAGGCTGCCTTGCTCCGTTCCGCGTCCCTCAGACGTACGACCGTGCGTCCTCCCGCCAGGACGGTGGGCGTCCTCGCGTCCGCCGTGCTCCTGTTCCCCCTGTTGTCCGTCGCCCCGCGGGCCGGCGCCGAAGTACCCGAGACGAGCACCCTGCAGGGGCAGTTCGCGACGGCGGCCGCGCGCCACGGCGTGCCCGAGAGTGTGCTGCTCGCCGTCTCGTACCTGCAGTCGCGCTGGGACGCCCACGGTGGTGCGCCGAGTGTGACCGGCGGCTACGGGCCGATGCATCTGACGGACGCGGTGACGGCGCTGACCGAGGCCGCCCCGCACCACTCGGAGGGTGCCGAGGACGCGCGCGGCGACTCCTCGCGCGCCGTGCGCTCCGGCGTGGCGGCGCCGGTCCCGTCCGCCGAGTCGCTGCCCGCGCGGCTGCGGACCCTGGAGCGGGCGTCCGCGCTGTCCGGGATCCCGGCCGAGGAGCTGCGGACCCGGACGGCGGCGAACATCGAGGGCGGGGCGGCGCTGCTCGCCGCCGCCCAGCGGGAGTCCGGCCTGGCGGCGAGCGCGGACCCGGCGGACTGGTACGGGGCGGTCGCGCGGTACTCCGGTGCGGACGACTCGGCGACGGCGGCGACGTACGCGAACGACGTCTTCGACGTGATCAGGACCGGGGAGTCGCGGACGACGGACAGCGGGCAGGTGGTGTCGCTGCCGGCCGCCCCGGCGGTCGCGCCCGCCACGGAGCAGGTCGCGGCCCTCGGGCTGCGCCGGCCCGCCGCCGGTCCCGTGGAGTGCCCGCGCTCGGTCGCCTGCGAGTGGATCCCCGCGCCCTACGAGGAGTTCGGCGACGGCGACTACGGGAACCACGACAAGGCGAACCGGCCCTCCTCCCAGTCGATCGACTACATCGTCGTCCATGACACCGAGGCCACCTGGGACGTCACCCTGAAGCTGGTGCAGGACCCGACGTACGTGTCCTGGCAGTACTCGCTGCGCTCCTCGGACGGGCACATCGCCCAGCATCTGCCGCTCAAGGACGTCGGCTGGCACGCGGGCAACTGGTTCGTGAACGCCAAGTCGGTGGGGCTCGAACACGAGGGCTTCCTGACCGCGCCGGACTCCTGGTACACGGAGGCCATGTACCGGACGTCGGCGCGGCTCGTGCGGTATCTCGCCGCCCGGTACGACATCCCGCTCGACCGGCAGCACATCCTGGGCCACGACAACGTGCCGGGCACCGTGACGTCCACGATCAAGGGCATGCACACCGACCCGGGGCCGTACTGGGACTGGGCGCACTACTTCCTGCTGCTCGGGCGTCCGATCACGCCGAGTGCCGGTCCGGGCGCCGGAGTGGTGACGATCCGGCCGGACTACACCGACCACCGGCCGGTGTACACGGGCTGTGTGACGGCGGGAGAGGCGTGCGCGCCGCACGGCAGCGGGGCGGTGCGTCTGTACACCGGGCCGAGCGCCGACGCGCCCCTGGTGAAGGACGTCGGCCTGCGGCCGGGTGGGCAGGACTCGACGACCGGGGTCAACGACACCGGGGCGCGTGCCTCGACGGGGCAGAGCTACGCGGTGGCGGAGCGCCTGGGCGACTGGACGGCGATCTGGTACCTCGGGCAGAAGGCCTGGTTCCACAATCCCCGCCGGGAGCCGACCGCGGTCGACAGCCGGGGTCTCGTCCTGACGCCCCGCGAGGGGCTCGCGTCGGTGCCGGTGTACGGGCGGGCCTACCCGGAGGCCTCGGCGTATCCGGCGGGTGTGCCGGTGCAGGCGGTGTCGCCGCTGCCGTACCAGCTGCTCGCGGGGCAGCGGTACGTGGTGGGCGACCGGACCCCGGGCGAGTACTACTTCGCGCCGGTGTTCGACAGCACCGGACACCGGGTCGTCCGGGGCCAGGAGGAGTACTACCAGATCCAGTTCGGCCATCGGGTGGCCTTTGTGAAGGTCGCTGACGTGCAGGTTTCCCGGGCCTGAGGGAGGTCTGGCCGAAAGGTGCGAGGTGGTGCCGGATGAACGGTCCGGCACCACCCTATCGGCGTTCATAGGACTATTCAGGAGATCGCGTGCGCCGTACGGGCTACGGGTAAAGGTGGGCCGGACAACAGCTCGTGCTCACCGGAAGGCCCCCCAGCACATGCCTCAGCCCTTCGTTATGCCGGATTTCTATGTTCCGTATCCGGCACGGCTCAACCCCCATGTGGAGGCCGCCCGCACGCACACCCGGGACTGGGCGCGGGAGATGGGGATGCTGGAGGGCTCGGGGGTCTGGGAGCAGCACGACCTCGACTCCCACGACTACGCGCTGCTCTGCTCGTACACGCACCCCGACTGCGGCGAGGAGGCGCTCGACCTCGTCACGGACTGGTACACCTGGGTCTTCTTCTTCGACGACCACTTCCTGGAGGTCTTCAAGCGTCCCCAGGACCGGGCGGGCGGAAAGGCGTACCTGGACCGGCTGCCGCTGTTCATGCCGGCGGATCCGGTGGCGGGCATGCCCGAGCCCACCAATCCCGTCGAGGCGGGTCTCGCCGATCTCTGGCTCCGGACCGTTCCCTCGATGTCCGAGGGGTGGCGGGTGCGGTTCGCGGAGGCGACGGAGCACCTGCTCTACGAGTCGCTCTGGGAGCTCGACAACATCAACGAGGGGCGTGTCGCCAACCCCGTCGAGTACATCGAGATGCGGCGCAAGGTCGGGGGCGCCCCCTGGTCCGCCGGTCTCGTCGAGTACGCGGCGGGCGCGGAGGTCCCGGCCCAGGTGGCGTACTCCCGGCCGCTGCGGGTGCTCAGGGACGCCTTCTCGGACGCCGTCCACCTGCGCAACGACCTCTTCTCGTACCAGCGGGAGGTGGAGGACGAGGGTGAGAACAGCAACGGGGTGCTGGTCCTCGAGCGGTTCCTCGGCTGTACGACGCAGGAGGCGGCGAACGCCGTCAACGACCTGCTGACCTCGCGACTCCAGCAGTTCGAGAACACGGCGCTCACCGAGGTGCCGCTGCTCGCCGCGGAGAAGGGGCTCGGCCCGGCCGAGTGCGCGGCCGTGGCGGCGTACGCCAAGGGGCTCCAGGACTGGCAGTCCGGGGGCCACGAGTGGCACATGCGCTCCAGCCGGTACATGAACGAGGGCATGGTCGCCGGGCCCTCGCGTCTCGACGGGGTCATCGGCACCTCCGCGCTCGACATCCGCACGCTCTTCGGACGCCCGGCCGCCTCCCGGCTGCGGGCGCTCACCCATGTACCGCACCAGCACGTGGGACCGTCGCTGCTTCCGGAGTTCTACCTGCCGTACCCGCTCACGATCAGTCCTCATCACGCCGAGGCGCGCCGGCTCTCCCTGGACTGGGCCGAGCGGTTCGGGCTCCTGGACGACATCTGGGACCGGCCGATGGCGGAGGGCTTCGACCTGGCCCTGTGCTCGGCCGGGCTCGATCCGGACGCCACCCTGGAGGAGCTGGAGCTCAGCGCCGAGTGGCTGACCTGGGGCACGTACGCCGACGACCACTACCCGGCGGTCTTCGGACGGACCCGCGACCTCCTCGGTGCCAAGGAGCAGACCGACCGGTTCAAGTCCTGTCTGCCGCTGGAGGATCCTTCCTCCGGGGCGGCGCTCGCCGTGAACGCCATGGAGCGTTCGCTCGCCGATCTCTGGGCCCGCACCGCCGGCCCGATGCCGCCCGGAGCCCGCGCCCAGCTGCGGTTCGCGCTCGACGTCATGCTGGACAGCTGGATGTGGGAGCTGCACAACCAGATGCAGCACCGGGTTCCCGACCCCGTCGACTACATCGAGATGCGCCGCAGCACCTTCGGCTCGGAACTGACCACGCTGATGTGCCGGCTCCGGCACACCGAGGTGCTGCCGCCGGAGCTGTACCGCTCGGGCACCGTGCGCGCCCTGGAGAACGCGGTCATGGACTACGGGACGCTGATCAACGACCTCTTCTCGTACCAGAAGGAGATCGAGGTCGAGGGCGAGGTGCACAACGGCGTTCTGGTGCTGCAGAAGTTCTTCGACTGCGACTACCCGACGGCCGTGGCCATGGTCCACGACCTGATGCGGGGCAGGCTCCGTCAGTACGAGCATCTGAAGGAGCGCGAAGTTCCGCTGCTCTACGCCGAGTTCGGTCTCGACGCGGCGGGCCGTGCGGCCTTCGGTGCGTATCTGCGGGAGCTGGAGGACTGGCTCGCGGGCATCCTCAACTGGCATCGGAAGGTGCGGCGTTACGGCGCCGAGGACGTGCACGTGGGCAGCGGCACCGCGCTGCTGCGGCGGGGCCCGACCGGGCTCGGCACCTCGGCGGCGCGGGTGGCGGAGCTCCTGGGCAAGGTGAGGCACTGACGCGCGGGAGAGGCCCCCGGGAATCCCTCCCGGGGGCCTCTCCCGCATCGGTTCGTACGAAGGTCAGGCGTGGCGGCCGCGGAGTTCGTCGAGTTCCCTGCGGTCGCGCTTGGTGGGGCGTCCGGCGCCCCGGTCGCGGACGGCCGCGACGGCGACGTGCTCGCGCGGCGGCGGGGGCGGGCTGTTGTCCACGTACGCCTCGGCGGCGACCGGCGGGCCGATGCGCTTGGCGTGGAGCACCTTGACCTCGACGATCCGCTCCCGCCCGCCGTGGAAGATCCGGACCTCGTCACCGGGCTTCACCGGCTGGGCGGGCTTGGCCCGTTCGCCGTTGACCTTGACGTGCCCGGCCCGGCAGGCCGCGGCCGCCTGCGAGCGGGTCTTGGTGAGGCGGACCGCCCAGACCCAGCTGTCGACGCGTGCGCTCATCGGCCCCCGCTCCCCCGTCAGCCCTGCTGGAACAGCTCGGCGGGCAGCGGCTTGAGCAGCGCGTACAGGTCGTCGGTGATCGGCCGGTCCCAACTGGCGATCGTCACGAGGACGTTGTCGCTGCGGTCGAACTGGACGCAGGAGATGCGGCTCTCGGAGAGCTTGAGGCGGCGGACGATGAGGAGGTTGTCGCCCTGCATCACGGGGCAGTCCTCGGTGTCGAGGACCTCGACCGGCTCGTCGTTCTCGAGGGCGGCCAGCAGCTGGGCCACCTCGAAGGGGATCTGGGCGTCCGCGAGCTCACGGGCCGGGGAGCCCTCCGGCAGATTGCCGATGATCATCGCGGGACCGCGGCCGCCGAACAGGTCGTAGCGGAGGAAGACGCCCTGACAGGAACCGTCGGGCGCGGGCAGCAGGCCGGCGCCGAGGTTGCCGGGCCAGTCCCCCGGATCCATGGCCAGGACGTCGAAGTCCGGGCCCGCGGGAGTGGCGGCGCTGCGGCGGCGGAGGAAGGACATACGGCCATGGTACGTGCCCCGGCGCGCGATGCGACGCGCCGGGCGGCTCCCGGCGCTCAGCCCCGTCCGGCGGGGTCCCCGGACTCCCGTCCCGTGTTCCCCAGGGCCTGCGCGAGGCCCGTGCGGTCGGTCCCCAGCTTGCGGTAGACGGCCGAGAGGAGGCGGCCGACGGCAGCCGCGTCGACACCGAGGACGGCGGCCGCGTCCTGGTCGCGGACGGTGAGATCGGCGGCCGCGCGCTCACGCGCGGTGAGCGTGTCGGTGCCGGCGGGGTGGAGCGCGCGAGGACGCAGTCCGGCCGCCGCGAGCTCGGCGCGCGCCACCTCGACCAGGGCGTCGGCGCCGCAGTCCTGGGCGGCCTCCAGGCCCCGGTAGAGGTGCTCGGCGGCCTCCCCGGCGCGCTCGGTGCGGCGCAGGGCCGCCCCGAGGGCGACGAGGGAGCGGGCCAGCTCGTACGCGGCGGGTGACTGGTCGAGCCAGTCGACGGACTCCTCCAGGAGCTTCACGCGCTCGGAGGGCTCGGAGACCTCGGCGGTCACCCGGAGCGCCTGGCCGATCGCGGAGGGCGCCCCGTACTGGCGGGCGCGGGCGACCGCGTCCTGCGCGGTGGCGCGGGCCCGGCCGGGGGTGGTGGCGGCCTCCGCGAGGGCCAGGTGCAGCTGCCAGGGGCACCAGGCGGGGTTGCGCATACCGCGCGGGTCGAGGCGGCGGCCGACGGCGGCCAGCTCGGCGGCGGCCTCCTCCGTACGCCCCCCGGGCGAGGAGCAGTTCGGCGTGGACGGTCTGGGAGTCGGGGAAGGTGACGGCGGCGGGGAAGGGCTCGCCGAAGTCGTGCGTGTCGGCGATCCGGGCGGCCTCCTCGACTCGGCCGCGGGCGAGCAGCACCTCGATGGTGACGCCGACCGCGTACCACTGGGCGGGGGTGCGCGGTCCGACGCGTTCGGCGAGCCGCAGACCCGCTCGGACGAAGTCCTCGGCCTCGACGAGACGGCCCCGCCGGTAGCGGATGTAGCCCTGCAGGGTGTAGGCGAAGGAGAGGTGCGCCCCGCGCCAGCCCTGGCTCTCGAACTCGGCGGTGCCCTCGGCGAACAGTTCCTCGGCGCGGCCCGGCCGGTCGGCGTACAGATGGGTGAGGGCGACGAGGACCGGCACCTCGAAGCCGCGGCTCTCGTCGGCCCAGCTCAGGCCGCCTTCGAGGGCGCGTTCGGCATGGCGGAGGGCGACCGCGGAGGGTTCGGCGCGCAGGGTGGCGTCCCAGGCGCGCAGGCCGATGATGTACCGCTCGGTGAGGTCGCGGCCGGTCAGCCGGTCGGCGAGGGCCGTCAGACGGCGGGAGCGCGCGGGCGACTCGGGTTCGTCGGCGCGGAAGGCGTCCCACATGAACTTCTCGGCCTGCATCCGCAGCCGGCTGCGGGCGTCGGTGGCCTGCCTGGCCTCACGGCCGAGGAGCTCGGAGGCCTCGACGAGCCGGTCGCTGTGGGCCAGGACCTGGGAGAGCCGGTAGACGATGCCGTGGCGCAGCGCCGGGTCGGCGACCGGCTCCTCCAGGGCGGCGCGCAGATGGTTGACGGTGGTGGCGGGCTCGGTGAGGAGCGAGGAGCAGCCGAGTTCGAAGAGGACGGCGGCCCGGTCGTCGGCGATGGGGGGCTCGCGCAGGGCGCGGGCGAGGAAGCGGCGGGCGGCGTCGGGGGCTCCGGCGCGGAGGTTCTCCCCGGCGGCGGCGCGCAGCTGGTTCACGACCCAGGGGTCGCCCTCGGGGTGGGTCTCCAGGAGGTGGCGGGCGGCGGCGGTGGGTCCGAGGCCCGCGTCGACGACGCACCAGGCGGCCTGGCCGTGCAGGGCCACCCGGGTGGCGGCGGGGATGGAGCGGTAGACGGTGGTCGCGATGAGGGGGTGGACGAACTGGAGCGGGTCGTCCGGCTCTTCGGTCTCGGCGAGCACCCGGGCCTCGCGCAGTCGCGCGGCGCATTCGGCGACCGCCTCCCCGCCGAGGCCGGCGACGGCGCCCGCGAGCTGGGGCGAGATCTCGGTGCCGAGGACGGCGCAGGCCCAGGCGAGCCGGACGGTGGCGGGGCCGAGCCGTTCGAGCCGGGTGACGAGTCCGGAGCCCTTGAGGGCGGCGGCGAGGTCGCGGAGTTCGTGGGCGCCGCCCGCGGTGGGTTCGAGGCCGTGGTCGCGGACCTTGGCGGCGAGTTCGACCGCCTCGAAGGGGTTGCCGGAGGTGACGGTCCAGAAGTCGCGGCAGAAGATGTCGTCGGCGTGGGCTCCGACCCGGTCGCGGACGAGCCGGGCGACGGCGGTGGAGGTGAGCGGGGCGAGGCCGAGGGGCCGCTGTCCGGACCGGTGTCCGGTGAACTCGACTCCCTCGTCGGGGAGTTCGTCCGGCCGGTAGGCGACGACGAGGAGCATCGGCAGCTCTTCGGCGCGCGGGGCGAAGGCGGCGAGCCAGCCGAGGGACTCGGGGTCGGCCCAGTGGACGTCGTCCAGGACGACGACGAGGGGCGCGCGGCGTACGGCGAGGTGGGTGAGGACCCAGTCGAGCCCGTCGCGGAGCCCCTGCGGGTCGGGCGGCGAGCCCTCTCCGGAGGCGCGGAGCCCGAGGGCGGGACCGACGATGTCGTACCAGGAGCCGAGGCGTTCGCGCAGTTCGGCGTCGGTGGCGTGGGCCAGCTGCGGCTGGAGGAGCTGCCGGGCGACGTGGAAGGCGACCCGCTGCTCCTGGTCGCCGCCGCGGGCGGAGAGCACGGTGCAGCCACGGGCACCGGCGCGCCGTCGGATCTCGGCGAGCAGCGTGGTCTTGCCGAGGCCGGCGGGGGCCGCGTACGCGAGGATGCCGCCGCGCCGGGTGACCGCGGACCGGCCGGTCGGCTCGGCCCCGGGACGGCCCGGCCGGAAGGTGTCGGGACCGCCTTGGCGGGGGGAGTCGGGACCACCGGGTCGGGAGGTGTCCGGACCACCCGGTCGGGGGGAGCCCGGGCCATCGGGTCGGGGGGTGTCGGTCCTGACCGCGACGAGGTGGGGACTTCGCGTGGCCTCGCGGGGTGCGGGGACGTGCTCGGGCCACGGTGGCTCGTCCGCCAGGCCCGTGAGGAGGTCGAGGGCCTCCTCGGCCGCGGTGAGCGCCGCCTCGCGCTCGAAGAGGCCGAATCCCTGACGGGCCGACCCGCCGTTCTGACGTGCCACGTTCCACCCCCACACCGGGGGCGCACGCCCGGCGCACGGTCAGGAGCGACGAGCGGAAGGCCCCGCGAAAGCCCCAGCGTACGCCCGTTGGAGTGGCCTGGGGCGGTCAAACGTCCAAGCCAGGGCGCTCGGCGGCGCGTACGGCTCATGCGGTTCGGCGGAGTGCGGTGGATCATGATCGGGGAAGAGCGGGGGACCACTGGGTCCCGTCCTCCTGGGTCCCGCGCTCCTCGGGGCCCGTCCGTTCCAGGTCTCAACTCCGCGCGAGCCGCTCCAGGACGGCCAACGCCTCCTCCGCACGGGCGTGTTCCACGAAGAGGTGGTCGTGGTGGAAACCGGCCACCACGTTGCAGCTCAGCCCCGCCCCGGCGAGCGCCCCCGCGACCGCGGCCGTCAGCCCGACGGCGTCGAGCGCGGAGTGCACGCGCAGTGTGATCCGGCCCGCCACGTAGTCGTACGGGAGGGAGGCGGCGTCCGCCTCCTCCTGGCGTACGACGAGGGTGAGCCCCTCGTCCTCGGCGACGGTGACCACCGGGACGACCCCGGGCGGAGCGGGGCCGTCCACCGTGGTGAAGACATAGCGCCGGGGGTCGAGTTCCGGCCGCATCCCGGCGAGGAGCCGGGTCAGATCACGTTCCGCGTTCATGGCCGCCACGGTAGGCGCCCCGGCCGGAGCGGCTCAGCCGGCGGGCGGGGTGTCCCCCACGAGCCACATGGAGAAGAACTGCGCGCCGCCGCCGTAGGCGTGCCCGAGGGCCCGGTGGGCGCCGTCGACCTGGTGCTCGCCCGCCTCCCCGCGCACCTGGAGCGCGGCCTCGGCGAAGCGGATCATCCCGGAGGCTCCGATGGGGTTGGTGGAGAGCACCCCGCCCGAGGGGTTCACCGGCAGGTCTCCGTCGAGTTCGGTCACCCCGGCCTCCGTGAGTTTCCAGCCCTCGCCCTCCTCGGCGAAACCCAGGTTCTCCAGCCACATCGGCTCGTACCAGGAGAACGGCACGTACATCTCGACCGCGTCGATCTCCCGCCGCGGGTCGGTGATCCCGGCCTGCCGGTAGACGTCGGCCGCGCAGTCCCGGCCGGCCCGGGGCGAGACGAAGTCCTTGCCGGCGAAGAGGGTGGGTTCGCTGCGCATCGCCCCGCCGTGCACCCAGGCGGCCGGGCGGGGCGCACGGGCGGCGCCCGCGCGGTCGGTGAGGACCATCGCGCAGGCACCGTCCGAGGAGGGGCAGGTCTCGGAGTAGCGGATGGGGTCCCAGAGCATCGGGGAGGCCTGCACCTTCTCCAGGGTGAGGTCGTGCTCGTGGAGGTGGGCGTACGGGTTCTTCAGCGCGTTGCGCCGGTCCTTGTACGCGACGAGGGAGCCGACCGTGTCGGGGGCGCCCGTGCGGCGCATGTACGCCCGGACGTGCGGGGCGAAGAAGCCTCCGGCGCCGGCGAGGAGCGGCTGCTGGAAGGGGACGGGCAGGGAGAGGCCCCACATGGCGTTGGACTCGGACTGCTTCTCGAACGCGAGGGTGAGGACGGTCCGGTGGACACGCGCGGAGACCAGGTTGGCGGCGACGAGCGCGGTGGAGCCGCCGACCGAACCGGCCGTGTGCACCCGGAGCATGGGCTTGCCGACGGCGCCGAGCGCGTCCGCGAGGTAGAGCTCCGGCATCATCACGCCCTCGAAGAAGTCGGGGGCCTTGCCGATGACCACGGCGTCGATGTCCGCCCAGGTCAGCTCCGCGTCCGCCAGGGCGCGGACGGCGGCCTCCCGGACGAGTCCGGCGATGGAGACGTCACGCCGGGCGGCGACGTGCTTGGTCTGGCCGATGCCGACGACGGCGACGGGCTCCTTAGGCACGGTTCTCCCCTTCCAGGACGGCGACCAGGTTCTGCTGCAGGCAGGGGCCGGAGGTGGCGTGGGCGAGGGCGCGGTCGGAGTCGCCCCGGTGGATGCGGGCGGCGGCCTCGCCGAGCCGGACGAGCCCGGCGGCCATGACGGGGTTGGCGGCGAGCGCTCCGCCGGACGGGTTGACCCGCACCCTCTCGTCGAGGTCGAGGGCACGGCGGAGCACGACCTCCTGGGAGGTGAAGGGCGCGTGGAGTTCGGCGGTGTCGACGGGCCGCTCGAAGGCTCCGGCGCGTTCGGCGGCGAGTCGGGTGGAGGGCGAGTCGGTGAGGTCGCGGACCCCGAGCGAGTGCGCCTCGATCCGGTGGTCCATGCCCCTGATCCAGGCGGGTCGGGCGCAGAGTTCCCGGGCCCGGTCCCCGGCGGCGAGGATCACGGCGGCGGCTCCGTCGCCGATGGGCGGGCAGTCACCGGTGCGCAGCGGCCGGACGACGTATCCGCCCTGGGTGCGGGCCCCGCGCAGCTGGGCGTGGGAGTTGTCCGCGGCGTCCTCGCGGCTGCGGGTGGCGATCGCGGCGAGGGCGGGCTCGTCGGTGGCGCCGGCGTCGACCAGCGCCTGTGCCTGGAGGGCGGCGAGGGCGACGGAGTCGGGCCAGAGCGGGGCGAGGTAGTACGGGTCGAGCTGGCGGGTGAGGACGTCGCGGACGGAGCCGGGCGAGGACTTGCCGTACGCGTAGACGAGGGCGGTGTCGGCCTCACCGGTGAGGAGCTTGACCCAGGCCTCGTAGAGCGCCCAGGCGCCGTCGGTCTCGACGTGGGACTCGGATATCGGGGGCCAGGCGCCGACGCCGTCGAGGGCCATGGTGAAGGAGAAGGCGCGCCCGGCCAGGTAGTCGGAGGAGCCGGAGCAGGTGAAGCCGATGTCGGAGGTCTTGAGGCCGGTCTGCCGGAGGACCTCGTGCAGGACGGGCATGACCATCTCGACCTCGGAGAGGTCGTCGGTGCGACGGCGGTGGTCGCTCTGGGCGAAGGCGACGATCGCCACCTCTCGGTCCGGCCTCACAGCAGCTCCTTGAAGGTGTTGTAGTCGGCGTCGGGCTCGCCGGTGGGCCGGTAGTGGTCGGGGTAGCGGCCGTCCTCGCTCCACACGGGTTCGACGCGCAGGCCCATCCGGACCTGGTCGTAGGGGATGCCGCCGATGCGCCCGTGGAGGGCGAGCCCCGCGCCGTCGAGGGCGATGTGGGCGTAGACGTAGGGCACGTCGATCTCGGCGTTCTTCGCCTTGATGTTGACGATGCAGAAGGTGGTGACGGTGCCTGCGGGGCCGACCTCGACCCGGTCGGTGGTGGCGATGCCGCAGGTGGGGCAGGCGCCACGGGGCGGCACGTACACCTTGGTGCAGGAGGGGCAGCGTTCCCCGACGGTACGGCGTTCGGCGAGGCCGTGCAGATAGCGGGTCTGGGCGGCACCGGGGCTGTAGGTGTAGTCGAGCCTGGCGGGGGCGACGATGCCGGTGACGGCGTCGTCGAACAGGCCGTCGTGGGGCCGGTGTTCGACGACGGGATCGCTGTCGTACGGTTCGAAGCAGGCGATGTCCGTGATGGCGCCGGAGCGTTCGGCGGCCCAGCGGATCCGGACCCGCAGTCCGGTGCGGACGGCTTCGGGGCCGGGTGCGTCGAGGGCGTGCAGCAGGGCGGTGTCGGCGCCGTCGAGACGGACGAGGACCCAGGCGAAGGGGGTCGTGAGGGGCTGGCCGCGCCGCGGCTCGGGGTTCCAGGCCCAGGTGGTGACGGTGCCGGTGACACCCACTTCCACGAGGTCGCGGAGTTCGGCGGCGGTGGCGGGGTCGTATTCGACGGGCGGGACGAGCACCTCGCCCGTCTCGGTGCGGACCCCGAGCACGGTCCGCTCGCGCAGCCCGGTGAGGAAGGCGGACTGGACGGGGCCGAGGGAGCGGGTGAAGGGGAACTCGACGACGAGGGGGGCGCGGAGGATCTCCGGGGGTGGGGTGACGGTCATGGGGGCGGCTCCTTGGTCGCGGTGGGCGGTGGGTGCGGCCGGGACGGGTGCGCGGGGCCGTTTCCCCGCCCCGCCGCTTCCCGGTCCGGGGGCTGAGGCCCCGGTCGCGGAAAGGCGCGGGGTGGGGAGGGGTCACTCCCGGCGGTACTCCGGTGCCCGCTTCTCCGCGAACGCCCGCGCCCCTTCCTTCGCGTCCGCCGTGTCGAAGATCGGCCATCCCCGCTTCAGCTCCGCTGCCAGCCCCTCCGTCTCGGTCATCTCGGCGGTCTCGTAGACCGACGCCTTGACCGCCTCGACGGCCAGCGGCCCGCAGGCGTTGATCCGTTCGGCGATGTCGAGGGCCGCGTCCAGCGCAGTGCCGTCGGGGACCACCCGCCCGACCAGCCCGATGCGGGCGGCCTCCTCCGCCGAGTAGGGGCGGCCCGTGAGGAGCATTTCGAGGGCGTGGGTGCGGGCGATCTGGCGGGGCAGCCGGACGGTGGACCCGCCGATGGGGAAGAGGCCGCGCCGGACCTCGAAGAGACCGAAGGTGGCGGAGGCGGCGGCGACCCGGATGTCGGTGCCCTGGAGGATCTCGGTGCCGCCGGCGACGCAGTACCCCTCGACGGCGGCGATGACGGGTTTTCTGGGGCGGTGGTGGCGCAGCATCGCCTTCCAGTGGAGGTCGGGGTCGGCCTTGAGCCGGTCCCGGTACCGCTCGCCCTCCATTCCCCTGCCGGCCAGGGCCTTGAGGTCCATGCCCGCGCAGAAAGCGCCGCCCGCGCCGGTGAGGACGACCGAGCGGATGCCGTCGTCGGCGTCGGCCTCCAGCCAGCCGTCGTGGAGGCCGACGAGCATCGGCAGTGACAGGGCGTTCTTGGCCTCGGGCCGGTTCAAGGTGAGTACGAGCGTGGCGCCTTCGCGCCGCACGTCGAGGTGTTCGGTGCCACCCATGGGGGTCTCCCGTCTCCAGTTCTGGAACAGGTTGCAGGAGGCGGGGGTCCAGTTCAATAGTTTTCTGACACTCAGTCAGATTCTTCTGCGCACCCCCTTCCGCCCGTGACCGGTCGGCGCTCTAATGACCGCCGAGTCAGTGCGCACCCGTACGAGTCAGCGCGAGCCGGGGTCAGGAGGAACGGTGGAGTACAACCTTGCCGACCTGTTCGAATCGGTGGTCGACGCGGTACCCGACCGCGAGGCGCTCGTGTACGTCGACCATCCGGGGACGGGCGAGGAACGCCGGCTCACCTACGCCGAGCTCGACGCCGCCGCCAACCGGATCGCGCACCACCTCGTCGACGCGGGCATCCGGGCCGGTGACCACCTCGGCCTCCACCTCTACAACGGGGTCGAGTACCTGCAGACCGTCCTCGCCTGCCTCAAGGCGCGGATCGTGCCGGTGAACGTGAACTACCGGTACGTGGAGGAGGAGCTCGTCTACCTCTACCGGGACGCCGACCTGGCCGCACTCGTCTTCGACGCCGAGTTCACCGACCGGGTCGCGGCGGCGCTGCCGCAGACGGAGAAGCTGCGGCACCTCGTGCGGGTGGGGACCCCGCCCGAGGGAGCGGCCGGCCTCGACTGCGTGCCGTACACCGCGGCGGAGGCCGGCGGATCGCCCGAGCGGGGCTTCGGCCCCCGCTCGGGCGACGATCTCTTCATCATCTACACCGGCGGCACGACCGGGATGCCCAAGGGCGTGCTGTGGCGCCAGGAGGACCTGTTCTTCGCGGGGCTGTTCGGCGGGGATCCCTCGGGCGAGGCGGTGAAGCGGCCGGAGGAGCTGGCCGAGCGGGTCGCGGCCGGCGGGGCCGGCATCACCTTCTTCCCCGCGCCGCCGCTCATGCACGGCACCTCCACGCTGACCGCCTTCATCGCCTTCAACTACGGCCAGCGGGTCGTCCTGCACCGCAAGTACGTCCCGGAGGAGGTCCTGCGCACCCTGGAGAAGGAGCGGGTGTCCAGCATCTCCCTGGTCGGGGACGCGATGCTGCGGCCGCTCGTGGACGCCCTGCGCGGACCGCTGAAGGGCACGGACCTCTCCGCGCTGTTCAGCCTGTCCTCGTCCGGGGCGATCATGTCCGAGACCGTTCGGGCCCAGCTCCAGGAGCTGATGCCGAACGTGCTGCTCCTCAACAACTTCGGCTCCACCGAGTCCGGTTCCAACGGCCGTGCCACCGACGACTCGGGACCCGCCAAGGGCTTCCGGCTCCACGTCAACGAACGAACCCAGGTCGTCGACCCCGCGACCCGCGTCCCCGTCGCCCCCGGCGAGACCGGCCGGCTCGCCCAGCGCGGCCACGTACCGCTCGGCTACTACAACGACCCGGCCAAGACCGCCGAGACCTTCTTCGAGCGGGACGGGGTGCGGTGGGTGCTCCTCGGCGACATGGCGACCGTGGACGAGACCGGGGTGGTCACCGTCCTCGGGCGCGGCTCCCAATGCATCAACACGGGCGGCGAGAAGGTCTACCCGGAAGAGGTGGAGCAGGCCCTGAAGTCCCACCCCGACGTGTACGACGCGCTGGTCGCCGGGGTGCCCGACGCCCGCTGGGGCAACCACGTGGCCGCGGTCGTCCAGCTCCGCACGGACGCCCCGCCGCTGGACCTGGAGTCCCTGCAGACCCACTGCCGGCCCCGCCTCGCCGGGTACAAGGTGCCCCGCCAGCTGGTCCTCACCGACCGCATCCAGCGCTCCCCCAGCGGCAAGGCGGACTACCGCTGGGCCCGCTCGGTGGCGGTGGACGCCGACGCGGCGGACCCTGCTGCGGGAGCCGACTCCTAGAGGCCGAACTCCCGCAGGACGGCCAGGAACGCGGCCGGCTGCTCCTCGTGGACGAGATGCCCCGCCTCGATCGTGACGAGGCGGGCGTCGGGGACACGCTCGGCCAGCCAGGACAGCTGGTCCTGGGGAATGCGACTGGACGGGCCGCCGGTGAGGACGAGGGTGGGGGCCTTGACCGCGGGCAGCTCCTCGCGCCAGGCGGGGTCCGGGGCGTTCAGCTGCTCGTTCGTGGCCGGGACGATCTCCCAGTCGAAGCCGAGGGTCTCCTCGGGACGCGCCGACGGGGGCCGCGGCGGGTCGAGCGGGAAGAAGACCGGCGGCTCCTCCAGGACGAGCCTGCCGATCAGCTCGGGCTCGCGCTGGGCGAGCAGATACGCGGCGCCGGCGCCCATCGAGTGGGCGACGACGGTGACGCCGCTGAGGCCCAGCGCCTTGAGGAAAACACCGAGCTCGTCGCGGAAGACGTCGAAGCCGTAGCGGCCCGGCCGGTCGCTGAGTCCGTGGCCGCGCAGGTCGACCGCGTACACCCGGTGGTCGGCGGCTAGCTCCGCCGCGATCCGGTTCCATGTGGTGCTGTTCTCGCCGCGGCCGTGGACCAGGACGACGGGCGGGGCGTCCTCGGAACCCCGTACCCGGTAGGCGAGGCGTACCCCGTCCACCGTGACCGTACGGACCTCCGGGTCGAGGAAGGCGGCGATCGGGCGGACGAAGGCCTCCGCGTCGTCCACCCAGGGGAAGTGTCCGGCGCCCGGCAGGACGACCAGCTCGGCGTGGGGGAAGCAGGCGGCCGCCTCCGCCGCCTTGGCGGGGGTGGGGCCCGCGTCGTACTCCCCCGCCAGGACCAGGACCGGCGCCGTGAGCGCGGTGAGCGCACGGCGGGTCGTCTCCGGGTCGTACGCCCCCTCGCCGTGGTAGGCGGCGACGGCGTCCCAGCGCATCTGCCGGTCCGCGCCCGCCGCGTGCTCCCGGGCGGCCTCGTCCCAGCGGCCGTAGGCGAAGGGCGCGACGATCTCCAGGACGCGCGGGAGCGGGGTGTCCGGGCCGATCGTGCCGAGCGCGGCCCTCGCCTCCGGGTACCAGGGCCGGTCGGCGAAGACCTCGACGGCCTCGTCCCACTCCTCGTCGGTGGTCTCGACACCGACCGCCCGGCCCGCGGAGGTGACGAGGACGAGGGAACGGACCCGCTCCGGGTGGGCGGCGGCGTACAGGGTGGCCAGGTTCCCGGACGCCGAGTGGCCGAGGAGGTCGATCCGCTCCAGGCCGAGGTGGACGCGGAGCGCCTCGACGTCGCCGACCTGGCGGTCGCAGCGGTACGTGCCGGGGTCGGCGGGCTCGGCGCTGGCTCCGGTGCCACGGGTGTCGAGGAGGATCAGCGCGCGGTGGGCGGAGAGTCCGCCGAGATCGCCGAGATAGGCGGCGTCGCGCATCGGTCCGCCCGCCAGACACACCAGCGGCTCACCTTCTCCCTCGATCCGGTAGGAGAGTTCGGTTCCGTCATACGAAATGATCTTCGGCATGGGGTCGATCCTCACGGGCCACGGACGGTCTTCGCAACGGGTTTCACCGAGAGCGCGATACGGTGAGTGGACCCGTCCGACCAGCGAAAGAAGCGCTTCACCGTGCCCGAGACCCGGGAACCCGCACTGCGCGGCGACTGCGCCAACTGCTTCGGCCTGTGCTGTGTGGCGCTGCCCTTCGCGAAGTCGGCCGACTTCGCCGTGAACAAGGCGCCCGGAGAACCCTGCCGGAACCTCCAGGAGGACTTCCGCTGCGGCATCCACACCCGGCTGCGCACCAGCGGATTCCAGGGCTGCACGGTGTACGACTGCTTCGGCGCCGGCCAGCAGGTCTCCCAGGTGACCTTCGGCGGCGTGTCCTGGCGCGAGGCGCCGGAGACCGCGAGCCGGATGTACGACGTGTTCTACGTGATGCGCCAGCTCCACGAGCTGCTGCGCTACCTCACGGAGGCACTGGCACGGCCGGCGGCCCGCCCGGTCCACGCCGAGCTGCGGGACGCGCTCGACCGGGTCGGGGAGCTCACCCGGGGCTCGGCGGACGACCTGGAGAAGATCCGGGTGCCCGAGGTACGCGCCGAGGCGAACGTACTGCTCCTGCGCACGAGCGAGCTGGTCCGCGCCACGGCAGGCGGGAAGCCCGGGAGCCGGCGCGGGGCGGACCTGATCGGGAAACGGCTGCGCGGGGCGAAGCTGCGGGGCACCGACCTGCGCGGGGCCCTGCTGATCGCCGCCGATCTGTCGGGGGCCGATCTGTCGCTCACGGACCTGATCGGCGCCGACCTGCGGGACGCCGACCTGTCGGGGGCGGATCTGACGGGCGCCCTCTTCCTGACCCAGCCCCAGCTGAACGCGGCGCGCGGGAACGCGGAGACCCGCCTCCCGGAGGGCTTCGAGCGCCCCGCGCACTGGACGTCCTGACGGCCGGAGCCCGCCGCCACAGGGTGGACGACGGGCTCCGCGCCGCTACGACGACGGCGCCGCGTTGCGCCAGACCTTCAGGTCAAGCGTCAGATACGTGCTGGGCGAGTCCTCCGGGGAGATGCCCTTGACGGTGACGAGGCCCAGGTGCCCCGAGCCGGTGGTGACGCAGACCTGACGGCCCGTCGTCAGCTTGTTCACGTAGACCTCCTGGGTGAACCGGGTCTCCGCGCGGCAGACGGCGAGGGAACCCTGCTGCCCCGGGTCGAGGAGGACCAGGCTTCCGCCGCTGCTCTCGGCGTCGAGGTATCCACCGGTGTCGTAGGAGAGTTCGTACCCCCCGTCCTCACCGTCCTGGGGCCGTACGACCTCGTCCCCGAGGGTCAGGTGATAGCCGGCGGTGAGGTTGATGCCGTTGAAGTCGGTGGGCTTCGGGTCCGCGGCGGCCGAGGGCTTCGTACTCGGAGTGCCGCTGCCGCCGGTGCTCCCGCCCGTGGTGCCCGACGTCGTCGTTCCGCCCGGGCCGCTCGGCTTGTCGTTCTCCGAGGCGTTCGTGTCCGCCTTGTCCTTCAGGAGCGTGTAGGCCGTCACACCGCCGACGACGCCGAAGGCGAGCACGGCGGCGACGGCGACGAGCAGCCCCTTCCCGGCCGTGTTCCGCGGGGCGACGGGGCCCGTGGGCATCGGCCCGCCCGGGGCGCCGGGGTACGGATAGGACGACGTGGGAACCGGCCCGTGCGTCGGCGCGTAGGCGTGGCCCGGCGCCGTGTGGGGCGCGGGCGCGTGGTACGGCCCGGGCGGCGGCGTCTGCTGATGTCCGACGGGCGGCCCGTACGCACCGGGCGGGGCGGACGGCCCAGCCGGAGCGGTGGGCGAGTACCCGGCGGGTGCGGTCGCCGGGGGCGGCGGCGTCTGGACGGGCGCGGGGGCCGCCGTGCGCGCCGTGATGTCGGCGGAGACCGGCGCCGGCAGCCAGTCCTCGGGCCGGCGGAGCACGGTCGCCGCGTTCGCCGCCTGGCAGAGCCGGATGACCTCGGCGAGCGTCGGCCTGGCCTCGGGATCCTTCGCGAGGCACCGTGCGACCAGCTCGCTCAGCCGCTCCGGCACCGCGCCGAGGTCCGGCTCCTCGTGCACGATCCGGTAGAGGACGCCGTGCGAGGTTCCCTCACCGAACGCCGGAACCCCGGTCGCCGCGTAGGCCGCGACCTGTCCGAGCGCGAAGATGTCGGTGGCCGGGGTGATCTTGCGCCCCGCCGCCTGCTCGGGGGCCATGAAGGACGGGGTGCCGATGGTGACGCCGCTGCCGGTCAGCGAGGTCGCGTCGGCGGCGTGGGCGATGCCGAAGTCGATGACGCGGGGCCCGTCGGCGGCGAGCAGCACGTTGGACGGCTTGAGGTCGCGGTGGACGATCCCGGCGCCGTGGATCACGTGCAGGGCCTCGGCCATCCCGGCGACGAGCAGCAGCACCGTCTCCACGGGCAGCGCTCCGTGGGCGACGACCGCGTCGGCCAGCGAGGGGCCGGGCACGTAGGCGGTGGCCAGCCAGGGCTGCGCGCCCTCGGGGTCGGCGTCGATCACGGGCGCGGTGAACAGTCCCTGCACGCGCTGCGCGGAGCGCACCTCCTGGGCGAAGCGACGGCGGAACTCCGCGTCCTCGCCGAACTCGGGGCGGATCAGCTTGATGGCGACGGGCCGGCCGCCGGGTGTGTACGAGAGGTACACCTTGCCCATGCCGCCGGCGCCCAGTTTGGCGGCGAGCCGGTACCCCGCGACGGTGGTGGGATCGTCCGCCGCCAATGGCTGGAAGACCTCGCCCGCGCCGCCGCGCCCCGACTGCTGATCACTCATGAATCCGTGTCTCCCCACGCAGACCTCGATTGCCGGTCGGCACCCTACCGTTCCCGGACACCCCGTCCGGCCCGCGCCGACGGGCCGGGCGGTGGATCGGCCTAACCGCCGTACGCATAGGGGGTCGTGGTGGAGAGCGTGAGGAAGCCGAGGCGGTGGAGGATCGGCCGGCTCGTGTCGGCCGCGTCGACCTGGACGTAGCGGTGACCGCGTTCGGCCGCGATGCGGGCGCGGTGGGCGACCAGGGCGCGGTAGAGGCCGCGGCCGCGCCAGTTCTCGACGGTGCCACCGCCCCACAGGCCCGCGAAGTCGGTGCCGGGGCAGAGTTCGAGGCGGGCCGCGCTGACGGGTTCGCCGTCGGCGAGGGCGACGACGGCGGTGACGGTGTCGGGGTCGGCCGCGAGCCGGTCGAGGAGCTGCCGTCCGATGTGGGTGCTGTCGGTGCCGAAGGCGCGTTCGTGGACCTCGACCACCTGGCGTACCCCCGGTTCGTCGGTGACGGCACGGAGTTCGACGCCCTCGGGCAGCGGTACGTCGTGGGGCAGCGCGGCGGCTTCGGCGACCAGCAGGGTCTCGGGGTCCTCCGCGGTGAAGCCGGCGGCGAGGAGGCGGTCGCCGAGGTCCGCGGGGGTGTCGTGGGCGTACAGCTTCCACTCGAAGGACAGGCCCGCGGCCCGGTAGTGGTCGATCTGCCCTGCGATGGCGCCGTCGGCGTCGGCGGCGTCGAGACCCGACCAGAGCACGCCGTTCCAGGCGTGCGCGGGTCCGGTCTGGCGGACGACGTCGCCGACGCGTTCGACACGGCAGCCGGGACCGTCGGGGCGCGCCTCGCGGCGGAGCTGACGGTCGTACAGATCACGGAGGTGCTCGGGTCGCACGAGATGCTGGGGTTCCATACGGGCCACTCCAACATCGCCGCTCAGGGACCTGCAACGGGATTACCCGGCCGTCCGCGCCTCCTGGGCCCGCGGCCGCCTGGTCAGGGCGCGGCGGCTGTCACGGGTGCCGGCTCCTCTCACCACGTGACCGGGAGGGTCTCGGGGCCGCGGATGAGGGCGCCGCGCCGCCAGCGGAGCCGGTCCTCGGGCACGGCGAGCCGTAGGTTCGGGAAGCGGGACCACAGGGAGTCGACGAGGATCTCCGACTCGATGCGGGCCAGGTCGGCGCCGGGGCAGGAGTGGGGTCCGTGACCGAAGGCGACGTGCGGGTTGTAGCCGCGGTCGAAGTCGAGCCGTTCGGGCTCGGGAAAGACGGCGGGGTCGCGGTTGGCCGTCAGGTAGGAGACGTAGACGGGGTCGCCGGAGGGGATGACGACCCCGCCGACCTCGACGTCCTCCAGGGCGATCCGGGAGAGGCCGACGGCGTTGCGGTGCGGGATGTAGCGGAGGAGTTCGTCGACGGCCCGCGGGAGGACTTCGGGTTGCGCGCGCAGCCGGGCGAGGTGCTCGGGGTGGGTGAGCAGCGCGTACACCATGTTGGCGCTGTTGTTCCGGACGGCGTGGGCGCCGCCGATCTGGACGAGGAGGGCGAGTCCGGCGGCCTCGTGCTCGGTGAGGGTGTCCTCGTCGACGGCGTCGGCGAGGACGGCGGCCAGGGTCTCCTTGCCGGTGCCGTGGTTGCGGCCGACGAGTTCGGTGAAGTAGCGGCCCATGTCGGCCTTGGCCCGCTCGCCGGCCTCCCGGCCGGCTCCGGCGGAGAGCACGGTGTCGGACCAGCGGGCCGTCAGCGGCCGGTCGCCCTCGGGCACGCCCATGAGTTCGCTGACCACGGCGAACGGGAAGGGCCGGTGGACGAGTTCCATCAGGTCGGCGGGGGCGCCGTGTTCCTCGACCCGGTCGAGGAGCCGGTCCATGACCTCCTGGGCGTGGGTACGGAGGGAGTTCAGGGCGCGGGCACCGAAGGCGCGGGCGACGGCGTGGCGCATCCGGGTGTGGTCGGGCGGGTCGGCGAAGCCGACGTCGCCCTCCATCGGGATGAGGTGGCGGGCGACCCGGGTGACGGAGCGGCCCCGGACGGCCCGGCGGCTGAAGCGGGGGTCGGCTGAGACGAACTTGACGTCCTCGTACCGGGTGACGAGCCAGGCGTGGCCCTCGCCGTGCGGCAGCCGGACCTGGGTGACGGGATCCTCGTGCAGCAGCTTCGCGAGCAGTGGGTCGAAATCGAGACCGGTGAGGTCGGGCACGGCCCAGAAGTGGCCCTGGGGGGTGTCGGCGTCAGGAGCGGTCGTGGTCACGTGGCCACCCCGTCGGGGGCGGCCGCGGCGGGGCGGCACAGCTCGGGCATGACGTTCGCTTTCGTCCGGGCACGCGGGCGGGCCCGCCGTCCGGGACCGGATGGCGGTACCGAGACCGGGCGGACCTCGGCTGATCCAGCCTTCCCCGCTCCGGACGCCCTCCCCGACCGGGCCCGTCGAAAGACACCCCAAGGGGTGATGACCGGCCCGCGGCCGACCGTGCCGTACGCGGGTGGAAATGTTCCTCCTCCCCCTTGCCAACCCCCCGGTACCTCCGGTTTTACTGACCCGGAACGGATCTACCGAATGATCGGTAGTCCGTTTTACGAACCGTGGAGGGTGACGCGATGACGGAACTGCTGGACAGTGGCGAACGGCTCGGACGCGAGGAGCTGGCCGCGCTTCAGCTGGAGCGGCTGCGCGCGACCCTGCGCCACGCGTACGAGAACGTGGACCACTACCGGCGCTCCTTCGACGCGGCCGGGGTCACCCCGGACGACTGCCGGACGCTCGCGGACCTGGCCCGCTTCCCCTTCACTACGAAGGCCGACCTCCGCGAGCACTACCCCTTCGGCATGTTCGCCGTCGACCAGTCCCGGATCCGGCGCATCCACGCCTCCAGCGGCACCACCGGCCGGCCGACCGTCGTCGGCTACACCGACGGCGACCTGGACATGTGGGCCGACGTGGTGGCCAGGTCCCTGCGCGCGGCCGGAGCCCGCCCCGGCCACAAGGTGCACGTGGCCTACGGCTACGGCCTGTTCACCGGCGGCCTCGGCGCCCACTACGGCGCCGAGCGTCTCGGGTGCACGGTGATCCCCGCATCGGGCGGGATGACGGCTCGGCAGGTGCAGCTCATCCAGGACTTCCGGCCCGAGATCATCATGGTCACCCCCTCGTACATGCTCACGCTGCTCGACGAGTTCGAGCGGCAGGGCGTGGACCCCCGGTCGACCTCCCTGAAGGTGGGCGTCTTCGGCGCCGAACCGTGGACGGAGGCGATGCGGAAGGAGATCGAGGAGGCCTTCGCGATCGACGCGGTCGACATATACGGACTGTCGGAGGTGATCGGCCCCGGTGTGGCGCAGGAGTGCGTGGAGACCAAGGACGGTCTGCACATCTGGGAGGACCACTTCTACCCGGAGATCGTGGACCCGTTCACCGGCGAGGTGCTGCCCGACGGCGAGGAGGGCGAACTCGTCTTCACCTCGCTCACCAAGGAGGCCATGCCGATCGTCCGCTACCGGACCCGCGATCTGACCCGTCTGCTGCCGGGGACCGCGCGGGTGTTCCGGCGGATGGAGAAGGTGACCGGGCGCAGCGACGACATGATCATCCTGCGCGGGGTGAACCTCTTCCCCACCCAGATCGAGGAGATCGTCCTCCGTACGCCGGCCGTGGCCCCGCACTTCCAGCTGCGGCTGACCCGGGAGGGGCGGCTCGACGCCCTCACCGTACGGGCCGAGGCCCGCGCGGGGGCGACCGCCGAGGAGCGGACGGAGGCGGCCCGGACGATCACGGCGGCGGTCAAGGACGGGATCGGGGTCTCGGTCGGGGTCGAGGTGGTCGACCCCGAGACCCTCGAACGCTCGGTGGGCAAGATCAAGCGGATCGTGGACCTGAGGGAGCCGCGGGAGTCCTGACGGAGGCGGGCCCGGTCGGGACGACCGGCCCTGACGGAGCCCCTGCCCGGACGGGACCCTCGGCCCGGACGGGGATCACCGGCCCGGGCCGGGGTAACACCGCCCGGGCCGGGGCTCACTCGTCGTCGCCGTCGGCGCCCGCCGCCGCGTACCGTTCGCGCAGCTCCCGCTTGAGGATCTTTCCGCTGGCGTTGCGGGGCAGTTCGGGGGTGAAGTGGACGCGCTTCGGGGCCTTGAAGCCGGCGAGCCTCTCCCGGGCGTGGGCGAGGAGTTCCGACGCGGTGATGTCACCGCGCGGGACGACCACGGCCGTGACCGCCTCGATCCAGCGGTCGTCGGGGAGGCCGATCACGGCCACCTCGGCGACGCCCGGATGGGTGTAGAGCGCGTCCTCGACCTGGCGCGAGGCGACCAGGACTCCCCCGGAGTTGATGACGTCCTTCACCCGGTCGACGATCGTGAGGTACCCCTCGGCGTCGCGCACGGCGAGGTCGCCCGAGTGGAACCAGCCGCCCCGGAAGGCCGCCTTGGTCTCCTCGGGCTTGCGCCAGTAGCCTTCGCACAGCTGCGGCGAGCGGTAGACGATCTCGCCGGGGGTGCCGTCGGGCACGTCCTTGCCGTCCTCGTCGACGACCCGGGCCTCGACGTGCCGGACGGGCCGTCCGCAGGATTCCATCCGGCCCTCGTGCTCGTCGGGGCCGAGGACGGTGGCGAGCGGACCGATCTCGGACTGGCCGAAGCAGTTGTAGAAGCGCAGTCCGGGCAGCCGGGCGCGCAGCCGCTCCAGGACGGGGACGGGCATGATCGAGGCCCCGTAGTAGGCCTTGCGCAGCGCCGACAGGTCGCGGCCGGTGAAGTCGGGATGGTTGGCGAGGCCGATCCAGACCGTCGGCGGCGCGAAGAGGCTGTCGGCCCGGCCCGCCTCGACCAGGTCGAACAGAACGGCCGGGTCGGGTCCGTCGACGATCGTGTTCTCGGCGCCGACGGCGAGGTAGGGCAGCAGGAAGACGTGCATCTGCGCCGAGTGGTACAGCGGCAGCGCGTGCACCGGCCGGTCGTCCTCGTGGAGGTCGAGGGCCTCGATCGCGCTCGCGTACTCGTGGACCAGGGCCAGGTGGGTCATCATCGCGCCCTTGGGCAGGGCGGTGGTGCCCGAGGTGTAGAGCAGCTGGACGTACTCCCTCGCGTCGCGATCGGCGTCGTACGTCTCCGGTACGGCGAGCGCGTCGAGGAGTGAACCGGGCGCGTCCCGCAGCGCCTTGACCGCGAAGCCGTCCGGTACGCGCTCCGCGAGGGCGGGGTCGGCGAGGACGAGGGAGGTCTCCGACTGCTCCAGGAGGTACGCGAGGTCCTCACCGGTCAGATGGTGGTTGACCGGCACGTGGATCAGGCCCGCCCGGGAGCAGGCGAGGAACGCGATGAGGTAGGCGTCGGAGTTGTGGCCGTAGGTCGCGACCCGGGCGGACTCGGGCAGGCCGAGGTGGTGCGGTTCGCGCAGGACGGCCGCGGCGGTGGAGACGGCCGCGTCCAGCTCGGCGTACGTCCAGGTGCGCTCGGCGTAGCGGACGGCGATCCGGTCGGGGACGCGCTGGGCGCTCATGCGCAGGACACCGTCGACGGCGCGGCTGAGGAGTCGATCCATGCGGTGATCCTCGGCGTGCGGCGGGCGGGAGGTCAAGTACCGTGCGCCGCGCCGCACATGCCCGGACCTCGGATACCGAACGGCATGTTGACAACGGGGGCGCCCGGCTGCGTGCATGGTCGGACCCGCAGTGCTCATCCTTCCGTCGGGAGGCACCTTGCACCTCCACACTCGTCCGTCGGGTATCCGACCGGCCCGCACCCGGCCCTTCCGTGCCCGCCTGTTCGGTACGCGGCCGTTCCGTTCGCGGCTGGGGCGTCCGGCGCTCACCGCCGCGGTCCTCGCCGTGCTGACCGCCACGCTGCCCGGGGCGGCGGCGGCCGATCCCGGGGGCCGGGTCTCCCACCCGTCCGACCGGGGCCTGTCGGCCGTCGTCCGGTACACCGAGTACGGCATCCCCCACATCGTGGGCAAGGACTACGCGAGCCTCGGCTTCGGCACGGGCTGGGCGCAGGCCGCCGACCAGATCTGTACGCTCGCGGACGGCTTCCTGACCGTGAACGGTGAACGCTCTTGGTACTTCGGCCCGGACGCCGCCACGGACGGCTCGCTCTCCTCCGCCGCCACGAACCTCTCGAGCGACCTGTACTTCCGCGGGGTGAAGGAGGCCGGAACGGTCGAGGCACTGCTCGGGACTCCCGCTCCGGCAGGCCCGAGCCACGACCTCAGGGAACTCATGCGCGGCTGGGCGGCCGGATACAACACCTGGCTGCGCGGGAACCGGATCACGGATCCCGCCTGCGCACGGGCCGACTGGGTCCGCCCGGTGACCGCCGTCGACGTGGCCCGGCGCGGCTACGCCGTCTCGGTGCTCGGCGGACAGGGCCGTGCCGTCGACGGCATCACCGCCTCCCGGCCGCCCGCCGCTCCCCCGGCCCCGCTCACCGGCGTCCCCGGGCGGGCGCCCGATCCCGAACGCGCCGCCGAGGCCGCCCGGGCGCTGTTCGCCGCCGAGAACGCGACCATGGGTTCCAACGCCGTCGCCTTCTCCGGGGCGACGACGGCGAACGGCCGGGGACTGCTTCTGGGCAATCCGCACTACCCGTGGCAGGGCGGCCGTCGGTTCTGGCAGTCGCAGCAGACCATCCCGGGCGAGCTGAACGTCTCGGGCGCCTCGCTCCTCGGCACGACCGTCGTCAACATCGGTTTCAACGACAGGGTGGCCTGGAGCCACACCGTGGCCACCGGAGTCCCGCTCAACCTGCACCAGCTGACGCTCGCCCCCGGCGACCCGACCTCGTACCTGGTGGACGGCCGGCCGGAGCGGATGACCCCACGTCGGGTGACGGTGCCGGTCAAGGGCGGCCCGCCCGTCACCCGTACCCAATGGTGGACGCGGTACGGCCCGGTCGTCGGCGCCCTCGGCGCCCAGCTTCCGCTGCCGTGGACCACGGCCACGGCGTACGCGCTCAACGACCCCAACGCGGCCAATCTGCGCGCCTCCGACACCGCCCTCGGCTTCGCCAGGTCCCGCTCCGTCCAGGACATGGCCGACACCCTGCGGCGTACGCAGGGGCTGCCCTGGGTCAACACGATCGCGGCGGACTCGGCGGGGCACTCCCTCTTCACCCAGGCCCAGGTGCTCCCCAGGATCACGGACGAGCTCGCCGCGCGGTGCTCCACCCCGCTCGGCCGGGCCACCTATCCGTCCTCGGGAGTCGCGGTGCTCGACGGCTCGCGCGCGGACTGCGCGCTCGGCTCCGACCCGGACGCGGTCCAGCCGGGCGTCTTCGGCCCGGCGCGGATGCCGGTGCTGCGGGACACCCCGTACGTGGAGAACTCCAACGACAGCGCCTGGCTCACCAACGCCGACCGGCCTCTGACCGGTTACGAGCGGATCTTCGGGACCGTCGCGACGCCGCGCTCGCTGCGCACCCGGGGCGGTGTCGAGGACGTGGCGGCGATGGCGGAGCGCGGCGACCTGACGGTGGCCGACCTCCAGCGTCAGCAGTTCGCCGACCGGGCCCCGGCCGGTGCCCTGGCCGCGGCCGACGCGGCTCGGGCCTGTGCCACGGCGCTGCCGGGCGATCCCGAGACCTGCCGGGTGATCGGCGCGTGGGACCGGACGGTGAACTCGGACAGCCGGGGCGCGCTGCTCTTCGACCGCTTCTGGCGAAAGTTCACGGCCTCGACGCCGCCGGCCCAGCAGTGGACGGTGCCGTTCTCCCCGACGGACCCCGTCCGCACCCCGAACACTCTCAACACGGCGGCGCCCGGCTTCGCGAAGGCGCTGGCGGACGCGGCGGCGGAGCTGCGGACCGCGGGGATCCCGCTGGACGCGCCGCTCGGCGGGCATCAGTTCGTCGTGCGGAAGGGGGACCGCATCGCGGTGAGCGGCGGCACGGAGTCGCTGGGCGTCTGGAACAAGACCGAGCCCGTGTGGAACGCGGCGGGCGGCGGCTACACGGAGGTCACCGCGGGGAGCAGTCATGTGCAGGCGGTGGGCTGGGACGGCAGCCGGTGTCCGGTGGCCCGCACGCTGCTCACGTACTCCCAGTCGTCCAACCCGGCGTCGCCGCACTACAGCGACCAGACCCGGCTGTACGCGGGCGAGCGCTGGGTGACCTCCCGGTTCTGCGAGAAGGACATCCTGCGCTCGCCGGCGCTGCGGGTGGTGATCGTCAGGGGCTGAACGGTTCTTCGCGGCCCCGGGGCCGAACGGTCCTCCGGGGCCCCGCAGTCAGGGGCTGAAGGACAGGAACACGAAGGCGGCGAAGATCGCGAGGTGGACGCCGCCCTGGAGGAGCGTGGCCCGTCCGGGCACCACGGTCAGGGCGCTCACCACACCGGTGAGGACGAGCAGCACCATGTGGAGCGGGCCGAGCCCGAGCACCAGGGGCCCGGACAGCCAGATCGAGGCGAGCGCGATCGCCGGAATCGTCAGACCGATGCTGGCGATCGCGGAGCCGTACGCGAGATTGAGGCTGGTCTGGACACGGTCCCGACGGGCCGCACGGACGGCGGCGAGGGTCTCGGGCAGCAGCACCATCAGCGCGATCACGACACCGACGACCGCCTTCGGCAGGCCCGCCGACTGGACGCCGTCCTCGATGGTCGGCGAGATCAGCTTGGCGTTGCCGACGACGGCGACGAGCGCGACGACGAGGAGGCCGAGGCTGGTCCAGGCGTCACGCCTGGTCGGCGGGTCGGCGTGCTCGTCCTCCGAGTCCTGGCCCGGACGCGGCACCGGGAGGAAGTAGTCCCGGTGCCGGACGGTCTGGACGCCGACGAACACGGCGTACAGGCAGATGGAGGCGACGGCGGCGAAGGCGAGCTGGACGCCGGAGAACTCGGGGCCCTGATGGCTGGTGGTGAAGGTCGGCAGGACCAGCGTCATCGTGGCCAGGGTGCAGACGGTGGCGAGCGCGCCGCCGGAACCCTCGGCGTTGAAGACCGCGACCCTGTTGCGGAGCGCGCCGACGAGGAGGGAGAGGCCGACGATGCCGTTGCAGGTGATCATGACGGCGGCGAACACGGTGTCCCGTGCGTAGGTAGAGGTCTTCTCACCGCCTCCCACCATCAGCGAGACGATGAGTCCGACCTCGATGACGGTGACGGCCACGGCGAGGACGAGCGAGCCGTAGGGTTCGCCCACCCGGTGGGCGATGACCTCGGCATGGTGGACGGCGGCGAGGACGGCGGCGATCAGACAGAGCGCGATGAGTCCGACGGCGAAGCCCGGGAGATCGCGCCCCCAGGCCGCGACAAGGACAAGCGCCGCCACCACCGGCCCCCAGGTGGTCCACTGCCGCGTCAATGACGCCGTGCTCGAACTCATGATCCGCATCCTGCCACAAAGGGGGCTTTCGCCCGGTTCGGTCAATCCAGGGGGTCGCTGAGGCCGCGCTCGTACGCCGTGAGGGTCTCCAGGAACATGCGCCGTTGCGCCGCGTCGAGCGGGGCGAGCGCCGCGCGCCAGGCGCCGGCGCTGCGGCCCAGCCAGCCGTCGATGGCGGCACTGTGCGCCGACGCGATGGAGACGATTTTGCGCCTGCGGTCGGCGGGGTCCTCGACCCGCTCCAGCACGCCCTTCTTCGCCAGGTCCCCCACCATCAGACTCACGGTCGTGGGGGCGATCTCCAGCCGGCCGGCGAGCTCGTTGACGCTCAGTGGCCCGTCGAACAGGAGATAGGCGAGCAGGGAGAGATGGCGGGGCGCGAGCGTGAGCGACTGCAACTCGTCGGGGATTCTGATGCGCTTGGCCCGTCCGACCATCCGAGGCATGAGCAGCAGCAAGGTGCGTACGGCCTCGTCCAGGTCCGGCCCGAGGGCGGCCTCGTCCCCCTCGTGTGCGGTTGACACCCTGCACCCTCCCTTTTAGTTTTGCTTTCAAAGCAAATGGATCTGCCGGAACCGATGCTACCGGAAGGCACAGCCATGTCCGATTTCAACCAACAGGTCATCGAGGAGTTCCGGGCCAACGGCGGCCGCGTGGGGCGCTCCACCGGTTCCTGACCTTCTGGACCCGGATGCACGGCGTCCTGTCCCTGGAGCTCGCCGGCCACTTCACGGGCATGGACCTCGATCCGGCGCTGCGCTTCGCCGCCGAACTGGACGAACCGGCGGCACCCCGGGCCTGAGTCCGGCGTGCCCCGGATCCGAGGGCGGCGCACCCCCGGGCCCGAGCGCGGCCCGCGCCGCGCCCGCTAGGGCGTTCGGAACCCGCGGAAGGTCACCTGCTTGCGGGTCACGAAGCCGAGCTTCTCGTAGAGGGCGATCGCCCCGGTGTTCGCCTCGGCCACATGGAGGAAGGCCCCTTCGCCCCGCGCCTCGACGCGTGCGGCGAGCGCGCCGACCAGACGGGCGGCGTATCCCTGCCCGCGGGCCTCGGGCGCGGTGCAGACCGCGCTGATCTCGGTCCATCCCGGGGGCTTGAGGCGCTCGCCGGCCATGGCCACCAGCGCGCCCTTCTCGCGGATGCCGAGATAGGTGCCGAGTTCGGGGGTGCGGGACCAGAACGGCCCCGGCCGGGTGCGCTCGACGAGGTCCAGCATCTCGGGCACGCTGTCCGCGCCCAGTTCGACCACGCCGTCGTCCGTCTCGTCGCCCGCACCCTCGGCGGCGCCGCCCGGCCGGATCATCTGGCGGCCTTCCAGGACGAAGACGGGCTCCCAGTCCGACGGAGGGAGCACCGGGCAGCTGAACATGTCGGCGAACCCGCCCCGGCCGAGGAGTTCGGTGAGGTCGGTCCACCTCGCCGGATCCGGGTCGGTGGACACGGCGGCGAAGGTCGAGACGTCCGGCAGATAGGTCCAGGCCCGGCCCACGCGGCGGGCGAGATGCGCGTGACGGTCGCGGAGGGACTCACCCACCGGGTCGTCCAGTACGAAGGCATCGCGGCCCACCATCGTGTAGTCCCTCTCGTGTCCATGCCGAACGGAGAAGGCGCGGTCACCGTGGGAGCCCCCTCGCAGCCGAAGTCTAGGCGGGCGGGAATCCGGCCGGTGGCCGTGGCATGCGCGGCCGGGACGAAGAGCGCCCGGACCGTTCCTAGAGCGGGCGCTCGTGGCCCTCCCAGTAGGGATCGCGCAGACGGCGCTTGTAGAGCTTGCCGTTGGGGTCGCGGGGCATGGCCGCGACGAAGTCGACGGACTTCGGGCGCTTGAAGCCGGCGAGACGGTCGGCGCAGTGGGCGAGGATCGCGTCGGCGAGCGCGGGGCCCGGTTCACGGCCCTCGGCCGCCTCGACGACGGCCTTGACCTCCTCACCCCAGTCGGCGTGCGGGATGCCGAAGGCGGCGGCGTCCGCGACGGCGGGGTGGGCGAGGAGCGCGGCCTCGATCTCGGCCGGGTAGATGTTGACCCCGCCGGAGATGATCATGTCGATCTTGCGGTCGCGCAGGAAGAGATAGCCGTCCTCGTCGAGGACGCCGAGGTCCCCGACGGTGAAGAAGTCGCCGATGCGGTTCTTCGCGGTCTTCGCCTCGTCCTTGTGGTACTGGAAGCCGCCGGTGTTCATCTTCAGGTAGACGGTGCCGAGTTCGCCGGGCGGCAGCCGTACCCCGTCGTCGTCGAAGACGGCGAGTTCGCTGATGGGCCAGGCCCTGCCGACCGTGCCGGGCTTCTTCAGCCACTCCTCGGCGGTGGCGAAGGCGCCCCCGCCCTCGCTGGCGGCGTAGTACTCCTCGACGCACCGGCCCCACCAGTCGATCATCGCGCGCTTCACGTGTTCGGGGCAGGGTGCGGCGCCGTGGATG
Source organism: Streptomyces sp. NPDC017246 (assembly GCF_044331325.1). NCBI lineage: Bacteria > Bacillati > Actinomycetota > Actinomycetes > Kitasatosporales > Streptomycetaceae > Streptomyces > Streptomyces sp. NPDC017246. The sequence goes on along the minus strand of NZ_JBIRMW010000003.1, from coordinate 165,982 downwards.
GCGTGGCGCATGGAGGAGACGTCGTACCGCTCCCGTACCTCCGGGGGGAGGGAGAGCAGCCGGTGGAACTGGGTGGGGACCATATGGGTGTGGGTGCAGGCGTGCCGGTCGATGAGGCGCAGCATCTCCTCGGGCGTCCACCGGTCCATCAGGACGAGCGGGTGCCCGATGTGGAGGGCGGCGGCGGCGAACTGGAGTACGGCGGTGTGATAGAGCGGCGAGCAGACGAGGTGGACGTTTCCGTCACCCGGCCGGATGCCGAAGATGCCGAGGAATCCGCCGAGGTGGGTCTCCTCGGGGAGCTTTCCGGGGAGCGGGCGGCGGATGCCGCGGGGCCGTCCGGTGGTGCCGGAGGTGTAGTTCATGACCCAGCCGAGGGTGCGGTCGGCGGGGGCGGTCCCGTCCTGGTCTTCGAGCAGTTCGGCGTACGGGCGGAAACCGGGGATCGTGCCGACGGCGTACCAGTGGGTGGCGGCGAGTCCGGCCTCGTCGGCGGCGAGGGTCACGGTCTCGGCGAACCGCTCGTGGGCGAGGAGGACCTTGGCGCCGGAGTCGGCGACGATCCAGGCGATCTCGGGGCCGACGAAGTGGTGGTTGACGGGGACGAGGTAGAACCCGGCCTGGGTGGCGGCGAGATGGGCGGTGAAGAACTCGGGGCCGTTGGGCAGGACGACGGCGAACGCGTCGCCGCGTTCGAGACCGGCGGCGCGCAGCCCGTGGACCAGCCGGTTGGCCTCGGTGTGCAGCCGGCCGGCGGTCCACTCCTCGCCGTCGGGTGCGACCAGGACCGTACGGCCGGCGTCCGCGGCGGCCTGCGCCCAGAATCCGGGGGCTGCTCCGCTCATCATTCGTCCCTTCCGGCGATGCGGTTGATGCGGTCGACGGCCTTCTCGAAGCCGCGGGTGAGCTCGTCCACGACCTGCTGGACGCTGCGCTCGGAGTTCATCCGGCCGACGATCTGGCCGACGGGGGTGCCGAGGAGCGGTTCGACCTCGTGGCGCTGGATGCGGGAGACGGCCTCGGCGACCAGAAGTCCCTGGAGCGGCATGGGGAGCGGGCCCGGCCCCGCCGGGTCGTCCCAGGCGTCGGTCCACTCGGTGCGGAGCTGACGGGCGGGCTTGCCGGTGAGGGCGCGGGAACGGACGGTGTCGCCGGAACCGGCGGCGAGGAGCTTGGCGGTGAGGGCGCGGGAGTGCATCTCGGCCTCGGTGGTGGTGAGCCAGATCGAGCCGAGCCAGACGCCCTGGGCGCCGAGGGCGAGTCCGGCGGCGATCTGTTCGCCGCTGCCGATGCCGCCGGCGGCGAGCACGGGCAGCGGGGACACGGCGTCGACGACCTCGGGGGTGAGGACCATGGAGGCGATCTCGCCGGTGTGGCCGCCTGCCTCGTATCCCTGGGCGACGACGATGTCGATGCCGGCCTCGGCGTGGTGGCGGGCGTGGCGGGCGCTGCCGGCGAGGGCGGCGACGAGGACGCCGTGGTCGTGGGCGCGGGCGACGACGTCCGGGGGCGGGGAGCCGAGGGCGTTGGCGAGGAGTCTGATCGGGTAGTCGAAGGCCACGTCGAGCTGGTTGCGGGCGACCTGCTCCATCCAGCCGGTGATGCGCCAGCCGGAGGCCTCGCCCTCGGCGAGTTCGGGCACGCCGTGCTTGGCGAGGGTGGCGCGGACGAACGCCCGGTGCTCCTCCGGGATCATGGCCTCGACCTCGGCCTCGGTCACCCCCTCGACCTTCTTGGCGGGCATCACGACGTCGAGGCCGTAGGGCAGGCCGTCGGTGTGCTCCTGCATCCAGTCGAGGTCGCGGGCGAGCTCGTCGGGGTCGGTGTAGCGCACCGCTCCGAGCACTCCGAATCCGCCGGCTCTGGTGAGTGCGGCGGCCACCGCGGGGAAGGGCGTGAAGCCGAAGATGGCGTGCTCGATCCCCAGTGTGCGACTCAGCTCCGTCTTCATGGGCGGCAGGATGCCGCAGCGGCGCGCCGGAGGGAAGAGGTTTTCTGATGCATCGTCAGATTCTTTGCGGAACGGCCTGTCGACGTTTCACCGCCGCCCGGGGTGGGAGAGGGTGGGAATGGCGACGGATGCGACGAGAGGCCGGGGCGGACTGAGCCGCCGCACGTTCGGCGGCGGGCTGCTGGCCCTGGGAGGTGCGGTGGTGATCGGTACGGTGCCGGGGGCGGCGGCCGCCCCCGATCCCGGGTCCGGGGGTGGTACCGGGAGCGGCTCCGGGTTCGGGCGCGGGGGCTCCGCCGAGCGGCGGACCACGCTGCGGCGGGGCTCGGCCGAGCGGGCCGGGCTGCTCTCGGGACACCTGGACCGGCTCGTCACGGAGGCCGAGCGTTTCCTCGGCCCCTCCCCCGTCCACCCCTGGTACGCGGGAGCCGTCCTGCTGGCCGGGCGCGGAGGGACCGTCGCCCTGCACCGGGCGATCGGTTCGGCCGTGCGGTACGCGGGCTACGACGAGAAGACGGACACGGGGATCGAGCTGCCGCCGGAGCGGCAGCTCCCCATGACCGAGGAGACGGTCTTCGATCTGGCGTCGGTCTCCAAACTGTTCACGTCGATCCTGGCCGTGCAGCAGATCGAGCGCGGAACCCTCGACCTGGAGGCGAGGGTCACGGCGTACCTTCCGGAGTTCGGCGGGGGCGGGAAGCAGGAGGTGACGGTCCGGCAGCTCCTCACCCACACCTCCGGCTTCCGGTCCTGGATCCCGCTGTACAAGGAGCCCACACGGGAGGGGAAGCTGCGACTGCTCTGGGACGAGGTTCCGGCGAGCCCTCCGGGCTCCGCCTACCTCTACTCCGATCTGAATCTGATCTCACTTCAGCTGATCCTCGAAGAGATCACCGGTCACGGTCTGGATGTCCTGCTCCACGACGAGATCACCGCTCCGCTCGGGATGCACCGCACTCGTTTCAATCCACCGCTCTCCTGGCAGCCCGGAATCGCCGCCACCGAGGACGCCCGGCCGCCCTGGTCCGGCCTCGACCGGGGCATGGTGTGGGGCGAGGTCCACGACGAGAACGCCCACAGCCTGGGCGGGGTCGCCGGCCACGCCGGGATCTTCTCCCGCGCCTGGGACCTCGCGATCCTCGCCCGGACCCTCCTCAACGGCGGGGCGTACGGCCGGGCCCGCATCCTCTCCCCCGCCTCGGTGGAGCTGATGTTCACCGACTTCAACACGGCCTTCCCCGGCGACGAGCACGGACTCGGCTTCGAGCTCTACCAGCACTGGTACATGGGCGCGATGGCCACGCCCCGGACGGCCGGGCACACCGGATTCACGGGCACCAGCCTCGTCCTGGACCCGACGACCGACTCCTTCCTGATCGTCCTCGGCAACTCGGTGCATCCGGTGCGCTCCTGGCGCTCGGGCTCCGCGCCGCGCGTCGCGACCGCGGACCGGCTGGCGAGGGCCGTGCCCGTACGGCCCGCCCGGGGCCGTACGGCCTGGTTCTCCGGGATGGGGAGCGGTGCCACCGGCACCCTCACCCTGCCCCCGGTGCCGGGGGCGGCCCGGTTCGAGTGCGCGCTGTGGTGGGACACCGAGCCGGGCACGGACTCCGCCCGGCTGGAGGCCTCCGCGGACGGCGGGGCGAGCTGGGAACCGGTGCCCTTCGTGACCGTGCGCCCGGGGGAGGAACCGCTGCCGCATCCCTCGGGCGCCGTGAGCGGCTGGTCGGGCCGGGTCTGGCACCGGCTCACGGCCGAGGTGCCGGAGCCCGGCGCCGCCCCCGTGCGGCTGCGCTGGCGGTGCACGACCGACAGCCGGTACGTCGGGCGCGGGGTGTACGTGGACGGGGTGCGGGTCCTCGACGCGGCCGGTCGGCCGCTCTTCGACGAGGCACGGCCCGCGGACGGCGCACGGCTGGAGGCGGTGGGGTGGACGGCGTCCGCCGACTGAGCGGCGCGGACCGGGCCGTCAGTGCGCCGCGTCCGACCGTTCCGGTTCCGCCGCCTTGCGCAGCTCCGTGAGGAGGGGGCTGATCAACGGGTGCTCCTCGGCTCCCCGCCGTACCGCGGCGAACACCCGGCGGGTGGGCGCGACCCCGTCCACGGGACGGATCACGACCTGGCTGAGGTCCGTCCCGCGCAGTGCCGAACGCGGCACGAGCGCCACTCCGGCGGCGGCGGAGGCGAGGGCGACGACGGCCCTGAAGTCGTCGGAGACATGGGCGAACCGGGGGGCGAAGCCCGCGTACTCGCAGGCCAGGACGGTCACGTCATGGCACGGGTTGCCGGTGGACTGGCCGATCCAGCTGTCCTTGGCCAGGTCGCCGAGCGCGACCCGTTCCTCGCCCGCCAGCGGGTGGCCGGGCGGCAGAACGGCGTCGAAGGCCTCCGCGTAGAGCGGGACGCGGGTGAGCCGGGCGTCGTCCTCGCCGGGGGCGCCCCGGTACTCGACCGCGACGGCCACGTCCACCTGCCGGTCGAGGACCATGAGCAGACTCTCGTCGCCCTCGGCGTCCTGCACCCGGACCCGGATGCCGGGCGCGGTACCGGCCAGGGCCCTGAGGGCCGGGGCCACCACGAGTCCGATGCCGGTGGCGAAGGCGGCGACCGTGACCGTACCGGCCTCGCCGGAGCTGTAGGCGGCGAGTTCGGACTCGGCGCGCTCCAGCTGGGCCAGAACGGCGTTGGCGTGGCTGAGCAGGATCTCGCCGGCCGGGGTGAGACGGGCGCCGCGGGCGCTGCGGTCGACCAGGCGATGGCCGGTCTCCTGCTCCAGGGCGGCGAGCTGCTGGGAGACGGCGGAGGGGGTGAGGTACAGCGCGGCGGCCGCCGCCGTGACCGTGCGGTGGTCGGCCACCGCACGGAGGATGTGCAACCGCCGCGCTTCGATCATGCCCCTAGTCTCGCAGGCCGCGAGACCGCTGCTCACCGCGACCGCGCGGGCCGTGGTCCCACCCGCCCGCGGCGACCGGGCAGGCCGTGGGACCACCGCCCGCCGCGACCACGCAGGCCCCGGGGACAGGCTCCCGCCGAGGCCGAGCGGGGCGGGAGCCGCCCCGCTCGGCGACGCGGGGCGGCTCCCTCCGTGCCGCCGTCAGCCGCGCAGGGCGGCGCGGGCGTCGACGAAGGCGTCGACGGCCCGGTTCACGTCCTCCGTGGAGTGCGCGGCGGAGAGCTGCACGCGGATGCGGGCCTTGCCCTGCGGCACGACCGGGTACGAGAAGCCGATCACGTACACGCCGCGCTCCAGGAGCAGCTCGGCCATGCGGCCGGCCTCGGACGCGTCGCCGATCATGACGGGGGCGATGGCGTGGTCGCCGGGGAGGATGTCGAAGCCCTCCGCCGTCATCCGGGTCCGGAACAGCTCGGTGTTGGCGCGCAGCCGGTCGCGCAGGTCACCGGCGGACTCCAGGAGGTCGAGGACCTTGAGGGAGGCGGCGGCGATCACCGGGGCGAGGGTGTTCGAGAAGAGGTACGGGCGGGACCGCTGGCGCAGCAGGGCGACGATCTCGGCGCGGGCGGCGACATAGCCGCCGGAGGCTCCGCCGAGGGCCTTGCCGAGGGTGCCGGTGATGATGTCGACGCGGTCCATGACGCCGTGCAGCTCGGGGGTGCCGCGGCCGCCGGGGCCGACGAAGCCGACGGCGTGCGAGTCGTCGACCATGACCATGGCGTCGTAGCGCTCGGCCAGATCGCAGATGTCTTCGAGCGGGGCGACGTAGCCGTCCATCGAGAAGACGCCGTCGGTGACGATGAGCTTGCGCCGCGCGCCGCCCTCCGTGGCCTCCTTCAGCTGCTGCTCCAGGTCGGCCATGTCACGGTTGGCGTAGCGGAAGCGGCGGGCCTTGGAGAGGCGGATGCCGTCGATGATGGAGGCGTGGTTGAGGGCGTCGGAGATGACCGCGTCCTCGGGGCCGAGGATCGTCTCGAAGACGCCGCCGTTGGCGTCGAAGCAGGAGGAGTAGAGGATCGTGTCCTCCTGGCCGAGGAAGGAGGAGAGGCGCGCCTCCAGCTCCTTGTGCACCTCCTGCGTGCCGCAGATGAAGCGGACGGACGCCATGCCGTAGCCCCAGCGGTCGAGGGCCTCGTGGGCGGCGGCGATGACCTCGGGGTGGTCGGCGAGGCCGAGGTAGTTGTTGGCGCAGAAGTTGAGCACCTCGCCGGGGCGGCCGCCCGAGGTGACGGCGACGGTGGCCGACTGGGGGGTGCCGATGACCCGCTCGGGCTTGTGCAGTCCGGCCTGCCGGATCTCTTCGAGGGTGGTACGGATGTCGTCGCGTACGGAATCGAACATGGGTCAGGCTCCCGCAGTCCAGTCGAGGATGATCTTGCCGCTCTTGCCGGAGGCCGCGTCGTCGAAGGCGGCCTCGAAGTCGGTGTACGCGTAGCGCCCGGTGACCACGGGGGCGAGGTCCAGGCCACCCTCCAGGAGCACCGACATCGCGTACCAGGTCTCGAACATCTCGCGTCCGTAGATGCCCTTGACCGTGATCATGGAGGTGACGATCTTCGCCCAGTCGACGGCGAAGTCCTCGCTGGGCAGGCCCAGCATGGCGATCTTTCCGCCGTTGGTCATGTTGGCGACCATGTCGCGCATCGCGCGAGGGTTGCCGGACATCTCCAGGCCGACGTCGAAGCCCTCCTTGAGCCCGAGGGTGCGCTGGCCGTCGGCGATGGTCTGCTCGGCGACGTTGAGGGCGAGCGTGACGCCCGTCTTGCGCGCCAGGGTCAGGCGCTCCTCGCTGACGTCGGTGATCATGACGCTGCGTGCGCCGGCGTGCTTGGCGACGGCGGCGGCCATGATGCCGATCGGGCCCGCGCCGGTGACCAGGACGTCCTCGCCGACGAGCGGGAAGGAGAGCGCCGTGTGCACGGCGTTGCCGAACGGATCGAAGATCGCGGCGATGTCGAGGTCGACGGGGACGCGGTGCACCCACACGTTGGACGCGGGCAGTGCCACGTACTCGGCGAAGGCGCCGTCGCGGCCGACGCCGAGGCCGATGGTGGCGCGGCAGAGGTGGCGGCGGCCGGCCAGACAGTTGCGGCACTTGCCGCAGACGAGGTGGCCCTCGCCGCTGACCAGGTCGCCGATGTTGATGTCGGCGACGTCACGGCCGACGGAGACGACCTCGCCGACGAACTCGTGCCCGACGGTCAGCGGCGTGGCGATCGTCTTCTGCGCCCAGCCGTCCCAGGAGCGGATGTGCAGGTCCGTCCCGCAGATACCGGTCCGCTTGACCTTGATCAGTACGTCTCCGGGGCCGGTCTCCGGCTCGGGCACGTCCGTGAGCCAGAGTCCCGGCTCCGCCTTCAGCTTGACCAATGCCTTCAATGCCACGGCTCCCGACGTGCGTGTCCTGTGATGTTCGGGGTACGGGCGCGACTGCGCGCCCAAGATCCCTGGAAGAGAATCTCCCGTACGGAGCGCTCGCGGTCCATCGAGGATTTCTTAAGCGCGCTCGCAGATCAGCTTCACACCACGGGCGGGGGCGGGGCGACGTCAACGGGGCCGAACGGAGAGCCCACCGTCGGGGACGCCGCCGTGCCGTCCCCGAGGCGGACGTCCCCGTCAGTGGCCCAGCGCCGCCATCGCGGCGTTGTGACCCGGGATGCCGCTCACTCCCCCGCCCCGGACCGCGCCCGCTCCGCACAGCAGCACGTTGGCGTGCCGGGTCTCGACGCCCCAGCGGCCCGTGCCCTCCTCCGCGTAGGGGAAGGAGAGGTCCCGGTGGAAGATGTGGCCGCCGGGCAGCCGCAGTTCCCGTTCGAGGTCGAGCGGGGTCTTCGCCTCGATGCAGGGGCGGCCGTCCGCGTCGACGGCGAGGCAGTCGGCGATCGGCTCGTCCAGATGGGCGTCGAGCTGGTCGAGCGTCGCCCTGAGGAGCGCGGCCCGGGTGCCGTCGTTGTCGGCGGTGAACAGCCGGGCGGGGGTGTGCAGCCCGAACAGGGTGAGGGTGTGGTGTCCCGTGGCGGCGAGTCCGGGGCCGAGGATCGTCGGGTCGGTGAGGGAGTGGCAGTAGATCTCGGAGGGCGGGGCGGAGGGCAGCCGGCCGGCGGCGGCCTCGGCATGGGCGGTGGCGAGCTGTCCGTACCCCTCGGCGATGTGGAAGGTGCCGGCGAAGGCCTCGTGCGGGTCGACGGAGCGGTCGCGGAGCTTCGGCAGCCGGGTGAGCAGCATGTTGACCTTGAGCTGGGCTCCTTCGGGGGCGGGCGGGGGCGCCTCGCCGAGGAGGGCGGCCAGGTCGCGGGGTGAGGCGTTGACGAGTACCTGGTCGGCGTCGACGGTGCCCTCGCCGTCGGCGGTGCGGTAGGTGATCGCGGCGTGACTGCCGTCGGTCTCGATCCGGGTGGCCTCGTGGCCGGTGAGGATGTGGGCCCCGGCGGCGCGGGCCGCGTCGGCGAGGGCGTCGGTGAGGGCGCCCATGCCGCCGACGGGCACGTCCCAGTCGCCGGTGCCGCCGCCGATGACGTGGTAGAGGAAGCAGCGGTTCTGCAGGAGTGTCGGATCGTGGGCGTCGGCGAAGGTGCCGATGAGGGCGTCGGTGAGGACCACACCGCGGACGAGGTCGTCGGCGAACTCCCGCTCGACGGTGACCCCGAGGGGGTCCTCGAAGAGCATCCGCCAGGTCTCGGCATCGTCCACGCGGGCCTGGAGCTCGCCGCGGCTCGGAAGGGGCTCGGTGAGGGTGGGGAAGACGCGGCGGGCGGCGCGGGCGGTGCGGTCGTAGAAGGCCTGCCAGGCCTCGTACTCGCGGTCGGAGCCGGTGAGCGCGGCGAACGAGGCGCGGGTGCGGTCGGGGCCGCCGCCGACGAGCAGGCCGCCGTCGCCCTTCGGCGTGTACGAGGAGACGGACCGCTTCCGCACGGCGAACCGCAGTCCGAGCTCGCGCACGATCTTCTCCGGGAGGAGCGACACGAGGTACGAGTACCGGGAGAGCCGTGCGTCGACCCCGGCGAAGGGCCGGGTGGAGACGGCCGCCCCGCCCGTGGTGCCGAGCCGTTCGAGGACGAGGACGGAACGCCCGGCGCGGGCCAGATAGGCGGCGGCGACCAGGCCGTTGTGGCCGCCTCCGACCACGACGGCGTCGTACGAGCGGGAGGCTGCCTGGGCACCGGAGAGCATGTCGGGGGCGGTCATGGCTCATGCTCACACGGCGGCGGCGGCCGGGGAAGACCGACCGCACGGGGACGCCCGGCAGGGAGCGCCTCCCTGTGACGACGGGGTGTCGCCGGGGCGACACGGCCGCCGCAGCGCCCCCGGCGATGCGCCAGGCCGGTGGACGTCCGCGGCATGCGGACGGCCCGATCAGCCAGGCGGCGGGGTGGCCGCTCTCAGGTGGAGGGCGGCCGCCTCGGCGTGCCGGCCCAGGCGCTCCAGGCAGTGGGCCTCGTCGTCGAGGGCCGCGAGGGTGTCGGGGTGGGCGGGGCCGAGGAGCCGGGTACGGGCCGCGGCGACGGCACGGTGGGACACGAGCGCCTCCTCCCGGCGGCCGAGCCGGCCGAGGGCGACCGCGGTCTCGCGGCGGCTCAGGAGGGTCTCCGGGTGGTCGGGCCCGAGGACCCGAAGCCGGTCGGCGTGGACGCTCTCGGACTCGGCCAGCGCCTCCTGCCAGCGGCCGAGCCTGCCGAGGTTGACGGCGAGGGCGTGCCGGGCGCGAAGGGTCTCGGGACCGTCGGCGCCCTGCGCGCGGGTGCGGGCGGCGACGAGGTCGCGGCAGACGTCGAGCGCGTCCGCCGCCTGGCCCAGCCGGCCGAGACAGACCCCGGTCTCGTAGCGGGCGGCGAGGGTGTCGGGATGGTCGGGGCCGAGGGCCGCGGCGCGCGCGTCCTCGACCGCGCGGTACTGGGCGAGCGCCTCATCGCCCCGCCCCAACCGGCCGAGCGTGTACGCCACTTCCTGCCGGGTCAGCAGGGTGTCGGGATGGTCCTCGCCGAGGAGCCGGGCCCGTGTCTCCGCGACCTCCCGCGCCGTGCGGTACGACTCCTCGACGCGGCCGAGGCGGCCGAGGGTGAAGGCAAGGTTGTGCCGGCAGCGCAGGGTGTCGGGGTGGTCGGGGCCCACGGTGCGCTCACGGGCGGCGAGGACGGAGACGTACACCTCGTACGCCTCGGGGTGCCGTCCGAGGCGGCCGAGCGCGTACGCCCGCTCCTGCCGGGCAGCCAGGGTGTCGGGGTGGTCGTCGCCGAGGACGCGGGCGCGGGTCGCGGCGACCCGCTCGAAGACGCGCAGGGCGTCGGTGGGGCGGTCGAGCCGCGCGAGGGCGAAGCCGACCTCGTAGTGGCTGGCCAGGGTGTCGGGGTGTTCCTCGCCGAGGGCCGCGGCACGGTGCTCGGCCACGGACCGGTGGACGGACTCGGCCTCGCCCCAGCGGCCGAGGCGTCCGAGGCCCATGCCCGCCCGGTACCGGCCGGCGAGCACCGCGATCAGCTCGGCTGAGGGGACGACGCGCTCCGGCGTACGCGCCTCGGGCGCGGGCATGGCGGTGGTGGGGGCGGCGGCCGAGGTGGTCCACTCGGTGGTGAGTACGGCCGCGGCGGGGTCGTGGGCGACCGGGCGCTGGGTGGCGCCGGCGTCGGCGGGCCGGTGCCCCCCGGTGATCGCCCGGATCCAGGCGGGCACGGGCGCGGGCACGCCGGGGCCGAAGCCCGGGCCGGGGCCGGGCACGACCGTGGCCCCGGAGAAGGACGGACCGGCCGGGAGGGCGGGAAGGGACGGCGCGACCCGGCCCGAGACGATCCGGCGGCGCAGGTCGCCCGCGTCGGCCGGCCGCTCCTCCGGCGTCTTGGCGAGCAGATCGACGACGATCCGGTCGAAGTAGTCCGGGAGTTCGGCGCGGTGCGCGCGCGGCGGACTCGGCACCGTGTCCCGGTGGCCGATGAGGATCGCCCAGGAGTCGCCCAGGTCGAAGGGCGGCACGCCGGTGGCGAGCTCGTACAGCACGCACCCGAGCGAGTAGAGGTCGCTGCGGTGGTCGACCTCGCCGCCGCCGATCTGCTCCGGTGACATGTAGTGCGGCGTGCCCATGGCGATGCCGGTCCCGGTGAGCTTGGACGTGAAGCCCACGTCCGCGCCGAGGCGCGCTATTCCGAAGTCGCAGATCTTCACCGTCCCGTCCCGCAGCCGCATGATGTTCGCGGGCTTGAGGTCGCGGTGCACGATCCCGTGGCCGTGGGTGTACGCCAGGGCGTCGGCGACCTGGTCGGCGATCTCGACGACGTCCTGGACGGGCAGCGGGTGCTGTGCGTTGGCGGCGAGGAGCTGGCTGAGGTTGCGCCCTTCGAGGAGCTCCATGACGAGGAAGAGCACCCCGTCGTACTCGCCGAAGTCGTGGACGACGGTGATGCCCCGGTGCTGGAGCGCGGCGGCCGCCCGGGCCTCGCGCCGGAACCGCTCGCGGACCACGGTGAGGACCTGGGGGTCCTGCTGCGGACCGAGCGGTTTGAGGCACTTCACGGCGACGCCGCGGCCGAGCGCCTCGTCGGTGGCGCGCCACACCTCGCCCATACCGCCGCGGCCGATGACCTCGTGCAGGCGGTATCGGCCCTGGATCAGTCTCGAGTCCCCCATCGTGTGCTGCCGCCCCCGTCGATTTCCTACGCCTTCCCCGGCTTCTCCAGTATGGACGCCGGGTCGGACAGTGGGTACGGGGCGGGGTACACGTATGGGTCGGGCCGGGTCTCCGGGCCGAGCCGGTCCATGGCGCGGAGGATGTGGCGGGGCGGCAGCCGCCAGCGCAGTCGGGCGGGGACGCAGCGGAGCAGGTTGGCCGTGGCGACGAGACGGTGGGTGACGGTCTCGGGCGGCGGGGCGGGGCGGCCGTAGAGCGCATGGGCGTACGGGGGCAGAGTGTCGTACGCGAGCGCCGTGACGCGCCGCCAGATCACCTCGCGCGCCGGTACGAGCGCCGGTTGGACGGGCGGCCGGCGGAGGAAGTCCTCGACGGTGCGGGCGTCCGGCCCGGCGGCCAGCCGGGGCCGTACGCCGTCGAAGTAGGCCGCGAGTTCGGCGGCGGACGCGGGGACGTCGGCCGGGTCGAGCCCGACGAGCCGGGCCGAGGTGCGGTGCTCGTCCACGTACCGGTCGGCCTGGGCGTCGGAGAGCGGGATGCCGGAGCGGCGGGCGACCGAGAGGTACGAGTCGGTCTCGGCGCAGTGCACCCAGAGGAGCAGCTCGGGGTCGTCCACGCCGAGCCGCCGGTGGATCCGGCGTACCCGGGCCCCGGCGGACTCGGCGGCCTCGGCGGTCCCGTAGCTCAGGGTCCCGACGAAGGTCGCGGTCCGCATGAGCCGCCCCCAGGGGTCCTCGCGAAAGCTGCTGTTGATCATGACGCCGCGCACGGCGACGGGATGCAGCGCCTGCAGCCACAGCGCCCGGACCCCCGCGATCCACATGACCGGGTCGCTGTGCACCTGCCAGGTCACGGAGCGTGGCCCGAAAAGCCCCGGGTCGGCGTCCTGCCTCATGGCCCGTCCTCCCTCGTCCTGTTCAGGCTATGCCGGAACCCGCCCGTCCAGGTCGGCCTCGTCGAAGGGCGGATAGTTCTCGGCTCCCGAGCGCTCGGCCGCGTCGATGTAGTCGGCGAGCGCGCCGCGGGACCGGGCGAGCCGCTCCATCTGGTCGTCGATGCGCCGCATCCGCGACCGCATCGCCGCCAGCAGCTCGGGGCACCCCAGGAGTTCGGGGACCTCGCCGACGGCGCAGGGCAGCAGGTACGCGATGTCCTCGGAGGAGAGACCGGCGCCGAGCAGGTGCCGGATCTGCCGCACCCGCAGCACGGCGCTCTCGTCGTACTCGCGATATCCGTTGGCGCCGCGCTCCGCCTCCAGGAGGCCCTGGGCCTCGTAGTAGCGCAGCTGGTGGGTGTGGACACCCGTCCGACGGCCCAGTTCCCCGATCCGCATCGCACCTCGCTTGACCTTCATACCGGTATCAACGTTGAGGATGCTGCCATGACCAACCGAACCGCCGCACCTGTGACCGTCGTCGGACTCGGCCTGATGGGCCGGGCACTCGCCACCGCCTTCCTCGGGGCCGGGCATCCCACCACCGTCTGGAACCGCTCGGCCTCCAAGGCCGCCGAGTTGGTCGCCGAGGGGGCGCGGTTCGCGCCCTCGGTCGGCGCCGCCCTTCGGGCGAGCCCCCTGACGGTCGTCTGCGTCACCGACTACCGCGCCGTGCGCGAACTGCTCGGCGCGAGCGAGCACGAACTCGCCGGTACCACGCTCGTCAACCTGACCTCGGGCGACTCCACCCAGGCCCGGGAAACCGCCCGCTGGGCCGCGCAACACGGCGCCCGCTACCTGGACGGCGCCGTCATGGCCGTCCCCCCGGTCGTCGGAACCGCCGACGCTACGATCCTCCACAGTGGGCCGCGCTCCGACTTCGAGGCGCACAGGACCACCCTCGAAGCGCTCGGCACCGTCACCCATCTCGGCGAGGACCACGGTCTCGCGGCCCTGTACGACGTCGCCGGTCTCACCATGATGTGGAGCGTCCTCAACGCCTGGCTCCAGGGCACCGCCATGCTCCGGACCGCCGGCGTCGACGCCGCGACCTACGCGCCGTTCGCCCGCCGGATGGCCGCCGGCGTCGCCGACTGGCTCCCCGGCTACGCGGAACAGATCGACCGGGGCTCGTTCCCCGCCGAGGTCGCGGCCCTGGAGACCGACGCACGGGCGATGGCGCACCTGATCGAGGAGAGCGAGGCCCTGGGCGTCAACGCCGAACTCCCCAAGCTGTTCAAGGCGATGGCCGACCGGGCGATCGCCGCCGGGCACGGCGGGGAGCAGTACCCGGTCCTGATCGAGGAGTTCGGCAAGCCCTGACGGGCCGCCCCGGCCGCGGCGTGTCCGCCGCCGGCCGGGCCGGACTCACCGGACACGCCTCACGGCCTGATGTTCTGGTTCAGATGGAACAGGTTCCCCGGGTCGTACGCCCGCTTCACCTCGACCAGGCGGTCGTAGTTGCCCTTGTAGTTGGCCCTGATCCGGTCCTGGTCGTCATCGGCCATGAAGTTGATGTAGCCGCCCTCCTCCGAGTGCGGGGCGGTCGCCTCGTAGTAGTCGCGGACCCACCCGATGTTGGCCTCGTTGGCGGCGGGGTCGGGCCACATCCCGGCGATGACGGTGGCGAAGGAGGCGTCCCGGTAGGCGAAGGCCGTGGCGTCCGGTGCGACGCGGTGGCAGGCGCCGTTGATCGGGTAGATGTGGACCGTCGAGTTCACGGCGGGCAGGCCCGGGGCGTGTTCCACGTGGGCCGCGATGGCGGCGTCGGTCAGCTCGGTCACGAAGTTGGCCTTCCAGTAGTGCTGGAGGCCGGGCGGTACGAGCGCGTCGAAGGCGCTGTTGAGCGCCGGGTACGGCATGGGGCCGACGTGTTCGGCGACCACCGGCGCGAAGTCGTGGAAGGCCCGCAGGGCGCGTTCCCCCTCGTCGAGCGGACCGGACCAGCACGCCACGATCAGGGCGAAGGTGTCACCGTGCCGGTCCTCCGGGATGAACGGGAGCGGCGGGGCGATCTGGAAGGCCGGGAAGCCGCCCAGCTGTTCCGGCGCGTCGGTGATGTACTCGCCGAAGGACCGCACGACGGTGGCCGCGTCCTCCAGTTCGAAGAGCATGGGGCCGCCGTAGATGTCCTTGACGGGGCTGAGCCGGTACTCGAACGAGGTCACGGCGCCGAAGTTCCCGCTTCCGCCGCGCAGCGCCCAGAAGAGGTCGGCGTTCTCCTCCTCGCTCGCGACGACGAGCCGGCCGTCGGCGGTCACCACATCGGCCGAGATCAGGTTGTCGCAGCTGAGGCCGAGTCCACGGGCCAGGTAGCCGATGCCGCCGCCGAGGGTGAGTCCGCCGACGCCGGTGGTGGAGATGATCCCGCCGGTCGTGGCCAGTCCGAAGGCGTAGGTCGCCGCGTTGAAGTCGCCCCAGGTCGCGCCGCCCTCCGCGCGGCCCGTCCGGCGCACCGGGTCGACGCGGACACCGCGCATCCCGGAGAGGTCGGCCACCACGCCGTCGTCGCAGGTGCCGAAGCCGGGCACGCTGTGCGCGCCGCCGCGCACCGCCAGATCGAGTTCGTTCTCGCGGGCGAAGTCGACCGCGGCCATGACGTCGCCCGCGTTGACGCAGTGCACGACGGCGGTCGGTCTTCTGTCGATCATGGCGTTGTGCACCGCGCGGGCCTCGTCGTAGGCCTCGTCGTCGGCCGTGACGACCGCCCCGCGTACCCGTTCGCGCAACTGGTCGATCGAGAGCTTGCCCATGGCCACCGCTCCTCGTGCCTCATCCAGCCGACTGGGCCCCGGAGAGCGCGTGCCGAGCGACAGGGAACTCTGCGGAGCAGCCAGGACGTCCCGCGGTCAGGACGTACAGCCGCCCGCCGAAGGACCGAATCATTTCCACGCTACGCCGATGGCACCAGGGCTCAACCCGAGACCGTGATCGTGGTCAGTCCACCCCGGGAGGGCCCTTGGGCCGATCCTCGGGCCGGTCCACAGGCCGGTCCACGGAGGTACCCGCCCCGGACCCCGGCGGCGCACCCCGGTTCGCCCGGTCCGCCCGCTGCGCCCGCAGGGCCTCTCTCGCCGTCGCCACCTCCCGCTCGATCTCCTCCGTCAGCAGGCGTATGCGGGCTGCCCGCTCCGCGCCGGTCAAGCCTGTGAGGCCCAGCCTGGCGTCGCGTTCCTCCTGGGACACGGGCCCGTCCTTTCCTCCGTACGTCCATCGCCGAAATCAGAGTGCCAGGCCCCCGGTGCTCTTGTGATACTGCTCCGATGATCACCGTCCCCGCTCCCGCGCTGGACTCGTTGAACGGGCTCGCCTTCGGCGACGCCTTCGGCGACCGTTGGTTCGGCATCCTCCGCCGGGAGGGTCCGGCCGCCCTGGAGGCCCGGACGCCGCCGCCGGAGCCGCTGTGGCAGTGGAGCGACGACACCGCCCAGGCGCTCGTCCTCGTCCGGGAACTCGCCGAGGGCGGCGGCACCGTCGACCAGGACCGCCTCGCCCTGCGCTTCGCGGAGGCCTACGCCGACGACGCCCACCGCGGATACGGGGCCTCGATGCACGACGTGCTCCGTCGGATCGGTGCGGGCGAGCCCTGGCGGGAGGTGGTCGCCGGACAGTTCTGCGGCCAGGGGTCCTGGGGCAACGGGGCGGCGATGCGTGCCGCCCCGCTCGGCGCCTGGCACGCCGACGATTTCGACGTTGTCGCCGAACAGGCCGCCCGCCAGAGCGTCGTCTCGCACCACCACCCGGAGGCGGTCACGGCTGCGGTGGCGGTGGCCCTCGCCTCGGCACTGGCCACGCGCAGCCGGGGCGGGCCGGCTCCGGCACGGCCCGACTTCCTCCGGGCGGTCGCCGAACGGCTCCCCGACAGCGACGTGCGGTCGGGGGTGCGGGTCGCGGCCCGGATGCCGGAACACACCTCGGTCCGGCACGCCGCGGAGGTCCTGGGCTCCGGCTACCGCATGTCGGGGCCCGACACCGTCCCCTACGCGCTGTGGTGCGCGGCGGGACACCTCGACGACCTGCAGGAGGGCCTGTGGTCGACCGTCGCCGGGCGCGGCGACATCGACACCACCTGCGCCGTCGCGGGCGGGGTGATCGCCGCCCGCACGGGCGTCGCCGCCCTCCCCGCCGCCTGGCACGCGGCCCGTGAGCCGCTGCCCCCGATCGTGCCGCTGCCCGCGATCGTGCCGGAGTCGACGCGGAGTTGACGCGGAAGGCGCCGGCCGGAGCGGCCCCGGGCCCTCCTCCCTAGCGGCGGACCCGGGGCATGCCCAGCCCGATCCAGGAGATGATCTCGCGCTGGATCTCGTTGTTGCCGCCGCCGAAGGTGAAGATGACCGCCGAGCGGTAGCCGCGTTCCAGTTCACCGTGGAGGACCGTGCCCGCCGAGCCCTCCTTGAGGGCGCCGGCGGCGGCGACGACCTCCATGAGGGCCGCGTAGGCGTCGCGGCGGGCCTCGGAGCCGTAGACCTTGACGGCCGAGGCGTCCTGGGGGGTGAGGGTGCCGTGCTGGACGGCGTTCACCATCTGCCAGTTGAGGAGTTTCATCGCGTCGAGCCGGGCGTGGGTGCGCGCGAGAGTGCGGCGCACCCACGGCAGGTCGATGACGCGGCGGCCGTCGGTGAGCGGGGTGTCGGCGGCCCAGCGCTGGACGTCGTGGAGTGCGCGGATCGCCATCGTGCCGTGGGCCGCCAGGGTGACGCGTTCGTGGTTGAGCTGGTTGGTGATGAGGCGCCAGCCCTTGTTCTCCTCGCCGACCCGGCGCGAGGCCGGGACCCGGACGTTGTCGTAGTAGCTGGCGGTCGTGTCGTGCGAGGCCAGGGTGTTGATGATCGTGCAGGAGTAGCCGGGGTCGCTCGTGGGGACCAGGAGCATCGTGATGCCCTTGTGCGGCGGGGCGTCCGGGTCGGTGCGGACCGCGAGCCAGACCCAGTCGGCGGTGTCGCCGTTCGTGGTCCAGATCTTCTGGCCGTTCACCGTGTACGTGCCGGTGACCTCGTCCCCCTCCCGTACCGCGCGCGTCTTCAGGGCCGCCAGGTCGGTGCCCGCGTCCGGCTCGCTGTAGCCGATGGCGAAGTCGATCTCACCGGAGAGGATCCCCGGCAGGAAGTGCGCCTTCTGCTCGTCGGTGCCGAAGCGCATGATCGTCGGTCCGACCGTGTTCAGCGCCATCAGCGGCAGGGGCACGCCCGCCTGCGCCGCCTCGTCGAAGAAGATGAACTGTTCCATCGGGGTCAGCCCCCGGCCGCCGTACTCGGTCGGCCAGCCCACCCCGAGCCAGCCGTCGGAGCCGAGCCGCCGCACGGTCTCCCGGTAGAACCGCTTCTGCGCGGCCGGGTCCGCGTAGCGGGTGTGGACGTCCTCCGGGACCAGCTCGGCGAAGTACGCACGCAGCTCGGCGCGCAGGCGGTTCTGGGCGGGCGTGTACTCGAGGTGCATGGGGGCCTCCCGTGGCGGCGGTCCTGCGGCGTCCTCGGTGCGGTGCGACGCGCGACGGCGGCCACGGTAGAACGTGTTCCATAAATGCGGAAGCCTCGGGGCGGGGCGAGTCGGTGGCGCGGTTCGGGGCGGGGTCGGGTGGGTCGCGGTGGAGCGGGTCCGGACGGCCCGCGGCCCCGGTTCGGTGCTGCCGAACCGGGGCCGCAGGGTCCTACGGGTGCTTCGAGGTACTGCCAGGTACCGAGGAGAGGATTCCGAGGATCGGGCCGATGCCTTGGGGCCGTGCCCGGCCGATGTCCCGGCCGGGCCGAACCTACGGCAGGAGCTCGTCCATGGAGGCACGACCCTTCTCCGCCATACGGCGTTCCGCCCAGGCGAGGGTCTTCGGATTCACGTCACGGCCGGAGGCGAGGACCAGGTCCTCCGGCGTGAATTCGCCCTCCGATCCGGCGTGCAGCAGCCGGTCGGGAGTCGGGAGGTCCCCCAGGGACGTCTTGTCGGGCTCAGCGTTCATGCCGCCTCCTACGTGTTCTTCCGGCACTCGCCATTCTCGTGTCCGGCCACCGGGAGCGCATCCGGGCGGACCGTCGGGCAGCACCCGACCGCCGGGCGCGGAGGGGGCGCGGTCGCCGTGGGAGGGCGCCCACGCAGGCATGCCCGGGGCGCGGAACCGAGCCAGCGCCCCGGGCCGGACGCGATGCGGCGGAGCGGCGGTCCCCCGCGTGAGTACTGCCGAGGTTCCGCCACAGCCTCAGGCCGTCAGAGGCCGCGTCCGGGCCGGGCGCCGCCCGATCACACCTGGCCCCGACGCCCGAACCGGCTCCCGGGCAGACGGGCGAGCCGCGGCCCGGCCGAGCCTCGTCACCGCCCGCACACCCCCGCTCCGTCTCCGTGCCCCACCCCCGTGTCGACGCGGTGTCGGTCTCGCGTCGGCGGGGCCCCGCAGGGTGGAGGACACCGCCGACCCCACCCACCAGGAGTGCCCGATGCCCCATCCCCCGACTCAGCCCGAGCCCGCGGCCAAGCCCGCGCCCGCGCCCAACCCCCTGCCTCTGGCTCCGCCTCTGCCCCTGCGACTCCTGCGCGTGGTCGCCACCCGCCGCATCACCCCCCGCATGCGGCGCATCACCCTCGGAGGGCCGGGCCTCGGCGGCTTCGTCCTCGCCGGGGCCGATCAGCAGGTGAAGCTGTTCTTCCCCCGGTCGGGGCAGACCGAGCCCGTCCTTCCCGCTCCCGGACCCGACGGGGACGTGATGCGCTGGTACGCGGCGTACTCGGCGCTCTCCGAGGCCGAGCGGCCGTGGATGCGGAGCTACACCTTCCGGGCGTACGACCCCGCCGGCGCGACCGTCGACGTCGACTTCTTCCTCCACGGGGACGGGGGTGGCCCCGACGACGAGGGGCCCGCGACGCGTTGGGCACGGTCCGCGCGGCCCGGGGACGCGGTCGGCATGTTCGGTCCCTCCGCCGTCTTCGCGCTGCCCGTCGATCCGGGCGCGGGCGAGTGGACGCTCCTGTACGCCGACACCTGCGCCCTGCCCGCGCTCGCCACCGTCGTGGCGGCGCTGCCGCCCGGACGGCGGGCCGTCGCCTACGTTCAGGTCCCGGACCCGGCCGAAGTACAGCCCCTGCCCACGGCCGGTGACCTGACCGTGCGCCCGCTGTACGGCGAGACCTCGGCCGTCGACGCCCTGCGGGCGGACTCGCTGCCGGACGGTCGGCCGTACGTCTGGCTGGCGGGTGAGGCCTCGGCCGTACGGGCGCTGCGGCGGCACCTCGTGGAAGAACGCGGGGTCGACCGGCAGTCGGTGCACTTCACCGGATACTGGCGTCGCCGCCTCGCCCAGGACGACGCACCGACCCCCGAGGATCTGGCGGAGGCGAGTGAGCGCCTGACCGCCGGCTGAACAGACAGGCACCCGGAGGGACGGACGGACAAGCAAGCGGGGGACCTCCGAGGGCGGTTCGCACCGGTGTCCCGCGATGCGGCTCGTGAACCCCCGTCATCGCGCCCGGATCCTGCCGGCCCGCAGCCCCTTCCCGAGAACGGCGAGGAAGTGACCTGGGACGAGTCGGACGAGCGCGCCTACCAGGACGTGGTCGGCTCGGGCCGCTGTGAGCCTCCGGCGGCCCGCTGGCACCGCCGGCTCGGCTGACCGCGTTCGGAGGTTCAGGCGCCGTCCGCTGTCTCTCCGGAGTCGCGGACGAGTGCCGCCGCCGTGCGCAGAGTGAGCCCGGCGCCTTCCGCATGACGGCGGGTGTACGTCTCCGGGGCCAGTCGAGCGCGCAGGACCTCCTCGGCCCGCGCTCTGATCCCGGCCTCCGTTTCGCGGGTGAAGGGGCGGAAGCCGCCGTCCTCGTCGGATCCGCCGTGCGCGTCGTACGCGCCGAGAAGCCGGGCCCCCGTCTCGGCGTCACCCGGCCCGCCCCGCCCGCCGAGGGCCCACGCGGCCGTCGCGAACTGGGCGACGACCAGGTACGGGGCGACCAGGTGGGCGAGGGTCTCGACATCCGCGACGGCCCGGGACAGCCGCTCCGTCGCCCGGTCGTACGCACCGTCCAGGCAGTCGAGCCATGCCCACGTCCCGCCGGCGAGACCCCAGAAGAGCGCCGGGGTCACGTCCCCGAACTCGCCCTCCAGCCGGGAGAGCTGCGCACGGGCGAGACCGGTCCGACCGGTGTGCCCGTAGTGCTGGGCGAGCAGCAACCGCGCGGAGCCCGCCGCCTCGGCCCCCCACTCCGCCGCCTCGTCGGCGGCTTCGGCCAGGAGCTGTTCGGCCGCCGGGTCGCCCTCGGGGCGGAGCCGGAGCCGTACGGCCGCGAGGCGTGCGGTGTAGAGGGGCACCTGGGAGCGCGCGCCCACGCGGGCGGCTGCGGCCGAGGCCCGCTCGAAGTCGGCGGCGGCCTCGGGGAGCCGGCCGGTCCGCTCATAGGCCTCGCCCCGGGCGGCGAAGGACTCCGCGATGCCCCAGGAGTCCCCGGCCGCCTCGAAGAGGGCGAGCGCCTCGGCGGCGTCGTCGGGGCCGTGGCCGACGAGCTTGGCCCGTACGACGAGGGCGAAGGCCAGGTCCCAGCCGGGGGCGTGCACGCGACAGGTGTCGACGATCGCCGTGAGGGCCTCGTCGAGGCCGGTGAACTCCCCGGTCATGAGTCGGGCGAAGTACCACATCGTCCCCGGCTGCCGGCAGGTCTGCGGGAGGCCGGGGCGGTACGCCGACACGAGTCCGGCGAGCCGGGCGCGGGTCTCGGGGTGGTCGAGCGCGGTGGCACCCCGGCCGCCCTGGGTCGCGAGCGTGTAGAGGTGGCCGCCGCGCCGGGCCTCCCGGAGCCGCTCGTCGTTCCACGGTGGAGGGACGTCCACGCACCGGCCGGCGAACGGCTCGGCGGGACGGACGGGTTCCCGGAAGGGGTCGGGGCCGAGACGGGCCGCCTCCACGGCCCAGGTGCGGGCGTCGGTCTGGTGATGGCGCAGTTGCCAGAACCAGCTCAGGGAGTGGACGAGACAGAGCACCTCCTGTTCGTCACCGAGTGCGACGGCCGTCCGCAGGGCGCCGCGGAGGTTGTCGTGCTCGCGCTCCAGGAGGTCGATCGCGGACACCTGTCCGGCGCCGCGCAGTTCGGGGTCGGCACGGCGGGCGAGTTCCCGGTAGTACGTGAGATGACGCCGCTCGGTCGCGGAACGCTCCCCCGACTCCTCCAGCCGCTCCCTCGCGTACTCCGCCACCGTCTCCAGCAGCCGGAACCGCATACCGTCACCGTCCCGCCCGGGACCGGCCACCACCAACGACTTGTCGACAAGGGCCCCCAGCGCATCGAGAACGTCGAGCGCCACGTCGTCGGCGCACACCGCCTCCGCCGCCGCCAGATCACAGCCGCCGGTGAACACCGCAAGCCGACGCAGGGCCGCCCGCTCAGGCCCCTCCAGCAGCTCCC
The DNA here is from genome assembly GCF_044331325.1 of Streptomyces sp. NPDC017246. NCBI lineage: Bacteria > Bacillati > Actinomycetota > Actinomycetes > Kitasatosporales > Streptomycetaceae > Streptomyces > Streptomyces sp. NPDC017246. The sequence continues at coordinate 144,159 of NZ_JBIRMW010000003.1, read as the reverse complement.
ACGACCAGTCCACCACCGCCCGCAAGGTCTGCTGCCGCGGCAACACCGTCCGCGCCCCCGACGTCAGCAACCGGAACCGGTCGTCCAGACGATCCGCGATCTGCCGCACCGACAACACCCTCAACCGCGCCGCCGCCAGCTCGATCGCCAACGGCAGCCCGTCCAGCCGACGGCACACCTCCTCCGCCGCCCCCGCGTCCTCACCCACCACGAACCCGGGGCGCGCCGCCGCACCCCGCTCCCCCAACAACCGCAACGCCATCCCCACCGGCAACGGAGCCAACGGCCGCACCACCTCCCCCGGCACCCCCAACGGCTCCCGACTCGTCGACAGAACCCGCAACTCCGGACAGCGCGCGAGGAGCGTCTGCGTCAGTTCGGCCACCGCGGAGACCACCTGCTCGCAGTTGTCGAGGACCAGCAGCATCCGCCGCCCCGCGCAGAGCTCGACCAGCTCCGCGAAGGGTTCCTCCGGATCCGCGCCGGGGACCGAAGGGCGGTGCCACATATGGGTCTCGCGGGCCCCGAGCGCGTTGAGGACGGCCGCCGCGACCGTGGACTCCTCTCGTACGGAGGCGAGTTCGGCCAGATGGACCGGGCCGTCCTTGTAGGTCTCCGCCGCCTCAAGCGCGAGCCGGGTCTTGCCGACACCGCCCGGTCCGGTGAGGGTGACGAGCCTCCGTTCCTCCCACACGGCGGCGAGCTCTTGCAGTTCGTCGGCCCGGCCGATGAACGAGGTCAGCCGGGCGGGGAGGGCGGCCCGGTGGCGCGGGTCCGGCACCACCGGCACCACTGGCACCACCGGAGGCACCGGCGCCACCGGCGGAGGGGTGGCGGTCCCGTCCGTCAGCAGTTCGGCGTACAGGGTGCGCAGCTCCGGCCCCGGGTCCGTGCCCAGTCGTTCCGCGAGGCCCGCGCGCACCTGCTCGTACGCGACCAGGGCCTCGGCGGACCGCCCTGCCGCCCGCAGGGCGCGGATCCGCAGGGCCTGGAGCGGCTCGTCCAGCGGCTGTCCGGCCGCCAGGGCGGCGAGCGGTGCGAGGACGTCGGCGGCCCGTCCCAGGACGAGGTCGGCGGCGAGACGGTCGCGGCGCGCCTGGGTGTGCCGCTGTTCGGCCCGTACGACCAGGGGGTCGGTGTCCCGGTGGGGCAGGTCGGCGAGCGCGGGTCCCCGCCAGAGCCCGAGGGCCTCGTCGAGGAGCACCGCGGCCCGCGCCGGGTCCCGGCCGGCGAGGGCGGCGGAGCCCTCGGCGGCGAGGCGTTCGAATCGGTAGAGGTCGACGGCGTCCGGGTCCGCGGCCAGCCGGTAGCCACCGCCGGGCGCGGAGACGACGGCCTCCCGGCCCAAGGCTCTGCGCAACCGGCCCACGAGGGCCTGGAGCGCGGCCGTACGGTCCCCACCCCGGCCCCGGTCCTGGTCCCAGTCCTCGGAGCGGTCGGCCTCGGCCCACACCTGTTCGATCAACGCGCGCGTGCCCACCGCCCGCCCGCCGGCCGCGGCGAGCGCGGCGAGCAGCGCGCGGAGCCGGAAACCGCGCAGGACGACCTCCGTCCCGTCGTCGGTACGGAAGGCCTGGCAGGGACCGAGAACACGGTAGGGCGGCTGCACCGGCCCATTCTGCCCCGCCGGGCACCGCCCCCCTCACCGGCGTGAGGCACGGAGCCCCCAGTCACGAACCCGCCCCCGGCACGAGCCCGCCCCCTGACGCACACCGTCTCGTGCCGGCCGCCCGCCCGTGGGTTCGTGCGTCCGTCCGTGCGTCCCCCGTCCATCCGTCCGCCCCACCCGCCCGTCCCGCCCCACGGGTAGCCGTCGCACCCCGCTCCGCTGAGGCGAACTCACGCCACGCCGTGTCATCGCCATGGCGTCGGCGGGGTGCGGGTTCGACAATGGTGGGGATGACCGATGAAGACCGGCCTACGCGCAATGGCGAGATCGGGCCCGCCGAGTGGCTCGCCATGAACCGGACCGGCAGCTTCGACTGGGATCTCGACACGGGCACCATCGATGTCGACAGGTCCGGGCTGCTGGTCTTCGGGGTTGCCCCGGACGCCTACGACGGCCGTCCGGTGTCGCTGATCGCCCGCCTCGCCCCGGACGAGCGGGCCAAGCTGGAGGAGGTCGTGCGGCAGGCGGTCACCAGTGGCGAGGTCTCGTACGCGGCGCACTTCCCCATCCCGCAGAACGACGGACCACCCCACTGGACGCATGTGCAGGCACGGATCCTGCGCTCGCCGGACGGACGGGCGAAACGGATCGTCGGCGTCGTACGGGACACGACCGCCGAGGTGACACGCTTCGCGTTCGTCCAGGAGCTGGAGAAGCGGCGCGCGGTCCAGACGAACATCGTCGAACGGACCACGAACGCGCTGTCGCGAGCGGTGACGGTCGACGACGTCACGGCCTCCCTGACCGGCCCCGGCGGACTCGCCCGGCTCGGCGCCGACGGACTGGCCCTGGGTCTGGTCGAGAACGGCTCGCTCAACATCATCGCGCTGAGCGGCGAATCCCTCGACGTACTCAACGACTTCCGTGTCCGGCGCCTCGACCGGGGGATGCCGCTGGCCGAGGCGGTGCTGAGCGGCCGGCCCCGGTTCGTCTCCTCGTTCCCGTCGCTCGGACGGGACTTTCCCGAGCTCGCCCCCTACCTGGCACGTCTGCCGTTCCGGGCCGCCTGCTATCTGCCGCTGGTGGCGCAGGCGCGCTCCCTAGGCGGGATGGCCCTGTTCTACCGGGGCCGCACCTCCTTCAACGCCGACGAGCGCAACCTCGCGCTCGGTCTCGCGGCGATCGTCGCCCAGTCGCTCCAGCGGGCGACCCTCTTCGACGAGGAGCGGGAGCTGGCGACCGGCCTCCAGGCGACGATGCTGCCGCGCCGGATCCCGGACATCACCGGCGGCGAGATCGCCGTCCGGTACCACGCGGCCTGGAGCGGCCGGCAGGTCGGCGGCGACTGGTACGACGTGATCGCGCTGCCCCGCGGCCGGGTCGGGATCGTCGTGGGCGACGTCCAGGGTCACGACACCCACGCCGCCGCCATCATGGGGCAGCTGCGCATCGCGCTGCGCGCGTACGCGGGTGAGGGCCACGCCCCTTCGACGGTGCTGGCCCGCGCCTCCCGTTTCCTCGCCGAGCTCGACACCAACCGCTTCGCCACCTGCACGTACGCCCAGGTCGACCTGGGCAGCGGCACCCTGCGTGCCGTACGGGCCGGGCATCTCGGGCCACTGATCCGGCACACCGACGGCCGGGTCGGGCAGCCCAAGCTGCGGGGCGGGCTGCCGCTGGGGCTGGCGACCGTGTTCGGCGACGAGGAGTTCCCCGAGACACGGCTCGACCTCGTGCCCGGGGAGACACTCGTCCTCTGCACGGACGGGCTCGTCGAGCAGCCCGGCTCGGACATCGAGACCGGCCTCGCCGCCCTCTCGGAGGCGATCAGCAGCGGCCCGCCGCAGGCGGAGGCACTCGCCGACCATCTCTCGGAGCGGCTGTGGGAGCGCTGGGGCTCGGGCGACGACGTGGCACTCCTGGTGCTGCGGCGCAGCCCGGACCCGGGCACCCCCCGGGCGCCGCGCATCCACCAGTACATCCATCAGGCCGATCCGCAGGGCCTCTCGGACGCGCGCGCCGCCGTGGGGCAGGCGCTGCGCGACTGGGGCATGACGGAACTCGCCGACGACGCGGAGCTGTTGACTGGCGAGCTGCTCGTCAACGTGCTGCTGCACACCGAGGGCGGTGCGGTACTGACCCTGGAGGTGCTGCCCGAGCCGGTGCGGCGCGTACGGCTCTCGGTGCAGGACCGGTCGAGCGCCTGGCCCCGGCGGCGTACCCCCGGCGAGGCCGCGACCTCGGGGCGGGGACTGCTGCTGCTCGACGCCCTGGCGTCCCGGTGGGGCGTCGAACCGCGCGGTGAGGGCAAGGCGGTGTGGTGCGAGATCGGTCCCGCGGCGGTGCCGGCCGACTCCGCCGCGCACGGCGCCTGAGACAGGACGGAGGGACGCCATGGACCCGGTGGCCGCCCTGAACAGGATCGCGTTCCTCCTGGAGCGCGCCCAGGCGCCGGGGTACCGGGCGCGGGCCTTCCGTACGGCCGCCTCCGCGGTCGCCGCCCTGCCCGAGGGCGAGGCGGCCGCCCGTGCGGCGGCGGGCACCCTGGAGTCCCTGAAGGGGCTCGGGCCGAAGACGGCCGCGGTGGTGCGCGAGGCGCTCGACGGGCGGATCCCGGAGTACCTGGCGGGGCTTGAGGCGGAGCTGGAGGAGTCCCTGCGGACCGCCGACCCCACGAGCGGGGGCGAGGCACTGCGGGCGGCCCTGCGCGGCGACTGTCATCTCCACTCGGACTGGTCCGACGGCGGCGCCACGATCGAGGACATGGGCCGGGCGGCGGCGGGTCTCGGCCACGAGTGGGCGGCGCTCACCGACCATTCGCCCCGGCTCACGGTGGCACGGGGTCTGTCGCCCGAGCGGCTGCGGGAGCAACTGGACGTGGTGGCGCGGCTGAACGAGGAGTGGGCGCCGTTCCGTCTGCTCACCGGCATCGAGTGCGACATCCTGGAGGACGGTTCGCTCGACCAGGAGCCCGAGCTGCTGGACCGCCTCGACCTGGTGGTCGGCTCGGTCCACTCGAAGCTCCGGATGGACGCGAAGGCGATGACCCGACGGCTCGAACGGGCCGTGCGCAACCCGCTGATGGATGTGCTCGGGCACTGTACGGGCCGTCTGGTGGCGGGCGGGCGGCTGCGGCCGGAATCGGAGTTCGACGCGGAGCGGGTGTTCGCCGCGTGCGCCGAGTCCGGGACGGCCGTCGAGATCAACAGCCGCCCGGAACGGCTCGATCCGCCGCGGCGGCTGCTGAGGCTCGCGGTGGCGGCGGGCACGTACTTCGCCGTGAACACGGACGCGCACGCGCCCGGCCAGCTGGAGTGGCAGATCCTCGGCTGTGCCCGGGCGGAGGAGTGCGGGGTCCCGGAGGACCGGGTGATCAACACCTGGCCGGCGGACCGGTTGTCGGAGTGGACGCGGACCTGAGGCGCGAGACGACGGGCGACGGGCGACGGGCGACGGGCGACGGGCGACGGGCGACAACGATCCGCCGGCGGGTGTCAGGCGCGCTGCCAGACCGTGGTCGCGTTGCAGAACTCGCGGATGCCGTGGCCGGAGAGCTCCCGCCCGTACCCGGAGCGCTTCACCCCGCCGAAGGGGAGGGCGGGGTGCGAGGCCGTCATGCCGTTGACGAACACGCCCCCGGCCTCCAGGTCGCGCACGAAGAAGGCGATGTCCTCCGGGGTCCGGGTCCAGACGTTGGAGCTGAGCCCGAACGGGGAGTCGTTGGCGACGGCCACGGCCTCCTCGATGTCACTGACCGGATAGACCGTGGCGACCGGCCCGAAGGCCTCCTCGTGGTGGATCCGCATCTCGGGGGTGATGCCGGTGAGGACGGTGGGCCGGTAGTACCAGCCGTTCGCGAGCTCCGGCTCCTCGGGGCGGTGGCCGCCGCACAGGGCGGTGGCGCCCCGCCGTACGGCGTCGTCGACGAGCGCCTCCAGGTCGGTGCGGCCCTGCTCGGTGGCGAGGGGGCCGACGTCGGTGGACTCCTCGAAGGGGTCGCCGACGGTGAGGGCGTTCATGGCGGCGGTGAAGCGCTCGGAGAAGTCGTCGTACACGTCCTGGTGCACGATGAACCGCTTGGCGGCGATGCAGGACTGGCCGTTGTTCTGCACGCGCGCGGTGACGGCGGTCTTCACCGCCCCGACGATGTCGGCGGAGGGCATGACGATGAACGGGTCGCTGCCGCCGAGTTCCAGGACGGTCTTCTTCACCTCGTCGCCCGCGACGGCGGCGACGGCCCGGCCGGCCGGCTCACTGCCGGTGAGGGTGGCGGCGACGACCCTGGGGTCCCGCAGGACACGCTCGACGTCGCCGGAGCCGATGAGCAGGGCCTGGAAGCAGCCCTCGGGGAACCCGGCCCGGCGGAACAGGTCACCGAGGTAGAGCGCGGTCCTCGGCACGTTGGATGCGTGCTTGAGGAGGCCGGTGTTGCCCGCCATGAGCGCGGGCGCGGCGAAGCGGATCACCTGCCAGAGCGGGAAGTTCCACGGCATGACGGCGAGGATCGGCCCGAGGGGCCGGTAGTGGACACGGGCCACGTCCGCACCCGAGTCCTGGACGTCGCTGTCGGCCGGATGCTCGTCGGCGAGCAGCTCCTCGGCGTTGAGGGCGTACCAGCGCATCGCCTTGGCGCACTTGCCGGCCTCCGCGCGGGAGGCCGCGATCGGCTTGCCCATCTCGAGGGTCATGATGCGGGCGATGTCCTCGGTGTCCTCGTCGAGGAGATGCGCGGCGGCACGCAGAAGTCGGGCGCGCTCGGCGAAGGACGTGGTGCGGTACTGGCGGTACGTCTCGTGCGCGGCGGCGATCCGCCGCTCGACCTCCTCGGGCCCGTGGGCCTCGTAGATGCGCAGCGTCTCGCCGGTCGCGGGGTTCACGGTGGCGATACCCATGACCTGTCTCCTCCTGCCATCGGCCCCCACTGCAACCTTCCGCCTCGCACGGCCGGGCGCAACAGGGGCGGCGCGGTGGGGTGACCCGGAGAAACCGAAGACGGCCAACGCGTGACCACACCCCGCGCCACGCATCCATGCCCAGCCGCCCGCGGGCGGCTGAACCACGAGCCCGATCCGGCTCTGCGTCACCGCTTGGAGGGGTGCCGTCACACAGTCCGAACCATGGGGCCGCCGATGCGGTCAGCCCGGATGCGTGGCGCCGCGCAGGTACGACGGCGCGGGGTCGTGTGGGAGGAGTGGGAGGAACCCCACACTGCCGTCTCGTCGGAGATCGAGACAGAGAGGTAGACCTTGCACGCCTTCCCTGCAGCCGCGCCTTGGTCACTGAGTCCCTCACCGAGGTCCAGCAGCTCTGGCCGCACGCGAACAGTGAAGGCCGTACCGCCGTACCGAAAACCCCGGACGAGTGATCATCAGGTCCGCCTGTTCGAGGTCGGACGTAAACGACAGGCTCAGGCGGTGAGCCAGGTCAGCGCGCCCCTGAGGTGGGCGCGGAAGGTCGGGTCCCGGTAGGTCTCCGGGGCGTGGCCGAGGGCGGTGAAGAAGACGCGTCCGCGGTCGATCTCCCGGCACCAGACGAGCGGGTGGTCGTCTCCGTGCGTGCCGCCGCGGTACGAGCTCTCGTCGGCCCGGGCGAGGACCCGTACGCCGGTGGGGCCGGTCCCGTCGGCGCCCGCGCTCCGCCGCGGGTCGGCGGTGAAGTTGTACCACTCGTCGGTCCACTCCCAGCGGTCCGGGAGCGGGGCCGTCGCCGGATGGTCGTGGTCGTCGACGAGGACGACGCCGGGCTGGATCTCGGGGTGGCCGTCGAAGCGGGTGCCGAGCAGCTCGCCGTAGAAGGGCCAGTCCGGTTCGGCGTTCGCCGCCGCGTGGACGGCGAGGAGGGCGCCGCCGCCCCTCAGGTACGCCTCGAGGGCGGCGCGCGCCTCGGGCGTCAGGACGTTCCCGGTCGTGGACAGCAGGACGACGACGGCGCAGCCGGCGAGCCGAGCGGAGGTGAGGACGCCCGGGTCCTCGGTCGCCTCGGCCGGCCGGCCGAGCTCTCGGGCGAGCTCCGTGAGCGCGGCGGCGCCGTCGGGGATCGAGTCGTGGCGGTAGCCCGTGGTGCGGGTGTAGATCAGGACGTCGGCGGTACGCACGCTGTGGACTCCAAGCGGGCCGTTGAAGCAGGGGGTCGGACGGCGGAGCAGCCCCGAGGGGAAAGCGCTTTCCGTACGGCGCCGACCGTAGCCATCGAAAAGCCCGGGCCGCAACCCCCGCCCCTCCGGCACACTGCCCGGATGACGCCGATCCACGCCCGAGCGCACACCCACGCCGCCGCGCGGCGGGCCCTCGCCCATGTGGCCGACCGCTCCACCGGCGAGGCGCTCGCCCCTTCCCTCCGGGTCACCCTCAACTTCCACCCGCATTTCCTCCACGAGCTGGCGGACGACGGGGTCTACCGCTCCCAGTTCGTCACCGGCACCAGCAACGGCGGTCTCACCGCCCGCCCCGGCGGGGACCGCTGGCGCTGGGAGAGCCGGATCTTCGGCGGGGCGTACGACGAGGCCCCCGCGGACACCCGCCCCGTCTACGGCGCCCTCGACTTCCGCCGTCGCTCCTTCGGTGCGGCGCCCCGCTTCGGCTCCGCCCATCTGCGGCTGACGGCCGCCACCCTGGAGCGGGCGACCTTCTGCTATCCGGACAGCTTCCTGGAGCCCACCGACTTCGGTGTCGCACACCGCATGCGGCTGATCGCGCTCGCCGAGGCCGACGACAAGGACCCGCTCGACGACTACATAGAGGCACAGATCCACGGCCCTGTGCTGGTGGGGCGCGACGTGCAGGCGCTGGTCCTGGACCCGAGTCACCGGGGTACGGAGGTGGAGGCGGCGGCCCGGCGTCTGCCGTGCCCCGTCGAGTGGCACGGCGGCTTCCGGCTCTCCGTCGACACACTGCGGCGGCACCCCGGCTTCCGCGGTCCGCAGTACGTGGAGCTCGGCGCCCGGATCGCCGTCGACGGATGGCTCGACCCCAGGATCGTGCAGGAGGCGGCGGGTTCGGGGCGGTACGACCCGCAGGACGTGAAGAAGGTCTGGCACCACCTGGCCCGGTTCGGGGCACCGGCCGACTGAGCGACGTACTCCTCGGCACGATCCGCTCGCGCCTCGCGCCGAGGAGTACGTCGGAGCGACGTGCGGGTCATCGGATGCGTTGTCGTATCGGATACATCTCTGTATCTTTTGGCGCGCCGTGCACACTCGTGCCCACCCGCTCATCGAGGAGCCGCCATGAGCACCGTGCCGCCCGCGCTCGCCGCCGCCGTCGGGCCGTTGCCCGACGGGGTCGTCCTGCCGCTGCCGCCCACCTTCGACTCGGTCGAGGAGGAGCGCCGGTACCGCAAGGAGCAACTCGCCGCCGGGTTCCGGATCTTCGGACGGTTCGGCTTCTCCGAGGGGGTCGCCGGGCACATCACCGTCCGCGATCCGGGAGACCCGAACGCCTTCTGGGTCAATCCCTTCGGGATGAGCTTCGGTCAGATCAAGGCCTCCGACCTGATCCTGGTGGACCACGAGGGGACCGTGCTCGAAGGGCGCAGGCCCGTGAACCGGGCCGCGTTCGTCATCCACTCACGGGTCCACGTGGCCCGGCCGGACGCGATCGCCGCCGCGCACTCCCACTCCCTGCACGGCAAGGCATTCTCCAGCCTCGGCATACCGCTCGACCCGATCACCCAGGACGCCTGCGCGTTCTTCGAGGACCACGGGATCTACGACGACTACCGGGGCGTGGTGAACGAGACCGAGGAGGGCGAGCGCGTCGCCAAGGCCCTGGGCGACCACAAGGCGGTGATCCTCAAGAACCACGGCCTGCTCACCGTCGGCCACTCCGTCGCCGAGGCCGTGTGGTGGTTCGTCACCATGGAGCGCTCGTGCCAGGCGCAGCTCCTCGCGATGGCGGCGGGCACGCCGCAGCTCATCGACCGGGAGACCGCCCTTCTCACCCGGGGGCAGATCGGCGGGCATCTGGCCGGCTGGTTCCAGGCCCGCCCGCTGTGGGATCAGATCACCGCGTCCGACCCGGACCTCTTCGACTGACCTGCCGGACCGGGACCGGGACCGACACCCTCGCCGGGGCGGGACTCGGGCCCCCGGCCCGGGATCTCGCGCGTCGACACCTCCAGGAGTGGAGCGAGGAACTGCCGTTCCAGGCTGCCCGGCGGCAGCTCCGCCGGTTCCACGTAGCTCTGCGCGAGACCGCCCTCCCGCAGGGCGATGAGGAGTCGCGCGAAACGGTCGGCGTCCACCGTCAGTTCACGCCCGGCCCGGCGCAGGACGAGGGTGAGGCCGCGGGCGATCTCGGCCCGCAGCCGCTCGTCGTGACGGGCCAGCACCCAGGCGGCCTGCGGGTCACGGATGGCGTGCAGGGTGAACTCGGTGGTCACCAGGTACCAGTCCCGCTCGTCCGGTTCGACGCGGGCGGCCAGCTCCGCGAGCCGGGTGAGGGTGTACTCCTCGGCCGTCAGCGCGTCGATCGCCTCGCCGAGCCGCCGCACGGTCCGGTCGCTGTGCTCGTCGAAGAGCGCGAGGAAGAGTTCTTCCTTGCTGGCGAAGTTCGAGTAGTACGCGCCCCGCGTATAGCCCGCCCGCTCGCAGATCTGCTCGATCGTCGTGGCGTGGAAGCCGTGCTCGGCGAAGGTCTCCAGGGCGGCCTTCAGGAGTGCCGCACGGGTACGGGGCCGCCGCCCGGTGACACCTTTCGGCACGGGTGCTCCCTCCTTCGTCGGGACCGCGTCCTGCGGCGGACGCCCACCCTACCGGCGACTCCATCCCGGGCACGGATGAGCACCGGCGGATAAAATTCACGCATGGGAGAGCGGCCCGTCGCGCCCGCGGCGCCAGATCTGGTCCTCGAGATCGACGGGGACGTGACACGTATGAACCCGAGCCGCGTCTATCGCATCGGGCGCGACCCCACCAGCGACATCGTCCTCGCGGACGCCCGGGCATCCTGGCACCACGCGGTGCTCAGCGCCTCCAACAGCCACTGGACCCTGGCGGACGAGGGCAGTACGAACGGCACCTACACGGACGGCCGACGGGTGGCCGGCACGAAGGAGGTGGGGGCCGGGACGGTCGTACGGTTCGGGCATCCCGAGGACGGGCCGCGCGCGGTGCTGTCGGCGGGCGGGCAGGCCGGTCCGGCGGAGCCGCGGGCCGCGGCCGTACGGGAGTCCCCGGCCCCACCGGAGCCCCCGGCGGCCGTACCGGCCGCGTCCGAACCTCTGGCCGCGCCGGAGCCTCCAGCCGTGTCGGAGGCCTCACCGGGGGTGGAAACACCGGCCGCGCCCGAGCCCGTGGCCGCCTCCGAGCCCGAGCCCCTGGCCGCCCACGCCCCCGTACCCGAACCCCTGGTCGTACCGGAGCCCCCGACCGAGCCCGAGCCCCGCCCCGAGCAGGAGCTACGGCCCGAGCCCGGGCCCCGGCCCGAGCAGGAGTTTCGGCCCGGTCCCCAGCCGGAACCCCAGCCCCACGGCGAAGCGACGCCCGGCGCCCCGTCCGGGTACGCGGCACCGCCCCGGCCGTCCTCCGTCTCGTACCCCGCCGCCACCGGCACGTTCCGGCGGCCGACCTCCGTCCGGCCGTTGCCGGCCCACAGCATCCGGATCGGCCGTGCCCCCGACAACGACGTCGTCGTCCCCGATCTCGTCGTCTCGCGGCGTCACGCCGAGCTCCGTGCCCACCCCGACGGCACGTACTGGATCCATGACCTCGGCAGCCACAACGGCACCTTCCTCAACGGCCGCCCCGTCGTCGACGCCCGCGTGACACCGGACGACATCGTCGGTGTCGGCCACTGCGCGTTCTGTCTGATCGGCGGGCAGCTCGTCGAGTTCACCGACACCGGCGAGGTCTCCCTCGACGTCCAGTCGCTCGCCGTCACCGTCGACCACGGCCGCAAGACGCTGCTCGACGAGGTGTCGTTCCCGGTCGGACAGAAGTGTCTGCTCGGCGTCGTCGGGCCGTCCGGTGCCGGGAAGTCGACGCTGCTGGGCGCGCTCACCGGCCAGCGCCCCGCCGACCGGGGCACCGTGCTCTACGACGGCCGTGACCTGTACCGGGACTACGCCGAGCTGCGGCAGCGCATCGGGCTCGTCCCGCAGGACGACATCCTGCACCTCCAGCTCACCGTGCGCCGGGCCCTCGGGTACGCCGCCGAGCTCCGCTTCCCCGAGGACACCGTGCCGGCCGAACGGCGGGCCCGGGTGGACGAGGTGATCCGGGAACTGGGCCTCGTGGAGCGCGCCGAGCAGCCGATCCACAGCCTCTCGGGCGGCCAGCGCAAGCGGGTGAGCGTGGCCCTCGAACTGCTCACCAAGCCGTCGCTGCTCTTCCTGGACGAGCCGACATCCGGTCTCGACCCGGGCATGGACCGGTCCGTGATGCACATGCTGCGCGGGCTCGCCGACGACGGGCGGACGGTCGTCGTGGTCACCCACAGCGTGCTCAGCCTCGACGTGTGCGACCGGCTGCTCGTGCTGGCGCCGGGCGGGCGGGTCGCCTACTACGGACCGCCCGGGGACAGTCTGGGCTTCTTCGGTTACGAGCAGTGGCCGGAGGCCTTCGAGGCCTTCGAGAACGACCGGGAACGCGACTGGGCCGGCCAGTACCGGTCGTCGCACTTCCAGCGCCGCTACATCACGGACGCGACGGCCCGCCCGGACGTCCCCGTCCCCGGCAGCGCCCCGGCATCGGCGGAGCCGGCCCCGCCGCCGAAGGCGCAGAGCTGGGGATCCCAGCTGCGGACCCTGGTGCGCCGGTACACGGCCGCGCTGTCCGCCGACCGCACCTTCCTCGCCATCATGATCGCGCTGCCGTTCGTGATGGGCGCGATGGCCCGGGCCCTGTCCGAGGGCAGTCTGAACCCCGAGTCGACCTTGAACGTGCTGCTCATCCTGTGTGTGGGCGGAGTGCTCACGGGCGCGGCGAACGCCGTGCGCGAGCTGGTCAAGGAACGCACGATCTACCGGCGCGAGAGAGCCGTGGGCCTGTCCCGCTCCGCGTATCTCGCCTCCAAGGTGGTGGTCCTCGGAGTCATCACGGTCGTCCAGGCGGTCGTGCTGACCCTGGTGGCCCTGATCGGCGTGCCGCTGAACGTGCCCGGCGGCAAGGGTGTCCTGATGCCCCCGCTCGTGGAGATCACCCTCGCCGTCGCGCTCCTGTCCTTCACGGCGATGATGCTCGGTCTGCTCGTCTCCGCCCTGGTCCGCAAGGAGGAGGTGACGATGCCCCTGCTCGTCCTCCTCGCCATCGTGCAGGTGGTGTTCTGCGGGGCGCTCCTGACCGTGCGGGGCACCCCGGTCCTGGAGCAGCTGGCCTGGCTGGTGCCCTCGCGCTGGGCGTTCGCGGCGATGGGGGCGACGATCGACATCGGGAAGGTCGCGCCGAGCGACAAGACGTCGGATCCGCTGATGGAGCACACGGCACAAGCCTGGTTGTTCGACATGGGCATGATGGTGGTGCTCTGTCTCGTCCTCGGCCTGGTCGTGGCGCGGCTGCTGCGCCGCCACGAGCCGGTCGTCATGCGGAGGTAGGCCGTGAGCGTCCCCGTATCCGAGTACGTGCCGGACTTCCGGCCCACCCATGTCGTGCCGCGGTCCGGTCTCGACACCTGGGAGGCGCCGGACCCGGGGCTGCCCACGACCCCGCTCGACGCGTTCCTTCCGGTGCGTCTGGAGGAGCGGGCCGGTGACTGGGGGCGGATCCTCTGCTCCAACGGCTGGACCGCGTGGGTCGACGCGCGGCTGCTCGTCGCCGTCCCGGACGACCCGCCGGCGGGCGGGCCGCTCACCCGGACCGCCGATCCCCGTCCGCTGATCGCCCGCGCCGAGGACGCGCTCGGCCGCTACCGGCGGGCGGCGGAGGAGCTGGGAGCGGGCCGTCTCGACGGCGAGAACTTCCGGCTCCGGACGCGCGGCCTGCGGGTGGGCATGGTCGTCGACGGCGAATCGGTGTGGCTGTACGACGCGGAGCACGAGCGCTGGGTGTACTGCGACGGCGTGGGACTGAGTACGTACGCGGCTTCGTCCACCCCTTCGGTGGCGGCGTCCCCCGGGCCGGCCGTGGGTCCCGGGCCCGCCGTCGGCTCGGGCGCCCCCGAGGAACCCGACGACGAACCGGCCGATGCCCCTCCGCCCGCACACGAGCCGACCCAGGTCGTCCTTCGGGGCGACCCCCCGGTGGCCGCCGAGCCACCGGCGCCGACGCAGGTCGCTCCCCGGGTGGATCCCGCCGCCGGGCCGCCGCCGACGCAGGTGGTGCCGCAGCCGGCCCCGGACCCCGCCGCCGGACCGCCGCCCACACAGGTCGTGGAGCGGCCGCCCGAACCGGCCGGTGAGGGCTGATGGCCGGCGCACCGCGCGACGAACCGGAGCTCCCCGCGGGCCGCCCCTCGGGGCTCCTCGGCAAGGAGATCGCGGGCTACCGCGTGGAGGGCGAGATCGGGCGCGGCGGGATGGCGGTCGTGTACCGGGCGCGCGACCTGCGGCTGGGCCGGACGGTGGCGCTGAAGCTGCTCGCCCCCGAGCTGGCCCGCAACGACACCTTCCGCAAACGCTTCGCCCACGAGTCACGGGTCGCCGCCTCGATCGACCACCCCCACATCGTGCCCGTCTTCGACGCGGGCGAGACGGAGGGCGTGCTCTACATCGCCATGCGGTACGTGGCAGGTCAGGACCTGCTGGCGCTGCTCGACCGCGAGGGGCCGCTGCCGCCGGCGAAGGCGGGCAGGATCGCCGTACAGGTGGCTTCCGCCCTGGACGCGGCGCACGCGCACGACCTGGTGCACCGGGACGTGAAGCCCGGCAACATCCTGGTGGCGGAGGGCACCGACCGTGACCACCCGGAACACGTCTACCTCACGGACTTCGGTCTGACGAAGAAGTCCTTGTCGCTGACGGGGTTCACGACGGTGGGCGAGTTCGTCGGCACGCTGGACTACGTGGCACCCGAGCAGATCTCGGGGAAGCCGGTGGACGGCCGGTGCGATGTGTACAGCCTGGCGTGCGTGGTGTTCGAGACGCTGGTGGGGGCACCGCCGTTCCGACGGGACACCGACTGGGCGGTGCTCTGGGCTCAGCAGTACGATCCGCCGCCACCGCTCTCCGAGGTGCGGCCGGGGCTGCCGGAGGCGGCGGACGCGGTGTTCGCCAAGGCTCTGGCGAAGACCCCGGAGGAGCGGTACGGGACGTGCCTGGAGTTCGTCGCCGAGCTGCGCAACGCACTGGTAGCGGGTGGGGAAGGGCCGGTCGTGACCAAGGGGCCCCAGCCGCTGGGGCCGCCGCGCGACCCGCCCGCCTGGGCGAAGGCGGTCTTCCACGAGCTGTAGGGAGGGCGGCGGTTCGCCGGAAGGCTGTGGCCGTGGAATGCGGTCACTCCGCTACGGAGTCGGAGTCGCCGGACGTCACTTTCCCGCGGAGTCACCGGGCGTCGAGGTTCCCGCGGAGTCACCGGGCGTCGCGGTCTCGACCTCGCCCTTGCGGTGCACCCGGCTCGCGAGCAGGCCGCCGAGGAAGCCGAAGAAGGCGCCCCAGAGGAGGGCGAGGCCGACCGTCTTCCAGATGTGGGGACGCAGGATCACTTCCCCGCCGAGGGAGTCGAGTTCACCGATGCCGAGCACCGAGAGGCCGAAGCGGGCCTCGACCAGGGTCAGCGGGACCGCGACCAGCATGGCCAGGGCGAACGCGATCCCCAGGTGCACCGCGTGCTGCCAGAGCTTGATCCTGGCCGGGGAGCGGACCGCCGCCACGAAGGCGGCGGCGAGGACGAGGACGGCGGCGACGGGAAGCAGCCACCAGGCGCGGCCGTCCTGCGCGGCGAGCGAGTTCAGGTCGATGGTCGAGAGGTCCGTGCTGTCGCCCGAACCGCCGCCCTGGCGCATGACGGCGTCGAGGACCTGCGGCATCGGCAGACCGAAGGGGCCGTCGACCCTGCCCTCCCAGGAACCGCCGATGCCCACGCCCAGGGCGAGCCAGGCGACGTTGGGCAGGCCGAGCAGGAGGACGGCGAGGGTTTCGGCGGCGTGCCCCTTGGTGGCCGCGACGACCACGCCGATGACCAGGCCGATGACCACGTAGGCGAGGAGCAGCAGGAGCATCGCGTACGCCGCGGGCCGTACCGGCTCGTGGTAGCGCACGAGCCGGGCCGGCAGCGGTGTCCTGCGGGAGACGAGAAGCGCGACGACGAGCACGCCGACGATCCACAGCAGCCCGTAGAAGAGCGTCGGCCCGACGTCGGTGCGGAATCCGACGGTGGGATTCACGGCGTCGAGGAGCTCGCCGAAGATGTCCATGAGCGAGCCCTGCTCGTCCCCGCCGCCGAGGGTGAGGGGGAATTCGTGCCGGGCGACGGCGGAGACGCCCGCGAGGGCGATCAGCCAGAGGACGACCGTGGTCACGGCGCGCAGCAGGAGTTCACGCGCGCTGGTCACGGCGTGGTGGCGCAGGGGCCGCAGAAAGCAGAAACCGGTGACCAGTGCGCCCACCAGGGTGACGGTGAGGGGCATGGCGGTCAGTTCGGCCTGGGTTCCGGCGAGGGCCCCGGCGTCGCCGGAGAGTTCGATCTTGCCGCCCGTGGCCATGACGACGACCGCGGCGAGGATGGCGGTGAAGCCCCGGGGCAGGTCGGCCGCGCCCGCGGCCCAGAGGCCGAGGCCCGCGGTGACGCCCATGGCGACGTACCCGGCGACGACGGCGGCCAGGGCCTGGAGGCCGACGCGGGCGAGGGACCCGGTGGAGGTCGCGGCGGGCCGCGTGGAGGTGGGGAGCCGACTGCTCACCCTGACCACGCTAGTACCGGTGACGGTCGTCCGCAGACCGGTGACGGTCCGACCGCAGCACCGGTGACGGTCCGACCGCAGTACCGGTGACGGTCCGACCGCACTGCCGGCGGTGGTCCGACCGCACTGCCGGCAGCGGTGGTTGCCGGGGCCGGTACTGGGGGCCGGTCGCTCGCCATGCCTGCGGGCGGTCGGCCGACCGCCCGCAGGACGGCTGTCCGGGCGTACCGCCGTCCGAGCGTCTCCGCTTGCGGGCGGGCGCCGTTCGGCGCACACAATGGGCCCGGAACGGAAGAAAGGGAAAAACGTGACTTCCCACCCGCCGTCCGGCCCTCCGTCGGTCCCTCCCGCAGGTCCCCCCTCCGGCCCCCTCTCGGGCCCGAGCACCCGCCCGGGGACCGGCGGTCCCCCACCGCCCCCCGGGCCGCCCCACGGAGGTTCGGGGGGCGGATCCGGCGGCGGCGGCGGTTCGTCGGGCGGCTCCGGCGGCGGCGGTTCGTCGGGCGGCTCCGGCGGTGGCTCCGGTGACGGAGGCGCCGGTGGCGGCGGCGCGGGCGCTCCCGGGAACGGCGGCCCCGGCAAGGGCCCCTGGTGGCGCTCCGTCCCCAAGGTCGCCTCGGTCACCGCCATCGTGGTCGCGGTCGCGGCCCTGGCCGTCGTCCTCACCAACCGCCCCGACGACAAGGGCGACACGGCGGGATCCGGTGGCGGCGAGGTCTTCCTCCAGAACGCGGCAGCCTCCGGCCCCGACCCGTTCACCCGGTCCACGGCCCGTGCGAACACCACGTCCGCCTCGCCGGCCTCGCTGCCTCCCCGGACCACCTCGGCCACCCCCGAGGTGTCGGGCTCGACGCCCGGTCTCTACGGCGGGACGCAGTCCGTGGCCAGCTGCGACGTGGAACAGCAGATCCGCTACCTCTCCGGCGAGCCCGCGAAGAACACCGCGTTCGCCTCCGTCCTGGGCATCTCCGCCAACGAGGTACCGGGCTATCTCCGCTCCCTGACCCCGCTGCAGCTCCGCGCCGACACCCGGGTCACGAACCACGGCTTCCGGAACGGCTCCGCCACCACGTACCAGGCGGTGCTCCAGTCCGGCACGGCCGTCCTGGTCGACAGCCGCGGGGTACCCCGGGTGCGCTGCGCGTGCGGCAACCCGCTGACCCAGCCGGTGGCGCAGAAGTCCCCGAAGACGACGGGAACGCCGTGGCAGGGGTTCAGCAACGACCAGGTGGTCGTCGTGGCGCCCTCCGTCACCGTCGTGAACGTCTTCGTGGTGTACGACCCCGAGGACGACAGCTGGTTCGCGCGACTTCACGGCGACCACGGCCAGCACGACAAGCCGACCCCGCCGCCTCCCCCGCCGGCCTCCCTGTCCCCCTCGGCCTCGAAGTCCCCGTCGACCTCCGCCTCCCCGTCCACCTCCTCGTCGTCGCCCGTGCCGTGCGTGACGGTCACCGGCACGGAGACCCCGACGCCGAGCAACGGGGTCACGCCGTCGCCGTGCCCTTCGACGCTCTCCCCCGCGCCGTCGACGTCGACGCCGTCCACGCCCGCGTCGGACACGACCCCGTCGACCGACACCTCCTCGCCCGACGAGTCGCCCGACTCCTCGCCGCCGACCCAGTCGTCGGGTCCCGAGTCCGCTCCCGTCACGGACGGTCCGGCGGATCTGACCACCAGCCAGTCGGCCTCGGGCAGTTCCCCGGCGAACGTCGCACCGCTGTCGCCCCCGGCGGACTCGGCGCCGAACCCGGGCTCCGTCCCGGTGCCGGCCCACGGTCCGGGCGCGGCGCCGTGGTCCGCCGCCGGGTCGGACCGTCAGCCGTTGGCCTGATCGAGCTCCACGAGACGTACCCCCGTGCCGGTCGGTCCCCTTCGACCGGGTGCGGGGGTACGGGCGTTCCCGCGCAGCACCCGGGCCTCGACCGGCACGGTCGGCACCGGGCCGGTCGGCCACCCGGCGGAACGAAGGGCCCTGAGCCAGGTTCCGAGCGGCAGGGGCCGGGTCGCCCGCTCCTCCGCACGCTGCTGCCACATCCGCTCGTCACGGTCGGTGAAGTGTCCGGACATCGGTCGTCCCCTTTCCCTTGTGGAAGGCGGCCACCAGGCCACTGGAAAGGAGTCTGTAGTCTTATTGGCCTGGACAGCAGAGCCAATAAGGAGTGATTGGCATGGCCGTGGCACGCGTGGTCCATACAGCGGACCGGACCCTGACGGGCCGCCAGCTCGCGTCGCTCCTCACCCCTCCCCCCGAGGGCCGGTTCGGCTACCGCGAGCTCGCACGGGCCGTACGCGAGGCCCTGCTCGACGGCCGGGTGGCCCTGCGGCTGCGGCTGCCCGCCGAGCGGGAGCTCGCCGCGGTGCTTGCCGTGAGCCGGACGACGATCACCGGGGCGTACGACCTCCTCCGGGAGAGCGGGTACGCGCACAGCCGGCGCGGCGCGGGCACCTGGACCGCGCTCCCGGAGGGCCAGGCACCGGCCTCCCTCGGCGGCTTCCTCGGTGACGCCGGGACGGCCGTCGACCTCGCCCTGGCCGCACCGGAGGCCCCGGCCGAGGAGCTCTCCGCCGCCCTCACGTCGGCCGCGGCGGAGCTCCCCCGCTACGCCGGCGCACAGGGCTACCACCCGTACGGGCTGCCCGCGCTGCGCGCGGCCGTCGCCGAGCGCTACACCGCCCGGGGCCTGTCGACCCGCCCCGAACAGATCCTCGTCACCACGGGTGCGCAGCAGGCTCTGTCACTGGTGCTCACCCTGCTCGGCCGGGCCGGTGACCGGGTTCTCGCCGAGAACCCCTCGTACACCAACGCGCTCGACGCGATGCGGGGCCGCATGCTCCGCATCACCCCGGTACCGGTCACCGAGGCGGGCTGGGACACCGGTCTCGTCGACGCGGCACTCCGGCAGACCGCGCCCCGGCTGGCCTATCTGATCCCGGACTTCCACAATCCGACGGGCCACCTGATGCCGCAGGAGCAGCGCCGGGACATCGCTCGGGCGGCGCGGGCCACCGGGACCTGGCTGGTGGTGGACGAGACGCTGACGGACATGGCCCTGGACGTGCCGGCTCCGCTGCCCTTCGCGGCGACCGCCGCCGGGGGTGACGGCGAGCAGATCGTCTCCGTCGGCTCGCTGAGCAAGAGCTGCTGGGGCGGTCTGCGGGTCGGCTGGGTTCGGGCCTCGTCCCGGGTCGTGACCGAGCTGGCGCGGGTACGGATCACCGCCGACCTGTCGGGTTCCGTGCTCGACCAGCTCGTGGCCGTCGCCCTGATGGAGCGCCTCGACGTGATCCTGCCGAAGCGCGTCGGGCAACTGCGGCTGCGCCGCGACGCCCTGATCTCCGCCCTGGCCCGCCATGTGCCCGAATGGCGGTGGACGGTGCCGCCGGGCGGGATGTGCCTGTGGATCGACCTGGGCCGCCCGGGCGCTTCCGCCCTCGCGGCCCGCGCCCTGCGGCACGGGGTGCGGGTGGAGGGCGGCGCCCGGTTCGGTGTGGACCCGGGAACCCACGAGCACCGGCTGCGCATCCCGTACACCCTGCCGGAGGAGGTGTACGAGCCGGCGGCGGAGCGCCTCGCGGCGGCCCTCGACGGCGCCCCGGGGGTCTTCACGGACCCGGCGGCGCCGGACTGGGTGGCCTGAGGGGCGCGTACGCGGCCGCCCGCCTGCGCGCAGCGCGTACGCGGCCGCCGTCTGCGCGCGCTCGGTCACCACCTTATTCGGATGCCCGTCCGCGAGGGTGCCTGTACGGTCCACCGAGTGGAACCATTGACCGACAAACAGATCCGCTCGTCCTTCGTGAACTGCACCAAGGGCGAGGCGGCACGCCTCAAGCTGCCGCTCGACTTCGCCGAACTCCCCTGGGAAGAGCTGGACTTCCTCGGCTGGGTCGACCCGGGTGCGCCGCTCCGCGCGCATCTGGTCGTCCCGCGCGAGGACGGGCCGGTGGGGGTGACCCTGCGGGTGCCGGCCTCCGGCCGGACCAGCGCCGTGAAGTCGAGCATGTGCCAGGTCTGTCTGACCGGGCACGCCTCCTCGGGCGTCATGCTGCTCGTCGCGCCGCTCGCCGGGGCCCGCGGACGCGAGGGGAACACGGTCGGCATCTATCTCTGCGCCGACCTGGCCTGCTCCCTGTACGTCCGGGGCAAGCGGCAGCCGAAGCTGCGCGGCAGCCGCCACGAGGAGTCCCTCACCCTCGACGAGCAGGTCGCCCGTCTGACGGGCAACCTGGACGCCTTCGTCGACCGGGTGACGTCGGGCTGAGCGACCGTGGCGCCTCCGCTCAGCGGAAGGCCTGCTCGCCGGTGAGCGCCTTGCCGATGACCAGGGAGTGGACCTCGCTCGTGCCCTCGTAGGTGAGGACCGACTCCAGGTTGTTGGCGTGGCGCAGCACCGGGTACTCCAGGGTGATGCCGTTGGCGCCCAGGATCGTGCGGCACTCGCGGGCGATGGCGATGGCCTCGCGGACGTTGTTCAGCTTGCCGACGCTGACCTGCTCGGCGGTGAGCGCACCCGCGTCCTTGAGCCGCCCCAGGTGGAGGGCGAGCAGCATGCCCTTGCCGAGCTCGACGGACATGTCGGCGAGCTTCTGCTGGGTCAGCTGGTACGAGGCGAGGGAGCGCGCGAAGACGATGCGGTCGCGGGCGTACGAGATCGCCGTCTCCAGGCAGTCGCGGGCGGCGCCGAGCGCGCCGAAGACGATGCCGAAGCGGGCCTCGTTGAGGCAGCCGAGCGGGCCGGAGAGGCCCCGGGCCTCCGGGAGCATCGCGTCGGCCGGGAGACGCACGTCCTCCATGACCAGTTCGCTGGTGACGCTCGCCCGCAGCGACAGCTTCATCTTGATCTCCGGGGCGCTGAACCCGGGGGTGCCGGCCGGGACGAGGAAGCCCCGTACGCCGTCCTCGGTGCGGGCCCAGACGACGGCGACATCGGCCACCGAACCGTTGGTGATCCACATCTTGGTGCCGTTGAGGATCCAGTCGGAGCCGTCCCGCTTGGCGTGGGTGCGCATGGCGCCCGGGTCCGAGCCGGCGTCGGGCTCGGTGAGGCCGAAGCAGCCGATGTACTCACCGGCCGCCATCTTCGGCAGCCAGCGCTGCTTCTGCTCCTCGGAGCCGTACTTCCAGATCGCGTACATGGCGAGCGAACCCTGTACGGAGACGAGGGAGCGGAGTCCGGAGTCGACCGCCTCCAGCTCCAGACAGGCGAGGCCGTACGCGACGGAGTTGGTGCCCGCGCAGCCGTAGCCCTCCAGGTGCATGCCGAGCACGCCGATGCCGCCGAGGGTGCGGGCGAGTTCACGGGCGGGGATCTCGCCCTTCTCGAACCAGCCGGCGACGTGCGGGCGCAGCTCGCGGTCGGCGACGGCGCGCACGGTGCGGCGGATCTCGCGCTCCTCGTCGGTCAGCAGTCCGTCGACGGCGAGCAGGTCGAAGGGATGGACGGGTGCGGTGCTTGACGGCGACGACGACTGCGACGACTTCACGGACGGCCTCCTGGCGGCTGTGGCGACTCGGCGAGCCGAAGCGTAGCCGTAGATCGGATATTGGATCCAGTATTGAAAATCCGATGTCCGCGCCCTACGGTCCGACTGGATCCGATCGCCAGTGAGGGAGAGCGGAATGCGCGCAGATCAGCCGGGTACGCCGACGGCGGGCGCCCTGTCCGGGATCGTCGTCGCCGACTTCGGCCGGGTCCTCGCGGGGCCGTACATGACGATGCTCCTCGCCGACCTGGGTGCGGACGTGATCAAGATCGAGCGGCCCGGCTCCGGCGACGACACGCGCGCGTGGGGGCCGCCGTTCGCCGACGGCCGGGCGACGTACTTCCTCGGGGTGAACCGCAACAAGCGCTCCGTCGCCCTCGACCTCACGGACCCCGAGGACGTGGCGGCGGCGCGGGCGATCGTGGACCGCGCGGACGTCCTGGTGGAGAACTTCCGCCCGGGCACCATGGAGAGGCTCGGCCTCGGCTACGAGGACGTACGGACGTCCAATCCCGGGCTCGTGTACTGCTCGGTGACCGGCTTCGGCGCCGCGGAGGGTGCGCGGCTGCCCGGCTACGACCTGCTCGTCCAGGCCATGGGCGGACTCATGAGCGTGACCGGCGAGCCGGACGGGCAGGGGACGAAGGCGGGAGTGGCCCTGGTCGACGTCATCACCGGCCTTCACGCGGGCCTCGGCGTCCTCGCCGCCCTCCGGCACCGTGACAGGACCGGCGAGGGTCAGCGGGTCGAGGTCTCGCTGCTCTCCTCCCTCCTCTCGGCGCTCACCAACCAGGCCGCCGCCCATCTCGGGGCCGGCGTCGTGCCGCGCGCGATGGGCAACCGGCACCCGAGCATCGCCCCGTACGAGGTGTTCGAGGCGGAGGACCGGCCGATGGTCCTCGCCGTGGGCAACGACCGGCAGTTCCGGACCCTGTGCGAGCGGCTCGGTCTTGCCGGGCTCGCCGAGGACCCCCGCTTCGCGACCAACACGGCCCGGGTCGCGCACCGGGAGGAGCTGGTCGCGGCCCTCGCCGGGCCGCTGGGCACCCGCACCGCCGACAGCTGGTTCGAGGAACTCACCGCGGCCGGGGTGCCGTGCGGGCCGATCAACGACCTGGCCGCCGCGTTCGACCTGGCCGAGCGGCTGGGCCTCGCCCCCCGGGTCCCGGAGTCCGCGGCCGGCCCGGGTCAGGTCGCCCACCCGATCCGGCTCGACGCCACCCCGGCCACGTACCGCTCCGCTCCCCCGGGCCTGGGCGAACACACGCAGGACCTGTCGGCCCCGCCGCGGGACGGGACGGCCCGCGGGCGGAACCCGTAGTCCCGCGCGCATAGGAAGATGGTCGGCACCGGCGGAGAGATCCACCGGTGGGCAATGCGAGGGAAACGGAAGGTCACAGGCGATGAGCAGCGCGGTGCAGAAGCGGCGGCCGCAGACCGCCCAGCAGTTCGTCCTGGAGGAACTGCGGCGCGCCATCACCAGCGGGGAGCTCAGGCCCGGCGGGCAGATCCGTCAGGACGCCCTCGCGGCCCGGTTCGAGGTGAGCCGGGTGCCGCTGCGCGAGGCCCTGAAGGCCCTGGAGGCCGAGGGTCTCGTCGTCCATCACATACACCGGGGCTACTTCGTCGCGGAGCTCTCGCTCGCCGACCTGGAGGAGATCTACCGGATCCGCGAACTCCTGGAGACCGAGGCGGTCCGCACGGCGGTGCGTCGGATGCCGGACGGCATCGTGGCCGCCCTCGAACGCATCCAGCGCGAGGTGGAACGGGCCGCCGACGAGGGCGACGTGCCGGCGATGGCCGCCGCGAACCGGCTCTTCCACTTCACGCTCGTCGAGGCCTCGGAGATGCCGCGCCTGGTCCGCCTGATCGCCACCCTGTGGGACTCCACCGACGCGTACCGCTCGCTCTACTACACGGAGGACCCGCACCGGAAGCAGGCCGTGCGCGAGCACCGTGCGGTCATCTCCGCCCTCCGCCAGGGCGACGAGGAGGCCACGGTCCGGTGGCTCGACGAACACCGCGCCCACGCGGTGGCGGCCCTGCGGGAGGTGCTGGCCCCGGAGCGGTCGGGAGCGGGGCCGGAGGAAGGCTGAGCCCGGCCCGGGAGCCGAGGCCGAGCACGGCCCGGGACGGCGGACGAGCCTGAGCCGGTCCCGGACCGGCGCCGAGCCGATCCGGGACCGGTGGTCAGTCCGAGGCGGCGACGGGCTTGCGGCCGCCCGCGCGGCGGTGGCCGCCGCCCAGCACGAGGAGCACCGACACGATCGCCAGGGCCCAGGGCGCGCCGCCGGTCGCGTACAGAGGATCGGTGAACATGCTCGCGGCGGCGAGCCCCAGGAAGGCTCCCGAGGCCACCAGGCCCGTGCCCGCGGGCATGGGACCCGCCGTACGCCAGTTCCTGCGCGGGATCCACAGCCGCAACAGGTCCACGACGACCGCCAGGGACACCAGACGGGCCGTGACGCCGAACCACAACGGGGTGGCGTCGGTCTCTCCCGCGCCCAGCACCGTCGTCATGGCGAAGAGCGCGACGGGGACGAGCCAGCCGAAGCTCGCCCGGGCACCCGGCTCCTGGGCGACGCCGGCGACGTCCGCGTCCTTCGACCCGGATTCCGGGGAGTCCGAGGCCCCCGGGCCGGAACTGCCGGAGCGGCGGGCCGGAACGACCGGCGGTACCGCCGGTGCGGCGCGCATCGCCCCGGACCGCGCCCGGCGGTCGCGCAACCCCAGATCGCCGTACCGGTGGACATGGGCTGCCAGCTCCGCCTGAAGGGCGAGCAGCCGCTCCCCCATCGCGTCGAACTCGGCCCTTCGCCGGTCGGCCTCCTCCTGCCTCTCGTGCTCGACGCCGGTCAGCGCTTCCCGCTTCTCCGCGTACACCTCCTCGACTTCCGCGCACGCGGCCTCCGCCGTCCTGGGAACCTCGGCCAGTTCCCCCTGGAGGCGGATCCGCTCGTTCTCGATGATCTCCTCGATGCGATGCCGCTCGTCGGCCGGGAGCTCGTGCGGCGCCCGGGCCTCCGCCCGGGCCACGGCAGCCTTCCGCCACTCCACGAGCGGCCGGCCGCGGTGCTCGCCGATGCCGTTGATGTGGACCTTCCGCCCCTGCGTGCGGTGGATGTACAGCACGTCGCCGCCACGGCCGTTGGGGGCCTTGCCCCAGCTGACGCGCCGGAAGTCGGCGGCCGTCGTGATGCCCTGGGCCGCCAGGTCGCGGACGAGTCCGCTGCCGATGCCGTTCACCTGGCTCGCGGTCAGACGCGTACCGCGCAGCGACTGTTCGATCGACGTGCGCCGCAGCACGGCGAGGGCCTGGCGCTCCCGGCCGGCGCGCTTGCCGTCCAGGCCGTTCAGCTTGTTCGTCAGCGACCGTTCACGTCGGGTGCGCTTCTCGTGGATGCGGTGCAGGGCCTTGCCGCGCCGCGCGTCGGCCCGGTCCCGGTCCCCGGCCTCGCGCTGAAGTCGCCTCCGGTCCGCGAGTTCGAACGGGCGCCGCGCCGTCAGCAGCCTTCGGTGAGCACGGATCGACTCGACGATCCGCCGGCGCTCGGCGCGTATCTCGGCCCGCTGGGGAGCCTGGAGGGAGGTGGTGCTGTCGATCACAGAGGCACTCTTCGGGAAGTGGCGCGGTCAGGGGGTCTCATTATGGCCATCGGTGAACTCGATGACATGACTCCGCCCCCCTCGGTTCCTCTGTGCTCGGTGTCCGCAACCGCCGGGCCGAGTGGCGCGTCTTCGCCCCTGTCGGCCGGTGGACGGTCGGCGGGATCCGGCAAGGGGGAACCTGCGGTGAACAGAACCAGGAGCTGGTCGGCACGCGGAGCATGGCTGGTCGCGGCCCTCGCACTGGCCGCGGGTGCGGTGGGGTGCCAGGACTCGAACGGCAGTGGTACGGGTTCGGGGACCGGGCCCGGGAAGCCCGCCGCTTCCTCGAAGGCGCCCGGCGACACCCCGGGTGCGGGTACGGACAAGGGGAAGGGCAAGAGAAAGGAATCGGCCACGCCGTCACCGGACTCCTCGAAGGAGCCCGGCCCCACGAAGAAGCCGGGTTCCACCAAGAAGCCCGGCGGCGGCGACGCGGCCGGAGCGCTCACCTGCGACCTGTTGCGGAACGCAGAGTTGCAGAACTCGTCCTTCCGGTTCCCCGACGCCCCCGAGGGGACCATCGCCTTCACGGACGGCCGTTGGGAGGGGGACGGCGTGGTGGTCGAGCTCCAGCCGCAGTGCGGCATCGGGGACATGACCGGTGACCCGGCGGCGGACGCCGTGGCCGCCGTCAAGGTCACCACCGGGGGCACGGGCCGCTTCTTCGGCCTCGTCACCTGGCGGAACGACGGCGGGACTCCCGTACCCGCCGCCGTGGCCTCGCTCGGCGACCGCACGCCGGTGGTGTCGATCGACGTCTCCTCCCCCGCGGCACGCCAGGCGACGGTCGTCTACCTCACGCGCGGGGACGACGATCCGGCGGCCGTGGTGAACCTCCGCCGCACGGCCGTCTACCGGGTGGCGGAGCCCGCCATGGCCGAACTCCACCACAGCGACGCGCCGTACACCCCCTGACCCATCCCCTGGGCAGGCGCCGGGTCCCGTGTCCCCCCACCTAAATCGGATGCCGGGAGCCCTGGACGACTCCTAGGCTCCTCGGCATGCATCACGGGGGATTAATCAACGTAGTCGACGTCGAGGCCACCTGCTGGGACCGCGAGCGGCCGCCCGGCGCGGTCAGCGAGATCATCGAGATCGGGCTGACCGTGGTCGACCCGGCCGCCGGCGAGCGGGTCTCCCGGCACCGGATCCTGGTCCGGCCGGCCCGCTCGCGCGTCAGCGCGTTCTGCACCGAACTGACCGGGCTCACCCAGGAGGAGGTCGACACCGGCCTGGACTTCGCCGCCGCCTGCCGGCTGCTCGCGACCACGTACGAGGCCGGCAGGCGCCCGTGGGCGAGCTGGGGCGACTACGACCGCAACCAGTTCACCCGTCAGTGCCGGGTCACCGGCACCCCGTACCCCTTCGGGCGTCACCACACCAACGCCAAGGCCGTGTTCACCGAGGCGTACGGACTGTCCAGGCGTCCCGGCATGGCGCGCGCCCTGGAGTTCGCGGGTCTGCCCCTCGAAGGACGACACCACCGGGGCGAGGACGACGCGTGGAACATCGCGGCGCTCGTCCTTCTGCTCTCGGGTCGCGGCGCCTGGCCGACGCCGGGGGGCCGGGGCCGTTCCGTAGGAGGCTTCGGCGGCGGGGGCTACCCTGGCGCCGGACGCGAGGAGGAACCATGGGGCGGATGCCGTCGGCCGAACGACGCACGCAGCTGGTCGAGGCGGCGATCAGGGCGATGACCAGGGACGGTGTCGCCCGGACCACCACCCGGTCGATCTGCGCGGAGGCGGGTGTCTCGCTGAGCGTCTTCCACTACTGCTTCGAGTCGAAGCAGGCCCTCCTCGAAGCCGCCATCGAGACGATCACGGGGAACTACGTGACGCGCGTGCTGTCGGCGGTCGAACCGGGCGCCACGCTGCGGGAGACCATACGGGGGGCGCTGCAGACGTACTGGGACCACGTCACGGCCCGTCCGGGCGAGCACATGCTGACGTACGACCTCACCCAGTACGCCCTGCGCGAGCCGGGGTTCGAGCATCTGGCGCGTGCCCAGTACGAGCAGTACGTGCTCTCGGCGGGCGCGATGGTCGAGCAGGTCCGCGCGCAGCGCGGTCTTGAGCCGCGGGTTCCGGTGGAGGCGATCGCGCGGTACCTGGCAGCGACGATCGACGGCCTCACGCTGCAGTTCCTGGTCCTCGGCGACGAGAGGACCGCCGCCGACCAGCTGGATCTGACGGCCGATCAACTCTTGCTGATGTTCGAGGAGTAGGGCCTCCGGCGGATCCGTCGGCGCCGCTCCCGTCGGGCCTCTGTAACCGCCAGTAGGTCATTTGTCCCGGACTCTTGACTCACTCCGCCAACACCGCGATCCTCGGGGCGCCCGGTACTCCCCCACCGACCGGAGGCTTCGCCGACCATGACCCGACCCATTGCACGGATACGACCTGTTTCGCGCGGGACCGGCGGCAGATCCGCCCTCCTGGCGCTGTTCCTCGCCCTGGCCGCCGTCCTCTTCGGCTCCGCCCCCGTCCCCGCGGCCGCCACCGGCGGTTCGTGGTGGGAGCCCACGGCCCGGCCCGCGGCCGACTCGCAGATCAATGTCACCGGCGCGCCGTTCACGGGAACGGACGCGCAGGGGAAGGTCCGCGGCTTCGTCGACGCGCACAACCACCTGATGTCCAACGAGGGCTTCGGCGGCCGGCTCATCTGCGGCCAGACGTTCTCCACGAGCGGTGTCGCCGACGCGCTCAAGGACTGTCCCGAGCACTACCCGGACGGTTCGGGCGCACTGTTCGAGAACATCACCGGCGGTGCCGACGGCCACCACGACCCGGTCGGCTGGCCGACGTTCAAGGACTGGCCCGCCCACAACTCCCTGACCCACCAGCAGAACTACTACGCGTGGGTGGAGCGCGCCTGGCGCGGCGGGCAGCGGGTGCTCGTCAACGACCTGGTGACGAACGGACTGATCTGCTCGATCCTGCCCCGGGACCGGAGCTGCGACGAGATGACGTCGATCCGCCTCCAGGCCCGCAAGAGCTACGAGCTGCAGGAGTACGTCGACGGGATGTACGGCGGCCCCGGCAAGGGCTGGTTCCGTATCGTCACCTCCTCCGCGCAGGCACGTTCGGTGGTCGAGCAGGGCAAGCTCGCCGTCGTCCTGGGCGTGGAGACCTCGGAGCCGTTCGGCTGCAAGCAGATCCTCGATGTGGCCCAGTGCAGCAAGGCGGACATCGACCGCGGGCTCGACGAGCTGTACGGGCTCGGGGTGCGGAGCATGTTCCTGTGCCACAAGTTCGACAACGCCCTGTGCGGTGTCCGCTTCGACTCGGGGGCCATCGGGACGGCGGTCAACATCGGCCAGTTCCTGTCGACGGGCACCTTCTGGGCCACGGAGAAGTGCGCGGGCCCTCAGCACGACAACCCGATCGGACTCGCGGCCGCCCCGGTGATGGCCACCAAGCTGCCGGTCGGAGTGAGTGTCCCGTCGTACGCCTCCGACGCGAAGTGCAACACCCGCGGCCTGACCCGGCTCGGTGAGTACGCCCTGCGGGGCATGATGGACCGCGGCATGATGCTGGAGCTCGACCACATGAGCGTCAAGGCCACCGGGCGGGCACTCGACATCCTGGAGTCCCAGGAGTACCCGGGCGTGCTCTCCAGCCACAGCTGGATGGACCTCGACTGGACCGAGCGACTCTACCGCCTGGGCGGTTTCGTCGCCCAGTACATGAACGGCGGCGAGGGCTTCGTCGGCGAGGCGGGCCAGAAGGCCGCGCTGCGCGCCAAGTACAACGTCGGTCTCGGCTACGGCACCGACATGAACGGGGTCGGCGGCTGGCCGGGCCCGGTCGGCGCCGACGCCCCGAACGCCGTGAAGTACCCCTTCCGCAGCGCCGACGGCGGCTCGGTCATCGACCGGCAGGTGACGGGAGAGCGCACCTGGGACGTGAACACCGACGGCGCCTCGCACAACGGCATGGTGCCGGACTGGATCGAGCAGGTCCGGCTCACCGGCGGCGGCGGTCAGGGCGTCGTGAACGAACTGGCCCGCGGTGCGGAGTCGTACCTGACCACATGGAAGGCGACCGAGAACCACGAGCCGGGGGTCAACCTCGCGGCGGGCGCGCCCGGTTCGGCGAGCTCCTCGGAGTGGAACCCGTTCACGAGCTACGCGCCGGGCCGCGCCGTCGACGGCGACGTGGGCACACGCTGGGCCAGTGACTGGTCGGACGACCAGTGGATGGGCGTGGACCTCGGGGCCGTACGCCCGGTCGGTCGGGTCACCCTCGACTGGGAGCGCGCGTACGCGCGTCAGTACCGGATCGACGTGTCGGAGAACGGCACGGACTGGCGGACGGTGTGGTCCACGGACGCCGGGGACGGCGGGTACGACACGGCGGAGTTCGCGTCGACCCCTGCCCGGTACGTGCGGATCCACGGCGAGCGGCGGGCGACGCAGTGGGGCTATTCGCTCTACGAGGTCGCGGTGCACAGAGCCTGAGGGCCGCGAGGGTCCGGCGCCGCGCGCGGATACGGGGCCGGACCGGGAGCGGGGCCGGCCGGATCGGTGATCGATCCGGCCGGCCCCGCCGCCTTCGCTCAGCTCCCCGTCGGGCCGGTCCAGTCGGCGGGGACACGGGCGAGGCGCACGCGCTGGGGGTGGTCCCCGACGTCCACGGAGACCACCCGCCGGCCGGTGGCGAAGTCGATCGCGGTCACCCGGTCGGCGCCGCTCTCGGAGATCACACAGTGCCGCCCGTCGCCGCTCACGGTCGCCCAGTACGGCTTGGACGCCTCGACGCGCGGGCCCTCCTGGAGGGTGGCGCGGTCGACCACGGTGGCGTAGTCGTCCATCGTTCCCGCGACGCAGAGCTTGGTGCCGTCGGGACTCATCGAAAGGCCGTGGTGGCGCGAGTCGTTGACCCAGGTGGTGCGGTCGGGGTCGGTCGCCGGGTTGCCGGGGAGGACCTTGGCCCGGGTGATCCGGTCCGTGGCGATGTCGTACTCCAGGAAGCCGTTGTGGAAGGAGACCTGGAAGTAGAGCTTCCGCTCGTCCGGGGTGAAGGCGACGGGCCGGACGGCGTCGGAGAGGTCACCGCGGCCGAAGGCGTCGAGCCGCTCGCGCATGTCGATGACGCGGACGGTCCTGAACGTCGTGGCGTCGACGACGGTGATGCGTCGGTCGCCCTTGGTCCAGTCGAGCCAGGGGGCGTCGAGGGCGGTGGTGACCTCGCCGATGGACATGTTCCAGAGGAGTCCGTCGGAGGTGAAGACGTTCTCGTGCGGCTTGTCCCCGGTCTTGAAGGAGCCGATCTCCCGGCCGGTGCCGATGTCGAGGACGTGCACGGTGTTCGCGGTGGAGGCGGAGACCGCGACCCGGGTGCCGTCGGGCGAGACGGCCATGTGGTCGGCGCGGAACCCGGCCACGGGGAAGCGCCAGTTGATGCGTCCGGTGCGCAGGTCGAGGGAGACGACGTCGGCGAAGCTGGGCCGGGAGACGACCATCGAGGAGCCGTCGGGGGTCGCGTACATGTCGTCGACGAACTGGTCGTGCCCCTCCCCTGGTCCGCTGCGGACGCCGAGGAAGAACGCGAGTTTGATCGGGTTCAGATAGATCTCGCGGAGGCGTTCCTCCTTGTCGGGGACGACGTTCACTCGGCCGATGCGACGGAAGTCGCCGGTGGAGGCGATGACGTCGGCCGTTCCGTCCCAGTTGTTGCCGACGAACATCGCCTCGCGGAGCCCGGTGGGCACCGGCCCCCCGGGGGCGGAGTCCGCGGCGGCGGAGCCTTCGGGCGCGGAGCCTTCGGGCGCGGCCGACCCGGTGCCGCCGGCGGTGGCGACGAGGGCGAGGGCGACCGCGAGGGCCGCGGCGAGGCGGCGGGGGCGGGTGGTCGACGTGCGGGGAGCGGTCATGCGGGGGTCCTTCTTCCGGCTCACGGGGGCGACTTACCCGAAGTAACCATGTCCATGACAACCCTGCAAGCCCTTCGGTCCCATTCCGGCCCACAGTGAGAGATCATGGGATCCGGAACCCAGAAGGGACGTAACGGACGATGAGGCACCGCAGTGTCGCCGACCTGATGACGCCGACCGCCGTCGCGGTGCAGCCCGGGACGTCGTTCAAGGAGATCGCGCGGCTCCTCGACGAGTACGGCATCACCGCCGTCCCGGTGGTCGACGAGGAGAACCGGCCGGTGGGCGTGGTCTCCGAGGCCGACCTGCTGCGGAGACACACGGCGAAGGACGGGCCGAGCACCGCGGAGGCCATGATGTCGAGCCCCGTCGTCACGGCCCGGCCCTCGTGGACGGCGGTCGAGGCGGCCCGCCTGATGGAGCGGCACCGGGTGAAGCGGCTGCCGGTGGTGGACGCGGAGGGGCGGCTCATCGGGGTACTGAGCCGGAGCGACCTGCTTCAGCTGTTCCTGCGCCGGGACCGCTCGATCCAGGAGGAGATCAGGGAGGACGTCGTCGTCCGCATCCTGCGCCTCTCCCCCTCCGCCGTGCACATCGACGTCGACGAGGGCCGAGTGACCCTGAGCGGCACGCTGGACCGCCCGGGGCTCGGCCCGATCATCGTCCGGCTGTGCGAGACCGTGGACGGAGTGGTGGAGGTCGCCGACCGGCTCACCTACGAGGCGGCCGACAGCGACGGCGCGGGGAGCCCGGCGGGCGAGTGACGCCCCACCGGGCCCCCGGCCCGAACGGCGGTCCCGTCAGGACACAGCCTCCGGCCAGCCGTACCCGGGACCGGTGTGCTGGGGTACCGTCCCGGCACCCACCGCCTCCATCTCCCGGTTGGCCTCCCGCATGAGCTTGCCCGCCAGGTCCTTCATCGCGCGGCTCGCGGCGAGCTCGTCACCGATCGCCGGTACGTCCACGTCGCCCGGGTTGCACCGGGCCGAGCCGTGGCCCGTGAGAGTCGAGTTGCCGGTCCGGAGCCGGGCCTCGGCCTTGGTCCTGCCGTCCTCCTCGACCAGTTCCATGTCGACCGTCCATTCCAGGGAGCGGGTCATGGTCTGCCTCCTCGCACAGGGGGCCGCGAGGCACCGGGACGCGGCCCCTTCCTCTCCCTCAAGGATCCATCCGCCGGGGCCGGGGCGCACGGGGACGACGGGGGCGGTCGCTCACGCCCCGCCGAGACCTCAGGGGGCGCGGAAGAGGCGCGGGAAGCGCGGCGCGAGCCAGGGCCTGCGCCCCCAGCCGAGCGCCTTGCCCCGGGCGATCACGGGCCAGGGGTCGACCCGGCCCAGGGCGAGGAGGAGGAAGGCGACCGGCTCGGTGAGGATGGTGCAGTCCGGCCGTACGGGCGGCTCGTGGGTGACCTCGACCGCGCCGTCCGAGACGAGGACGCCGAAGCCCGGGCCGCTCCGGAGCCGTACCGCGAACCGCGCGGTCAGACCGGCGACGGCGGCCGGGTCGGTCACGCGGGGCATCGCCTCGACCATGAAGGGCAGGGTGAGGTCGACGCGCCGCGCGTCGAGCATGTGGGGGCGGCCGACGGCGAGGGCCAGGTCGTAGCCGTGGCCGAGCATATGGGTCAGCAGGTACGAGCCGAGGACGGCCGGACGCATGGCGCCGAGCGGAGTGTCGAGAAGACCGTCCGGGTCACGCTCCTCCACGGACACGAGGAAGGCTTCGGCCTGGGCGGTGATCATCTCCGCGAGCGGGCCGGGCGCCCGCTCGGCGAAGCCGGCGAGCGCGCGCTCGTTGGCGTCGGCCAGGCTGCCGGGGGTGCCGTCGCCGTAGGGACGCTCCTGACCGGCGGCCAGGTCGGCCATGAGGGCGTTCGCCTGGGCCAGGTGGGCGGCGGCCTCACCGAAGGTCCAGGTGGACCGGGGCACGGGCAGGCCCGCTCCGTCGCCGGAGGCGCCGTCCCTGCCCGGGGCCGCGCGCAGCACCGTGGCGATGTCCTCGGCCGTCCCCCGTATCGCCTCCGCGAGCCCTTCCGGAAGCACCCCGCCCGTTCGTCGCACCATCGCTCCGCCCCTCCCCTGGCTCCGGCGGCCCCACGCGGAGCACCGGCTGATCAGGGACCGTACCAGCGAGTAGCTCCGTCGGCACCGGTCGCGTCGCCGACGGCTCGGGGCGCCGGTGAGAACCGTGTCACCAGCCGCGTACGCCGGTGCGCCGGAACGGAGACGGGGAGCGCGTCGCCGGGGGCGGCTTGGGCCGCGGGGCGGGGCCGGGTGCCGGTCGTGGGGCCGCCCGCCGGGGATGCCCTCGACGCCGTGCCCGGTGATCACCGCCACCGGGCCCTCCTGACGCGCCCCTGACGTGCGGAGCCCGCACGCATACACCCCGCTGACGCCGAGCGGCTCGCCGCCCCGCGTCGGCGGGGGCGGCGGGCCGCTCGGTACCCGGAGGGATCACTCCACGACGAGGACGATCTTGCCCGTGGTGCGCTCGGTCTCGCCGAGCGCGTGCGCCTTCGCGGCCTCGGCCAGCGGGAAGACCGCCTCGACGTGGGCGCGCAGGGCTCCGGACTCCACCAGGGCGGCGACCGCGTTCATACCGGAGTGGTCGGCCTCGACGAGAAGGGTCGCCACGCGGACGCCCCGGGCCGCGGCCTTCGCCGGCTCGTCCGGGTCGGTGCCCGGGAGCAGCGAGACGAGGGTGCCTCCGGGGCGGAGGACGCCGAGGGACCGGGTGCGGGTGTCTCCGGAGAGGGGGTCGAGGACCATGTCGACGTCCTGGACGACCTCGGCGAAGTCGACCGAGCGGTAGTCGATCACCTCGTCCGCGCCGAGAGAGCGTACGAAGTCGTGCTTGGCGGCGCTCGCGGTGCCGATGACGTACGCGCCGCGGGCCTTGGCGATCTGGACGGCGAGGTGGCCGACGCCACCGGCGGCCGCGTGGACGAGTACACGCTGGCCGGGGCCGACTCCCGCGGTGTCGACGACCGCCTGGTAGGCGGTGAGGGCCGCGAGCGGCAGGGCGCCGGCCTGGACGTGGTCGATGCCGGCGGGCTTGTGCGCGAAGGCGCGGGCGGGGCCGGTCACGTACTCGGCGTGGGAGCCGACGCCGAACGGGTAGGGCAGCATGCCGAAGACCTCGTCGCCCGGCTTGAACACGGTCACGCCGTAGCCGACGGCCTCGACGACGCCGGAGACGTCCCAGCCGAGGACGAGCGGCAGGCGGTTGAGGAAGATGCCGGCGGAGCGGTGCTTCCAGTCGGTGGGGTTGACGCCCGCGGCGCGGACGGCGACGAGGATCTGGCTCGGGCCCGGCTCGGGCCGCGGCAGCACGACCTCCCGGAGCACCTCGGGGGTGCCGTGGTCGTCCTGGCTGATGGCGCGCATGGTGGGGTGGTTGCTCATGGATCCAGCGTGTCGGCCGGCGCAGCCGAGTACCATGGCGTGATTGCCATGTTTCAACGGGATCGTGCCAGCCGGGCGCACACGGAAGGGTTCGTGCCATGGGAGACCTGCATCGGGTCGTCGTCCTCGCCCTCGACGGGGTGTATCCCTTCGAGCTGGGCATCCCGAGCCGGGTGTTCGGTGCGGCGGGCGGGAACTACGAGGTCCTCACCTGTTCGGTGGACGGCGGGCCCGTCCGTACCAACGCCGACTTCTCCGTGACCGTCGAGCACGGACCCGAGGTGCTGCGTACGGCCGACACCCTCCTGCTGCCGCCCTTCGACACCTCGCTCCTCAGCCGCGAGCTGTCCCCGGGGATCGCCGAGGCCCTCGCGTCACTGCGGCCGGGCGCCCGGCTGGTGTCCATCTGCACCGGGGCCTTCGTCCTCGCCTCCGCCGGGCTGCTCGACGGGCGTACCGCCACGACGCACTGGGCGGTCGCGGACACCTTCCGGTCGTGGTTCCCGCAGGTGGCGCTCGATCCGGACGTGCTGTTCGTCGACGACGGCGAGGTGCTGACCTCGGCGGGGGCCGCCTCGGGCGTGGACGTCTGCCTGCATCTCGTCCGCAAGGACCACGGCACCGCGGTCGCCAACCAGGTGGCCCGGGTGTGCGTGGCACCCCCGTGGCGCGACGGCGGGCAGGCCCAGTACATCGAGCGGCCCGTGCCCGAACCCGCGGCGGGCGGGACCTCGGCGACCCGCCAGTGGGCGCTGGAGAACCTGCGGGATCCGCTGCCCCTGAGCGAGCTCGCCGAGCACGCCCGGATGAGTCTGCGGACCTTCGCCCGCCGGTTCAACGAGGAGGTCGGCATGAGCCCGGGCCGGTGGCTCATCCAGCAGCGGGTCTCCCGCGCCCGGCATCTGCTCGAATCCACGGACCTGGCCGTGGACGACATCGCCGGAGAGGTCGGCTTCGCCACCGGGACCTCGCTGCGCGAGCATCTCCATGCCGCCATCGGGGTCACTCCGCTCGCCTATCGGCGGACCTTCCGCGGCACGGTGACGACCGCGGTCGAGGCTGTGACCGTCTGAGCCTTTCCGCAGGCCAGAGGCGCGGCCGGGGCCTCATGGATATTCCCGCGGACCCATCGGAAGTCCCATGGCAGCCATAGGTTTCCTCATTGGAAAGCCGCCCGGGACAGGGCTACGTTCGAGGACATCGCCACACCGGCGGTCTCGGACCGAGGCGCCGGGTGCGCGATCACCGCCCTTCGGGCCGGACCCCGGCCCGTACCTCCTGGGAGAACCCATATGCCCAAGATCCTTTTCGTGATGACCGGCGCCGACCACTGGACCCTGGCCGACGGTACGAAGCACCCGACCGGCTTCTGGGCCGAGGAGGCCGCCGCGCCGTACGAGGCGTTCACGGCCGCCGGGTACGAGGTGGTCGTCGCCACCCCCGGCGGTGTCGTCCCCACCCTCGACAGGAGCAGCCTCGCCCCGGAGTTCAACGGCGGCCAGGAGGGTGCCGACAAGGTCGCGGCCACCCTCGCCTCGATCGCCGAGCTCCAGCACCCGGTCAGCCTGGACGACGTGGACCTGGCGGAGTACGCGGCCGTGTTCTACCCGGGCGGCCACGGCCCGATGGAGGATCTCGCCGTCGACGCCACCTCCGGTCGGCTGCTGATCGACGCCCTGAACTCCGGGAGGCCGCTGGCCGTCGTCTGCCACGGCCCGGCCGCACTCCTCGCCGCGACGGACGCCGACGGCGCGAACGCGTTCGCCGGTTACAAGGTCGCCGCGTTCACCAACGACGAGGAGACCCAGTCCGGCTTCGCCGACAAGGCGAAGTGGCTCCTGGAGAGCCGTCTCGTCGAGGCCGGCGTCGACGTCCAGGTCGGCGAGCCGTGGGCGCCGAACGTGGTCGTGGACCGCAACCTGATCACCGGTCAGAACCCTGCCTCCTCCGCTCCGCTGGCCGCCCAGGTCCTGAAGAAGCTGGGCTGAACACCGGGCGCCGACCGCCGGGGCCCCCACCGGGTCGCCGACCGGCGCACCCGCCCCCCGGGTCGCCGGCCGCGTGGGCGCCGACCGCCGGGGGCCCATCCACCGGGCGCCGTCCGCGCCCGGCCCGGTGCCGGGACAGCGGGCCGGACAGCAGGCCGGACACCCCGTACCCCATGAGGGTGCGGGGTGTCCGGCCGCCGGGGTGTCCGGCCGCTCCACCGCCTCGGCCCTCGCGTCGCCCCGGCCACGCCGCCGCCCGTGCGCGCCCCTCCCCGCCGCCACACCCGCCATAGGGAGATGAGTAGGCTTCCTGTGTGAGGCATACGGATTCTGATGGCCCGGGTGGCGGAGCTCGGCCCGGTACGGCGCCCGCGGCGGACCTGAATCTGCTGCGCACCTTCCTCGCGGTCTACCGCTCCGGCTCGTTCACCGCCGCCGCCGGGCTCCTGGGCCTGTCGCAGCCCACCGTGACCACACAGATCCGCGCGCTGGAGCGGCAGACCGGCCGGGAGCTCTTCGAACGGCTGCCGCGCGGCGTCGCCCCGACCGCGGTCGCCCACGATCTCGCGACCCGTGTCGCGCCTCCCCTCGACGCGCTGGCCGCCGCGACGGGCCACGAGACCGCGCCCCACGAGCGGGCCGCGCCCGTGCATCTGGCGGGCCCGGCCGAGCTGCTCTGCACCCGCGTCCTGCCGGCCCTGGCCCCGCTCACGGCCGAAGGGGTGCGGCTCCGGATCACCCCGGGCCTGACCGACCCCCTCCTCGACGAACTCCGCGCGGGACGCCACGACTTGGTGATCGCGACCTTCCGGCCGCGCGGGCGCGCCCTGACGGCGGTGCCGCTCATGGACGAGGAGTTCGCGCTCG
This sequence comes from Streptomyces sp. NPDC017246, assembly GCF_044331325.1. Taxonomy (NCBI): domain Bacteria; kingdom Bacillati; phylum Actinomycetota; class Actinomycetes; order Kitasatosporales; family Streptomycetaceae; genus Streptomyces; species Streptomyces sp. NPDC017246. Next base: position 106,514 of record NZ_JBIRMW010000003.1, on the reverse strand, counting down.
TCGCCGCCCCGGTGTGGGCCGACCGCGTGGGGGATCGGCTGGCCGAGGAGGGCCCGGCGGCGCTGCACACCGTTCCGCTGATCACGTACGCGGAGGACCTGCCGATCGCGCGCCGTTACTGGCGCCATGTCTTCGGAGCCCGGCTGTCGTGCCCGGCCGCCGTCACCGTCCCCGACCTGCGCGGTGTTCTGGCCGCGGTGAGCGCCGGAGCCGGCTTCACCGTCCTGCCGCGCTACCTCTGCGAGGACGAACTCGCCTCCGGCGCGCTCGTCCCCCTCCTCCGCCCGGACGATCCGCCCATCAACACCGCGTATCTCGCCCAGCGCCCGGGCCGACCCGCGAACCCCGACGTGACGCGCGTCCGCGACCTGTTGATCGAGGCCGGACGCGGCTGGTGACGCGGGGCCGGGGCGGAGGAGAGGGAGGAGGGGCAGGGCGAAGGGCCAAGGGGGCAAGGGCAGCGGCTCAGCCGGTCGCTCCGGCGGCGGCCCGCTGCCAGGCGGCCTCGCGGAGGAGGCGCAGTCCGTTGAGTCCGACGAGGACGGTGGACCCCTCGTGGCCGAGGACACCGAGGGGCAGCGGCAGGGTGCCCACGAGGTCCCAGAGCACCAGGCCGGTGATGAACACTCCCGCGACGACCAGATTCTGTACGACCAGGGCGCGGGCCCGGCGGGAGAGCGCGACGACCGCGGGAACCGTGGCGAGTTCGTCGCGGACGATCACCGCGTCCGCGGTCTCCAGGGCGAGGTCGGAGCCCGCGCGGCCCATGGCGATGCCGGTGTGGGCGGCGGCCAGGGCGGGGGCGTCGTTGACGCCGTCGCCGATCACGAGCACCTTGCGGCCGGCCCTCTCCTGCTCCTGGACGACGGCGACCTTGTCCTGCGGAAGGAGTCCGGCGCGGACGTCGGTGATGCCGACCTCGGCCGCCAGGCGGGCGGCTGATCGCGGATTGTCCCCGGTGAGGAGCATCGGCGCGGTGCCGGTCAGCACGGTCAGGGCGGCGACGGTGGCGACGGCGTCCGGGCGCAGCCGGTCCGCGACGCCCAGGACTCCGGCCGGCACCCCGTTCACCTTGACCAGGACGGCGGTGTGTCCTTCGGCCTCCAGCTCGGCGGAGACGGTGGAGGCACGGGCGGAGAGGACGTCCTCGGTTCCGCTCAGGAAGCGGGCGGGCGCGCCGACCTCGACGGTTTCACCGTCCACGGTGGCGGTGACGCCGATGCCCGGGGTGGAGCCGAAGTCCTCGGCGGGCGCGAGCCGGTGGCCGCGGGTGTGGGCGGCGAGGACGATCGCGCGGGCGAGCGGGTGCTCGCTGGGGTGTTCGGCGGCGGCCGCGAGAGCGAGGACCCGGTCCGCGTCCGGGCCGCGATCGGACCTGTCCCGGCATCGACCGGCCCCGTCCGGACCCCGCCCGTCCTCGCCCGTGCCGCCCAGGGCCCGGACGGTCGTGACGTGCGGCGTCCCCTCGGTCAGCGTCCCGGTCTTGTCCAGGGCCACGGCATCGACCTGCCCGAGGCGCTCCATGACCACGGCGGACTTGACGAGAACACCGTGCCGGCCGGCGTTCGCGAGGGAGGAGAGCAGCGGTGGCATGGTGGCGAGGACGACGGCGCACGGCGAGGCGACGATCATGAAGGTCATGGCTCGCAGCAGCGAGGCGGTCGGCTCCGAGCCGAACGCGAGCGGGACGAGGAACACGGCCAGGGTGGCCGTGACCATGCCGAGCGAGTAGCGCTGCTCGACCTTCTCGATGAAGAGCTGCGTGGGGGCCTTGGTCCCGGAGGCCTCCTCGACCATGCGGACGATCCGGGCGATCACCGAGTCCGAGGCGTCCCGTGTGACCTCGACCCGTAGCGCGCCGGTGCCGTTGAGGGTGCCCGCGAAGACCTCGTCGCCGGTCTCCTTGACCACCGGCAGGGGCTCGCCGGTGATCGTGGCCTGATCGACCTCGCTCGCCCCCGCCAGGACACGGCCGTCGGCCCCGACCCGCTCCCCCGGGCGGATCACGACGACGTCCCCGGCCACGAGGTCCCCGGCCGCCACGCTCTCCTCGCCGCCGTCGGCGAGGAGGCGGGTCGCGGTGGCGGGGGCGAGGTCGAGCAGCCCGCGCACCGAGTCCGCGGTACGGGCGGTCGCCACCGCCTCCAGGGCGCCGGAGGTGGCGAAGATGACGATCAGCAGCGCCCCGTCGAGGACCTGTCCGACGGCCGCGGCACCGAGGGCTGCGACCACCATCAGCAGATCCACGTCGAGGGTCTTGTCCTTCAGGGCCTTCAGGCCCTCCCATGCCGGTTCCCAGCCGCCCGTGAGGTAGGCGGCGGCGAACAGCGTCCCCCACGTCCACGCCGGGGCGCCGAGCAGGTCCAGGGAGAGCCCGGCGAGGAACAGCACCAGGGCGGCGAGCGCCCAGCGGGCCTCCGGCAGGGCCAGGACGCGGGCACGCCGCAGCGCGGACGCGGGTGCGGCGGAGGGGGGTGCGGGCTCGGTCAGGGTGGAGGCCATGAGAGAGGGAGTCCTTCACGGGAGGAGTCGTACACCCTCAACGTACAGGAATACTTGAACATCCATTCATGTGTTCATCTCCGTAGGATGGCACCCATGGGCCATGGAGTGAACGCACCGGACAGCAGCACGGCACCGCGCACCCGTCTGACCCCCGAGAACGCACAGCAGGTCGCCACCACCCTCCAGGCGCTGTCCACACCGTCGAGGCTCCTGATCCTGGCCCGCCTGCGCGAGGGACCCTGCGCCGCGACCGAACTGGCCGCCGCCGTCGGCATGGAACAGTCCGCCTGCTCCCACCAGCTGCGCCTCCTGCGCAACCTCGGTCTCGTCGCCGGCACCCGCGAGGGCCGTTCCGTGGTCTACGCGCTCCACGACGACCACGTCGCGGGCCTCCTCGACCAGGCCCTGTACCACGTCGAACACCTGCGCCTCGGCATGACCGACCCGGCCGCCGGGCCGCGCTGACGCCCGCCGGCGCGAATCAGCGGTCCAGCAACTGCCCATGGTGCGGACGAAGGACCATGAGCGAGCCCTCCGGGGTCGCCACCATGGCGAAGGGGAACCGGTCGAGCTCCAGGCAGAGCGCGATGTCGTCCGCATGGACTCCCTGGCGCACGCCCTCCGCCAGTTCGCGGGCGGCGCGTGACTCGGCGGCGCGGCGGAGGAACCCGGCCGGGTCCGTCCCCGCGCCGGTGGCCCTCCGGGCGATGTACTGGGCGCACGCCAGATCCTCGTCGGCCCGCCCGTCCTCGCCGGTGACCACGAAGGTGACCGCGTCGCTCGCGCGGGACCGCAGGAGCCCCGCGGTCGCCTCCGCCACCACGAAGCTCGCGCACAGCACCAGCGACGCGTCCTTCACCGCGAGGGCGCCGACCGTCCCCGCCGTGGTCTTCTGCACGACGGTCCGGCCGCCGAGGTCGACGGACCGCAGCATGCCCGGCGAGTTGACGGCGTCGAACCCGGGCGCGGGCGGGCCGTCCTTGAGCGCCACCCACTCCGGGTGGCGTGCCTTGAGCGCCAGGGCCTCGTCCAGCGACCCGGCGAGAACGATCTTCTCCGCCCCCTGGGCGAAGGCCCAGGCGGCCACCGTGTAGGCGCGCATGACGTCGACCACGACCGCCACGGACGGGGCTTCCACCAGCTCGGGGATACCGAGGAAACGAGCGTCCATCCGACCATGATCACGCATGCCCGAGCCGAAGGGCCCGGACCGTGTCGGGCATCACATCAGCGGTCTCGGCACGCGACAGCTCCGGCTCTCCGTGACGCCGACTCCTCGCGCACGCTCACCCGGTGACGCTGGCCGGCACGTCGTCCCAGGCCAAGGAGGACATCCTCCAGCCCGCGGGGGTCAGGAGGTACTGGGTGGTCTTGTGGCCGGACCCCTCGAACCACTCGCCGTCGTGGTAGCCGGACTTGCGGTACTCGCTGAACCGGTGGGCGATCGATCCGAAGATCTCGGTACGCGCGGCGACCTCCCGTTCGGAGAACTCGGTCAGCGTCCCGTCGGTGAGCATCCTCTGACGGGGTTCGATGAACGCGTCGAGGTCGTAGATCACCGGTTCGTCCCCGACGTTGGCGATGATCCTCCCCTGCGGAATGAAGACGTCGCGGATGACGCCGAGGTCGGGCCGCCTGCCGCCGGTGTTGGTGAAGGCGCCGACGAACACGCCCATCAGCCTGTCGAGTTCGGCCTGGACCGCGGACGCGGACGCTTCCTCGGCGGACGGCCACTCGTCGGCGAGGACCGACCAGACCTCGATGTCGTGCCGCACGCCCCGGTACGGGGAGTGCCGCCGCAGCACACCGTCGCGCGTCATGCCGAGGCGGCGCGCGGCCCCGATGCTGCGGGCGTTGCCCGCCGCGACCCACCACTCGACCCGGCTCATCCCGCGCTCCGTGAAGGCCCAGTCGATCAGGACCCGGCAGGCCCGGTTCACCAGACCCCGCCCCTCCCCGGCCTTCTCGAGCCAGCAGCCGATCTCACACACCCCGGAGGTGCTGTCGAAGCGGGTGAACATGACGCCGCCGACCAGTGTGCCGTCCAGCCAGATGCCGAAGATCCCGCCCGTGTCCGTGGCCAGCCGGTCGGCGTAGCGCTGGAGGGTGGCCTTGGCGGAGGGCAGGTCGGTGCTGAAGGTCGCCCAGGGGATCCACGGGTCGACGGTCTCCCGGGCGCGGTCGATGTGGGCGAGGAACTCCGGCGCCTGCCAGGGCTCCAGGGGGCGGAGCCGTGCACGGTCGCCGATGGGCAGAGTGAACATGTGAGCAGCGCTCCCTCGGTGCGTAACAAGCGTTCGGTACGTAAGCTAGCAGCATGCCGCCCGCACCAGGAGACCGCGCCGCCCGCCGTGAAGACGTATCCGAGACGGTGTGGCAGGTCCTCGCCGACAAGGGGTTCGGAGGGCTGACCCTGCGCGCCGTCGCGACCGCGATGGGAGTCTCGACCGGGATGCTCATGCACTACTTCCCGACCAAACGCGCCCTGATCACGCATGCCCTCGACCTCCTGGAGAAACGCACCGCGGAGCGTCCCCGCCGTGCGCGTCCCGCCGGCGGCCTCGCCACCGTGCGCGTCATGCTCCTGGACATCCTCCCGCTCACACCGGGCGACACCGCCCGCAACCGCATCTGGGTCAGCTCCTGGGACCTCTCCCTCGCCGACGAAGGCCTCGCCGCCGAGCAGGCCGACCGCTACACCCGGCTGCGCTCGACCCTCCTCCCCCACCTGGTGGCCGCACGCGGCCTCGGCGAGCTCCCGGCAGACACCGACCTGGAACGACTCGCCGCCACCGCGGTCGCCTTCACCCACGGTCTGGTCGTCCAAGCCCTCTTCGACCCCGCCAGTTTCCCCGAGGACGTACAGACCGCGATGCTCGACGACTTCCTCGCGTCGACGGCCGCGCCCTGACCGGTGGGGCGGCTCCCCCGTCGCCCCGCCCGTGCGGCTCCTCGCCCGACGCGCGGGCGGCATCCCCCGCCGCGCGGGCGCCCCGTCCGGCCTCCGTGATGTCCGAACCACCGAGCACGGGCAGAATTGACGTGGAAGTCCCGCTCCGCCGGTGAGTGACGCGCTCGCCCTTCGCCCGTGCCCGGAAAGGGGGCCTGGTGTCCTCTCCTCGACCGGGGGGTCGCCCGTCGGGCGAACAGGACCCCGGGCCGCTCTGGTCGGAACCCGGGACACTGCTGGAACACGTGGCCGTGGCCGTGCTCGGCATCGACGGGGAGGGCCGGATCTGCTACTGGGGGCCCGGTGCGCAGCGGCTCTTCGGCCACGAGGCGACGGACGTCCTGTCCCGGCCGGCCGATGTCCTCTTCCCGGCCGCCCCCCTCGACGGGGCCGGTGCGGCGGAGCGCCTCGCGGAGCGTGGCCGCACCCTGGGCTACTGGCGGGCGCGCGTGCCGACGCTGCACCGGGACGGCAGGGTCTTCGACTGCGGGTTCCGGGTCTTCCCGGTGACCGGCGACGACGGCCGTTCCGTCATCGTGGGGCTCGCGAGCGAGAGCGAGGGACTCGACCGGGTGAAGACCAACCTCGCCTTTCTCGACGCGCTCTTCGAGACGTGCCCGATCGGCCTGGTCATGCTCGACGAGAACCTGCGCTACGTCCATCTCAACCAGGCTCTGGCCGACATGGACGGGGTCCCGATCGAGGACCACATCGGGCGGACCATGGAAGAGTTCATGATCACGTCCGACGGGGGCGAGTACCAGCGCATGCTGCGGGCCGTTTCCGACGAGGGCCGGCCCGTCGTGAGCACGCTGGTCGTCCTGCGGACGCCGGGCCGCCCCGACCGGGACCACGTACGCTCCGTGAGCTTCTTCCCCCTCAGCCGGGCCGTGGGCACGCGCCCGGGCGTCGGCGGGCTCCTCGTGGACGTCACCGACCGTGAACAGGCCCTCGTGGAAGCGGCCGCCGGGCGGCAGCGCCTGGCCCTGCTGGACCGGGCCGCCGCAGGCATCGGCACCACGCTCGACGTGAACGTCACCGCCAGCGAACTGGTCGAGGTCGTCGTTCCCGACTTCTGCGACGCCTCCGTGGTGGAGGTCGTGGAGTGGAAGGACGAACGCGAGGTGTTCGATCCGGAGTCGGTGCTGCTCACCCGACGGATCGCGGCCCGCACCTGCCTGCCGCCGCCCGCTCCCGAGCTGGTCGGCGGCCTGGAGAGCGTGACCTACCCGCCCGGCTCCACCATCCACGAGGCGCTCACCACGGGCCGGCCCGTCTGCGTCCCGGTGAACGACTCCTTCATGACCCGGACCGTCATCCACCAGGCGCGGGCCCGGCTCCTGATCGACAGCGGCCTGACGTCCCTTCTCATCGCCCCGCTCATCGCGCGGGGCACGGTGCAGGGAATCACGATGTTCGGCCGCTCCGACGCCCGCCCGGCCTTCACCGAGCAGGACCTCAGCCTGGCGGGCGAGCTCGCCTCGCGGGCGGCGCTGTGCCTGGACAACGCGCGGCTCTACAGCCGGGTCCAGGACATCTCGCTCACCCTCCAGCGGGCGCTGCTGCCCAGCGCCCTCGCGGACAGTCCGTCCGTACGCGTCGCCCACCGCTATCTGCCCGGCAGCCACGCCACGGAGGTCGGCGGCGACTGGTACGACGTGCTCGACCTGCCGGGCGGCCGGGTGGCCCTGGTGGTCGGCGACGTCATGGGACACGGCGTGCCCGCGGCGGCGGCGATGGGCCGCCTCCGTATCACCACCAAGGCGCTGGCCCGCCAGAACCTGGAGCCCGAAAGCCTCCTCGGCGAACTCGACGCCTGCGCCCAGGACGCCGGCATCGCGTACGCGACCTGCCTCTACATCCGCTACGACCCGACGACGGGCCTGGCCCGCATCGCGAACGCGGGCCACCTGCCTCCGTTGCTCCGCCGGCGGAACGGCTCGGTCGAGTCGATCGACGAGGTGCTGGGGGTGCCGTTGGGCGTCGGCGACGTGCCCTTCCGTACGACCGAGATCGAACTCCACGACGGCGACACCCTCGCGCTGTACACCGACGGCCTCGTCGAGGCGCGCGGTGTCGACATCGGCGAGGGAATGGCGGCGCTCCGGTCGCAACTCGAAGGAGCGAGCGGCACGTTGGAGGAGGAGTCCGACGGCGTCCTGGCCCGCCTCCTGCCCGAACCGCCCGCCGACGACGCCGTCATCGTCCTGGCCCGGATCCGGCGCCGGGACGCGGATCCCGGGCCGGGTGCCCGGGACTGAAGGCGCCGACGTCGCCGCAGCGCGTACCGGAGACGCGGACCGCGGGCCGCGGGCGACGCCGGCACGCGCGTGTGACGGCGAGGAGCCCGACGCGTCGCGGACCGGGGAGCACATCGGCCGAAGGGCGGGTGCGGGCGGGTGGACCGACCCGGCTCATGGATCGAACACGCAGGCCCTGCACAGGTGTTCACAGTCAAGGGTGACTTTCCGGCCACACGGAGCCCGTACTCACACATGCGTGTGACAACGACGGTCGGAACGGACGACGGAGAAGCGCCACAGGGCCGGGGAACAGCCTCGGGAGGCCATGCCCGAGGGCTTCGGCCGAACAGCCCAGCCGCCGAGTCGCCTCCATGGAAATGAGTAGGTATGGCCATATTCTTTCGCTGCGATTTCCGAGAGTCCCCGAGATTTTCGACTCGTCCGAATATCTCCCTTACGGCAGTCCACGCCAGCGGAGCGTGAGGCCGTTCCGCTTCCCATCCCTGGAGAACAAATGCGCGTTGCCGTGACCGGTGGCGGTGGATTCCTTGGGTCACATCTGTGCGAAGCGCTCCTGCGGCGCGGCGACTCCGTGGTGTGCCTCGACAACTTCTCGACGGGCGACCCCGAGAACATCGCCCCGTTCCTCTCCCACCCGGGCTTCGCCTTCGTGCACGCCGACGTGAGCGTGGCGGTGGAGGTCACCGGCCGCGTGGACGCCGTCGCCCACCTCGCGTCGCCCGCATCGCCTCCCGACTACCTGCGTCAGCCGCTGGAAACCCTCGGAGTCGGCAGCCGCGGCACCGAGAACGCCCTGCGACTGGCACTGCGCGACGACGCGCGCTTCATCCTCGCGTCGACCAGCGAGATCTACGGCGATCCCCTGGTCCACCCGCAGGAGGAGGCCTACTGGGGCAATGTGAACTCCATCGGCCCGCGCAGCGTCTACGACGAGGCGAAACGATACGCTGAGGCGGTCTCCGCGGCCTACCGCCGCACGCACGGCCTCAACGTCGGCATCGCGCGCATCTTCAACACGTACGGACCGCGGATGCGCCCGCACGACGGCCGGGTGGTGTCCAGCTTCATCACCCAGGCCCTGACGGGTGAACCCCTCACCATCTACGGCGACGGCGAGCAGACCCGCAGCTTCTGCTACGTCGACGACCTGGTCCGCGGCCTCCTGGCACTCCTCGACTCCTCCGAGATGGGCCCGTTCAACCTGGGCAACCCGGTCGAGCGCACCGTCTCCGAGCTCGCCGAGACGGTACTGACGATGACCGGCTCGCGTTCCGAGGTGAGACACCACCCGCTGCCGGCGGACGATCCGGTCCGCCGCCGGCCGGTGATCACCCGCGCCCAGGAGGTGCTGGGCTGGCAGCCGGAGATCGACATCACCGAGGGCCTGCGCAGGACCGTCGCCTACTTCGCGTCCCGCGCGGACGCACTCGGCGCGTCCGCCGCCGCGATCCGCGGCAGCCAGGACGAGACGGTGCCGCTGGCAGCGGCGACCGGCCCGGCGACGCAGACGATCCCCGGCCCGGCGGCCGCGGTCGGCGGTGCGACGCCCGCGGCGGCGGCCGGTCCGTCCGTATCGGGCGGCTGATCCGCCCGACGGGCGCGTCGGCACTGCCTGACGCGCCCCGGCGGCGCCACCGCACCGCCGCCCCGCCACGTCTCCCCCGGCCGGCCCTGCGCCGCCGGACGTCCGCGGCCCCCGGCCGGACGTCCGCGGCCCCCCGCCGCCCCCGAAACCCCCGCCCCGCTGACGCACCGCCTGGAGAACTCGCTGACATGCCGTCGTTGGAGCAAGGTCCCGCCCCCGCACTCGGGACCGTCCAGGATCCCCCACTCCTCTCCCCCGTTCCCGGCTCACCGGAGGAATGGGAGGCACTGGGCGCGGAGATCCGAGCCCTGTCCGACGGCGCCGTGGCCTCCATCGGCCCGGACGGCCCGGTCCTCGCCGGGCCGTCGCGTCGGCTCAGCACCCTCCCGACGAGCTTCGTCAGGGCCTTCTCGCGCTCCGACCGCCTCGTCGTCGCCCTGATGTCCCTCGGCTGGGCCGCCTGCCTGGTCTGGTTCTGGGCCTGGTGGCTCGAACCGTCCCACCGCATCGGCTGGCTCGGACTCGTCGTCAACAGCGCCCTGCTGCTCTATCTGACCTATCTGCCGGTGCACTTCCTCGTCGCGCTGATCCGGATGCGCCGTTTCGATCCGGCCGTCGCCGTACCGGCGCTCCGCACCGCCTTCGTGGTCACCCGTGCCCCCTCCGAGAGCTGGGACATCGCCCGCACCACCTTGGAGGCGATGCTCGGCCAGGACTACCCGTACGCCTACGACGTGTGGCTGTGCGACGAGGACCCGACCGAGGAAATCCTCGGCTGGTGCCGGGACCAGGGCGTCGCCGTCTCGTGCCGGCGCGGCCGCGCCGACTACCACCGGGCCGAATGGCCTCGGCGCACCCGCTGCAAGGAGGGCAACCTCGCCTTCTTCTACGACCATTGGGGCTACGCCGAGTACGACGTCGTCGCCCAGCTGGACTGCGACCACGTCCCCGGGCCCCGCTACCTCACCGAGGTCGTCCGCCCCTTCGCCGACCCGGCCATCGGCTATGTCGCGGCGCCCAGCGTGTGCGACTCGAACGCCGCGGGCTCCTGGGCGGCCCGCGGCCGGCTCCAGCGCGAGGCCATGTTCCACGGCCCCGTGCAGCTGGGTCACTCGGCCGGCCTGGCGCCCGTGTGCATCGGCTCCCACTACGCCGTCCGCACACAGGCACTGCGGGACATCGGCGGCCTCGGTCCCGAGCTCGCCGAGGACTTCTCCACCACCTTCCTGCTCAACTCGGCCGGCTGGCAGGGCGCGTTCGCGATCGACGCGGAGGCGCACGGCGAGGGACCGATCACCTTCGGTGCGATGGTCACCCAGGAGTTCCAGTGGTCCCGCAGCCTGGCGGTGATGCTCCTGGGGATGCTGCCCCGCCACCTCAGCCGGATGCCCCTCAAGCTGCGCGTACGCTTCGCCGCGGCGCTGATGTTCTACCCGCTGCTCGCCGCGGCCACCGTCATGGGCATCACGCTGCCGCCGATCGCGGCGATCACCGGCACCCCCTGGATCAATGTCAACTACTTCGAGTTCCTCGGGCACTTCTGGAGCATGTCCGTCTGGCTCATCCTGCTGACGCTGCTCTGCCGTCGCCGCGGGCTGCTGCGCCCCCGGGACTCCGCCGTCTTCAGCTGGGAGATCTGGCTGTTCGGCCTCTCCCGGTGGCCCTACGTGGCCTGGGGTGTGCTCGCCGCGGTGCTGCAGAAGCTGCGGCCCCGTCAGATCACCTTCAAGGTCACCCCGAAGAGGCGCGACGGCCTGGAGCGGCTCCCGCTCCGCAGCGTCGCCCCGTATCTCCTCATCACGACGTTCCTGTCCGGCGCGGCACTCGTCGGACAGTTCACCGGACCGGCCGTGGGCTATGTCTTCCTCTGTCTCTTCGGCGCCCTCTCGTACGCCGTCGTGACGCTCGCGATCGGCGCGCTGCACGTCAGGGAGACGGCTCGCGCGACCGGGGTCTCCACCTTCCGGGCGTCGCGCACGGCCGCGCTGCCGCTCTTCTGCGGGCTGCTCTGCCTCCTGCCCCTGGGGCTCGCCGTCGCCATCTTCCCCACCTACCTCACCGGTTTCTACGCCTGGTGACCGTCCGGCCCACGCGGCCGATCGAGAAATGAGGTTCTCCGTGCCCCGTACGGTGCTTGTCACCGGTGGCGCCGGCTTCATCGGCAGCCACACCTGCGTCGAGCTGCTCGGCTCCGGCCACGAGGTCGTCGTCCTCGACGACCATTCCAACAGCTCCCCCGAGGCCCTGGAGCGCGTCGCCAAGATCGCGGGCCGTCCGATCGCGGCGGTCCATGTCGCCGACGTGCGGGACCGCCGGGCCCTGGACGAGGTCTTCACCAGCCACCCGATCGACTCGGTGATCCACTTCGCCGCGAAGAAGGCCGTCGGCGAGTCGGTACGCATCCCGCTCACGTACTACGACATCAACGTCGGCGGCACCACGGCCCTGGTCTCGGCCATGCACGACCACGGGGTGCACCGGCTGGTGTTCTCGTCGTCCTGTTCGGTCTACGGCGACGCGACGGCCGTGCCGCTGACCGAGGAGTCCCCGGCAGCACCGACGAACCCGTACGCCACGACCAAGTGGACCTGTGAGCGGATCCTCGAGGACGCGTGCCGGCACGTTCCGGAGCTGCGGGTGCTGGCCCTGCGGTACTTCAACCCGACCGGCGCCCACCCCACCGGGCTGCTCGGCGAGGACCCGCGCGGCGTGCCCAACAACATCATGCCGTACCTCGCCCAGATCGCCGTGGGCCGCAGGGAGGAGCTGAACGTCTTCGGCGACGACTACCCGACGCCCGACGGCACCGGGATCCGCGACTACATCCACGTCGTCGACGTCGCCGAAGGACACCGCACCGCCCTCGACCACATCGACGACGAACCCGGTATGCGGGTCTTCAACCTCGGCACCGGACACGGCGCGTCCGTCCAGGAACTCCTGCGCACCTTCGAGGAGGTCTCCGGCCGGCCGATCCCGCACCGCGTCACCGGGCGCCGCCCCGGCGATGTCGCGGAGCTCGTCGCCGAGCCGTCGAAGGTCACCGCGGCCTGGGGCTGGTCCGCCCGGCACGATCTGGCCGCGATGTGCCGCGACGCCTGGCGGTTCCAGCAGCAGAACCCGTACGGCTACGCCCCCTGAACCGCCCGCTCGACCGCCCAGCACCACCCCACCTCCTCCCGCCTTCCTCTTTCAGACAGGAGCACAGCGCATGCGACTGACCGTCATCGGCACGGGCTATCTGGGAGCCGTGCACGCCGCGTGCATGGCAGAGATCGGCCACGACGTCCTCGGCGTGGACGTCGACGCCGAGAAGGTCGCCGACCTCGCCGAAGGCCGACCGCCCTTCTACGAGCCGGGATTCGAGGACCTGCTGGCCCGGTCCCTCGGCTCCGGGCGCCTGCGCTTCACCACCGACCTGCGTGAGGCGGCGGCGCACGGCGAGGTCCACTTCATCTGCGTCGGCACCCCGCAGCAGGCCGGCTCCCACGCCGCCGACCTGCGCTACGTCGACGCCGTCGTCGACGGGCTGGCGCCGCACCTCTCCGCGCCCTGTCTGATCGTCGGCAAGTCCACGGTCCCGGTCGGCACGACCGCCCGCCTGGCCTCCCGCGTCGCGCGTCTGGCGCCTCCGGGAGTGCGCGCGGAGCTCGCCTGGAACCCGGAGTTCCTGCGCGAGGGCTTCGCCGTCGAGGACACGCTCCGGCCGGACCGGATCGTCACGGGCGTGACCGGCGCGGAGGCGGACGAGACGCTGCGCCGCGTGTACGCCCCGATGCTGGCGGCGGGCGTCCCCTACATCCGCACCGACCCGAACACGGCGGAGCTGGTCAAGGTCGCGGCCAACTCCTTCCTCGCCACGAAGATCTCCTTCATCAACGCGATGGCCGAGATCTGCGACGCCGCGGACGCGGACGTCGTCACGCTCGCCGACGCCCTCGGCCACGACAACCGGATCGGCCGGCGGTTCCTGAACGCGGGTCTCGGCTTCGGCGGCGGCTGCCTGCCCAAGGACATCCGGGCGTTCACCGCCCGCGCGCAGGAGCTCGGCGCCGGTCCCGCGGTGGCGTTCCTCGACCAGGTCGACGAGATCAACCAGCGGCAGCGGAGCCGGACCGTCCTGCTCGCCCGGCGGATGCTCGGCGGCGACCTCGACGGTGCGCGGATCACGGTGCTGGGCGCCACGTTCAAGCCGGACAGCGACGACGTACGGGACTCGCCCGCGCTCGCCGTGGCGGCCGAGCTGCACCGGCAGGGCGCGCAGGTCCGGGTGCACGACCCCGAGGGCGCGGCCAAGGCGCGACTCGCCCACCCGGAGCTGTGGTGCGGCGCGGACCTGCTCGCGGCCTGCCAGGGCGCGGAACTCGTGCTGCACCTCACCGAGTGGGGCCAGTACCGCGAGCTGGATCCGGACAAGCTGGCCCGTGTGGTGCGCACCCCTCTTCTCATCGACGGGCGCAACGCGCTCCCGCACGACGCGTGGCGCGCGGCCGGCTGGACCGTGAAGGCGCTGGGCCGGCCGGCGCCGTCGCCGTCGCCGGAGGGGCGACGCTCCGCCGCGCCGGCCGTGGAAGCCCTGCGCACGGTCATCGCCTCCCCGTCCGCAGGTCCGGACGTGGTCGGGGTGCCGGCCGCCGTACTGCCCGGCGGACCGGTCAGCGGGACGTAGCGAGCCCCGGCGGGAAGAACCGCGTGCTGCCCGGCCCTGACGGTCTCCGACCGGCACGGCCGGGCAACGCCGTTTCGCCTCGGGCAGGTCGGCCCGGCAACCACCGTTCCGTGCCCGGCCGGCACGGCCCGGCAACCGCCGTTCCGTCCCCCGGCCGGCACGGTCCGGCACTCGCGGTTCCGTGCTCGGCCGGTTCGCCGTGGCCGCCCGGGACGGCTCAGTCGGTGGTGCCGGGCTGGACCGCCCCGACCACCGGCCGCCCCGACACCTGGTTGCCGAAGTAGTCGACGGGACCGATCTCGATGCCCAGGGTCGCCGGATCCAGTCCGAGGGGCACCTGGCCGTCGCAGTCGGGAGCCAGGCTCTCGGCGCCGGCACCGGCGCCGTCCGCGACCGGCGCGGTCAGGCCCCTCAGGCACGGGTCCTCGCTGAAGCCGGTCGGGTTGCCCTCCAGGGTCTCCTGGCCACTCGCCGTGCGCCAGCCGTCCAGCGAGGCGTAGCGGTCCGCGCCCCACTCCAGAGCCCAACGGCCGGTGCTGTAGTAGTCGTTGCCCTGGAGCAGGACCTTGCTCTTGCGGTACGACGACTGCGCCTCGACCAGGGGGCCGCCGTCGGTCGCGAGGATGTTGTTGAAGACGCGCACGTCCGTCATGCCGTCGCGCAGCCGCAGTGCCGGGGCGCGGAAGCCCGCGACCTCCGTGGAACCGAGACCCTCGGTGCGCATCACGACCGTGTTGTGGTGGATGTCCAGGCCCTTCATACGGGTGCCGTAGGCGACGATGCCGCCGTACTCGGGCAGCTTCCTGGCGTCGTCCCAGCTCATGTTGAAGCGGACGACGTTGTTCTTGTGCGCCCCGGTCGGCTTCCCGGAGTAGACCAGGAAGCCGGGACCGTCGTTGCCGTAGGCGAGGTTGTACTGCATGACGGAGGAGGACACGTTGTTGTCGAGGCCGAACCCGCCGCCGTCGACTCGGGAGCCGGTGCGGTTGTGGTAGGACCTGTTCCGCTCCAGGACCACGCGGGAGGAGTCGTAGACCCAGATGCCCTCGGGACCCTCCACCGCGCCGGCGGCGGACTTCGCGCCGTTGTCGTGGGCCACGGATCGCACCACCTTCGCGTCCAGCACGCTGCCGAGGGAGATGCCGCTGCCGGTGTTCCGCTCGATGCTCTTCGGATCACCCGTGTTGGCGTACGCCCTGACGCCTTCGATCCGGAGTCCGGAGTGCGCGTAGGCGGGACGCTCGGCCCTGAAGTCGGGCCCGTAGACGACGAGCCCGGTCTCGAGGTTGTGGTGCACGGAGACGTCGGTGATCCGCACGTCGCTGTAGCCGACGACGGCGTCCTCGTCGACGCCGACACTGATCCCGTTCTGGAAGCCGCTCGCCTCCACGTTCGTGATCCTGACGTGGCTGAGCCGTCGGGTCCCCGGCCGGCTGCTGCGGAGGGCGATGCCGACCCCCTCGCGTCGCGACGTACGGTCGCCGACGAGCGCGATGTTCCTGATCTCCACGCCGGCGGTGTCGCGCACGGTGATGCCGGAGGTTCCCCGCGGGGCGATCGTGGCGCGGCCGGCGCCGTACGACTCGATCACGACCGGCTTCGTCCCGCTGCCCGCCTCGCCCTCGTCCAGGGTGACGCTGCCGGCGAACCGTTCACCGCCCTTGAGCCGCAGGCGGTCGCCCGGCTGGAACCGTGCGCCGTTCGCGTGGTCGAGGGTCCGCCACGCCTTCTCCGGCGACATGCCGTCGTTGTCGTCGTCACCGCCTGGGCTCACGTAGAACGTGAACGGACCGCCGGTGACAGGGCGGGCCGGCCGGTAGACACCGGGTACATCACATCCTGTCACCAACAGAAGTACCGCGGCCGAGACACCGACGACGCCCCTCGACGTCCGACTCCGCTTCTCCACGTTCACGCACACCCCTTAAGGACTTCTCGCAAGACATGCCCCCATAAGCGGACAGACTGCCAGAAGAGGGAAGTGCGAAACGCCGACGACGTGTGCGCCATCCAGCCGACGATGGCCGTGTATCGAGGAGTGAAGGGGTTCACACCCACCTCCGCCGAACAGCGAACCGATCGCGGTGTCGCCCGGCAGATCCATCAGCTCGCTGTGCTGCCGGGAGGCCAGGTCAGCCCCGCCGGACGACAGCAGGCTGCCGGCGGGCACCCCCGGCGGCGCCTGGACGAGCCGGTCCCGCAGCTCGGAATCCGAGTCGGCGCCCCGCCCTCAGCCGCCCGCCCCCAGCAGGCCGCCTCGCCTCGGCACCGAGTTCAAAAGGAGCCGGGTGTACGGGTGGTCCGGCGCGTCGAGCACCCGGTCCACCGGGCCCGTCTCCATCACCCTGCCCGACTTGAGGACGAGCACCCGGTCCGCGATGTGTCGTACGACCGCCAGGTCGTGGGTCACGAACAGGAATCCGATGCCCGCCTCGCGGCGGATCTCGCGGAGCAGTTCGAGGATCTGGGCCTGGATCGACACGTCGAGCGCGGCGACCGCCTCGTCCAGGACCAGGACCCGGGGCTCCACCGCGAGGGCGCGGGCGATCGCCACGCGCTGGCGCTGTCCGCCGGACAGCCCGCGCGGCAGGGCCGCCGCCTCGCGGGCCCCGAGTCCGACCTGGTCGAGGAGTTCGGCGACCCGGGCCCGGCGCGCGGTCACGCCGAGGTCGGTGTGCAGGCGCAGCACCTCGTCCAGGCAGCCGCTCACCGTCACCCGAGGATCGAGGGAGAGGTACGGGTCCTGGAAGACCATCTGGATCTCGCGGGCCCGGGCGAGCCGCTCGGCACGGCCCCGCGCGCGGGCCGAGCGGTCCCGGCCGTCGAGCCGCACCGTGCCGCCGTCCGCGCGCTCCAGGCCCACGAGCATCCGGACCGTCGTCGTCTTGCCGCTGCCGGACTCGCCGACGATCGCGAGCGAACCGCCCGGTGGCAGTGTGAACGACACCCCGTCGACGGCCGCGTGCTCGCCGTACCTCTTGCACAGCGCTTCGACCTCCAGTCCCTTCGTCACAGCGTGATTCCTTCCTCGGCGCGGAGGCACGCGGCCAGTCCCGCGCCGTGCGGTGCGAGTGGGGGTGCCTCTGCCGTACAGCGCGGCACCGCGTGGTGGCAGCGGGCGGCGAAGGCACATCCGGGCGGGGCTTCGGCGAGGGAGACGGGCCGGCCCGGGATGGCCCGGGGCGGGGGCGCGCCCGCCTCGATGCGCGGGGTGGAGGCGAGGAGTCCCGCCGTGTAGGGGTGGCGGGGCCGGTCGAAGAGTTCGTCGGTGGACCGGGTCTCGACGATCCGGCCCGCGTACATGACGTACACCCGGTCGCAGATCGCCGAGGCGAGTTCGAGGTCGTGGGTGACGAAGAGCATCCCGGTGCCACGCTCGGCCCGCAGCCGGGCGAGCAGCGCGATCACCTCGGCCTGGGTGGTGACGTCGAGCGCGGTGGTCGGTTCGTCGGCGAGGAGCAGGGTGGGCTCGGCGGCGAGGGCGGCGGCGATGACGACCCGCTGGAGCATGCCGCCGGAGAACTGGTGCGGGAAGCGGCGCAGCGCGCCGCGCGGGTCGCGGATGCCGACGGCGTCGAGGAGTTCCTCGGCGCGCGCGGCGGCCCGGTCGGCGGGGGTGCCCGCGGCGCGCAGCCCCTCGGTGAGGAAGTCCCCCACTCTGCGCAGCGGGTTGACGGAGGCGCGCGGGTCCTGGAAGACCATGGCGACCTCGCGGGCGCGCAGCGCGGCCAGCTCCTTGGGGCGCATGCTCAGCACGTCCCGCCCGGAGACCCGGACCCGACCGCTGGTGCGGGCGCCCCGGGGCAGCAGTCCGAGGACGCTGCGGCAGGCGACCGACTTCCCGGAGCCGGACTCGCCGACCAGGCCGACGGTCTCCCCGGGCCGTACGGTCAGACTCACCCCGTCCAGGATGGGCCGCGCGGCCCTGTCCTCCGGGAGTCGTACTCCGAGCCCGTCGATCTCCAGGACGGGTGTGGTCGACGTCGTGGTCATCGTGTTCACTTCTCCCTCCGCGCGATGCGGTCGGCGAGCCCCTCGCCGACGATGCCGAAGGCCACGACCGCGAGCACGATGCACGCGGACGGCGCCAGCGCGGGGAGCATCGCGCCCTGGAGGACGGCCCCCTGGCCCTCGTTGATCATGGCTCCCCAGTCGGCGGTCGGCGGCTGGACGCCGAAGCCCAGGAAGGACAGGGCCGCCAGGTCCATGAGGGCGTACCCGAAGTTCATCGCGGACTGGGCGAAGACGGTCGGCGCGATGTTCGGCAGGAGGTGGCGGAGGCAGACCGTCCAGCCGGACCAGCCCTGCACCACGTACGCCTCGATGTACGGCCGTTCCTTCTCCTGGCGGGCGATGCCGCGCACGAGCCGGCCCACGTACGGGGTGTAGGCGACGGCCATGGCGATGACGGGTGCGGTCATGCCGGAGCCGAGGACGGAGACGAGCAGGATCGCGAGCAGCAGCCCCGGGATGGCGAAGACGAGGTCCATCGAGCGGGACAGGATCGCGTCCGCCCAGCCGCCCCGCCAGGCCGCCACCACACCGAGCAGCATGCCGAGCAGGGTGGAGACGCCGACCACGAGGAGTGGCCCGAGCAGCCCGGTGCGGGCGCCGTGGAGCAGCCTGGACAGGATGTCCCGGCCCGACTGGTCGGTGCCGAGGAGGTGGTCGCCGCCGGTGCCGACGAGGCTCGCGGAGAGGTCGAGTGCCTCGGGGTCGTACGGGGCGAGGACGGGTGCCAGCACGGCGACGAGGACGAGGACGGCGAGCACCGTGACCGACACGGCGAACAGGGGCCCCTGGCCGAAGAGGCGCAGTGCGCGCAGACCCGGCCTGCGGTACGGCACCGGGGTGAGAGTGGTGGTCATGAGGGGCCTTCCCCGGGGGAGAGACGGGGGTCGATGAGCGGGGCGAGGAGGTCGACCGCGAGGTTGACGAGGACGAAGGCCGCGACGCTGAGCAGGGTGACCGCCTGGACGACGGCGAAGTCCTGGGCGGTGACCGACTGCACGAGCAGCGAGCCGAGTCCCGGCACGTCGAAGGCGGTCTCCACGATCGAGGTGCTGATGAGGAGGCCGGCGAGCATGGTGCCGCCGACGGTGACGACCGGGCCCAGCGCGTTGCGCAGCACGTGCCGGCGTACGACCGTCCGGCCGGCGACGCCCCGGGCGCGCGCCACCTCGACGTGCTCGCGGCCGAGTTCGTCGAGCATCGCGGAGCGGGTGACCCGGGCGAGCAGGCCAGCGAAGGTCAGGGCGAGGGCGAAGGCCGGCAGGGTGAGCTGGTGGAGCCTGGCCCCGAGGCCCTCCGCGGCGCCGCCGCCGGGGCCGGGGAACCAGCCGAGCTGGACCGAGAAGAGCGAGACGAGCACGATCGCGGTGACGAAGGACGGGGTGGCGGTGGCCACGCCCGTGCCGATGAGCACGATCCGGTCGACGGCGCCGGGGCGGAGTGCGGCGAGGATGCCGACGCTCACCCCCAGGACGGCGACGAGCAGGGCCGCGTAGCCGACGAGGAGGGCGGTGCCGGGGAGCCGGGAGCCGAGGACGGCGGTGACGTCCTGGTGGTACTGGGCGGAGCGGCCGAGGTCGCCGGACAGGACGCCGCCGAGCCACTTTCCGTACTGGACCACGAGGGGGTCGTCGAGGTGGTGTTCGGCGCGCAGGGCGGCCACGGCCTCGGGGGTCGCGGGGCGGCCGTGCAGCAGGAAGGTCACGGGGTCGCCGGGGGCCAGGTGGATGGTGCCGAAGACGACGACCGAGGTCACGAACAGCACCGCGACCAGGCCCAGGAGCCGTCCGACGAGGAAACGGGTCATGACTGTGCGGCCCCGATCGTCGCGGCCCACGGGTAGTAGAGCTGGGCGATGCCGGTGGGGGCGCCGGTGATCCGCTTGCCGAGGAAGACCGAGTAGGGCGCCTCGTAGACGGGGATGACGGGGAGCTCGCGGAGGGCGATCTCCTGGAGCTTCGCCGTGAGGTCGGCGCGCTTGGCCGCGTCCGGCTCGGAGTTGGCCCGGTCGAAGGCGACGTCGAACTCGGCGTCGGACCAGTTGCCGTAGTTCCCGAAGTCGCCGGTGCGCAGGTACTGGTAGAACTCCAGCGGGTCCGGCGTGTTGTCGTAGCCGTTGGTGATGACCAGGTCGAGCCCCTCACGGGCCTTCGGGTCGACGAAGATGCTGCTGTAGGCGTCGGGCGAGACGGGCTTCAGCTTGACGTCGAGGCCGATCTGGCGTCCGGCCGCCTGCACCGCGTTGGCGACCACGCTGATCTCGGGCGCCAGCGAGCTGGTCACGAGGGTGATCGTGCGGCCGCTGAAACCGGCCTCCCGGACCAGCTTCTTGGCGCCCTCGACGTCGTACACCGGCTCGGGCAGTGTGTCGTACAGGGCGGCGGTCTTCTCGGGGACGAGTGCCCAGGCACCGCGTGCGGCGGGGGCCTTGGCGGGGACGCCGACGCCGCCGGCCGCCGCCTTGATGATGTTCTTCCGGTCCAGCGCCATGGACAGGGCCCGCCGGACCTCGCGGTTGCCGAGGGGGCCGTGGAAGTCGAGGACGGCGAGGTTCGAGGCCGCCGTGTTGGGGCCGAAGAGGACCGAGCCCTTGCCGCCGGTCCGAAGCTGGGCGAAGGAGGTGGACGGAACCATGTAGCCGCCGTCGGCGGTGCCGGACAGGAAGGCGTTGGAGCGGGCGGCCGCGTCCTCGATGAAGGTGAACTTGACGGCCTCGGACTTCGGAGCGAGGTTCTTGTCCCAGTACGCCGGGTGCTTGCGCAGGGTGATGCTGTCGCCCTGGGCCCACTTCTGGAGGGCGAAGGGACCGGTGCAGTTCAGGGCGCCCTTGGGGGTCCCGTAGTCCTTGCCCTCCTTCGCGAGGGAGGCGGCGCTCACGACGGTTCCGGGTGAGGCGGCCATGAGCTCGTGGAAGAGGACGTCGGCCCTGCCGAGGCGGATCGTCACCTCCAGCGGGCCGGTCTTCTCCACGGAGTCGACGCTCTTGAAGGCCGAGCCCCACGGGGAGCCGGTGGCCGGGTCCATCTGGCGCTCGAGTGAGGCGACGACGTCGTCCGCGGTCATCGTGGTGCCGTCGTGGAACTTCACGCCGGGGCGCAGGGTGTAGACGAGCGTGCGCGGGTCGGGCTGCGTCCACTTGACGGCCAGACCGGGCTCGATCCTCAGATCGGGGGTGACCCGCAGGAGCTGCTCGCAGACGTTGGCGAGCACGGTGTTCGGCGGGTAGTCGTACGCGAGGGCGTAGTCGAGGGTGTACGGCTCGGCGTACAGCGACCAGGTGAAGGAGTCCAGCGGCCCCTTGGCCCGCGGTGAGGTCGGGGTGACCTCGAAGCCGGCGCCGCCGGTGGCGCCGGCCTGGGGCCGGGTGGCGCCGGAGCAGGCGGTGAGGGAGGCCGCGAGCGCGGCGGTACAGGCGAATGCGATGAATCTGGGGGTACGCATGCAGATCCACCCCTTTACGGGTGTTGTGACGGGCACGGGGGGATGGAGCGAGTATTGATGCGGGAACGTTCCCGCACAAGACTTCGGCCGGGTTTGCGGGAACGGTTTTGCAGAGGTCGGGAGGATGGCAGCATCGCTCCCATGACCGAAGACTCAGGGCTCGGCGGACAGCCCGCGCCGCAGGACGGGCAGCCCCCGACGCGACGGGAGCAGCCCCCGACGCGACATCGGCGGACCCCGCCCACCCCGCGGGTGCGTCTCGTCGACGTGGCCCGCGAGGCGGGCCTGTCCAAGACGACCGTCTCCGCGGCGCTCAACGGCACCGGCCGGCTCTCCCCCGAGGTCCGGGAGCGGGCCCGCGAGACCGCGCGCCGCATGGGCTACCGGCCCAACGCCACCGCGCGCCAGCTGCGCGCGGGGCGGGCCCGGCTGATCGGATACGTGGTGGGCGAACTGGCCGACGCCCCCTGGACCTTCCTGGAGTCGCCGTACTTCGCCCGGCTCACCGGGGCCACCGCCGCGACCGCCCTCGGCCGCGGCTACGCGCTGGTGCTGCTGCCCGCCGGCTCCCTGGAGAGCGAGTGGTCGGCGCTGCCCCTCGACGCCGTGATCGTCGCCGACCCCGTCGCCGACGACCGGATCGTCGACGACCTGCTCGCCGCCCGCATCCCGGTCTTCAGTGACCGGTCCGTGGAAGGCCGGCCGGAAGCCCACTGGGTGGACGTCGACGCGACCGCCGCCGTCCACCGGACCCTGGACCACTTCCTGGCCCAGGGCGCCCGGCGGCCCGCGCTGGTCGTCCCCGACAGCACCACCCGCTTCCACCGCGAGGTGTTCGCCGCGCACCACGACTGGTGTGCGGCGCACGGGCTGCCGGAAGTGGCGGTACGGGCCGCCGAGCCCGGCAACGGGCCGGTCGTCCAAGCGGTCGAGACCGCCCTGACAACCGGGCCGGAACGCCCCGACGCCCTGCTCGTGGTCGCCGAGGCCAGCCCGCCGCTCGTCCTGGACGCGGCCCGCCGCCACGGCTACGACGTCCCCGGCGACCTCCTCCTCGCCTGTGTCAGCGAGGACGAGACCGCCGTGCACACCGAACCGCCGGTGACGACGCTCAGCCTGCGCCCCGACGCGGTCGCCGAGGCCGGGATCGAACTGCTCGTGGCCGTGCTGGAGCACGGGCGGTCGGAGACCCGCGGGGTCCTCGTGCCGGTCCGCCTCGACGTCCGCGCGTCATCGGTGCGACCGCCCCGGCTTCCGCCGCCTCCTCAGCCGCCGTGCACGAGCTCACCGCCCACATAGGTCCGCTCCACCCGCGCCTCGGCGATCTCCTCCGGCGGCGCGGCCAGGATGTCCCGGTCGAGCACCACGAGGTCGGCGAGATGTCCGGGAAGGAGGCTGCCGGCGTCGTCGAGCCCGTTCACGTGCGCGGAACCGGCGGTGTAGGCGGCGATCGCCGAGAGGAGGTCGATGCGCTGCTCGGGCAGGAACACCCGGTCGTCGGACGCCCCCGGTTCCCGGCGGTTCACAGCGACATGGATGCCCGCGAGCGGGTCCGGACTGGAGACGGGCCAGTCGCTGCCCGCCACCAGAGTGGCCCCGGCCCGCAGCAGACCGCCGAAGGGGTACTGCCAGGCCGCGCGCTCCGGACCCAGGAACGGGATGGTCAGCTCGTCCATCTGCGGCTCGTGCGCCGCCCACAGCGGCTGGATGTTCGCCAGGGCGCCGAGGGCCGCGAAGCGGGGCAGGTCGTCGGGGTGGACGACCTGGAGGTGGGCCAGGTGGTGCCGGTTGCCGCGCCGCCCGTTGGCGGCCACGGCCGCCTCGATCGCGTCGAGCGCCTCGCGCACGGCACGGTCGCCCAGCGCGTGGAAGTGGACCTGGAAGTCCAGCGCGTCCAGCGCCGTCACATGGTCGCGGAGGGCCTCCGGATCGACGAAGCTCAGCCCGCTGTTGGCGGTGGCGCAGCCGCAGCCGTCCAGGTACGGGGCGGTCAGCGCGGCCGTGAAGTTCTCCGCGATCCCGTCCTGCATGATCTTCACCGCCCCCGCCCGGAATCTTCCGTGCGCCAACTCCTCGCGGCGCTGGACCAGTTCGGGGATCTGCTCGGCACCGCGCTCGCGGTCCCACCACAGCGCGCCGGTCACCCGTGCGGTCAGCGAACCGTCCCGCGCGGCGGCCAGATAGGCGGTCGAGGGGTCCGCCATGCCGTTGAAGTCGCCGAGCAGCGCGTCCTGCCAGCCGGTGATGCCGAGCGAGTGCAGCAGCTCCTGGGCCCGCAGCAGCCCCGCGAGGCGCTCCTCCGGTGTGCTCGGCGGCACCAGCCGCGCGACCAGGGCCGTCGCGCCCTCCTGGAGCATCCCGCTCGGGAAGCCGTCCGCCTCCCGCTCCATCCGCCCGTCGGCCGGGTCCGGGGTGGCGGCGGTCAGCCCCGCCAGTTCGAGCGCCCGGGTGTTGGCCCAGGCCCCGTGGTGGTCGCGGTTCGAGAGCAGCACCGGCCGGTCGGGCACCACGGAGTCGAGCAGCTGACGGGTCGGCAGGCCGCCCGCGAAGCTCTCCATCGACCAGCCGCCGCCGGTGATCCACTCGCGCTCCGGGTGCGCCTCCGCGTAGGACCGGATCCGCTCCAGGTACGCGGCGGCGTCGACGATCCCGGTCAGGTCGCACTCCGCCAGCTCGCTGCCGCCGCCCACCGCGTGGACGTGGGCGTCCTGGAAGCCGGGCAGCAGCAGCCGGCCCGCGAGGTCCACGACCTCCGTACGGGGCCCGATCAGCTCCCGCACCTCGTCGTGGCCGACGGCGGTGATCCGCTCACCGGTGACGGCGAGCGAACTCGCCCGGGTCCGGGCCGGATCCATGGTGAGGACGGGTCCTCCGGTGAAGACCAGATCGGCGTGAGGCATACGGCGGCTCCCTTGCGTTCGTCCGCGCCGGACAACTGCGAGTGACGGGTGGCGAGTGACGGACGCCATGGAAGCCGAGTGGCGTTTACACGTCAATGGTGTTGACGTAAGGTCCCGGCCATGTCCGCACGCGTGGTCCCCGAAGGCGGCCGGCAGCGCCGCCGCCCCACCCGAGAGGGCGCCGTCCTCTCCGAGCGCCTGATCGTCGAGACCGCACAGCGTCTCGTCGAGCAGCACGGCGCGAAAGCACTCTCGGTCCGCAGACTCGGCACCGCCCTCGGCGCCGACCCCACCGCGCTCTACCGCTACTTCCGCGATATCGACGCGCTCCTGCTCGCCCTCGCCGACGAACTCATCGGCCGGGCCCAGCGGGGCTGGACGGCGACCGGCGACTGGCGCGCCGACCTGCGCGCCATGGGCCTGCGCATCCACGCCTCGTACCTGGCCCAGCCCCAGGCCGCACTGCTCGCCGCCCACCGCACCACCGGCCGCCCGCACGAGACCAGGGCCGTCGAGACCATCCTCGGCATCCTCCGCGACGGCGGCTTCCCCGACGCCCTGGCGGTGCGGATCTACCACGCCTTCGTCGACCAGGCTCTGGCCTTCGCCGCCCAGGACGCGGCGGCGGCCGCTCTGCCGCCCACCGCGGCGGCGGCCGACGCCGAGGTCTGGCACGCCGCCTACGGCCGCCTCCCCGGCGACAGTCACCCGCACATCACGGCGACGTATCCCCTCCTGGCGGCCGACATGCGCGACAGCGGCTACCCCTTCGCCCTGGAGCTGATGCTCACGGGCGCGGCCGCCCTCCACCCGGACGCGGAGCGGCAGGCGTCCGGCGGCCGCGCGGGGCGGTAGACGGCCCGCCGGCGGCCGCACGGAGCAGAGCCGGGTCTTACGTCAACACCATTGACCTTACCGAGCCCCGCCGGGTCTCATGGGCGGCACCTCGGAACGAGCCCCCTCGCGCGGGCTTCTCCGCCACCCGAAGGAAGCCACCATGGACCCCCTGCTCTCGCTCCGGGACGCCGACCCGACCCCGTTCTGGCTCGACGACCCGCGCCGCCCCCGGCCCACACCCGCCCTCGTCGGCGGCACCACCTGCGACCTGCTGGTCGTCGGCGGCGGATACACCGGCCTGTGGACCGCCCTCGTCGCCAAGGAACGGGACCCCTCCGCCGATGTCGTCCTCATCGAGGCCGACGAGGCGGGCGGCGCCGCCTCCGGCCGCAACGGCGGCTTCTGCGAGTCGAGCCTCACCCACGGCCTCGGCAACGGCCTCGCCCGCTGGCCCGACGAGATCGGCGTCCTCGAACGCCTCGGCCGCGCCAACCTGCGGGCCATGGAGGACACCCTCACCCGCCACAAGATCGACTGCGACTGGGAACGCACCGGCTCCCTCGTCGTCGCCACCGAGCCCCACCAGGTCGACTGGCTCGCCGAAGAGGCCGAGACGGCCGCCCGGTACGGCGCCACGACGACCGTCCTCGACACCGACGCCGTCCGCGCCGAGATCGACTCCCCGACCTTCCTCGGCGCCGTCTGGAACAAGAGCGACACCGCCATGCTCAACCCGGCGCGGCTCGCCTGGGGCCTCAAGCGCGCCTGCCTCGACCTCGGCGTCCGGATCCACGAACACACACCGGCCCTCTCCCTGGACGAGCACGGAGCCGTCGTCTCCGTCGGCACCCCCTACGGCCGCGTCACCGCCGGCCGCGTCGCCCTCGCCACCAACGCCTACCCCTCACTGGTCCGCCGCCACCGCCTCTACACCGTCCCCGTGTACGACTACGCGCTGATGACCGAACCGCTCGACGAACGACAGCTCGCCTCGGTCGGCTGGCGCAACCGGCAGGGCTGGGCGGACCCCGCGAACTCCTTCCACTACGTACGGATCTCCGCCGACAACCGCATCCTGTGGGGCGGCTACGACGCCGTGCACCGCCGCCACGTCCGCGCCGAGCACGACCGGCGCCCCGCGTCGTACGCGACGCTCACCAGCCAGTTCTTCCACACCTTCCCGCAGCTGGAAGGCCTCCGCTTCAGCCACGCGTGGGGCGGCGCCATCGACACCAGCACCCGCTTCTGCGTCTTCTTCGACACCAGCCACCGCGGCAAGGTCGCCTACGCCGCCGGCTTCACCGGGCTCGGCGTCGGCGCCACCCGCTTCGGCGCCGAGGTGATGCTGGACCTGCTGGCCGGCGAGCACACCGAGCGCACCGCCCTCGACCTCGTACGCCGCAAGCCGCTGCCCTTCCCGCCCGAGCCCGTCCGCTCCCTCGGCATCGGCATCACCCAGCGCTCCCTCGCCCGCGCCGACCGCGACGAGGGCCGCCGCGACCTGTGGCTGCGGACCCTCGACCGCCTCGGCCTCGGCTTCGGCAGCTGACCCCCGTACCTCTCTCGCCTCGCGCGCACGACCCGCCGCGCGCCCCGTCCCGGGGCGCGCGGCTTCGCGACGGATGGTTTCGCCCGCCGGGATTCGTGGCCTCGGTGCCGCGCCCGACCGTGTCGGCCGACATACGGTGAGGGTGGCCCGCCCAGCCCCGCGCTGTGCGCCGCCGCTGCCGCGGCCACAGTCCGCCCCCCCACGGCGACAGAACCCTGATGCGACAAGAGGAGTCCGCGATGGGAACGTACGAGGATGTCTTCCGCGCGAGCACGGAAGACCCGGAGAACTTCTGGCTCGACGCCGCCGGGGGCATCGACTGGGATGTCGTCCCGCGACGAGCCCTGGACTCCTCGCGCGCTCCCTTCTACCGCTGGTTTCCCGACGGGCGGCTCAACGTCTGCTTCAACGCGCTCGACCGGCACGTCGAAGCCGGCGACGGCGACCGGCCCGCGCTCGTCTACGACTCCCCCGTCACCGGCACCCGGCGGACCTACAGCTACACCCAGCTGAGGGACGAGGTGAGTGTGTTCGCCGGAGCGCTCGCCGGGCTCGGTGTGGGGCGCGGCGACCGGGTGGTGATCTACATGCCGATGGTTCCGGAGGCCGCCGTCGCGATGCTGGCCTGCGCTCGCATCGGCGCGGTCCACTCGGTCGTCTTCGGCGGTTTCGCCCCACGAGAACTCGCCCTCCGCATCGACCACGCCGCGCCGAAAGTGGTCGTCTCCGCCTCCTGCGGCATCGAGGGCAAGCGTGTCATCGCGTACAAGCCGCTGCTCGACCGGGCGATCGAGCTCGCCGCCCACAAGCCGCAGAAGAGCGTGATCCTGCAACGGCCGCAGGAACCGGCCGAGTTGGGGTCCGACGACCTCGACTGGGCCGACCTGGTGGCCGCCTCGCAGCCGGCCGCATGCGTTCCCGTCCCCGCGAACGATCCCCTGTACATCCTCTACACGTCCGGAACGACCGGCAAGCCCAAGGGAGTGGTGCGCGACTGCGGCGGCTACGCGGTGGCCCTCCACTGGTCGATGGGCGCCGTGTACGACATCGGCCCGGGCGACACGATGTTCACCGGATCCGACGTCGGATGGGTCGTCGGTCATTCGTACATCGTCTACGCGCCCCTGCTGGTCGGCGCCACGACCGTCCTGTACGAGGGCAAGCCCGTCGGCACACCGGACGCCGGCCAGTTCTGGCGCGTCGCGGCCGACTACCAGGTCAAGACCATGTTCACGGCGCCCACCGCCTTCCGGGCCATCCGCAAGGAGGACCCGGAGGGAGCGCTCACCGCGGACCACGACCTCTCCCGCCTGCGCTACCTCTTCCTCGCCGGTGAGCGTCTCGACCCCGAGACCTATCGCTGGGCGAGCGCTCTCCTCGGGGTCCCGGTGATCGACCACTGGTGGCAGACCGAGACCGGCTGGCCCATCGTCGCCAACCCGGTCGGAATCGAGGCCGCCCCCGTCAAACCGGGCTCCCCCACCCGCCCGCTGCCCGGCTGGGACGTCCGCGTCCTCGACGCCTCGGGCGAGCAGGTACCCGCGGGCGTCGAAGGCGCGATCGTGGTCAGGCTCCCCCTGCCGCCCGGAGCGCTCCCCACCCTCTGGAACGACGACGATCGCTACATCGCCTCCTATCTGTCCGCCTTCGACGGCTTCTACCTCACGGGCGACAGCGGCCACATCGACGAGGACGGCTATGTCTTCGTCATGGGCCGCACCGACGACGTCATCAACGTCGCCGGACACCGGCTGTCGACGGGCACGATGGAAGAGGCCCTGGCCGCCCACCCCGACGTCGCCGAGTGCGCCGTCATCGGCGTCGCCGACCCCCTCAAGGGGCAGGTGCCGCGGGGCTTCGTCGTCCTGAAGGCCGGCACCGCCCGCGCACCCGGCGAGGTCGAGGCCGAACTCGTCCGGCTCGTACGCGACCGCATCGGCGCCATCGCCTCCCTCAAGGACGTGGCGGTCGTGGCCGCGCTGCCGAAGACCCGCTCGGGAAAGATCCTCCGGAAGACCATGCGCGGCATCGCCGACGGCCTCGACGAGCCCATCCCGTCCACGGTCGACGACGCGACCGTCATCGAAGCCCTGCGCCCCGTTCTCCGGCGCACGGGTGACACCGGTCATCCCGGCTCCTCCGACAGCCCGACCGTCTGAACCGTCTGAACCGTCTGAACCGTCACGCGAAGAAGGGCCCGAACTCGACGAGTTCGGGCCCTTCTTCGTCGGCGCGTGGAGTCCGGACCCTGACAGCACGACCAAAGCGCACCCCATCTCCGCAACCCTCAACTCCCCTTTGAGACAACAAAGTTGACCGAAGTTGATTCTGTCAGGTGCATGACTTACAGGGGTCCGGGAGCATACCGTCGGAAGGCCCCGGAGGTTCGGCGATCCGATCGCCAGGTCGACCGGTACCAGCGCCACTCCTCCCGCACTCCCGGTTCCGCCAGGTCCCGGGTCCCCCCACGAGTGAAGGAGCAGCATGTCGCTCTACACATGGCTGAAGACGGCCACCGTCGGCGCCGCGGTCGTCCTGGCCACGGCATCGGCCACCACGGCGAACGCCGCACCCACGCCGACGACGGAGCCTTCGGCGACGAGCGTCGCGGCAGTGGTGACTCTTCGTTACGACGACAGCCGCGCCGGAGGCTGGGAGGCGGCCATCGCGGCCGGTGTCGCCTCGTGGAACGCGAACGTCGACAACGTCAAGCTGGTCGAGGCCCCGCCGGGCACCCGGGCGGAGATCGTGATCGTGGCGACCACCGGCTGGCCCCAGGCCACGCTCGGACCCGTCCGTCCGGGCCGGCAGGTCCGTGTCGAGCTGGGGAGTCAGGCGGTGAGCCAGGGGTACGACAAGACCCGCATCGCCGCCCATGAACTCGGCCACAGCCTGGGCCTCCCCGACACCAAGCCCGGCCCGTGCACGCAGTTGATGTCGGGATCCAGCGCCGGTACGGCGTGCGTGAACGCGGTCCCCAACGCGACCGAGCAGGCCCGGGTGGAGTCCGCCTACGCCGGCGGCGCCGCCTCAAGCATCGCGACCGACGGCCGCACCCTCGTGGACGCCCCGTAACCCCGTAACCCCGTAACCGAAGCCTCAACGGCCGAGGTCCCGAACGGCGGGGCGCCCGATCGAAGTCCACGATCGGGCGTCCTGCCGTCACCGTCGACAGCTGGTGCGAGCCACCTCTGTCAGTCGCCCGCGTACCAGCGCTGGTTGGACCCACCGTTGTTCTTCCACAGCTGGGCCGGGGCGCCGTTCGCGTTGCTGAAGCCACCGATCTCGATGTTGAAGGAACTCCACGCGAAGTAGTAGACGGGGCCGACCCCTTCGCCCGGGAGGCGGTAGAACCTCTGATTTATGTCGTCTTCGCCGAAGTTGTAGTGGCACGTCCACTGGATCAGCTGGACTCCGTTCGCCACATTGCCGTTGGGGATGTCCACGCATCTGCCCGAGTGGACATTCACCAGGGTGAACTGGTTCACCCCATCGGGGTCGACCACCCACCAGCGCTGGTTGTCGCCGCCGGTGCAGTCCCACTGGCGGACGGGAGCGCCGTTGTCCAGACTCCAGTCGGCCACCTCCAGGCACTTCCCGGACGCCCGGTTGATGATCCTCGTGGGCCCCCCGGTCGATGCGTCGGCGGACGCGGGCTGCACCAGGGTGAAGGACAGAATGAATCCGGCGAGGCCGGCGAAGGCCCGCAGAGCGGTCTTTCTCAGGTTCACGATGATCTTCCAGAATCGATTCGGACGGACGCCGTGCGGGACTCACTGTGCTCGGCGCCTCCAACCGCTGGTTAACACCGCTCTAACGGATCCGCGGCACGGACGACCACGACACCCCTCAGGATCCCGCCGAGCCGGTCAGGGGGTGACGATCGGGAAATTCGGGTCCGGCTTCGTCACGTACGAGAAGAGGCGGGCCAGCAGCTCCGGGTCGCCGTCGACGACCACTCCGTCCAGGCCCTTCCCGGCCAGGACGCCGAGGAGCCGTGACTTGGTCAGGGTGAGGGTGAGACCGGCGGGGGTCCGGGGTTCGCCCTCCACGGTCCGGTGGGTGAGGGCGCCGTTGTGCAGGGTGAGGCGATGACGGGCGTTCTCGTCGACGAGCACGAGATCGATCGTGATGTCCTCGTTCCAGGCGCGCGGCCCGTCGATCCGGATGGCGATCGAGTCCGCGAGCATGGGGACCGTGAGCGCCTTGAGCAGTTCGGGGCTGGACAGGTCGACGATGTCGGAGGACGGTCCGTCACGGAGTTCCTTCGCCCCTGTCAGATAGAAGTTCCGCCAGGTGCCGTTCTCGGCGCCGTGTCCGAGCGCTTCGTACACCCCGGCGAGAGCGGACTTCGCCTCCGAGTTCTGCGGATCGGCGAAGACGAGGTGGTTGAGCACCGTCGCGGCGAACCGCAGATCGCCGCTCTCGATGTACGTGCGGGCCTTGGCGAGCGCTTCGGCGGGGCCGCCGGCCAGGGCCACGTACCGCACCGCGAGTTCCACCGGCGGGTGCTCCCAGAGGTGGGCGGGGTTGCCGTCGTACCAGCCGAGGTAACGCTGGTAGATCGCCTTGGTGTTGTGGCTGAGGGAACCGTAGTAGCCACGGGCGTGCCAGGACTTCTCCAGGGCGGGCGGCAGCTCGATCCGCTCGGCGATCTCGACGCCGGTCAGGCCGTCGTTGAGCATGCGCAGCGTCTGATCGTGCATGTACGCGTACAGGTCACGCTGCTCGGCCAGGAACCGCACCACGTTGTCGTGGCCCCAGGTCGGCCAGTGGTGGGAGGCGAAACCGACGTCGTAGCGCCCGTGGAAGTACTCGATCGCCTCGTCGAGGTAGCGGGCCCAGATCCGCGAGTCGCGGACGACGGCGCCGCGCAGGGTCAGGACGTTGTGCATGGTGTGCGTGGCGTTCTCGGCCAGGCACAGCGCGCGGTGGTCGGGGAAGAGGAAGTTCATCTCGGCCGGCGCCTCGGTACCGGGTGTCAGCTGGAAGACGATCCGCACCCCGTCGACCGTCTCCTCCTGCCCGGTCTCCGTGATGTCCACGGTCGGCGGAACGAGGGAGATCACGCCGGTCGAGGTGGACTGCCCGAGGCCCACGCCGATCTGGCCCGCCGGCGAGGTGGGGAGCATGACGCCGTACATGTACCCGGCTCGGCGGCCCATGGCGTTGCCCGCGTAGACGTTCTCGCTGACCGCGTGCTCCAGGAAACCGGCCGGTGCGAGGATCGGCACACCCTCCTCCGTGCCGTGTGGGAGCACCCCGCGGGAGCCGCCGAAGTGGTCGCCGTGCGAATGGGTGTAGATCAGTCCGGTGACCGGGCGGTCGCCACGGTGCCCGCGGTAGAGAGCGAGGGCCGCGGCGGCGGTCTCCACGGAGATGAGCGGGTCGATGACGACGATCCCGCGCTCGCCCTCGACGATCGTCATGTTGGAGAGGTCCAGGCCGCGGACCTGGTAGATGCCCTCGGTGACCTCGTACAGGCCCTGCCGGGCGCAAAGCTGCCCCTGGCGCCACAGACTCCGGTGCGCGGTGTCGGGGCAGTCGCCCTCGAGGAAGGCGTAGACGTCGTTGTCGTAGACGACCCGGCCGTCCGCCGCCTTGACGACGCCTGGGTCGAGAGCGCCGACGAACCCCCGATCGGCGTTCTCGAAGTCCGTCGTGTCCTCGAACGAGGGCAGGGTGCTCATACGGCCGCTCCGTTGCATGGTCTGGCGTACTGTCGCTCAATAGGACCATTCATTTGAAACCCTTGCATATCGCTTGATAGCCCACTCCTCCTTGCCCGCCGTCGCGTCACATTTCGGCCCACACCGTCTTCCCGTCGTCGGCGTAGCGGACGCCCCAGTTCTTTGCGAGGGTGGCGCAGATGAGCAGTCCCCGGCCGCCTTCGTCGCCGGCTCTGGCGTGCCGGAGGTGCGGGGCGGCCGCGCCGGCATCGCTGACCTCGCAGATGAGCCCTGTCGAATCCGGTGCGTCCGCGATGAGTCGGAGCGTGATCGGGGCCGCGCCGTAGCGGATAGCGTTGGTGACGAGTTCGCTGGCGACCAGCGTCGCCGTGAAGGGGTCGGCGGGGTGCCCCCACTGCCGGAGGCAGGACTCGACATGACTCCGTGCGGTGGCGACGGACGGGAAGTCGAAGGGAATCGTCCACTGGGCCAGTTCGCTCGGCGGCAAGTGGCGCGTGCGGGCGACCAGCAGGACGCGGTCGGGGGCCAGGAGCCGGTCCACGTCGTCCGCCATCGCCTCCGGGGTGCGTCCGGGGTGGACCAGTGCGTTGACGACGGCTTCCATCGACGGGCCGTCGTCGACGTATGCCGCCGCGGAGGCCATGCAGAGGATGCTGCCCTCGGGCGGGACATGCGTGGAGCAGGCGAAGGGCGGCCCCTCGGCTCCGAGCAGGGGGCTGTCGTCGACCGGCTTCGTGTCGACCGTTCCGTCGGGGTGGGCGACGACGAACAGGGAACGTCCGGCGCGTGCGATGTCGAGCCGGCCGCCGACCGGGTCGTGGACGGCGATCGTGCAGCTCGCGGTAGGGACGCCCGCATCGGACGGATCATCCTGTTCGGCGGCGAGCCGGAGGGTGGTGGCGTGGAGCCTGGCGAGCAGTTCGTGCGGGTCGAGATCGAGGGTGGTCAGACTGTTGACGGCGGTCCGCAGCCGGCTCATGGTGGCGACGGTACTCAGCCCGGCGTGCTCGACCTGGCCCACGACGAGCGCGACGCGCGCCCCCGGAAGCGGGATGACGTCGAACCAGGAGCCGGCGCCTCGGCCACCGGACCGGTGCCGCTGGGCGACTTCGACGGCCCTCTGCGTGACCTGCTCCTGGCGCAGCGGCCAGCTCTGCAGCGCCGTCATCACGATGTGTTCGCGGGTGAACCGCAGGGCGTTCTCCAGGCAGGTCACCGTACGGGCGGCCATGCCGTCGACGAGGTCGAGGTCACCGGCACCGTACGGTTCGGCCCCCGCCACCCGGTGGAAGGCGACGGCACCGAAGATCTGCCCGCGCATCGCCAACGGCGCCGCGATCCCGGCAGAGGCGTCGCGTCCGCCCGTCGCCGACATGATCGAGGAAGCCGTCGCGGACAGGACGTCTCCGAAGACGCCGGGAAGCAGGATGGCTCCTGCCTCCGGAACGGACATGTCCCCGCGCGTGCTCCCCGCCGCGGCGCAGCGCAGGAGTGGAAGGCTGTCCGCTGCCTGCAGGCCGGGTTCCTTTCCCTGCAGTACGGCGTCGGTGAGGGCGACGACGGCCCAGTCGGCGAAGTCGGGCACCGCCACTTCGACGAGTTCCCGGGCCGTGCGCTCCACATCGAGGCTGGAGCCGATCCGTTCGCGGGCGCTGTGCAGCAGTCGAAGCCGGTCCTGTGCGCGTTCACGCGCGGTCACGTTCGTGCTCGTGACGACCACGCCGAGCACACGCCCCGCATGGTCCTCGAGCCGGTGAGCGGAGACCGAGAAGACGCGCCTTGTCTGCGGATCGGCAGGAGGCCGGCTCGTGATGAGCCGTTCGACCACCGGGCGTCCCGTGGCGAGGACCTCGCGCAGAATGCTCCCGTCGACACGGACCCCGACAGGGGCATAGGCCTCCGCCGCCGGCATCCCGACCACGCGCTCCGCCTGGAGGCCGAACAAGCCGAGGGTGACGGCGTTCACGCGGACGATGCGCAGATCCGTGTCCAGGACGTGGAGTCCCACGTCGGACTGCGCGAAGACGGCGTCGAGGATGGCCTCGTCCCACACACCTCGACGGCCGTGTTCCGCATCGTCGGCGTCCGGTTCCGGTCGGCTACGGCGCCGGAAAAGACCGTCCCGGGCCCCCTGTTCGCGGGGCTCTTCGGGGTGTGCGTTCACCCGTCCCTCCCACCCGTCCACACATGCCGGCACAAGGACCGGGACAGATCGTCGCCGGTCGAAGCGCCTCTCCGAGCTCGTCGCCTGAACCGGCCGACCCCGCCGGCGCGCTCCTCCCGGTGATGTCCTGGGGTGCGTGGGCCACGCCTCCAGCTCTCCGAGGTGCGGCCACGCCGGGCGACTCGGCGCGCCCTGATCCCGAGCCTCGCGCAGGGCGGGCGCCTTCGGCGAGGTGGAAGGGACCGTTCGAGTGAATGGCGGCGACCGGCAAGGAGCTTCCGGCACAACAGAAAGAGGGGGCGCCGGTGCCACCGAACGGCCAAGGTCGGGCGGACCGTCATCTCTCGTCCCGGGCTGGTCCGATCGGTCGGATCCTCAGGTCGTCGCGCCGGGCGCGGCGGCGATGAGGCTATGGATGCGTCACCGGACCATCCATCGGCATCACCCTCAGGAGCCACTCAATGCGCCCCATCAGAGCAGCCTGTCTCGGAACGGCCACTGCGCTCGTCACCCTGCTCGCCGGCGCCCCTGTCGCCGCCGCTGCCGATTCGGCCCATGCCACGGGCAAGGACAAGGTCATCATCCTCATCGGCCGGCTCGCGGAGCAGACGCGTTTCCCCGTCAACCCCGGCGGCAGCCCCGCCCAGGGCGATCGGACCGTCTTCCGTTCGGTCCTCTTCGACCAGGAAGGCAACCAGGTCGGCGAGACCGGCGGCACCTGCGACACCACCCGGGTCGACAACGGCGGAGCGGAGGTGTGCGTCGTGACCTACAACCTCCCGGGCGGCCAGCTCTCCGTGCAGGGGATGGTCTTCGGCCAGCTCAACCCGGGCCCGCCCCCTTCGTTCGACAACGGGATCACCGGCGGCACCGGCACGTACGACCGGGCTCGCGGCTCCATCCACGCCGAAACGATCGCTCCGGGCACACGGCGCTTCACGATCAACCTCGCCTGAAAGACGCCTGCCACCAAGCCCGTTCAGGGGCACGGGGCACGGGGCACGGGCTTCGGATAAGACGTCCGCCGAGGCCGCCGTCGGGGACGACCTCGGCGATGCGGGCGAGGTCGTCGGTGGTGTACTGGTCGCGAGACGTCACCTCGCCGCTGAGGAAGCCGCGGGCGAGTGGGGAGTAGGCGACGAAGCCGACGCCGAATCCGCCAGGACCGGGAAGAGCTCCTGCTGCCCGACGCCCGGCCGGCCCGCCTTCGGTGGCGACGGCGGGACAGGCCGGCAAGAAGATCGGCTGCGGGCCCACCTGCCCGCTGGCGACCACCGGCCGCGCCTACTACGGCGACCACGTCGCCGGCTCCGTCACCGCCTCCGACTTCTCGAAGGTCTCCTCGGCCTCCGGAGCGGTCGCGACGCGCACGTGTTGCAGGCACAGCGCCTGTTCGGCGAGCCGGACTACCTCCTGCGGGTCGCCACTGCCGACCTGGCCGCCTTCCAGCACCTCTACGACCAGCAGCTCGCCCGGCTCCCCGGCGTCCAGCGCCTGACGTCCACCCTCGTCATGAAGAACGTCGTCCAGGACAGACCGCTGCCCGAATAGCCGCTGAGCTGCCGGCGTACGCGCGGCCCCTCGGCCGCCACGTTTCGAAGCTCCGTGCACGGACAAACGGTTCGTCGACGCGTGGGCAAGGGAGGGGTTTCGAATGAAGGCGACCAGTGTGGACACCGGTGCGGTCAGAAGGAGCCCCAGAGCTTCGTGGCGCGACCTGGTGCTCGCCGTGGGGCTCGTGGGGATATGCCTCGCCGGTCTGATGCTCTTCTTCAAGGCAGCCCAGACGGCGGGAAGCCGCGGCTCAGGAGTCGTCGCCGTCGTGCTCGTGGCGCTCGGCGTCCTGGGAGTGTTGTCCGTCGGACTGTCGACCGCCAAGAGGGGCATGGCATCCTTCCGGGTGCACGGGCGGAGGCCTGACGTCCGGCGGGACGACCCGGTCCCCGCGCCGACCGCTCCCGACATCGGCGGCGAGGCCCTGGACCACACAGCCGTCGACGCCGACGGTTTCGAGCACACGGTGGCAGCGCTCTGCGCGAGGGACGGCTGCACCCCCGTGGAAGTGGTGGGCGGGGCGGGCGATCTGGGCGCCGACGTCGTCGCGGTCACCGTGGACGGCCGACGTCTCGTACTCCAGTGCAAGCACTACGCACCGGACAACCGGGTCGGCTCCCAGGATCTGCAGCGGTTCGGCGGCACGTGCTTCACCATCCACGAGGCGGACGTGGCCGTGGTCGTGACCACAAGCTCCTTCACCGCGCCGGCCGTCGAATACGCCGCCACGTGCGGGATCATCTGCGTGGACGGCGAGGCACTGGCCGCGTGGACGGACCAGATCACGCCCGCGCCCTGGGAAGCACCCGCGACGGAGCCGACGGCTCCCATCTCGCTGAGCGGCGACCCGGCCTGAGCCTCCGGACCGGTTGCGGAGGCCCGCGGGCGGGGGGGGTGGGCATTCTCGTTGCGTCAGCGCAGGTAGGCGTGCAGGGCCCCGAGTCCTGAGCGGGCCGAACTCGTCCAGGGCGAACGGCCGGTCCGGCCGCTCGGTGAGCGCGAACTCGATCCGGTCGAGCTTGGGGTCGAGTCCGGGTCCGGGGACTCCTTCCGGGTCTTGGTGCGGGGGCCGTCCACGGTCGGTCCGAACCTCGCGGTCCGAGAGGACTCAGGGCCCACAACGCCGGTGGCCGCAGGAGCGGCCCTCCGGCGCCGCCGCAGCGCCGTCGCTCACCGACTTCCGGGTGGACTCGCGGCGGGAACTCGGCGAACACCGCCGACTCGGCCGACGGTCCTTCACGATCGGGGAAGGATCACTTGGAGAGGCCCCGTCCTGGCGACAGGGCCGGGTCCGCGGCCGACGACACGACGAGGTGAATGGTGTGACGGGAATCAGCGGCGCCGGCGACCGGGACGCAGACCGCAAGAACCTGCTCCGTGGACTCAGCGTGGACGACACCAACCCCGAGCAGCCCGTTCTCCTCAGCGCCGAGGGCGCCCCGATCCGTACCTGGCGGGAGAACTACCCCTACGACCGCAAGCTACGGCGGGGCGAGTACGAGCGGGCCAAGCGGATCCTGCAGATCGAGCTGCTGAAACTGCAGCGGTGGGCCAAGGAGACCGGCGCACGGGTGGTCGTCGTGTGCGAGGGCCGCGACGCCGCCGGCAAGGGCGGCACCATCCAGCGGTTCACCGAGCGTCTGAACCCCCGGGGCGCCCGGATCGTCGCTCTGGACAAGCCGACGGAGCGGGAGGCCGGGCAGTGGTATTTCCAGCGCTACGTCGCCCACCTCCCCGGCCCCAGCGAGATCGTCTTCTTCGATCGCTCCTGGTACAACCGGGCGGGCGTCGAGCGCGTCATGGGATTCTGCTCGGACGACGAGTACACGCTCTTCCTACGCCAGTGCCCGGCGTTCGAGCGCATGCTGGTCGACGACGGCATCCACCTGGTGAAGTTCTGGTTCTCGGTGTCGCGATCCGAACAGCACACCCGGTTCGCGATCCGGCAGGTCGACCCCGTACGCCAGTGGAAGCTCTCCCCCACCGATCTGGCGTCGCTGGACCGCTGGGACGACTACACCACCGCCAAGGTCGACATGTTCAGGGCGACGGACACCGCGCACGCTCCCTGGACGGTCGTCAAGAGCAACGACAAGCGCCGCGGGCGTCTGGAGGCCATGCGCAGTCTCCTCTGGCGCATCGACTACACGAGCAAGGACCCCGAGGCGGTGGGGGAACCCGACCCGCTCGTCGTCGGCGCCGCGGACACCCTCCTGGAGGCCGGTGAGGAGACCTCCACCCTCTCCCCCACACCCCTGGCCCCGCGCCATCAAGGCCCGGGAGCCCACCCGGAGACGAACAGCGACACGTAGGCGCTCGACCCCCGTGGCCGAGGTCGGTCAGTCGGTGTCGCTTGCGATCTCCAGAGCCAGGGCCTGCAAGATCTGCTCGGTGGGCGCTCCGGACTCCGTCTGGTCGTACGCATCGGCCACCGTCTCGAAGGCGAGGATGAACCCGCTGACCAGAGCACTGACCGGTCCCGTGAGCTGGGTCAGAACCGCCGCTCCGACCTCCACCGCATCGTCGGTATCGGGAACCAGGAACCGCGTCGGAATGACCTCACCGAGCAGGTCGGAGACGTAATCCTGGGCGACTCCCCCGCGCAGGGCCGTGAGCGCCGCGATTGCCTTGAGCTGGATCTCACTCTCGGTCATGCGTCGAGCGTAGGCATTTCGGGCCGGTATCGACGCGGCCACGCCGATCGGCGGAACGCATATCGGACGGGGGCCTGCTCAAGCCGACGGACTTTGCCGCTCGTGCGCGTCCGACACGACTGTCAGCCGTGTAGGTGCGGAAGAAGCCGGTCCGGGGTCAGGGGCAGGTCCCGCAGCCGTACGCCCACCGCGTGGTGCACGGCGTTCGCGATCGCGGCCGCCGTCCCCACGATGCCGATCTCCCCGATCCCCTTGCTGCCCATGGGGTTGAGATGGGGGTCCTCCTCATGGAGCCAGTGCGCTTCGATCGTCGGCACGTCGGCGCAGACGGGGACGTGGTACGAGGCCAGGTCCCGTTCGGCGAAGTCCCCGAACGCGGGGTCGAGCGTGCTGCTCTCGGTCAGCGCCATGCCCAGCCCCATGGTCATACCGCCGATGAACTGGGAGCGCGCGGTGTGCCGGCTGAGTACCCGGCCGGCTGCGAAGACCCCGAGCAGGCGTCGGACCCGTACCTCCCCCGTCACGGTGTCCACGTCGACCTCCGTGAACTGCGCACCGAACGCGTGCCGTGCGTACGGGGATTCCCGGCCTGCCTCCTCGGCGGTGTCCGCCCGGGCGGTGAGGCCCTCGGGCGGGAGCGGGCCGGAGTGGGCGCGCACCATGCCGGCCAGGGCCGTACAGGCTTTGTGAACGGCCCAGCCCCAGGACGAGGTGCCCGACGAGCCGCCGGCCAGGGGGGCGGTCGGCAGCGCGCTGCTCCCGAGCTCCACGCGTACCGAGGCCGGCGGGACGTCGAGCGCCTGGGCGGCGATCCGGGCGAGGACGGTCCGGGCCCCGGTCCCGATGTCGGTGGCCGCGAGCCGTACGAGGTGCGTGCCGTCCGGAGCGGCGTGCGCGGAGGCCGACGAGGGACTCAGGAGGTACGGGTAGGTCGACGCGGCCACGCCGGTGCCGGTCAGTCGGCCGCCGGCCCGTCGCACTCCTGGGCGGGGGTCGCGGCCCTCCCAGCCGAAGCGCCGCGCGCCCTCCCGAAGGCATTCCGTGAGGCCCCTGCTACTGAACGGCCTGCCGCTGTCGGGTTCGGTGTCGGGCTCGTTGCGCAGCCGGAGTTCGACAGGATCGACGCCCGTGGCGACGGCGAGTTCGTCCATGGCCGCTTCGAGGGCGTACATGCCGGACGCCTCGCCCGGAGCACGCATCCACGAGGGCGTCGGCACGTCCAGGGCCACCACCTGGTGGCTCGTCCGGCTGTGCGGCGAGGTGTACATGGTGCGCGCGGGGACGGCCGCCTGCTCCACGAACTCCTTGACCGTGGAGGTCTGCGTGACGACCTCGTGGGCGAGGGCGCTGATCACGCCGTCGACGTTCGCGCCGATGCGGACGCGCTGGACCGTGGGGGCGCGGTGACCGACGACGGCGGCGAGTTCGCGGCGCGGGAGGACCAGCTTCACCGGCCGTCCGAGGTGCAGGGCGGCCATCGAGGCGAGGACGGCCTGGGGCCTCGGGGTGCCTTTGGAGCCGAAGCCGCCGCCGACGTACGCGGAGACGACCGTGACGCGGTGCCGGGGCACCTGGAACAGCCGCGCGAGGACGTCTCGTACCTTCGTCGCCCCCTGGCTGGAGTCGTACACGGTCAGAGCGCCGTCCTCCCACCACGCGGTGGAGGCGTGCGGCTCCATCGGATGGTTGTGCTGGGCGGTCATCGTGTACGTGGCGTCGACGCGCACGGCCGACGTGGCGAAGGCCGCGTCGAAGTCCCCGCGCTCGCGCAGGGCCGGATGGCCGCCGTTGGCCTCCTCGGGTGCGTAGAGGCCGGGGTGGCCGGCGGTCGGGCCCGGGTCGTGGTCCTCGGTGGCGTACTCGATCCGCAGGTCGTCGGCGGCGGCGCGGGCGTTCTCCAGGGTGTCGGCGACCACGAGGGCGACGTACCAGCCCCGGTGCGGAACGCGATCGGTCTGGAGCAGCGTCAGGGTCGGGTCCTCGGCCTCGCCGAGACGGGGCGCGTTCGTGTGGCTGAGTACGGCGTGGACGCCCGGCCGTCGCGTGATCTCGTCGACGTGGACGGCGGTCACCCTGCCCCGCGCGACGGTGGCGGGCACGGGCACGGCGTGGACGCAGCCGGGCGGGGTGTGCTCGGCGGCGTAGCGCGCCGTGCCGGTCACCTTCTCCCCGGCGTCACGACGGACGCAGTCGTCACGGCGGTCGGCTGTGTCACGACGGTCGGCGTCTTCTCCGTCGGGCGCGGAGGGGACCGGGGAAGGGGAGTTCATGGGCATGACGGTGGCCGGCTCCTCAGGGGCGGGACGCGAGATCGGTGAGCACGCGTACGGCGAGACCACGGGCGAGCGGCACCTTGAAGGCGTTGTCGCGCAACGGCTCGGCCGCGGCGAGCTCGGCGTCGGCGGCCCGTACGCACGTCTCTTCCGTGGCGGGAGCTCCTCGGAGGACCTCCTCGGCCGCGCGGGCCCGCCAAGGTGCGTGCGCGACCCCGCCGAAGGCGAGCGCGGCATGGCGGACGACTCCGTCCTCGACCGTGACGGCCGCGGCGACGGACACGAGCGCGAAGGCGTACGAGGCGCGGTCGCGGGCCTTGCGGTAGGCGCTGTGGGTTCCGGCGGGCGGCGGGAGCGTCACCGCTGTCACGAGTTCGCCCGGCCGGAGGACGGTGTCGTGCTCCGGCGTGTCACCGGGCAGCCGGTGGAACTCCGTGAGAGGTACGGTGCGCTCGCCGTCGAGGCCGATGAGGTGCACCCGGGCATCGAGAGCGGCGAGCGCGACCGCCATGTCCGAGGGGTGGGTGGCGACGCACCGCTCGGAATGGCCGAGTACCGCCAGGTCGCGGTGGACGCCCTCGCGGGCGGGGCAGCCGGTGCCCGGCGCGCGTTTGTTGCAGGGCTTCGAGGTGTCCTGGAAGTACGGGCAGCGGGTGCGCTGGAGCAGGTTGCCGCCGGTGGTGGCGGCGTTGCGCAGTTGTGCGGAGGCTCCTGCGAGGAGTGCCTGCGACAGTGCGGTGTAACGGGTCCGTACCAGCGGATGGGCGGCCAGGTCGCTGTTGCGGACGGTGGCCCCGATGCGCAGGCCTCCGTCCGGGGTCTCGTCGACGCCGTCCAGCGGGAGTCGGCTGATGTCGACGAGGAACGGCGGGTCGGCCACGCCCAGCTTCATGAGGTCGACGAGGTTGGTGCCGCCGGCGATGTACTGGGCGCCGGGGTGCTCCGCGTACGCGGCGAGCGCCTGGTCGGCGCGGTCGGCGCGAAGGTATGCGAAGGGCTTCACGAGGCGACCTCCTCGATGGCGTCCACGATGTTCACGTAGGCACCGCAGCGGCAGATGTTGCCGCTCATCCGCTCGCGGATCTCCTCCGGGGTGAGGGGCTCCGGGTCGCCGCTGCCCGGCCGGTCCGGCGGTGTGACGTGTGAGGGGTGCCCGGCGGCGGCCTCATCCAGCATGCCCACGGCGGAGCAGATCTGGCCGGGTGTGCAGTAGCCGCACTGCAGGGCGTCGCGAGAGACGAACGCCTCCTGAAGGGGGTGGAGCCGGTCGTGGCCCGTGAGGCCCTCGATCGTGGTGACGGGCTCGTCGCAGGTGACGGCGAGCATGAGGCAGCTGTTGATCCGCCGGCCGCCCACGAGCACGGTGCAGGCGCCGCATTGGCCGTGGTCGCAGCCCTTCTTCGCGCCAGTGAGGTCCAGGTGCTCACGCAGGGTGTCCAGGAGGGTCGTGCGGTTGTCGAGCCGTAGTTCGTGCGTGTTCCCGTTGATCCGGAGCGAGACGTACGACGTGGCGTCGGGCTGTCCCCTCTCCGTCCCGCCTTCACGGAAGGTCCGGCTCCCACTGGTCGCCCGGGCATCGTCCACGGTCCTCACTCCTTCGACGGCGATGGGGGTCGGCTGCTGGCCGTCGTCTCCTTGGACGCGCGGCGAAGAATGCGGGGGGAGGGGAAGTCGGGTACGAGTGCCGGCGGCGGCGGTGCCCGAGGTGCACCCGCGCGGGGACCCTCGACACCGCCCGCGACCGCCCCCGCGGCACCCGGAGCCGACGCTCAGCAGATACGCGGCAGCTGCTCCCCGAGCGGCATGTCCACCACGCGCGTCCCGCCGAGCCCCGTACGGGCGACCACCATGCCCGGATGCGCCTCGACGACCTCGCCGATCACGGTCGCCCCGGCACCCAGCGGATGCGCGCGCATCGCCGCGAGGACGGCGTCGGCCTGCCCACGCGGGACGAAGGCCACCAGCTTCCCCTCGTTCGCCACGTACATCGGGTCGAGGCCGAGCACCGCGCACGCGTTGGCGACAGGGGCGGGGACGGGGACGGCCCGCTCCTGGACGACGATGCCGGTGCCCGAGGCGGCCGCGATCTCGTTGAGCGAGGCGGCGAGTCCCCCGCGCGTGGGGTCACGCAGCACGTGCAGGTCCGTCGAAACCGCGAGCATCGCCTCGACCAGGCCACCGAGTGCCGCGCAGTCGCTCTCGATCTCCACCCCGAACTCCAGGCCCTCGCGCACGCTCATGATCGCGACGCCGTGGACGCCGAT
The DNA here is from genome assembly GCF_044331325.1 of Streptomyces sp. NPDC017246. NCBI lineage: Bacteria > Bacillati > Actinomycetota > Actinomycetes > Kitasatosporales > Streptomycetaceae > Streptomyces > Streptomyces sp. NPDC017246. The sequence goes on along the minus strand of NZ_JBIRMW010000003.1, from coordinate 63,204 downwards.
GGGCCCGCTGACGATCACGACGTCGCCGGGCACGACGCGTTGCGGCCGCAGGTCGACTCCGGGCGGGATGAGACCGATGCCGGAGGTGTTGATGTAGATACCGTCGCCGTGTCCGGCCTCCACCACCTTGGTGTCGCCGGTGGCCACCTGCACGCCGGCCGCGCGGGCCGCCGCGCCGAGGGCGTTCGCCACACGGGCGACGACGTGGGTCTCCACCCCCTCCTCCAGGATGAAGCCGCAGGAGAGATAGGCGGCGCGGGCCCCGCTCATGGCCAGGTCGTTCACCGTGCCGTTGACGGCCAGGTCGCCGATGCTGCCCCCGGGGAAGAAGAGGGGGCGCACCACGAAGGAGTCGGTCGAGAAGGCGAGCCGGGCGCCGCCGAGTTCGACGGTCGCGGCGTCGGTGGTGACGGAGAGCGCGGGGCCGCCGAAGGCGGGCGCGAAGACGTGCTCCACCAGTTCGGCGGAGAGGGCGCCGCCTCCACCGTGGCCCATCACGACACGCGGCTGGTCCCGCAGTGGGGCCGGGCAGGTCCAGGCGAGCATGTCGGGTGCCTGCTCCGCAGGGGTGACGCGGGTGAGCTCAGACAACGGAACTGCCTTCCAGGGGTGAGGACTTGGCCGACGTGGACTGGGCCGGCGCCGACTCCGCCGTCGCGGACCTCGCCGTCGGGGTGCCGAGCTCGAGCCTTCGGTAGAGGTAGTACGCGGCGCACGCCCCCTCGCTGGAGACCATCGTGGCGCCCAGCGGAGAGCGGGGCGTGCACGTCGTGCCGAAGGCCTCGCACTCGTGAGGCTTCAGCAGCCCCTGCAGGACCTCGCCGCTGCGGCACTCCGCCGGCTCACGGGTGTCGATCCCCTCGACCGAGAAGCGGTGCTCGGCGTCGTATGCGCGGTACCGCTTCGAGAGCCGCCAGCCGCTGTCCGGGATGACGCCGATCCCTCGCCAGGCACGGTCGGTGACCTCGAAGACGTCGTCCAGCATCGCCCGGGCGGCCTGGTTGCCCTCGGCCTGTACGGCACGCGGATACGCGTTCTCGACGCGGTGCTCCCCGCGCTCCAGCTGGAGCACCGCCCGTCGTACGCCTTCGAGGATGTCCAGCGGCTCGAACCCGGTGACGACGATCGGTACCCGGTGGCGTTCCGCCAGTTCGGGATACTCCTCCGTGCCCATCACGCTGCACACGTGCCCCGCGGCAAGGAAGCCCTGGACGCGGCAGTCGGGGGAGTTCATGATCGCCTCGATCGCCGGGGGTACCCGGACGTGGGAGACGAGGAGGCTGAAGTTCCGGATGCCGAGCTTGCGCGCCTGATACACCGTCATCGCGTTGGGCGGCGCCGTCGTCTCGAACCCGATGCCGAAGAAGACCACTTCTCGGTCCGGGTTCCGCTCGGCGATCCGCAGGGCGTCGAGCGGCGAGTAGACGACCCTGACGTCACCGCCCTGCCCGCGGACCTGGAACAGGTCACGGCCCGTGCCGGGAACCCTGAGCATGTCCCCGAACGAGCAGAAGATCACGCCCGGGCGGGACGCGATCTCCAGCGCCTTGTCGATCACCTCCAACGGGGTCACGCACACCGGGCAGCCGGGACCGTGAATCAACTCCACCTCAGGCGGCAGCAGTTGGTCGATTCCGTGTCGGATGATGGTGTGGGTCTGGCCGCCGCAGACCTCCATCAGCGCCCAGGGCCGGGTCACCGTTCCCCGGATCTCGTCGAGCAGCCGCCGGGCGAGCTCGGGGTCCTGGAACTCGTCGATGTACTTCACGGCTGCACCTCTCCGGCGACGCCCTCGTGCGCCGGCCGCTCGTCGCCCGTCGCTTCGGCGGCCGACTCCCACGGGTCGCCGAACTCCTCCTGGAGCATGCCGAGGGTCTCGAACAGCTCCAGCGTCCTCCTTGCCGACTCCTCGTCCAGACGCTGCAGGGCGAACCCCACGTGGACGATGGCGTACTCACCGGGCTTCAGGTCCGGCAGGTACTCCAGGCACACCTCCTTGACCACGCCGCCGAAGTCGACTGTGGCCATCCGGGTGCCGTCCCGGTCCTCGACGTCCAGCACTTTTCCGGGTACCGCAAGGCACATGGGTGTCTCCTCACTGTCGCTCTCGTCGTGGCGTGCCGGGGGCCGCGCGGTCCGTGACCCGGGCGGCCACGACAAGCTGACCGAGGGCCAGACCGCCGTCGTTCGGCGGGATCCGGCGATGGCGCAGGACGGTGAAGCCGTCCTCCCGCAGTCCGTGGGCGCAGGCCGACGAGAGCACCGTGTTGGCGAACACTCCCCCGGTCAACGCGACGGTCTCGATACCGGTCTCGCCGCGGGCGGCGACGCAGACTGTGCGGACCAGTCGCGCCACGGCGCGGTGGAACCGCGCCGCGACGACGGCCGTGGGGGTCCCGTCGAGTACGTCGGCGGCCACCGCGGTCAGCAGGGGAGCGGGGTCGGCGGTGAGCCGGGCTCCGGCGCGCGGCGAGCCGAGCCGGAAGGCGTAGCGTTCGTCCTCCGCCACGGCGGGTGCGCGCAGGGCTGCGGCCTCCAGCTCGATCGCGGCCTGCGCCTCGTATCCGGCGTGGTGGCAGATCCCCGCGAGGGAGGAGACGGCGTCGAAGAGGCGCCCCATGCTGGATGTGGGTACGCAGTTCAGTTCGCGCGCCAACTGACGTTCGAGCAGGCGGAGTTCTCCGAGTGCGCAGGCTCGTGTGCACGGCAGGCCGGGGTCGGCGGCGAGGCCCGCCGCCCGCAGGTGGGCGAGGGCCATGCGGTAGGGCCGTCGTACGGCGGCGTCGCCGCCCGGGAGGGGTACGTAGGCCAGGTGCGCGAACCGTGAGAACCCGGCGTAGTCCGCGAGCAGGAACTCGCCGCCCCACACGGCGCCGTCGAGACCGTAGCCGGTGCCGTCGAAGGCCACGCCGATCACGGGGCGCGTTCCGTCCAGGCCGTTCTCGGCCATCGCCGCCGCGACGTGGGCGTGGTGGTGCTGCACGGGGACGACGGGCCGCCCAGCGGCGTTGTCACGGGCCCAGCGGGTGGACCGGTAGGCGGGGTGACGGTCCGCGGCGAGCAGTCCGGGCCGTACGCCCGTGACGGACTCCAGCTGCCGCTCGGCGGAGGTGAGGGCGAGCTGCGTGGCGAGGTCGTCCATGTCGCCGATGTGGGCGGAGAGCCACGCCTGGCGTCCGTCGCCGAGGCAGAAGGCGTTCTTCAGGTCCCCTCCCACGGCGAGGGCGGGGGCGACCTCGACGGGCAGGGCGACCGGGAGGGGGGCGTAGCCGCGGGAGCGGCGCAGCGTCAGCTGCTCGCCGTCGCAGACGCGGACGACGGAGTCGTCGCAGGGCACATGGATGGGGCGGTCGTGCAGCAGCCAGGCGTCCGCGAGGCCGGCGAGCCTGGTCAGTGCCTCGGCGTCGTCCGTGACGATGGGTTCGCCCGAGAGATTGCCGCTGGTCATCACCAGCAATCGGGGGCCTTCCCGGTCCGGTGCGCCGAGGCCGAGGAGGAGGTGGTGCACGGGGGTGTACGGAAGCATGAAGCCGAGGTCCGGGCTGCCGGGCGCCACCCCTCGCGCCGGGGCGGCCCCCTGGCGCGGTCGGGCGTCGTCGTGGCGGCGCAGCAGGACGACGGGCCGGACGCCGCCGGTGAGGAGTTCCCGTTCGAGCGGGCCCAGGTGGGCGAGCGGCTCGATGTCGGCGAGGTCCGCTGCCATCATCGCGAACGGCTTGTCACCACGTGCCTTGCGGCGGCGTAGTTCGGCCACCGCGTCGGGGTTGGTCGCGTCGCAGGCGAGGTGGTACCCCCCGAGTCCCTTCACGGCGAGGATCGCGCCTGCCGCGAGCATCCGCCGCGCGGCGGTGACGGGGTCGGTACCGGCCGCGGTGCCGAAGCCGACCCCGTCACGGGACTCGGAACCGGAGTCGGCCCCGGTACCGGGCTCGGTGGCCGTACGGGAGTCAGTGTCCGTACGGCAGTCAGTGGCCGTACGGGACTCAGCGCCGGTCTCGGCCTCGGGTTCGCCGGCGCCCCTTGCGGAGACCAGTCGCAGCCGGGGGCCGCACCGGGGGCAGGCCACGGGCTGTGCGTGGAAACGCCGGTCGGCCGGGTCCGCGTACTCCCGGGCACAGTCCGGACACATCGGGAAGCCGGCCATGGTGGTGTGGGCGCGGTCGTAGGGCAGACCGGTGACGATGGTGAAACGCGGGCCGCAGTGGGTGCACGTGATGAAGGGGTGCAGATACCGCCGGTCGGCCGGGTCCGCGAGTTCCGCGAGGCAGTCGTCGCAGGTGGCCGTGTCCGGCGGGACGAGGGTGCGGACCGCGCCGCCCCGGCGGGAGGGCACGATCGTGAATCCGTCGCCGCCGCTCGCGACCACCTCGGCCGCCTCGACGGACTCCACCCGGGCCAGGGGCGGCGCGTCGGGGGCGATGCGGGCGCAGAAGGCGGCGACGTCCGCGGGGTCGCCCTCGACCTCCGCGACGACGCCGTCCGACGTGTTGGTGACGTGGCCCGACAGGCGCAGCCCGGTGGCGAGGGCGTAGACGAAGGGCCGGAAGCCCACGCCCTGCACGACGCCGCGGACGATCACCCGGCTGCGCCGGGGGGTCGTGGCGGGTGCGGGTCCGGGTCGCGCCGTGGTCATGCGCCGGCCCGGGCCATCACCGGGGTGTGGACGCGGTTCCCCTCGGCCGCCGCGAGCGCCCGGTCCAGCAGCGCGCCGGCGCCCCGGCCGTCGCGCACCGAGCTGAGGACGACCTCGACACCGGGGTTGACCTGCTGCACGTTGGCGCGGAAGGCGGCCTCGTCGAACTCCGCGGGCTCGGCCATGTCCGTCTTGGTGACGATCACCAGCTGGGCGAGGCCGAACGCGGTCGGGTACTTGAGCGGCTTGTCCTCCCCTTCCGTGACCGAGGCGAGCACGACGCGGAGGGACTCCCCCAGGTCGTAGCCGGCGGGGCAGACGAGGTTGCCGACGTTCTCGACGAACAGCAGCCGTGTGGACTCGGGCAGCCAGTCGTGCAGGTGCCGGGCGACCATGTCGGCCTCCAGGTGACAGAGACCGTCCGTGAGCACCTGCTTGACGGGGACCCCCGAGCGGGCCAGGCGTCGGGCGTCGTTCTCGGTGGCGAGGTCGGCGGTGAGCGCGGCGGCGCTGACGCCCCGTTCGCCGGCGAGACGCAGTTCGCGCTCCAGCAGGGCGGTCTTCCCGCTTCCGGGGCTGGAGAGCAGATTGACCACGGTGGTGCCGCGGGCGGTCAGTTCGGTGCGCAGGATCTGTGCCGCGGCCTCGTTCTTGGCGAGGACGGCACGCTGGAGATCGACTGCTCGGCACATGCTCAGCTCTCCTCGGTGATCGGTTGGCGATGTCGTTCGCGCGCCGCCTCGGGGTCGGCCCAGCGGACCTCGCGGATCTGGAGTTCGCGGCCCGAGACGAGTTCGTCGGCCGCGGCTCCGCAGCCGGGACAGAGCAGTCGCGGCGGCATGCCGACCGCCCAGTCCTCGGCGCAACGTGCGCAGCGCGCGGTGCCCGGGACGGTACGGGTGATCAGCTCGGCGCCCTCGACGACCGTGCCGGCGCAGGCGAGTTCGAAGGAGAAGGCGAGGGCGTCGGCGACGACGCCGGCCAGCTCGCCCACGTCCAGCTCGATGCTGTGGACTCCGACGGCCCCGCGGGTCGAGGCCGCGGCCTCGACCTGGTCGACGACGGCGACCGCGAGGGACATCTCGTGCATCGGTCTCCGTCCTGGGCGGGCGAGTGGGTCTCGGGCGCCATTAGAGGACGGGCGGCGGCGGCCTCCCGCCCGGCGCGCCGGGACCGGACGGCGGTGTCGTCCGTTCGGTGCAGCCGCTCGCGCGCCGGGCCCGGGTCGTCACGGCCCGGACCCGTCGTCGGGGAGCGTCACATCCTGCTGATGCGCAGATAGCGCCGGACGTCGGGGAGGACCCCCACGAGGACGGCCACGACGGCCATGGCGGCGGTGGCGGCGACTGCGGCACCGAGGACGTTCCTGTGCATGGTGTTCTCCGTTCCGGTGTTCATACGACGGCTTCCTGGCGGACCAGTTCGGCCACCATCCGCACCGCCTCGGGCACGGCCGCGGCGACCGGCGGGCTGAGCCCGATGCCCTCGTCGAGGCAGGCCGGTTCGCAGCCGACGACGAGGATCCGTCGCGGCGGTGCGGCGCCCGTCCCGGCGCACAGGGTGTCGAGCAGGGCGAGGACGGCGTCGGGGGTCATCCGGTGGCCGTCGAGCGGCGCGGGCTCCTGGCCGGAGCTTCGCTCGTCGGCCTTCGAGGCGTCGATCAGGTACAGCGTCCCGGGCTCGCCGCCGCGGGCGGTGACGTCGACGAGGACGAGCGTGTCCCAGCCATCGAGGACCTGGTAGGCGAGGTGGACGCCGCGGACTCCGACGTCGGCCAGCTCGACGGAGGCGGGGAGTGCCTCGCGGGTGAGCCGCCGCAGGGTCTCGACGCCGAAGCCGTCGTCGCCGAGGAAGATGTTGCCCACCCCGGCCACGAGGGTGCGGGCCGTGCCGGGCGCCTGGGCTCCGGGCGCACGGCCGTTCACACGTCCTCCGGGGCTTCGACCTCGTCGGGCTGGAAGTAGAGGAAGCGGCCCTGTTCACGGCGGATGTCGGCGCCGGGGTCGTCCTCCACGGTCACCGCGATGTGGACTCCGCCGTCGACGTCGTGGAGGACCGCCTCGACCAGCGCGCCGCGCCCGTCGAGGAACAGGTCCTGGGCATCCGTGTGGCGCAGCCCGGGGCGCAGGACGACCCTGCTGCCCGCGCGGACCACGCGCCCGTCGACGAGGACGTGGTCGCTGCCGGGGTCGACACCGGTGTCGCCGCCCGGGTCCCACCAGGGCGTCTCCGGTTCGAGGAAGTTTCCGGCCGGCTTCGGGGGCCCTGTGACGCTCTGGAGGCTCCGTACCGCTCCGTGCAGTCGTTCGAGGACTTCGGGCGGCATCGTGTCCGCCAGTTCGATCACGGCCGCGGCACGGGCGTCGGTCCCTCTGGCCTCGCGCTTCTCCTCGTCGGTGAGGGCTGCGGTGCGCAGGGCGAGGATCTCGTCGATCTCGGTCGCGTCGTAGAGGGCTCCGGGGCTCTCGGGCGCGATCGCCGGATGGTCCTCCAGGATGATCGGCGAGGAGAGCATCAGGTCGTCACGTCCGGGTTCGCCGGCCAGTACGGGCCAGGTGTGCAGGTTGCGGCAGGCCGCGACGGCGCCCTTGGCCCATTCCGGCGGGTCGGTCATCGAAAGGAACGACCCTCCGTCGAGGCGGAGCAGTGTGTGCGTGGCGACGAGGGAGTACGGCAGTGCCGCGTGGCGGTCTCCTCCGCTCCGCGCGGTCCAGGTGCTGGTGTTCTCCACCGTGACCGACAGGCGCTCGACGCGGTACGGGCCGTCGAGTTCGGCTGCCGTGATCCGCAGCGTCCCGCTGATCTCCTCGCGCCGGCGTACCAGTCGGCCGAGGACGCGTCCGTCGGCGTCGGCGACCTCCTCCACCTCGTCGGCGGCGGGGCGGGTGAACGGCAGTGCGATGCCTTCGCCGCGCAGGTCACCGGTGGGGACGACGAGGGTGACCCGCTCCTCGACGCCCTCGTCCCAGGCCACCAGGACCCGGTCGGCCAGGTGGAGTTCGCCGGTCGCGGCGAAGGTCCCGTCCTCGCGGAGTTCCTCGACGGTACGCCGCTGGGCTCGCAGGAAGCGGACCTCCACGGCGAGTTCGGCGCCGGTCCTGGGCTCCATGAGGCACTCGGTGAGCTGGAAGTCGTGCTCTTCGGCGGCGGCGCTCCAGGACGGCGGCACCAGGACGCCGAACTGCCAGCGGAGCCGGTTCTTGGCGGCGGACGCGCGGTACGGGTAGAGCACGTACCCCTCGAAGAGGACGGCGTCGGCGACGTGCCGGGCGACGGCGAACCGCGCCTCGGTGCCGGGGGTGAAGGGGACGGTGGTGGTCATCGTGTCCTCTCCCCCGCCTCTGCGAGCAGGGTCTCCACGGTGGTCTGCCAGGAGGCGTGGGCCTCCCGCGACCGGTAGGCGAGCAGGGCGTCCATGGTGTCGGCCGGGAGCCGGATCCATCCGCAGCCCGGGAAGTGCTGGTCGATCATTTCCCGCCATACCTTCACGGGCATCCGGTGGGAGACCTCCCGGTCCCAGGGCACGGGTTCGACGTGGAAGCCGCCCGCGCCGGTGAAGGCGGTGCCGGAGAAGAGCAGGAGCAGCGGGATGTCGCCGTCGGAGAGCGCCCGGAAATAGCGGGACGCGGCGATGTCGGTGTCGTAGGTGCACGGCACCACGAGGTCGGTCTCGATCTCGCCGGTGAAGCCGGGCACCATCACGGAGGCCTGGGCGAACTGGACCGGGTTGAGGCTGCTGCCCCACCGGGAGCGTTCGCCGAAGAGGTCGCCCAGGGCCGCGGCCTCGTGGTCGTCGTATCCGCGCCGGGCGGGTTCGATGCGGATCTGGCAACGCAGGGCCATGGCGTGGACCCGGGTGCCGCCGGTGGCGGTGATCCGCAGCCGGAACACGAGTGTGGGTCCCGCCGCGTAGGCGTCGGCGCGGACGTCGGTGCAGCTGAAGGAGAACTCGGTCACGGCCTGCTCCCCTGCGGCTCGCGTGCCAGGCCGCGTACGTGGGCGAAGAGGGCGTCGAGGGCAGCCCGCGCCTCGGCGCCTCCGTCGAAGCCCTGCCAGTGCAGTCGCATGCGGCCCACCAGTTCGTAGCAGAGGTCGATGGGCACGAGGAAGCACTCGGTGCTGCCTTCGTGGCGGCGCAGCAGCAGAGCCTCCACGTCGGGTGCGAGGTGGGCGGCGAGCAGTGTGGCGTCGAGGACGGACTGCCAGGCCGGTTCGTCCAGTTCGCTCTCGGTGGCACCGGCGGGGCTCGGGTAGAGCGCCACCGGCCGGTCGAGGGCGGAGTTGCGGAAGAGGAACGCGACGGAGACCGGGATCCGCAGCGACTCCCAGGCCCGGTCGTCGATCCGGTGGTCCGGGTCGACGAGGAAGCGGCCCGGGACCGCCCGGAAGCGGCCGTGGGAGTCGCCGGAGCGGTCCATGAGCTGCGAGCACGGGCGGCAGGCGCAGACCAGGGCCCGCTTGTCGGTGTCGACGAGGTGCGGGTGCCGCTGCTCGGCCGCGAGGGGAATGCCGCACAGTTCGCAGCGCTCCTCACGGGGCGGGCGGGGAGTGGTGAACCGGCGCAGGCCGGTGGGCCCGGGGGCCCTGCCGACGCCGTTCGGCAACCCGTTCACCGGGCGGCCGATGTGTGGCCGTCCGCGCCCGCGAGCGACGGCCGGGTGCCGATCTGGAGCAGCGCCGGTTCGCGCGGTGCGCCGCTCTCCAGCTCCACGCCGGTCACCTCGGGGGCGAAGCAGGCGAGGGCGTCCACGGCCGCCTGCCGGACGGACTCCTGGGTGCCGGAGCAGCCGCAGCCGCCGGTCGAGGCGGCGGCGCGCAGCCGCAGCACGCCCGTCGCCGGGTCGAATCCGGCGTTCTCCACGGGCTGCGGCAGAGCGGACAGGGCGCGGTCGATGCGGGTCGGCACGTCCTCGGGGTGCAGTCCGTGCAGGTTGAGGAGGCTCGCGACGAGTTCGTCCGCGAGCAGCGGTCCGAGCGGGTCGGCGGGCGGCCGGCCGGCGGGAGTCCCGAGGAGCTCGACCACGCGGGCGATGCCACTTCCGTAGAACTCCATGAGGACGCGTACGACTTCCTCCGCGGCCGCGGAGGCGTCGGCGTCGCCGTTCTCGGCCAGCCGGTCCAGGACCTCCTCGACGCGTCGGCCCGCCTGTTCGGCGGTGGTCGCGCTCATCCGGCCAGACCGCTCAGGCCGGTGGGCACGTGCATCTTCTTCACGGTCCTGCCGTTGCCCGTGTACATGTGGACGCCGCACGGCAGACAGGGGTCGAAGCTGCGCACGGCACGCATGATGTCGATGCCCTTGAAGTTCTCGGGCGTGTTCTCTTCGAAGATCGGTGTGTTCTGCACCGCGTCCTCGTACGGGCCGGGGGTCCCGAACGTGTCCCGCGTGGAGGCGTTCCACGGAGTCGGCGGATAGGGGTGGTAGTTGGCGATCTTGCCGTCCCTGATGACCATGTGGTGCGAGAGGACGCCCCGGACGGCCTCGGTGAAGCCGACGCCGATGGACTCGTCCGGCACTTCGAACTTCTCCCACGTCTGCGTGCGTCCGGCGCGGACCTCCTCAAGGCCCTTCTCGGCACAGTGCAGGGCGACGGCGGCCGCGTACGCCTGGAAGTAGGTCCGGGCGCGGTTGCGCTCCAGGGCGTTGCTCCACTTCGGGATCTTCCACTCGAAGGTGGTCTCCGGCTTGGTCATCGTGCGGGGGAGGTTGATGACGACGCTGTGGCCGGTGGCCTTGATGTAGCCGATGTCGACGAGGCCGGAGAGCGCGGTGGACCACAGGCGTGCGAGGGGGCCGCCCCCGGTGTCCAGTGCGAGGTGGTCCTTGCCGTCGAACCAGCGCGGGGACATGACCCAGCTGTACTTGTCGTCGAAGTTCCGCTTCTGCGGGGCGGGGATCGTGTGCTGGTTCCACGGGTGGCGCGGGTCGACCGGGTTGCCGAGGGGATCGTGGGTGACGAATTGTTCCTGGCCCTGCCAGTCCTCGTAGTACGAGCTGCCGAGCAGGATACGGATGCCGAGGTTGATCTCGGTGAGGTCGTTGGTCACCAGTTTGCCGTCGACGACGACGCCGGGGGTGACGAACATCCGCCGGCCCCAGTCGGTCATGTTGGCGTAGGTGAAGTCGCAGTGCTCGGGGTCGTTGAGCGCGCCCCAGCAGCCGAGCAGCACACGGCGGCGGCCGACCTCCTCGTAGCCGGGCAGTGCCTCGTAGAAGAAGTCGAAGAGGTCGTCGTGGAGCGGGACGACGCGCTTCATGAACTCCACGTACCGCATGAGGCGGCTCATGTAGTCGGTGAACAGCTGCACGGACGCGACCGTGCCGACACCGCCGGGGTAGAGGGTGGAGGGGTGGACGTGGCGCCCCTCCATGAGACAGAACATCTCACGGGTGTAGCGGCTGACCTGGAGCGCCTCGCGGTAGAACTCGCCCTCGAGGGGGTTGAGCGAGCGCATGATGTCGGCGATCGTGCGGTAGCCGTGTTCGGCGGCGTGGGGGGCCTCGGTGCGCTCGGCGAGTTCCAGGACCCCGGGGTTGGTCTCGCGGACCATCTTCTCGCAGTAGTCGACCCCGACCAGGTTCTCCTGGAAGATGTTGTGGTCGAACATGTACTCTGCGGACTCGCCGAGGTTGATGATCCACTCGCCGAGGTGCGGGGGCTTCACTCCGTACGCCATGTTCTGCGCGTACACGGAACAGGTCGCGTGGTTGTCACCGCAGATGCCGCAGATACGGCTGGTGATGAAGTGCGCGTCGCGGGGGTCCTTGCCCCGCATGAAGACGCTGTAGCCGCGGAAGACGGAGGACGTGCTGTAGCACTCCGCGACGCGCTTCTGCTTGAAATCGATCTTCGTGTGGATGCCCAGGCTGCCCACGATCCGGGTGATGGGGTCCCACGCCATCTCCACCAGTCCGGAGCCGTCACCCGTCGTCTTCGCCGGAGATGCCATGGTCTTTGCGGTGCCCTTCGTCAGCTCTTCGACTTCGCGAACAGCGCTATGGATGGGAGGACTTGCGGTGCTGGAGCGGTCGCGCCGGGGTCACCAGGGCGGCCGGTAGCCGGTGGTGATGCGTTCGCCGGTGTGCCGCCACTTCGGCTCCTTGTCCACGGTCCTGGCCGTGATGGCCCGCAGCCGGCGGACTACGGAGCCGTACACACCGCTTGCGGTGCTGGAGACCTTGGCCCCGGGAGGTTCGTCCATGAACGGCATGAACTTGTCCGGGAATCCGGGCATCGTGCAGGCGATGCAGATGCCACCGACGTTCGGACAGCCTCCGATGCCGTTCATCCAGCCGCGCTTGGGGACGTTGCACTTGACGACCGGCCCCCAGCAGCCCAGCTTGACCAGGCACTTGGGCGAGTCGTAGGTCGAGGCGAACTGGCCCTGCTCGTAGTAGCCGGCCCGGTCACAGCCCTCGTGCACGGTCGCGCCGAACAACCAGGTCGGACGGAGCTTGTCGTCCAGCGGGATCATGGGCGCGGAACCGACCGCCTGGTAGAGCAGGTAGGTCAGTGTCTCCGCGAAGTTGTCCGGCTGGATGGGGCAGCCGGGCACGCACACGATCGGGATGCCGGCATGCGACTTCCAGTCCCAGCCCAGATAGTCCGGCAGACCCATCGCGCCGGTCGGGTTGCCCGCCATGGCGTGGATGCCGCCGTACGTGGCGCAGGTGCCGATCGCGACCACCGCGAGCGCCTTGGGAGCCAGCCGGTCGATCCACTCGCTCGTGGTGATGGGTTGACCGGTCTCCGGGTTGTCGCCGAAGCCGCTCCAGTAGCCCTCCTGCTTGATGGCCTCGTTCGGGATGGATCCCTCGACGACCAGCACGAACGGGTCGATCTCGCCCCGCTCCCCCTTGAAGAACCACTCGATGAACGTGTCGGCGCCGCCCACCGGGCCGCACTCGAAGTCGATCAGTGGCCAGTGGACCGCGATCCTGGGCAGCCCCGGCAGCCCCGCGAGAGCGATCTCCTCGATGCTGGGCTGCATGGCGGCGGTCAGGGCCACCGAGTCGCCGTCGCAGCTCAGTCCCGCGTTGATCCAGAGAATGTGGATGGGCTTCTCTTCGCTGCCGGGTGCGGCACCGTGGTCCTCGACCGGGGCCGGCTTTACTGCGCTCATGAGTCGCCTCCTGAGGAGGGATGGGGCGAAGGCCTCGTTTCGGGCCTAGGTCTTGCTTAACAGTCGGCCGATCCGGCCGCGTCCGCACCTGGGCCGTCCGGGGACGGGGCCGGTGGCGCCTCTTTCCGTACGAAAGCCCGGCGCAGTGCGTGGTAGCTCGCGGCGGGATCGTCGAAGATCTCCCGCATGCGGGAGAGCTCGTGCTCACGGTGGGCGGCAAGGGGAGCGAGGGACTCCCTGCGCGCGTGCTCCGCCTTCTTCGCCGCGACGCGCGACGCGACGCCGCGACGACTTGCCAGGTGGAGAGCCAACCGGGTGATCTCGGCGGCGAACTCCCCGGGCCCGCAGTCGACGACCCGGTCGACCAGACCCATGTCGAGCGAGGCCACCGCGGACACCGGGCGGGCCTCTTCGATGAGCCGGGCGGCGAGGGCCTCGCCCACCTTCCCGGGCAGGGTGCGGGTCCAGTACTCCGACCCGTACAGCCCCATGCGGCGGTAGTGCGGATTGAGCACCGATCCCGACCGGCACCAGACCTCGTCCGCGGCGAGGGCCAGCATCACCCCACCGGCGGCGGCATTGCCGCCGATCGCGCTGACGACGAGGCGGTCGGTCGTGGTGAGCACCGCCTCGACCAGGTCGTCCATGGCGTTGATGTTGGCCCAGGACTCCGCTGCCGGGTCGGCGGAGGCCTCGATGACGTTCAGATGGATGCCGTTGGAGAAGAAGTCGCGCTGCCCGCCGAGGACGAGCACGGAGGTGGGACGCGTGAGGGAGGCCTTGTAGGCGTCCAGCAGGCGGCGGCACTGATCGGTGCTCATCGCACCGCCGGGGAACGCGAAGGACAGGATGCCGACCGGTCCCTGCTCGCGGTAGCGGATGTCGGACCAGGTCCGCCCGCCCTGCGCGTCCTGTGCGTCCTGGGCGGGCACAGCCAGCTCGGGGAGTTCCGGCAGTCGTCCCGCGAGGGCCAGCGTCGCGGGAAGTTTGCAGGCCCGCGGCCTGCCGGGGCCGGTGCGGGCGCGAAGCTCGGGGATCCACACCGCGCCGTCCACTGTGGCGCGGCAGACCCCACCCGCCCGGGTGGCGAGCAGCTCGCCGGGCCGGCCCCGCAGACCGTCCTCCGCGTGACCGCCGTGCAGGAACCACTCGGCGCCGAGCAGCCGGTCCAGTACGCCGGGCTGGGAGTCGGCGGCCCGCAGGGTGCGCAGAACGCTCTCGGTGCTGTCCTCGCCCCAGGAGATCCGGCGCTCCTCCTGGCGGAGCACGGGACGCGCGCGGATCTCGCCGGTCTGCGGGCGCGGTGTCGCCCCCGCGGCCACCCGCTCGACGGCCAGCAGCACGGCGGCCACGGCAGCGTCGGACAGCTCGTTGCGGTACAGGTCGCTCTTGCCCGCCACCGGGACGCGGAAGGTGGCTGACGCCCAGACGTCGCCCGCGTCCATCTCCTCGTCGGCCTGGAGGACGGTGACGCCCCATTCGTCGACACCGTCCTTGATGGCGTGGTCCAGGGAGGACGGCCCCCGGTCGCCCACGGGTCCCGGGTGCACGATGAGGCAGCGGTGCGCCGTCCACACGTCCCGGGGCACGACGGCCTTCAGCAGGGGGGCGACGACCAGATCGGGCGCGTGGCGCGCCACGGCCTCGCGCACAGCGGGCCCGTCGGGGGTGACCTCGACGGGAACGGTGTGGCCGCGGTCGCGCAGCTCGACCAGGACACGCTGGGTGAGGCTGTTGAAGCTGCTGGCGACGAGCAGGATGCGCATGAACAGCCCTTCTGGGTTGCGGCAGACGATGCGGCCCAGGAAACCGCGGTCCACTGACCACCTTGAGATGTTCGGGCACCACAGGCCGGGCGGAAGCGAGACGGCGCCCGCACCTCACCCGTTCGAGGTGCGCCTCGGACCGATTGGCGGGGAGGATGACGCACCGCGGAACCGGGTGGGGCCGACGAAACCGAGGCGAGGACCGCAGCGCACAAGGCTGGTCATGCATGAGCCCGCCGCACCGGCGGGCGGCCGTCAGCGCTGCCCTTGTTCGCCGGCAGGGACGGGCTGCCCTTCCCTGCCGGCGGTCAGGGACTCACACGGATGACTGCCGGCCGGGCAGCGCGTGCGCGAGGAGGTACTCGGTCGCTCCCGCGATGGCCTCGGCATACGTACGGTGGACGGGCTCGGACTCCGTTTCCTGATGATCCGCGGCAGTGGCCGCGTACCACCAGGCATCGGTCTCGGCATCGTGGTGCACCACAGCGGTACCACCCGCGTAGTGCAGCGGAATGGACTCGCCTGCGGCCTTCCTGACGACGGCGTGGGGCCACTTGAGGCGAGCGGACTGACGCTTGATTCCGCCCCAGGCGGCACCGAGCTGAGCGTAGTTGGCTCCGCCGCGGCCGGCGACGGTCGCGGCGCTCTCCGCCAGCCGTTCGACGGACTGTTTGGCCTCGTACAGTGCGCGCAGAAGCGCCAGTTGCACATCGGGTGCCGCCATGAGGACGGGGTCGAGGGGCTTGTCGGCGGCACGGTAGGCCGCCGCGCGGGTCGAGATCCGCTCGGCCAGGGCGCGGGCGGCTTCATAGACACTCTCGTCCATGGCGAATGCGTCGTCCTGGACGGGTTCGCTCCAGGCGGGCTCCACCAGGACCGTGGCGGCGGTCCAGAAGTTCTCGTCGTTCCTGTCAGGAGTCGGAAACACACTCACTTCACTCATGCGACAAGCCTAACTGTCGAGAGACGATTGCGACAGGAATACCTGTCGCCAAGATCGTGGGCTCAAGCGCCTCGCCGCCGTCCGAGAGCACCCACTCGTTGATCCGGTGCGGTGACGGGGCTGAGCGAGTTGGGCGTGTCGGACAGGACCGGCAGGCCCCCTCCAAAGGATGGTGACGGCCGCGGCATCGGCCCTGGACCACACCACGACCGCCACAGCGAAATGGACATGGGATGACCAGAAGACACAGGCGGCACCGGGGTGTCGGCGCTGCGGGAGTCGCGGTAGCCCTCATCTGGGGATGTGCCACCACCGGGAATGCCCTGCCAGCCGACGCGGACGCGGCACCCGGCGGCTTCGAGCGGGCGGCCGAGCAAGCGGCGGCGGAATTCGGTGTGCCGAAGGAAGTGCTTCTCGGCGTCAGCCACGAGTCCTCGTGGTGGGAGTCCCATGACGGCCGCCCGAGCACCAAGGGTGGCTACGGTCCCATGCACCTGACGGACACGACGTCCGGGAGAAGGTACGACCATCGCCCGGGCGAGGGGCCGGTGGACGCAACGGGCACCGACGACCCGTCCGAGCACACATTGCAGGCCGCCGCCGCGCTGACCGGCGTCGCGCCCCCGGCCCTCAAGCGAGACGAACTGCAGAACCTTCGAGGCGGCGCCGCACTGCTCGCCTCGTACCAACGGCAGATCACCCGCTCGATGCCGTCCGACCCGGGCAGCTGGTACGGCGCCGTGGCGCACTACAGCCAGGCCGCCGACACCGGCGCGGCCGGACGGTTCGCCGATGGGGTGTTCGCGGTGATCCGCACCGGCAAGCAGAGGGTGCGTAAGGACGGCCAGAGGGTTTCCCTGGCGAAGACTCCGTCCGTCCGTCCGGCAAGGTCACAGCTCGCGTCCCTGGGGCTGCGGACGACGGCCGCGGCGGCAGTGCCGGAGTGCCCCGGCGAGCTCAGTTGCCGGTTCGTTCCCGCCGCCGCCTCGAACTACCAGGTGTCCACACGGACCGCGAACGGCATGGGCGTCGACTTCATCGTCATCCATGACCTCGAAGGGTCCTACGACGGGGGAGTCAGCTGGTTCCAGGACCCCGCGAGCGGGGCTTCCGCGCATTACGTGATGAAGGCCGACGGCAGCGCGGCGACGCAGATGGTCGCCACCAAGGACATCGCCTTCCACGCCGGAAACTACTGGACCAACCTGCACGGCGTCGGTATCGAACTGGAGGGGTACGCCGCCCAGGGGCCCACCTGGTTCACTCCGGCCCAGTACAGGGCGACTGCCGCTCTGGTGGCGTACCTGGCACGGCGCTTCGACGTCCCGCTGGACCGCAGGCACATCATCGGGCACGACAACGTCCTGCCGCCGAGGCCGGCCCGCGCACCGGACGCGCACTGGGACCCCGGCCCCTACTGGGACTGGGAGAAGTTCATGGCTCTCCTCGACACCGACCACCGCCAGGAGCGCGAGGCCGGGGGAGGAAAGACGGGCGGGAACATCGGCATCGGACAGGCGGTCACGATCGCCCCGGCCTACGGCCGGAACGCGCAGACGGTCACGGTGTGCGCTTCGACGTGCAGGTCCCAGACGCAGCCTTCGAACTTCCTCTACGTGCGCACGGAGCCCCGTGCCGACGCTCCGCTCGTCTCCGACCTCGCCCTTCGCCCCGACGGGTCGGCGGGAAGCCAGCGCATCGACGACTGGGGCTCCACCGCGATGTGGGGGCAGGAATTCGTCGTCGCCGACCTGCGAGGGGACTGGACGGCCATCTGGTTCGGTGGACGGAAGGGATGGATCCACAACCCGGCGGGCGTGAACACCCGCCCCGCCCCGAACGCGCGGATCGTCCGTCCCGCGAGTGGGACGAAGTCGGTCTCCGTCTACACCACGGCCTACCCCCGCGCCGCCGAGTACCCCCAGGGGGTGACCGCCTCGGCCCAGACACGGTTCGCCATGTACGCGTTCCCGCAGGGGCAGGCGTACGTGGCCGCTCCCACATCCGTGGTCGCCGACGACTTCTTCCCTGCCACACCCACCCGCCGGGAGATTGTGGTCACCGGTGACCAGAAGTACGACGTGATCCAGTACAACCGGCGCCTGGCCACCGTGAACACCGCCGAGACGGACTGACGGCCCCGGAGCCGGCGCGTGCCTCGGAGTGAACCAGGGCAGAGCCGCAAGGCGGCGGCGACGGTTCCATGGCCGCCCCACGCGTGCGCGTACATCTCCGACGCGCACGCGTGGGGCAGCTCGTCGACCCGGGGAGCGTGTCAGCTCCCCTCGGTCTCGAAGGTGCGCAGCAGATCGGCGGCGACGCTCACGGCGATCGTCGCGGGTTCCTTGCCGGTGATGTCTCCCAGCCCGATCGGGGTCTTGATCCGGTCGATGGTGGACTCGGCGTGACCGCCCTCGGTGACGAGGCGTCTGCGGAAGCGTCCCCACTTGGCCGCCGACCCGATCAGCCCGATCGAGCCGAGATGGCTGGTGCGCAGGGCGGCGTCGCACAGAGCCGCGTCCTCGGCGTGATCATGAGTCATGATCAGGACGTGGGTGCCGTGCGGCAGCTCCTCCAGCACTTCCTCGGGCAGCAGCGGTGTGTGGTGCACATGGATCCGGGCCACCGCGTCCGCCAGCACGTCGAGCCGCTTCCCGGCGAGGAGGTCGGAGCGGGTGTCGATCAGATGGAGGTCGAGGTCCTGGCGCGCGAGGATGCGTGCCAGTTCCATTCCGACGTGCCCGACACCGAAGATGGCCACCGCTCGTACCACCGGGAGTGGTTCGAGCAGCACCGACACCGTGCCGCCGCAGCACTGCACGCCGTGCTGGTTGGTCACCTTGTCGTTCAGGGCGAAGTCGAGCAGTTCCGGCTCGGGTTCGGCCGAGGCGATCATCTCCCGTGCCCGGTCGATCGCGACCGCCTCGACATTGCCGCCACCGATCGAGCCCCATGTCTCGGTCCGCCCCACCACGAGCTTCGCCCCGGCGTCGCGGGGTGCGTGGCCGCGCACGGTCGCGACGGTCACCAGCACGCCGGGCTCCCGGCGTGCTCGCAGCCGGGTGACCGCGGCGACCCACGTCATGTCAGGCACCACTCAGCGCTTCCGCCTCGGTGCGGGTCGTGCCGTCGGCGGCAGACCCGTTGCCGGTGTGGCCGTGCGGGGCCTCGTCGTTCCGGGAGGCGTCACCGCGGCGGGCCGCCTGAATCGCCCAGTACACCGCCTCAGGCGTCGCGGGCGACGCCAACTCGACGCTGACCCCGCTCGGGCCGAACGCGGCGGCGGCCTGCCGCAGCGCCTCTCGCACCGAGAACGCCAGCATGAGCGGAGGCTCCCCCACCGCCTTGGACCCGTACACGGCGCCCTCTTCGGTGGCGTTCTGCAGCAGCCTGACGTGGAACTCCTCGGGCATCTCCGAGAAGCTGGGCAGCTTGTACGTGCTCGCGGCCTGGGTCAGCAGCCGGCCGCGGTTCGGCCCGTCGCCGGCGTCCCAGCGCATGTCCTCGAGCGTCAGCCAGCCCGCGCCCTGCACGAAGCCGCCCTCGACCTGACCGATGTCGATCATCGGGGACAGGCTGTCGCCGACATCGTGCACGATGTCCACCCGACGGATGCGGTACGCGCCGGTGAAACCGTCCACCTCGACCTCGGCCGCGGCGGCGCCGTGGGAGAAGTACTTGAACGGTGTGCCCTGGAACGCCTTCGCGTCCCAGTGCAGGCCCTCGGTGCGGTAGAAACCGGCCGCCGACAACTGCACCCGCTGGAAGTACGCGGTGCGCACGAGGTCGTCCCAGGCCAGCTCCCGGTCGCTGCCCAGGGCGCGGGCGACGCCCTCGACGATGCGTACGTCCGAGGCGCTCGAACCCAGTTGGGTGGCGGCCACCTGCAGCAGCCGCTCGCGCAGCTGCTCGCAGGCGTTCTTCACCGCCGCGCCGTTGAGGTCCGTGCCCGCGCTCGCGGCCGTGGCCGAGGTGTTGGGCACCTTGTCGGTACGCGTCGGGGCCAGCCGCACCTTGGGAAGCGGGATGCCCAGCGTGGTCGCCGCCACCTGCAGCATCTTGGTGTGGAGACCCTGCCCCATCTCGGTGCCGCCGTGGTTGATCAGGACCGAGCCGTCCTTGTAGATCAGCACCAGCGCGCCGCCCTGGTTGAAGGCGGTGAGGTTGAAGGAGATCCCGAACTTGATGCCGGTCATCGCGAGCGCCCGCTTGGTGTACGGGTGCGCGGCGTTGAAGGCGGTGATCTCACGCTTGCGGTCGGCGATTCCCGCGTCGTCCTGGACCTGCCGCCAGACGGCGGAGATCCGTTCGGGCTGGACGACCTGCTGACCGTACGGGGTCGACTGCCCCGGCCGGTAGAAGTTGCGCTCCCGCAGCTCCATCGGATCCAGGCCGAGCAGCGGTGCGCACCGGCCCATGATGTCCTCGATCACGAGCATGCCCTGCGGTCCCCCGAAGCCGCGGAAGGCCGTGTTGGAGACCTTGTTGGTCCTGGCGATGCGGCCGGCGACGCGCGCGTTCGGAATCCAGTAGGTGTTGTCGATGTGGCACAGCGCCCGGGCGACCACCGGCTCGGACAGGTCAAGACTCCAGCCGCCGTCCGCGGTCAGGGTGGCGTCCAGGGCCCGGATGCGGCCGTCCGCGTCGAAGCCGATCTTCCACTGGGCGTGGAACCCGTGCCGCTTGCCGGACATGGTCAGGTCCTGAGTCCGGTTGAGCCGCACCCGGACCGGCCGGCCGGTCAGCTTGGCGCCGAGCGCGGCGACGGCCGCGAAGCCGTGCGGCTGCATCTCCTTGCCACCGAAGCCGCCGCCCATCCGGAGACACTGCACCGTCACCTCGTGGCTGTGCAGCCCGAGCACGTGGGCGACGATCTCCTGGGTCTCGGAAGGGTGCTGGGTACTGCTCTGGACGAACACCTGCTCGGCCTCGTCGATGTGGGCCAGCGCCGCGTGCGTCTCCAGGTAGAAGTGCTCCTGATCGGAGAACTGGAGTTCTCCCGTGAACACGTGCGCGGAGTCGGCGAAGCCCGCGTCGACGTCGCCGGACAGCATCACGGGACGTGCGCCGTGAAAACTGCCGGCCTCGATGGCCTCCCGCAGCGTGACCAGAGAGGGCAGTTCGTCCAGTTCCACCTCGACGGCCGCCGCACCGAGCCGGGCCGCCTCCAGGGTCTCGGCGAGCACCCAGGCGACCGCATGGCCGTGGAACATGACCGTGTCGGGGAACAGCGGCTCGTCGTGCTTCATGCCGGCGTCGTTGACACCGGGCACGTCGGCAGCGGTCAGGACGCGGACCACGCCGGGCACGGCGAGCGCGGACTCGGTGCGCAGCGCGGTGATCCTGCCGTGGGCCTTCATGACCTGGACCGGATAGGCGTGCAGGACGTCCTTGGTGCGGTGGACCAGGTCGTCGGTGTAGAGCGCGGCGCCGGTGACGTGCAGCGCGGCGCTCTCGTGCGGCATCGGGACGCCGACGACCGGCTTCTCCGGTCGCTGGGACAGTTGACTCATGACGACACCGCCTCGGTGGTCTGCGCGTACGTCTTCAGCAGGCTCTGGCCGAGCATCGCGGAGCGGTAGCCGGCGCTGGCACGGTGATCGTCCATGGGGGTGCCCTCGACCCGCAGCACCTCGGCCGCGGCCTCGACGGTCTCCGCCACCCACGGCCTGCCCTCCAGGGCCGACTCGGTCGCGAGGGCGCGGATCGGGGTGGCGGCCACGCCTCCCAGGCCGATGCGTGCCTTGCGTACGATCCCGTCCTCGATGTCGAGCGCGAAGGCGGCCGCGACGCTGGAGATGTCGTCGAAGCGCCGCTTGGCGATCTTGTGGAAGGCGGTGACCGGCGACAGCGGCAGCGGGACCCGTACCGCTCGGATCAGCTCGCCGGGACGGCGCACGCTCTGCCGGTAGCCGGTGAAGTACTCCGCGAGGGGGACCTCGCGCTCACCGTCGGCGTCGGTGAGCACCAGCGACGCCTCCAGCGCGAGCAGTACCGGCGGGCTGTCACCGATCGGGGAGCCGGTCCCCAGGTTGCCGCCCAGGGTCGCGCCGTTGCGGATGAGCCGGGACGCGAACTGCGGGAACAGATCGGCGAGGAGCGGGACACCTCCGTCGAGGCGACGCTCGATCTCGGTGAGCGTCAGCGCCGCCCCGATCTCGACGTACTCGGGCTCGACCCGCAGCTCGCGCAGTTCGGGCAGACGGTCGACTGCCACCACGCAACCGGCACGGCGCGAACGGATGTTGACCTCCACGCCCCAGTCCGTGGATCCGGCGACCACCACCGCTTCGGGGTGCTCGCGCAGCAACCGCAGCGTCTCGGCGAGGGTGTTCCTGCGCAGGAACGCGTTGTCGTCCTGTACGTAGTCGGTGGCTACCGGCGTGGGCGGGGACTGCTCGCGGCGCTGGGCGAGAGGGTCCTCGGCGACGGGCGTACCGACGGCGAAAGCGGCATCGCGGATGGGACGGTAGCCGGTGCAGCGGCACAGGTTTCCGCTCAGCGCGTGAAGGTCGAAGCCGTTCGGACCGTGCTCGTGGTCGGTGCTGTCGCTGTCACCGTGACTGGGGCTGTGGCTGGGGCTGTGGCTGGGGCTGTGACTGAGGCTGGGGCTTTGGGCGGTGTCGAAGACGTCGGTGCGGTTGGCACCGTCCGTCACGCCCTGGGCCGGCTCCGCGCTCGCCCGGCGGTCGGGACGGTAGTACTCGGCGGCCATGCTGCAGACGAACCCCGGCGTGCAGTAGCCGCATTGGGAGCCGCCGCGGACCGCCATCTCCTCCTGCACCGGGTGCAGGGTGGGTGCCGTGCCGGGCCGGCCCGCCGTGGCGAGGCCCTCCGAAGTGATGAGCTCCTGACCGTCGAGCGACGCGGCCGGGACCAGGCAGGCGTTGACGGCGACCCAGTCGGTGGGCTTGTGAACCCCGGGCCGGGCCACCAGCACGGAACAGGCGCCGCATTCGCCCTCGGCACAGCCTTCCTTGGTGCCGGTGAGGCCCCGTTCCCGCAGGAAGTCCAGCACCGTGGTGTGGGGCGGGGCGGGAGCGAGGGATGTCTCTTTCCCGTTGACGGTGATCCGCGCGGCTACCATGATGGGCCTTCGATTCGGTGCGAGATCGGTCGATTCATCATGTTCGCCAAGGTTCGGGCAACTTTCTGTGCTCAGGGGGCGCCACGGGACGGGAGCGGGCGCGCAGCGGCGGCACGCGACAGCGATGTGCCGGGGCCGGGGCGGGGTGGGGTGGGAACAAGCGGAAGGTGCCGCGGAGGGCACAGCAGAACGGCGTGCGGCGCGTACTAGCAGCCGTGCGCGATACGACCCGGAACCCAGACCGTGGTGTGGGCGAGGCGACTCAGGTCGGAGCAGGTGTACATCCGTCGGTCGCCTCCTCTCGGTCGCCATGGGTGAACGTTGACCGCAAGGTAGTTGCTGACGCCACGGAGGTCAAGCACGCGCTCTCGACACTCCCTCGCACGGCCCACTGCCAACGGCGGCCGCTGGAGCGCCTCCTCGCGGACAGAAGCTGACTGTCGCGGCAAACCCCGTTGGGACGGGTCCGTGGACATTTGGACACCTGCCATACCGGCCCCAGCCAGAGGAGCCGCTCAGGGTCAGAGCCCCGTCGGGTCCGTGTCGCAGGTGGCGCGGCGCCGGCCGATCGTGACCAGGGCCTCCCAGAGGGCGTCGAGCTCCCCGCGGCGAATCTCGTGGATCGCTCCGACCAGGGGTTCGGCGCCCGGGCCCAGCGGCCGGTCCGGCTCCCCGGCGTCCCTGCGCAGAACGATCCCGGTGGGCGGATCCAGGGCACGCAGCTCCCGCAGGAGACGGTAGCGGGCGACATCGGCTTCGGGATGGGGCAGGTGGCGGGTGATCACCGCGATGTCCGGCAGCAGTACACGGGCCTGGGCCAGGGCGATCCGGGGCTCGTAGGCATGGGCGACGATGCGGAAGTGCGGGCCGGAGTGCACGCGGGCGCGCACCGATTCCAACTCGGCGCCCTCGGGCAGGCCTGCGATCAGCACGGTCATCATCGAAGCCATTGTCCCTCCATCCGGCCGACCGCGCCTCGCCGTGGCTGCGGTGGAGGGCGCCTGGCGGAGCCCGCCCGCCGATCGACGGCGCTCAGCCGCTCATCACGATCCTCTCGACCGAAGGAGACCGCCGGTGGTCCCCTGACGGCCGGGTACGACCGGGTACGGCGGGGCGACTCCGGCGGCCCCCGCCGGACGCGGCCGGGGCCGGACGCGGCCGGGGCCGAACGCCCGCAGGGTTCGTCCTCTACGACCGCTCCCTGCCACCAGGCGGTGAGGCCGCCCGGACGGCGGCGGTCTACTGGGCGGCCATCGACGCACTCGCGGCCGACGGCACCACCGAGCTGCTGCGCGCAGCCGGATCCACCGACCCCATGGATGCCGACGCGCTCCGCCACGTCTGGACGGACTTGGTCAGCACCCTCGTGCGCTGGTGGGTCAAGCATCCCGAGGAGGCACCGGAGGCCATGACCCGTCGCTGCGCCCGCCTCTTCACCGTCGCCGCAGCACTCGCGGTCGACCCGGCGCCCCCGGGCTGACCGGAAGACCACCCGAGGACCGGACGGCGAGAAGGCCGGTGCACCGGAGGGCCGGCCAAGTGGGACCGCACCGAGGACATCGCCCCGGCCTTCGCGCGCGGCGTGGAAGGGGCGGCCCGTGAGGTCTCTTCACCGGTCACATGCCGGTGACGTCCCTGACCCGCTGGAGCACGGAGTCGAGCGCGGCCACCCCGCCGTCGCGCCGCTTCGCACGCGCCGCCCGGTCCTCCGGAACCAATCGTTCGGCGGTCCGCACGGCATAGGCGTCCGGGTCGCCGAAGGCGGCTCGCGGGTGCTCCCCCGTCTCCGCGCAGTGCGTCGTGACCTCCTTGACGGCCTGAAGCACGACCGCCCGGTCCACGCCCGGCTGCATGGCGAGCCGTACCTGGAAACGCGCCATCCACTTCTCGCGGTCCTTCTCGCCCGCCGCGTCCGTCGTCCGGTCCTCATTCGCCACGTGTTCTCTCCGGTGTGATCGGCAGCCGTCCGTCATGGAGTGGGACGTCGAGGCCTCCGGGTGGGTTGCCCGAGCGAGAGCTCTTCCGTCCGCCGACGACGCCCTGCCCTGGCCCGGGGCCCCCGCGACCACGTTCGACTCGGGCTCCCGACATTGCGACGGCCAGGTGCACCTCGGTGGTGCATCCTCCCCCATCGAGCTGTGAGCCGCTCGCTCCCCGGTCGCCCAGGGCCTGTCCGGCGGATCAGGAGACCAGTCGGCGTTGTCTCGGTTGGAGGCGGGGCTTCCTTCCTGCTGACCCGTCACGCAGGGGCCGCGCCGACGCAGAACTCGTTGCCCTCTGGATCAGTCATCAGGATGTGATGTCCGTCGAACTTCTCCTGGACGGTCCCGCCCGCTCGCACCAGGCGCTCGGACTCCGCCGTGATCCGTGCCCATCGTTCAGCAGAACTGCCGAGTCCTGGCACTCGTACGTCGATGTGAAGCCGGTTCTTCGCTGTCTTGGGCTCGGGGACCTTGAGGATGCACAGACGCGGGCCGACGCCGTCGGGATCACAGAGCCACGCGCCGTCGTCCACGGAGTCGTCCTCCGGCAGGTCGAACTGCGCGAACCACTCCTCACGTGTCCTGAAGGGAGCAGGCGGTGGCTCGTCGACGTAACCCAGGGCCGTCTTCCAGAAGACGGCAAGAGCCTGCACGTCCGCACCATCAAGCGTCAGGTCGATTCTGGCTGCCATGGAGGGACCGTACTGTGTACCTCTGACAGCCGAGGGCTGAAGGTCCCATGCTCCGCCGGACGGGCCCTAGCCGATGAGGGCCTCGGTGATCTGACGGGTGGTCTGCGCGGCCACTCGGGGGTTGACGGCGGCGTAGTGGGTGTATGCGTTCAGGGCCGTCGCCAGCGCCCAGCCGCGGCCTCGGATCCAGGTGGCGTCGTCCACGCCGAGCGCGGCGCGGAAGGTGGCCCGAGGCCCCGCCGACAGAAGCGTGAAGGCGATCGTCAGGTCGCAGGCCGGGTCGCCGATACCGAGCCCGCCGAAGTCGATGACCGCGCTGAGACGGCCGTCGACGGTCAGCAGGTTGCCATGGTGGAAGTCACCGTGGACCCAGACAGGAGGGCGATCCCACCCCGGGGCGCTCAGCGCCGCATCCCACAGCCCGGTCATGGCCGCGGTATCGAATGTGCCCCCGACCTCCGCGATGGCGGCGCGCGTCGCCCGGTCCCGTGCGGCCAGCGGCCGGACGGTGAGATCCTCGCTGCTGCCCAGGCCCGGCATCTCCTCGGGCTCGAACCGCTGGAGGGCGGTCAGGAACCCGGCCAATTCGACTGCGGCCTCGGACGAATGGGCCAGCGCCTCGACGGTCGCCACCTCACCGTCCAGCCATCGGGACACCGACCACGGCCATGGATAACCGAAGCCGGGCTCTCCCAACCCCACCGGTACCGGGACGGCCAGGGGGAGATGCGGGCCGAGCCGGGGCAGCCGCAACCTCAAGCCCCCTTCAGCACGCAGCGGTACGGCGCATCGTCCGGACGCGGCGCACCAAAGATGCGGGGGCGCGTCGTGACCCTCGTGCCACCGACGAGACCGGTCGTCGCCACGCAGGTCCGCGCGACACCGGCGAAGCCGGCACGGGCCTCGAAGGCCGGGCTAAGGACACCATCCATCCTGCACGCCCTGGCCACGACGAACCGTCCGGCTGACCCGTCCCGCCGCCGCGGTGTTCCTGGCGGCCGGAGCGCTCTCCGGACCGCTGCCGCTCCGGCTGCCGGAGATGCACGTCGTGGCGAACCGCGTCTGGGCCGAGCACATCACCGAACTCTGCGTGATCGTCTCCCTCAGGGGCGCCGGCCTCGCACTGAACCGGCCCTTCGGGTTCCGTGCCCGGCCGGACCGAGGCGGTTGATCGGCATCACCCTGCCCCTCACGGTCGTCGCGGCGGCGGCCCTCGCTTTGCGTGGTGTCATTCGCGCTTTCCGGTGTCGAGGGCGTCGACGATCGCCGAAGCGAAGGCGTCGAGGTCTCCAGGCCTGCGGGAGGTGATGAGGGGATGGCGCCCGGAGGTGTCCACGACGACCTCCTGGTCCAGCCATGTGGCGCCCGCGTTCTCGAGGTCGGAGCGGAGCGACGGGTACGACGTGAGTTCGCGGGCCTTGGCCAGCCCGCTCTCCACCAGCAGCCAGGGTCCATGACAGATCGCGGCGACGGGTTTGCCGGCCTCGGCGAAGGCCGAGACGAGACGTCGGGCGTCTCCGTCCGTCCGCAACCGGTCGGCGTTCACGGTGCCGCCGGGTACGACCACGGCGGCGAATCCGTCCGCCGTCGTCTTCGCCAGGGTCGTGTCCGGCGGGACCAGAGCGCCCGGCCTGCGGTCCGATACGAGGG
This sequence comes from Streptomyces sp. NPDC017246, assembly GCF_044331325.1. Taxonomy (NCBI): domain Bacteria; kingdom Bacillati; phylum Actinomycetota; class Actinomycetes; order Kitasatosporales; family Streptomycetaceae; genus Streptomyces; species Streptomyces sp. NPDC017246. Next base: position 36,327 of record NZ_JBIRMW010000003.1, on the reverse strand, counting down.
TCTGGACCGCGTCGTCCTTCTGCGCGGCAATCGTGACCCGGGCGCCGGCCTCACGCAGAACGGCCGCCGGCTTCGTCAACTCGTCCTGCTCCGTCCCGTAGTTCGTCGTGAGGATGAGTACGTTCCTGCCGTCGAGTGACACGTTGCCTCCCTGCGGGGCGTACCGCTGTCCCCGTCGTTCGCGGCTCGGGCGAGCTGAGTGCGGCAAGGGCCCAAACCGGTCGACCCACACCGGTCGCGGTTTCCCCGGGAGATCGCTTCGAACCGTATGGAATGGGCACTCTTCTCTCCGGGCTCCGACGGACACCCGTCGCTCCCTCCGCGGTGACGACGGAGGGCCACCGCCGCCGCCGAAGGACTCCTCATGTTGGCCGGGCCACCCTCGCCCCCTCGTGCCCCGTCAGCACCGGGCCGAGCCGATCACGGGCCTCGGGAACCCTTCGGATCGGACGCCGCGGTACGTCGTGCCGCTTCCCGCGTCGAGGGGGCGTGCACGAAGCCGTCGACCCCGTCCGTCCACACAGCCAGCCGCACATCGAATCCAGGTCACCACCTGTACCAGCGGCTGTTGCCGCTCCGCATCAGGAACCCCAGCAGCCACAACACGAGTACGGCAATGGCAATCCACCACAGCACGTCGAGCGCGAAGCCCGCGCCGAAGAGGATCAGAATCACCAGCAGGACGAGAAGCAGGGGAACCATGACGCCACCTCCGAGTGCTGCCGAAGTCCGTCGGGCCGTCCTCAGCGCACGTGACCTTCGTTGCCCCTGGCGGTTGCCCGTTCTCCACGGCTTCATGCATCCGTCGCGGAGGGGAGCGAAGAACCGCGTCTTCCGACGGTTGTGGGATCGAGCAGCGGGCATCCGCCGTGAGAAGGCCTCGCCACGACCCGTACGAGGGTGACCGGCCATGACCACCGCACGTGGCCTCATGACCCCGGACGCCCTGCGTCCGCCGGGGCGGGACACTCGCCGGCGCCGCGCAACGCGAGATGGCCACCCTCGTTGTCGGAGCGCTGCCGACCTGCGGTGGTTGTCGACAGCCGGAACCGGCAGGGCCTCGCACCCACCTCGCGGAGTTGATTCCCATGCCGCCCGCAACCCGTACCTCCGGTTCCTCCATGTCGCGCTCCTCCCCCGAGGACGGCAGTGGACGCGCCGAGCCAACCGTCGAACTGATGGCGTTGACGCTCGTCTCCGGCGAGCTGGGGACGTTCACCGTGCCCCTCGAAGGCCCAGGTGGCGACATTCCGTACGAACTACCGGGGGGCTCTGTGGTCAGCATCGCGCTGACCTTCCGGCTGGGTGCGGACACCGACGGCCTGATCTTCGAAACCATCAGGGTCGGCGAGGGCGAGGATCCCGTGGGCACGCGAAGCGCCTTGGGCAGTTTCCGCGCCGGAGGCCCGTACGAGATTCGGCTGCCGCCCGAACGGCTGCCCCTCGGCCGCGCCCACTGCGGCACCTACGACGTGACGGCGCGCATAAGTGACGCCGCAGGGGTCGAACACGCCCGGGTGAAGCATCGCTTCACTCTCGTCCACCGGCTGCCCGGCGGAGCGGCCCAGGGCTCCAAGGACGACGCTGCCCGGACAGCAAAGGGGTGGGGGTGAGACGGCCCGAAGGGCATCGGATGCGGACGGCGGACAGGAACCGGAGCGGGAAACTCCGGATGGGGCCCTTGGGTTGGGGTCGGTCTCGCCGGGTACGCGCGGAACGACACCGAATTGTTCACGACACAGGCAGGAGGCACGACATGAGCATGGTGAAGCAGACGATCGACGTGGACGTTCCCGTGCGGAACGCCTACAACCAGTGGACGCAGTTCGAGGAATTCCCCCATTTCATGGAAGGCGTCGAGGACGTCACTCAGGTCGACGACCGGCACTGCCATTGGCAGACCAAGATCGCCGGCGTCCGGCGCGAGTTCGACACGGAGATCGTCGACCAGCTGGCCGACGAGCGCATCTCGTGGCGCACCGTCGGCGGCGACGTGAAGCAGAAGGGCGTCGTCACCTTCCAAGGGCTCGACGAAGGTCACACCCAGGTGAGTCTCGCCATGCACGTGGAAGCCGACGGCATGGCCGAGAAGGCGGCTGACGTGCTCGGCATCCTGGACCGACGGGTCAAGGGCGACCTCAAGCGGTTCAAGGGCTTCATCGAGGATCACGGTCACGAGACCGGCGGCTGGCGTGGCCGCGTGCGGCCTTCGGACACCTCTGGCGGTCCGACCCGCGGCGACACACTCACGCCGTCCGACGCGCCGGTCCGGGAGGCTCCGGGGACGAGGGGCGCTCCCGGTCCGACAGGTACGCCTTCGGGAGCACAGGAGGCCTGGCCGATGCCGCCCGGCGCCTCCGACGGCCGCGTCTGAGCTGACCTCCGGGCCAGTTCGGCCGGCCCCACCCGCGCCGGCCACGCAGCCTGTCCGCCCGCCTCCGAAGCCTGGGGGCGGGCGGGCTGCATTCGCAACCGCCCTGGTCCAGATCGGCGGCGCCCATGCCCTTCCTCTTGCGGGGGGGGCGGGTCTCACCATTCTTCTTCGAAGATGCCAGGTCTGCGCCGTGCGGCTCGTCGTTCCCTGCCGACGCACGCCGGTGCCTCATGATGGCGCCCGGTGGCGTGCAGGCAGGTGGCGAGACTCAGAGACGGAGGCGAGGTTCCCGGTCTCCGCAACCTCACGTCGAAGCGTTCGACCGCCAGGTCATCGGGGCGCACCGTCGGTCGATGCCGACGACGAACGGACTCAGCTCAAGCCGGGTCCGGCGGTGCGGATGTGGCTGCGCGGCGGTATTGCTCGTTGATGCGCTGGGCCTCTTCGAGCTGGTCTTCGAGGACGATGATGCGGCAGGCGGCCTCGATGGGGGTGCCTTGATCGACGAGTTCGCGGGCGCGGGCCGCGATGCGCAGCTGGTAGCGGGAGTAGCGGCGGTGGCCGCCCTCCGAGCGCAGCGGGGTGATGAGGCGGGCTTCGCCGATGGCGCGGAGGAAGCCCTGGGTGGTGCCAAGCATTTCGGCGGCCCGACCCATGGTGTAGGCGGGGTAGTCGTCGTCGTCGAGACGCCCGAACGAGTCATCTGCTGTCATTTGCACCTCTCTGTGAAACGCGTTGAGGGGCCCTGGCGCCGTACCGGCACCAGGGCCCCGAAGGAACTACTACACCACCTGCCGGCCCTGACACTGCGCCGGCGTTCTGTGTCCGCGTGCCCGACCGGAACAATGTCGGGTATGCGGGGATCGTTGTCGCTTGACCGTAGACCACCTCACTATCGATGTCCTGCGGCACCCGGGTTCACTTCCCGCCCGGGCGATCCTGATGGCGTGAGCTCCTCCGTTCCTCCTCGGTGATCCACTACTTACTACGGCTACCGCATACTGCGGGTACTGATCCACTGCGGGCCACCCGGTCCGGCCGTCAGTCCCGTCGCCGTCCTGCCACATTCCTGGCTTCGAAACTCCACCGCCGCACCGATCTTGCCAACTGCGACTACTTGTAATGCCTGCCGGCAGTTCGTCTCTGCCAGGCCCTGTGGTCTCTATGGGCTACGAGAGAAACCATAACCACGACACCATGCAATGTCTACTCCCGCCAAGATAGATTTCCGCATGTCTGATGGATAGGTAATGGACCTTGGGCAGTGACACGGACCGGTCGCCGCCGGGCGGCCACCGCACACCGTGGCCCCCTCCACCGGTACGCGAGAGGGCCCGCCCGGCGGGTGCCGGGCGGGCCCTCTTGACTGTCCGATGGTCAGCTCACGGTCGCGTGGGCCTCGGTCACGCCGCCGTCGGAGTGCCGAGCATCGCTGAGGCGTGCTGGAGGGGGTCGAGGCCGCGGGCGGGCGCGGTGTCCTGGGGCAGGCCGCGACAGGTGAAGCCGAGCTTGGCCATGGCGCGGAGCACCTCACCGGCACTGAAGTCGCGTCGGTCCTGACGCGTGACGATCTGGCCGACCTGCTTGACGGGGTAGGTGCGGCGGCCGATGATCACGGACTCGCCGACGACCTCCTCGGGCTTGACGCCCTTCATGGTCTCCAGGACGCCGCTCTTGGTGAGGTCGAAGGGGAAGCGGGCGATGACACAGCGCACGATGCCTCACAGGGAGAGGAAGGGGATGGATCCGCCGTGGTGAGGCGGTTCACGCGAGGACGAGGACGGGCGTGGGGGCGCCCGGGGTGGCGTCCTGTTCACCCGTGGCGCAGGAGGTGACGAACGCACGGGGACGTGGCGGCCGCGCGGCCCTCAGGGCGGCGGCCGAGGTGTGCGCCCCGCCGTCACCGGAGAGGTCACGCAACTGGATCCGGTCCGTGTAGGCGGGACTGTCGCGGACGGTGGCAAGCTGCGCCCGGGTGACGAGTCCGGTGCGCTGGCCGTCGTCGTCACAGACGAGCAGGTGTCCGGTCCCGGCTCCGGCCATGACGGACAGGGCCACCTCGACGGTCATGTCGTCGCCGACCCGCAGTCCGGCCGTGTACACGGTGTCGGCCACCGTCGCGAGCGCAGGGGTGGGGGGCTTCGGGCGGTGCGGCATCCGGACGAGCGTCACAACGGGCCTCCTGAAGTGATGGGTCGGCTTTCGGATTGCGGGGCGCTCAGGCCACCGTCCCGGTGGCCGACCGCTGCCCGCCGACGCGCCGAACACCCGAGCCGGGACCGCGCCGGCCACGGGAGCCCGCACCGCGCTTGCGCTGCTCGGCGGGCGGCGCGGTGATCGTCACAGGGATTCCTGTGGGGGTCCGCGCGCCGGTGATCCTGCGGAGCGCTTCCTCGCCGGAGCGGACCTGGGTGGTCCGGGGCACGATCCCGGCCGCCGCCATGAGGCGGGTCATGTCGCGGCGCCGGTTGGCGGTGACAAGGGTGACGACACTGCCTGATTCGCCTGCCCTCGCCGTACGGCCGCCGCGGTGCAGGTAGTCCTTGTGGTCGGTGGGCGGGTCCACGTTGACGACGAGGTCGAGGTTGTCGACGTGGATGCCGCGAGCCGCGACGTTCGTCGCGACCAGGGCGGTGACGTGCCCCGTCTTGAACTGCGCCAGGGTGCGGGTGCGCTGCGGCTGCGACTTCCCGCCGTGCAGGGCTGCGGCCCGGACACCGTTTGCGAGGAGGTCCTCGGTGAGGCGGTCCACGGCGTGCTTGGTGTCCAGGAACATGATCACCCGGCCTTCGCGGGCCGCGATCTCGGTGGTCAGCCGGTGCTTGTCGGCGCCGTGCACGTGCAGGACGTGGTGTTCCATCGTCGTGACCGCGCCCTGGGAGGGGTCGACGGAGTGGACGACGGGGTCGGCAAGGTAGCGGCGGACCAGGAGGTCGACGTTACGGTCCAGGGTCGCGGAGAACAGCATCCGCTGACCCTCGGGGCGGACCTGGTCCAGGAGCGCGGTGACCTGGCATGAAGCCCATGTCGGCCATCTGGTCGGCCTCGTCCAGGACGGTGATCGCGACTTCGTTCAAGCGGCAGTCACCGCGGTCGATGAGGTCCTTGAGACGGCCGGGGGTGGCCACGACGACCTCGGCTCCCCCGCGAAGCGTGCTCGCCTGCCTGCCGATCGGCATTCCGCCGACGACGGTGGCCAGGCGCAGCTTCACGGCGCGGGCGTACGGGGTCAGAGCGTCGGTGACCTGCTGGGCCAGCTCTCGGGTGGGGACTAGGACCAGCGCCAGCGGCCGGCGCGGCTCGGCGCGCCGTCCCGCGGTGCGGGCCAGCAGAGCCAGGCCGAAGGCGAGCGTCTTGCCGGAGCCGGTCCGACCACGGCCGAGGACGTCACGGCCCGCCAGGGAGTTCGGCAGTGTCGCGCCCTGGATGGGGAACGGGACGGAGACCCCCTGCGCGGTGAGCGCGCCAAGGAGAACGTTCGGCATGTCGAGGTCGCTGAACGCTTCGACGGGGGGCAGGGCCGGGTTGATCGTCTTCGGCAGGGCGAACTCGCCCTGAACTGCGGCGGGCCGACGGCCGTGACCGCCGGAACGGCTCGGGCCGCCGGAACGGCTCGGTGCGGACGAACCGAAGCGACTACCCCGACCGGAGCCGGCGGGGGACTCATAGGGACGGCCGCCGTTGCGGCGGCCTCGGGAGGAACGGCTGTCCGTGCGTGTGGGGTTCATTCAGAACCTTCCTTGATACGGCGCGTATCGAGGAATTCCGCCAGCGGATGGACAGCTTAGGGAATAACAAGCACGGGCCGAATAGAATGTGGAAACGGGAGGCTCGCCCCAGGGACAGGAACTGTCGATTCAAGCGGGCGAGCGACCGAGGTGCGGTTGCGCAGGTACGCGTGCGGGGGTGCAGGTAAGCGTGCGGAACCTTGGAAACGCGCACAGCTGGGGCCCGCACCCCGAGGGATGCGGGCCCCAGCTACGTCGTATTACGCGCGAGCGTCAGGCGGAGACGATGTTCTCGGCCGTCGGGCCCTTCTGGCCCTGCGCGATGTCGAAGGTGACCTTCTGGCCCTCCTGCAGCTCGCGGAAGCCCTGGGCGGCGATGTTCGAGAAGTGGGCGAACACGTCAGGGCCGCCACCGTCCTGCTCGATGAAGCCGAAACCCTTTTCCGCGTTGAACCACTTCACAGTGCCAGCGGCCATGTCATATCTCCTCAGGGCAGTACGCCGACATCCGTACCGTACGGATGCCATGTCGCCGCGATGATGCCCTCCGGGAAATGGCCGGAAATACCAAGCAATTCTGCATGGCACGCGGCCGACGGAAGAGCTTGAAGTTTTTGGGTACCAAAACTGCAACCGACTTCGACAGTAGCACGTCACCACAGCAAGCGGGCGTCAAACATTTCTCCCTGCGTGCCGCTGGAAAGAATCCTCTCGGCGATGGTCGCTAAAATCTCAGGCCGCGAACACAGGTATTCATTGGCTCCGAATGAAGTGTTCGGAAGCCGACTCTCGACCGGCTGGGCATCGGCGGGCAGGCGCTGCAGACCCGATGGGCGGGTATCACCAGGAACGGCGGATACGTGAGGCCCATCGGGGTAGCCGGATCACATGGACACCACCAACGAGACCACACCGCTGCGTGCTGTCGCGCTGGTCTGCAGCCTCTCCCCGTCGCCGAAACGGTCCAGCTCGCAGTTGCTGGCCGAGCAGACCATGACCGCCCTGGCCGATCACGGCGTCACCGGGAAGGTGATCCGGATCGCCGACCACGACGTCAAACCGGGCATCGAGGTCGACATGGGCGACGACGACGCCTGGCCGGACATTCGCGACACCGTCTTGGGCTGCGACATTCTGATCCTGTCCACACCCATCTGGCTCGGCCACCCCTCCAGCCTCGCCCAGCGTGTCCTGGAACGCCTCAACGCCGAGCAGGGCGTGAGCGACGACGAGGGCCGCATGCTCACCTACGGCAAGGCCGCGGCCGTGTGCGTCGTCGGCAACGAGGACGGCGCTCATCACGTCAGCGCCGAACTCTTCCAGGGCCTCAACGACGTCGGATTCTCCCTGGCCCCGAACGCCGTCACCTACTGGGTCGGCGAAGCCATGCAGGGCACCGACTACCAGGACCTCGACAAGACCCCCGAGAAGACCGCCGCGACGACCAGGACCCTCGCCGCGAACACCGCGCATCTGGCACGCCGCCTCAAGGCTGCTCCGTATCCGCCCTCTTCCTGAGCATCGCCCCACCCGCCAGTGCCGGAAAGGAGATCGCGATGTCCTCCCACGAGCAGTCCCACCTGGTCGATCCGCTGGGGCTGTACCCGCGGCCCCCGTTTCCCGCACAGGACCAGGAGCACCCCGGTTCGACCGAGGCGATGGATCCCCGCCCCGATCACGGAGAGGAAACCTACCGGGGCCACGCACTGCTGCACGACCGCAAGGCGTTGGTCACCGGAGGGGACTCCGGGATCGGCCGGGCCGTCTGCCTCGCCTTCGCACGGGAAGGCGCGGACGTCGTGTTCACCCACCTGCCCGAGGAAACCGAGGAGGCCGAGGAGACCTCCCGTCTGATCCGCCGGGCCGGCCGCAGGGCGGTAGCCGTCGTATGCGACATCCGGCACGAGGGCGAGTGCACCGCCCTCGCCGAGACGGCCGTGAGCGAGCTGGGCGGCGTCGATGTGCTCGTCAACAACGCCGCCTACCAGATGGCCCAGCCGGACGGCATCGAGGCGATCACCACCGAGCAGTTCGACCGGGTGATGAAGACCAACCTGTACGGGATGTTCTGGCTCACCAAGGCCGTCCTGGCTCACATGCCGCGCGGCGGCTCCGTGATCAACACCGCCTCCGTGCAGGGCTACCGGCCCAGCCCGCACCTCCTCGACTACGCCATGACCAAGTCCGCGATCATCTCCTTCACCCACGGCCTCGCCCAGATGCTCGCCGAGCGAGGCATCCGGGCGAACGCCGTGGCCCCCGGACCGGTATGGACCCCGCTGATCCCCGCGACGATGCCCGACCCGTCGAAGTTCGGCGAGCAGTCGCCACTGGGCCGGCCCGCACAACCGGCGGAAATGGCACCCGCGTACGTCTTCCTCGCCTCCGACCAGGCCTCCTACATCACCGGCGAGATCGTCAACGCCACCGGCGGAACCCCCCTGCCGTGACCCCGGACGAGGCCCTGCGACGGATCGCCTTCCTCCTCGAATGGCGTGGGGCGTCCCCGTACCGGGTGCGGGCCTTCCACACGGCGGCCGACGCCGTCCGTGACCTGCCGCCGGGCCCGGTGGACGCCGCGCAGGTCGGACGACTGCGCGGGGTCGGCCCCGTCACCGCCGAGGTGATCGCCCATGCGTCGACCGGAGCGGTACCGAGCTACCTCGCCCATCTGCAGGCCGAAGCCGACCCGAAAACCCTTGCCGGCTGGGACCTCGCGGCCGGGAGCACCGGGGACTGCCACCTGCACTCCGACTGGTCGGACGGCGGCAGCCCCCTCGAGGACATGGCCGACGCGGCTCGTGCCCTGGGCCACCGATGGGCCGTTCTGACCGATCACTCTCCGCGACTGACGATCGCCCACGGACTGAGCACCGAGCGGCTCGAACGCCAACTGGAGGCCGTAGCCGCCGTGAACTCCACGATGGGCCCGGATTTTCGACTGCTCACCGGCATCGAGTGCGACATCCTCGAAGACGGCTCACTCGACCAGGACGAGGAACTGCTCGGCCGACTCGAGATCGTCGTGGCATCCGTACATTCCAAGCTCCGCTCGGAACCCGGACCGATGACCGCCCGCCTGGTGGCCGCGGTGCGCAACCCGCACGTCGACGTCCTGGGCCACTGCACGGGACGGATCATCACCGGCCGGGGGCGCCCGCAGTCCCGCTTCGACGCCGAGGCCGTGTTCGCCGTGTGCGCGGAGGCCGGTACCGCGGTGGAGATCAACTGCCGGCCCGAGCGGCGCGACCCCCCGGACGACCTGCTCGTGCGGGCCGCCGCCGGAGGCTGCCGCTTCGCCGTGGACACCGACGCCCACGCCCCCGAGCAGCTGCACTGGCGGAGCACAGGCTACGCACGCGCGGCCCGGATCGGCCTCGGAACGGACCGGCTGATCACCACCTGGCCTCTCGGGCGGTTGCTGACCAGCAGAAGCGGCCGCCGATGAACCGACAACCTTCCGCTCGATGAAGTGCTTGAACCGCTTCAGGTCGCCCACCGATCTTGGCCGCCCGCCCGGCACCCCGGTGGCGCGACCGCCGTCACCGGTGTCGCCCCCAGGCGGCCCAAGGGAGCACGACGCACTGCCGAGACGTTTCCCCCATGGGTTCGGCGTACGGTCCAATCCGGTCGTCATTCCGAGGTAAGCGCATGTCACGGCCGACTGGCACCGCATCATGCGGGTACACGCCTGCGGGGCGGCACGAGCCGTCCCCCGGTGAACAGACGTGAGGAAGCGCTGTGGACGGGATCGTACTGCTCAAGGAAGATCACAAGACGGTGGAGAAGCTCTTCAAGCGCTTCGAGAAAGCCGGGGAGAACGCCCACACCGAGAAGCGCAGGATCGCCGACAGGGTGATCGCGGAACTCACCACCCACACCTGGATCGAGGAGCGGATCTTCTACCCCGCTGCCCGCGAAGCCGCCCCCGACCGCAAGGACCACGTCCTGGAAAGCGTGGAGGAGCACCACGTCGTGCTGTGGATGCTGTCCGAACTCAAGGATCTCGACCCGGCCGACGAGCGCTTCGACGCGAAGATGTCCGTCCTGATGGAGAACGTCCGCCACCATGTCGAGGAGGAGGAGAAGGAGTGGTTCCCCGACGTCCGTAAGGCCATGGGCCGCAAGCGCCTCACCGAGCTCGGCGAGAAGATGGAAGAAGCCAGGAAGACCGCTCCGGAAGAGCCCCTCGCCGTCCCCAGCGCCCACCAGTAGGCCCCCGCCCGTGCCCCTCGGGCACCACTGCGCCCACTGTTCCCGTCCGTATCCGGGAGGAGATCATTCATGGCCGTCCGTCACCAATTGATCCGGCGCCCTCCGTATGCGGTTTGGGCCGTCCTCGCGAACCCGAGCCAGTACGGGAAGTGGGTCGTCGGCCCCTCGGAGTCGGCGCCGCTCGATCCCGACTGGCCCGCGATCGGGTCGCGTCTGCGCTACACGGTCCGGCTCGGCCCGTGGTCGGCTCAGAGCGTGACCACCGTCCGCCACGCGGAGCCGGGCAGGGAACTGGAGCTGGAGGCGATGGCCAAGGGGCTGGGGAGTGCACGGATCTTCATCCAGCTCCGTCCCTGGGGCGAGGAGACACTCGTCGTCTGCGACGAGCACCCGCTGCGCGGCCCGGGCGGGGTCCTGCACAATCCCGCGAGCGAGGCACTGCTGCAGATCCGCCACCGGGGCATGCTCGCCCGCCTGGCCAAGCTGGTGGAACGGGACGGCGTGGGGACACGTCATGCCTGACGCGGTGGTGATCGGGTCCGGCCCCAACGGCCTGGTGGCCGCGAACCTGCTGGCCGACGCCGGCTGGAGCGTGGAGGTCCTGGAAGCACAGCCGGAGCCGGGAGGCGCCGTGCGCAGCGACCGGGCGGTCCACCCCGACTACGTGACGGACGTCTTCAGCGCCTTCTACCCCTTGGCCGCCGCCTCCCCCGTCCTCGCCGGCCTCGACCTCGCGGCCGAAGGGCTGCGGTGGAGCCACGCGCCGCGCGTGCTCGCCCACCCCCTCCTGAACGGCCGGTGCGCCGTACTGGAGCGGCGGGTGGAGGAGACCTCGGCCGGGCTGAACGGCTTCGCGGGAACCGATGGCGACGCGTGGCGGGGCATGTACGACGTCTGGGGCCGCATCGGGCCGGACCTGGTGTCGTCGCTGTTCACCCCGTTCCCTCCGCTGCGGTCGGGACTGCGCCTCGCGGCGAAACTCCGGGCCGCCGGGGGGTTGCGGCTGGCCCGGAACCTGGCACTGCCGGTGCGACGTCTGGGCGAGGAGACGTTCGCCGGGGAAGGCGGGCGGCTCCTCCTCGCCGGGAACGCCCTGCACGCGGACCTCGCCCCCGAAGCTGCGGGGAGCGGCGGCTTCGGCTGGCTCATGTCCATGCTCGGACAGAGCCACGGCTTCCCCGTGCCGGTCGGTGGCGCCGGCGCTCTCACCGCGGCCCTGGTGAGCCGGCTGCGGCGCAAGGGCGGGGTCCTGCGCTGCGGGGAACGGGTCGCCTCCGTCTCCGTACGCGGCGGCAGAGCCGTAGGGGTGGTCAGCGCGGGCGGGGAGCGGATCGGCGCGCGGCGGGCCGTTCTGGCCGACACCTCGGCGCCTGCCCTCTACCGGGAGCTCGTCGGCGAGGAGCACCTGCCCGCCCGCCTCCTGCGGGATCTGGATCGGTTCCAGTGGGACTTCGCGACCTTCAAGGTCGACTGGGCGCTGACCGGACCCGTGCCCTGGACGGCGCCGCAGGCCGCCGGAGCCGGAACGGTCCATCTGGCCGACGGCGTCGACGGCCTGACCCGTTACGCCGCGCAACTCGCCGTGGGACACGTCCCCGACCAGCCCTTCGCCCTGTTCGGCCAGATGACCACCGCGGACCCCACCCGCTCACCCGCCGGAACCGAATCCGCCTGGGCCTACACCCACCTCCCCCAGCACATCAGCGCCGACGCCGGCCCCGACGGAATCACCGGCCGCTGGGACGCCCGCGAACAGAAGGCCCTGGCCGACCGCGTCGAAGCCCAGGTGGAGCGGTACGCGCCCGGCTTCCGCGCGCTGATCGGCTCCCGCCGGATCCTGGCTCCCACCACCTTGCAGGCCATGAACGAGAACCTCCACAACGGCGCCATCAACAACGGCACCACCGCTCTCCACCAGCAGGCCGTCTTCCGCCCGACCCCGGGCACCGGCCGCCCCGAGACCCCCGTCAAGGGCCTCTACCTCGCCTCCGCGGCGGCCCACCCCGGCGGCGGCGTCCACGGCGCGCCCGGCGCGAACGCCGCCCGCGCAGCCCTGCGCGCCCACGGCCTGCACAGCCTCCTCCACCGCGCCCAGTACGTCTGATTCATCAGCCTTGTCAGGGCGATGGGGCCGCCCTTGCCTGGTCCTGCCCGTGCCTGGTCCTGAAGGTCGCAGAGGCGGGCGCTGAGGCCCCGACGCCCGTCGGTCCAACGTGGCTCCTTCTGCTCAGCCTGGACGGTGAACGGCGGCCTCCGCATGGGCCGGATGCTCGGCTCCCACCTGGAGGACAAGGCGTGGCGCCGACCCGCGTCCCCTCCCCACTCCGGGGCGGCCTCGACGCGGGTCTCAGGTCATGTCGCGTGATGACGGCGGTCCGGGGCCCAGAAGTCGATGAGGGTGCCTCGGCCCGGGGCCAGCCCGTCCCATCCGCCGACGCAGTCCACGACGACGACACCTGCCGTGGGGAATGCCGCCCTCAGGCGTTCCAGCAGCTCCGACGGCCCCCTGCCGCACAGGGCCGAGGCCAGTTGGTGGAGACCGGGGTTGTGGCCGACGAGAGCGAGAACGCCGAGGCCCGTGCCCAGGTCGGCGAGGGTGGCGACCAACTCGCTCGGACCCGCGTTGTAGAGCCGCTCGTCATACACGGTGGCCGGCCGGTCGGTCAGCGCCGGCTCGGCGTGCCGCCACGTCTTGCGCGCCCGACGAGCCGGCGAACACAGCACCAGCTCGGGCCTGTACGGAGACTGCTCCAGCCAATGGCCGGTCTCGGCCGCATCGGCGCGCCCCCGAGCGCTCAGCTTCCGTTCGAAGTCGTCCGTGCGCCCTTTGGGCTCCGCCTTCGCATGGCGCACGAGCAACAGCCGGCAGTCGGCGCCGCTGCCGGCTCCGGAGGCCGTCCCATGGATTTCGGTTTCCGGCGACATGCTTCGATCGCCTCCCGGAGTGGCGGGGCTCAGATGATCAGGACGATGGCGTAGACGAGGAAGAACAGGGCGACCACCAGGGCGACCAGACAGATCACGATGAGCGGCCCTTTGCCCCAGCCGCGCGAGAGGGGCCTGTACGGGCCCGCCCCGGAGCCGGTGCTCGACTCCCCCGCCGGAGTTTCGCCCGGCGGGGCGCTGCCCCTGCGCGGATCGGGATCGGAAGCCGGGTTCGACGGGGTCATGGTGTGCACCTCCCAGGAGACGTCCGGCCTGTCAAGCGCCGCAGCCGACCCGGCGTACAGCCCTGAGGACCGGTACCCGGCGGCTACCCGCGGGCCGCCCGCTCACGCTTGCTGCGGCAGGCGGGCCGGAACACCGCCCACCCGGCCGGTGCCGACGCCCTCGGTCGCGGTTCCTGTCGCCGAGGTCCCCCTCCGTGCACCGCGCCCCCAGCCTCTCGGGGACGGACCGGCACTCCGGATGATCTTCACCGACCACTGTGTGAACATTCATCCGACGAGACGGGTGGACCACACCGCCTCCCACGCAACGCCCACCACCCGGCCACCGCGGTGGAGTGGCCGGGTCATGGCGGCCGGTCCCGCCGCGCCGGCCTGCTGAGGCGCGGTCGGCCGGAGCGCTGCGTACGCTGGTCTGAAGGGGCTCCTCTCGGGACGAGGATCGGAACGCCTGTGAGGCCGGAGATCGACCACGGGGCGTTGTTCGCCGCGACGCCCAGCCCTTATCTGGTGCTGGCACCGGATCTGGTGATCGTGGACGTCAACGACGCGTACCTGCGGGCGACCGGTCGCACCCGGGACGATCTCCTCGGGCGGCACGTGTTCGACGCGTTCCCCGACAATCCCGCCGACCCGGACGCGGACGGGGTGAAGAACCTGGGGGCGTCGCTGGGGCGGGTGCTGGCCACCGGTGAGGCCGACACCATGGCGGTGCAGAAGTACGACATCCCCGTCGTCTCGCGGCCCGGTGTGTTCGAGGAGCGCTGGTGGTCGCCGGTGAACACCCCGGTCAAGAACGCGGACGGGCGGGTCGCGTGGATCATCCACCGCGTGGAGGACGTGACGGCGTTCATGAAATCCCGACGGTTCCGGGGCCGGAACGAGGGACGGCGGATGACCGAGCGCGAGGAGGGGATGGAAGCCGAGCTGTACGCCCGCGCGCGGGAGCTGCAGCGGCTGAACGAGGAGCTGCGGGCGGCGCACGCCCGGGAGCGGGAGATCGCCGTCACCCTGCAGGAGGCGATGCTGCACTCCCCCGACCTGGCCCGGCACAGTGACGTGGCGGTGCGCTATCTGCCGGCGATCGGATCGCTGAACGTGTGCGGCGACTGGTACGACACCGTCGACCTGGCCGAGGGGCGGTTCACCGTCGCCGTGGGCGATGTCGTCGGGCACGGGCTGGAAGCGGCCACCGTTATGGGCATGCTCCGCAGCGCGCTGTCCGCGGCCAGTCGGGCGGTGGCCGGACCCGCCGGGGCCCTGGAGGTGCTCGGCATGTACGCCCGCTCCGTGGACGGCGCGCTCGCCGCGACCGCCGTCAGCGTGCTCGTGGACACCCGCTCCAAACTGCTCGTCTACTCCAGCGCGGGGCACCCGCCGCCGGTGCTGCTGCACGCGGACCGCACATGCGAGCTGTTGAACCAGGCCACCGACCCGCCGCTGGGAGCCAGGCCCGAGCACGTTCCCCGGCCGCAGGCCGGCATCTCCTACCGCCCGGGTGACACCCTCGTCCTCTACACCGACGGACTGATCGAACGTCGCGACGAGGACATCGACACCGGCCTGGACCGGCTCACCACCGCCCTGGGCGACCTCGCCGGCCTCGACCCGGCTCAGCTGGCCGACGCGCTGCTCGCGCGACTCGGCGTCGCCAGCGGAGCCCGCGACGACATCGCCCTCGTCGTCGTCCGCGTCTGAGCCGGCGGGCGACCTCCCGGCACCGGGTCTACCTCCGTGGAGTGGGAACGAGGCGCAGCAGCCCGTGGAGGACAGCGTCGATCGTGTCCTGTGCGGGCTCGTCGGTCACATGGGTGAGCAGGCGGGCCAGGGTGCGCAGCACAGGGGGTGAGGCCATCACACGGGGATGCAGGACGGGCCGGAAGCCGTAGCGCGAGAAGACCAGATCCCCGGCGAGGCCGCCCAGCCGGTAGTAGCGCGCCCAGCGGCGCCGGATCTCGGCCGGGTACTGGTGCAACGCGTGTTCCCGGCGCGGTCCGGCCGGGCGGGCCAGCGCCAGGGCGATGACGTCCGCCGCCACCTCGGCGGCCTCCATGGCCTGGGCGATGCCCTCGCCGCTCCACGGACTGACCATGCCGGCGCTGTCGCCCACGAGCAGTACGCCCCGCCGGTACTGCGGACGCCGGTTCAGTCCCATCGGCAGCGGCGCGCTGCGCAGCGGCGAGTCGGCGGTCTCTTCGTTCAGCCCCCAGTCCGCGGGCAGGCGGGGCAGCCAGTGGTCCAGCGCCGCTCGCAGGTCCACCGGCCTGCGCCGCCGTTGCTGCGGCAGGACACCGAGGCCCACGTTGACGCGCCCGTCCCCCAGGGGAAACACCCATCCGTATCCGGGCAGATCCCGTCCGGTACGAGGACAGCGCAGGTCGGCCCAGAGCTCCAGGTAGGGGTCGTGCGTACGCGCCTCGCTGCGGTAGTACCGCCGGGCAGCGGCTGCGACGGGCCTCTTGGCATCCCGTTCGAACCCCAGGCCGAGAGTCGTGCGCGCCGAGGCTCCGTCGGCGGCGACCACCAACGGCGCCCGATAGCGCACCGGTTCCTGCCCCGGGCCACGGGAGGCGGACACGCCGATGACGTGTCCTGCCCGGTCGGTCAGCGGGCCCGTCACCCTCACGTGAGTACGGAGACGCGCTCCGGCGGCGCGGGCGTGGGCGGCGAGCAGGTCGTCGAAGTCATGCCGAGTGCGGGTGAGTCCGAAGTCGGGAAGGGCTCCCAGGCGCGGCCAGTCGATCTCCGCCTGATGACCGCCGCAGACCCATCGCATGCCCTTGTTGCGCATCCACCCCGGTGCATCGATGTCGATGCCCATCCGCACCAACTGGTACACGCTGCGCGGTGTCAGCCCGTCGCCGCACACCTTCTCCCGGGGGAAACCGCCCTTCTCCAGGAGGAGCACGTCCACACCCGCTCTCGCGAGGTGCACCGCGGCGGTGGAACCCGCCGGACCCGCCCCCACCACGATGACCTGTGCCTCTTCGTCACCGGCGCCTTCAGGGCCCGAGCTGACGGTGTCGCGCCGGTCACCGGCCTCGCCGCTTTTGGTGATCACCCCACCACTATGCCCAGGGCGGGAGGCGGTGGAACGTGCGGCGCGGCCGAGTCCTCGGGTCGCTCGAAGGCCTGGAGTGGATCGAGGCGCTCCCGACCGGGTCGCCCGAGCCGAACTGAACGACCCCGGCACCCGAGAGCGAAGAGCATGCCGCCGGGGAAGAACGCACCAGAGGCGCGGTTCAGTGACCGGCCGGTGTGCGACGTCGTCCTCGTCCAGATCGAACCGGCCGTCAGTGCCGCGGGAACGCCACCGCCGTCGGAGCCGGCCCCAGCGTCGTCGTGCCAGGGGGCGACCGGTGGCCCAGCCCGGTACGGTACGCGTCCATCGCGGCCTCGGTACGGCCGCCGCGGCGCAGAAGGTCGCCCAGCAGACGGCACAGGTCGGCGAGGTCGCCGCTCGCTCCGCTGCGCTCCAGCAGCCCCAGCGCCATGACGTAGTGCTCCTCGGCCGTCTCGCTGTCCCCTCGCTCCTCGGCGATCAGCCCGAGCAGCCTGTGCGCACCCCCCGCGTGCACGGCGCCGTGCCGATCACCGGGCTCAAGAAATGCGGAGAGCAGGTCCGACGCCTCGTCGTGCCGTCCGAGCCGCCGGAGGACATCGGCCAGCTCCACCTCCACGTGCGCGGTGAACAGCGCCGCGCGCTTGACGTTCAGCATGTCCCGGGCAGCGCGCAACTCCTTTTCGGCCGAGGCGAGTTCGCCGTTCTGAGCCTGGACGTAGCCGCGCATCCAGTGGCAGTGCGCGAGATCGGTGCGCAGGCTGAGCTGCTGGTAGATCGCCTGCGCCTTGGCCAGTGAGGCATCCGCCTCGGCCGTGCGCCCCTCGGCGAGGAAGGTGCGGGCCACCTGCCGGTGCATGCCCGCGACCAGTGCCGGGTCGTCGACCTGCGGAGCGAGCGCCAGGGCGAGCTCGGCGGCGTGCGCGGCACGGGCGTGGGCGCCCATGTCCATGTACGGGCCGATCACGGCGGCGTACAGGATGACCAGCGCCTCGGGGTCGGCCAGACCGCTCGCGCCGAGCTCGTCGATGGTGGACTCGAGGAGGTAGCAGGCGTAACGCAGCTCGCCGGCCAGGAGGTGCGCGACGGCACGGCCTCGGATCGCGCGTGCGCGGCAGGGCAGCGGCTCTTCGGCGAGGAGTCGCTCGGCGGCTTGGAAGTGGCGGCCCGCGGCGTCCAGTTCACCGGTCTCCAGGGCACAGTCGCCGAGCCCGAGCAGCGCCTCGGTCTGCTCGGGCACGAGGTCGAGGCCCTCTGCGTCGGTGAGCAGGCGCCGGTAGCTCACGGCGGCCTCCTCCGCCGTCCCGGTGGCCAGCTGCCGGCGCGCGTCGACGAGAGCGAGCCGCAGCTCCGTGGCGAGGTGCGCGGGCCTGCCGGTGGCCAGCTCCTCGTACGACGTACCGAGCCGCTCCGCGAGGAACCGCAGTGCGGTCTCCGATGGCCTGACCCTGCCCGACTCCAGCGTCGACACATACGCGGGGGTGTAGGAGGGCTCGGCCAACTGTCGCTGTGTCAGTCCGCGTTGAGCGCGCAGCCGCTGCACTCGGTGGCCGATCGTGGCCGGATCGTCCATGTGGATCCCCCTGGTTCGTGAACTGCCCAGTATTCAGAAGCAGGAGGCATTGCGCACGCCCTCGCCTTCGCCCTAGGTTAAGCGACTCCTTCAGTGCATTTACTGATGCACTTAACTCGCCTGGCAAGGGGCTGATTTCATGCGTTCAGCACGACGAGGAGCCATGGCGGTCGGAGTGACCGTCGCCCTCACGGCGGTTCTCGCCGCCGCACCCGGCAGCGCAGCCGCTGACCCGACGGCGCCCTCCACGGCCCGGGTCGAGGTCGAGATACCGGGGCCGGAACACGGGGCGTCCGCCGGATCCGGCCACACGCGTGTACCGGCGGAGGGACGGAACCTGGCGGCCTCCCGCCTGACGGCGACCGAGGTGGCCGCCGACGGCGAAGTGGCCAAGATCGTCGACAACGGCCCCACCGCCGACCGGCTCGACATCGTCGTCGTCGGAGATGGCTACACCGTCGCCGAACTGCCCCGCTTCCACGCCGACGCCCAGCGGAAATGGGCCGAGCTGACGGCCGTCGAGCCGTACACCACCTACCGAGGCCTCTTCAACGTCTGGACCGTCGACGCCGTCTCGAACGAGTCCGGCGTCTCCGGCGACCCCTCTCCCGACACCCTCCGGGACACGGCTCTCGGCTCGTACTTCTGGTGCGACACGATCGAACGGCTGCTCTGCATCGACCAGGACAAGGTCGACGGATACGTCGCGAAGGCGCCGGAGGCCGACCTCGTGCTCGTCCTCGCCAACAGCACCAAGTACGGCGGCGCGGGCTACAACGAGCGCAGTGAGACCCTCGGCTACGAGGGCATCTCAACGGCCTCGGCGGGCAACGAGAAGTCCGGCCAGGTCGCGATCCACGAGACCGGCCACTCCCTGGGCAAGCTCGCCGACGAGTACTTCTACCCCGACTACCCCGGCTACGAGCGGTACCTGGGTCCCGAGCCCGCCGACTCCAACATCACCACCCTCACTGCCGACGACATGGCCGACCGGGGCGCCAAGTGGCACCGCTGGCTCGGCGAGCAGTCTCCCGACGGCGGCACCGTCGGCGCGTACGAAGGCGGCGGCTACTACGTCACCGGGCTGCGGCGCCCCACCGAGAACTCCCTGATGCGCTCCCTCGGCAAGCCCTTCAACCTGCCCGGAGTGGAAGCGATGATCGCCGGCTTCTACCGCGAGGCGCGCATCGCCTCCCCCGTCACGGCCACCGATCGCACCCTCCGCGCACGCGACACCGCCAAGGCCCTCGTACCGCGGCTGACGGGCGCGGACGGGCGTCAACTCACCATCCGCTGGCATCTGGACGGGCGAGAGGTGAAGTCTCTCGCGGGCCGCACCGAGGTACGCGTGTCCGACCTGGCCCTGCGCCTGCTCGACCTTCGGAAGCACACACTGTCCCTCACGGCCGAGGACCGTACGCCCTCTGTGCGGGACCGAGGCATCGCCCGGACGATGAGGTCCACGGTCAGCTGGACGGTCCGGCTCTGACGGGTGGAGCCGGTCCCGAGTGCTCTAGAAGTTCTGCCACTTCACGAGGGCGGCTGCCAGGTCCTTCACAGCGAGGTCCAGGGGCGTATCCGGGTCGGCTTCGCAACCGAGATCCGGCTCTGGTCGGCTTCTTGTGGTGTGCGCGACGCCGGGTGAGTAATCGTCAGGACCTCTGGATTGACTGCCGAGCGGGGAGACTGGGGTTGAGTCTCCCGTAGGGGGAGGCATGAGAGTGAGGGCATGGACGGCGACACGCTCTTCACGATCGGTGACCTGGCCCGGCGGACCGGGCTGACGGTCAAGACCATCCGGTTCTACTCCGACACCGGGATCGTGCCGCCGACAGACCGCAGCCCGGCCGGCTACCGACTCTACGACATCGGCGCGCTCACACGTCTGGATCTGGTACGCACCTTGCGTGACCTGGGACTCGACCTCGGCATCATCCGGCGGCTGCTGGATCGGGAGGTCTCGGTCCCCGAGGTCGCCGCCGCGCACGCCGACGCCCTGGAGGTGCAGATCCGCACGCTGCGAATGCGGCGCGCTGTGCTGCGTGCGGTGGCCGAACGTGGCTCCAGCCCCGAGGAGATGGATCTCATGCACAAGCTCGCCAAGCTTTCCGACGACGAACGCCGACGCCTGATCACCGACTTCATCGACGACGCATTCGGTGGGCTCGATGCCAACGCCGACTTCGTCGACATGATGCGCTCGGCCATGCCGGAGCTGCCGGACGACCCCGAACCCGAGCAGGTCGACGCCTGGGTGGAACTCGCCGAGCTCACCAAGGATCCCGACTTCCGCGCGGCCGTGCGCCGCATGGCGCAGTACCAGGCGGCCGAGCGCGCCCAGGGCGACCGCACCGGCCTGCACCACGACCTCACCGAGGCCGTCCGGGACAGCGTCGGCCGCGCGATCGAAGGAGACATCGCCCCGGCCTCGGCCGAGGCCGCACCCGTTGTCGACGCCCTCACGGCTCGCTATGCGCAGACCTTCACCCGCGCTGACGACGCCGACCTGCGCCGCTGGCTGCTGACACGCCTGGAGGTCGCCGGCGACACCCGCGCGGAACGCTACTGGCACCTGCTCGCCGTCATCAACGGATGGCCCGTCCCGCCCAGCCTGGCTCCGGTGTTCACGTGGTTCACGCAGGCCCTGCGCGCCCGCACCGGGCAGCCGTCCCGCGTGGAGTAGTCCCGCGCCCGGCGTTCCCCCGTTCCTCGCGGCCTCGACCAGGCCGCGAGGTCCCAGGGGCGTCCGACGGCGGATCCGTTCCCCCGCCGACGATCAGTTCGCCTTCCCCCTGGCCCGGGACGGGGCGGTCGTCGGCTTCGGCGGGCCGCTGCCCCTCCTTGTTTCGGATGCTGATTACGGCTTGCGTCCGCACCATGCCACGAGGCGGTCGATGGCCGGCGCGTCCGCGTCGACGTCCACCGCGGCCCCGAACGGCGCGCCGTCACGCGGCCCGGTGGGCAGCCCGCGCCTCATGGCGGCGTACGAAATCGCCACGATCTCGGGCCCCCACTCCGGGAGTTGACCGGTCGCGGTGGCCACGTCCCAGGTGTGAACGGTGAATTCCGAGGTCCAGACCGCTGCGGCGGCGGCACCCGGAAGGCTGCCGAACGGAAGGGTCAGCGTCCGGCCCAGGATCGCGGGATCCGCCCACGCCGCCTCGACCTCACGCACCGCGGCGTCCCACGCCTCCTGCCAGTCGGTGTCCGCGAGGTCGTCGTCGACCGTGGGCAGACTCGTCACGTCACCGCCGCGCCCGGCGAGGGAGATTCGGCGCAGGACGGCGACGAGGTGCCCGGCCAGCCGGCGGACGGTGAATTCGGGGCAGGGCGTGGGCCCGTCGAACTGCTCGGGCCGGACCGCGGCGACGGTGCGTCCGGCCAGCGCGATTGCCTTCAGCAGGTGGTGGCGAGGGTCGTCGGTGGCGTCAGGGGTGACAGTGGACCGTGGGGTGTTCTCGGTGTGAGTCATGACCCCATCCTGGAAGCCAAACAGGTCATCTCCTGGCCACTTTCCCGAAGAGAATGATCGGTATGAGAGCCGATCGTCTGGTGGCAACGCTGCTGTTCCTCCAAACCCGCACCCGGGTGACCGTGGCCGAGGTCGCCGCCGAACTCGAGGTGTCGCCACGGACCGCACGCCGCGACCTGGAAGCCCTGTCCACCGCGGGCATCCCCGTCTACTCGCAGCGTGGCCGCGGCGGCGGCTGGTCGCTGGTCGGCGGCGCTCGTACGGACCTCACCGGGCTGACCGCCGAGGAGATCCGGGCACTGTTCCTGCTCGCGGGTCCTTCGTCGACCACTCCCGAACTCCGCACGGCCATGCGTAAGTTGGTACGTGCGCTGCCCGCACCCCTGCGTTCGGGCGCCGAGGCCGCGTCGCGGGCCGGCCTCACCGACGGTACAGACTGGTCCCGCACCGGCCCGGCCACCGGACCGCACCTCGACGCGCTCCGGCGAGCCGTGGTGGACGGGATTCAAGTGCGGCTCGGATACGCCGGGCCCGGCAAGCCCGTCGGCGTGCGAACCGTCCATCCGCTCGGGCTCGTGACGAAGGCGGGTCACGACTACCTCGTCGCCGATACGGAGCGGGGCTTGCGGACCTTCCGGCTCAGCCGGGTCGACTCGGTCGAGGCAACCGGCGAGCCCGTCGTACGGCCGGACGGCTTCGACCTTCCCACGGTCTGGCGTTCGTTCGCCGCGCGCTTGGAGGAGCGGCTGTACGCGGCGACGGTTCGGGCCCGGGCCGAGCCGGGTGCCATGCCGATCCTGAAGCGGCTGTTCGACGGAAGCCTGCACGTCGGTCCGATGCTCCCCGACGGGTGGACGGAGATACGGATCGACGGGCCGACGCCGGAAGTCGTCGCGACACAGTTGGCCGGGCTGGGGGCACGCATCGAGGTGCTGGACCCGCCCGAGGCGAGGGAGCGGCTCGCCCGTCTGGCGGTCGAGCTGGGCGGTGTGTACGGACCGCCAGGCTCTGAACAACAAACAGTGCACTGACCCTGAGGCTGAGTGCACGAAGAACAACAGCGTCTACCTCGACGCACAGAACGGCATGAGGACGCCGAGGCCAACGTGTCGACAGCGGAACAGGCACTCGCCGGGCCCGGACCGACCGGACGAAGTCCGACATCACTGCGCATCCCGACCCCGCCCCGGGCGTGACCGACTCCGCCGCCGACCCCTCAGTCGGTGCCCGCGCCTCTTGGTGTTCCGCTCGGATCGGTCAACGGCTCACCCGGTAGCGCAGGTGAAGCACCTGGTTGCCCTGAATCACCACGTCAGGATCTTCCAACGACGACCACGTGGTCGATCCCGCCCGGAGGCTTCCCGTCCCAGCCGTCCGTGATGTCGAAGACGTGGCGGCCGACGATTGTCGCACCGATCTGGTCCCAGTACGGCCGGGTGTAGTCGTAGGACGTCTGCGACACCTTCAGCGCGCCGCTCTCGTCCAACGGGACGTCACCGCTGGACAACCAGTCGAACAGTGGTCCCGGCTGGTCATTCTCGTCCGCGACGAAGCCGTCCACCGACACCGAGCTGTACATGACCACCTTGCCCACAGGGCTCTCCTCTGCTTTGGGGTGCCCTCAAATTAGCGTGTCATGAGCTGCCGCTCCTGTAAGGAATCGATGGGCCGGAAGAGGCCGGCTGTCCAGCGCGTGACCGGGATGTTCGCGCGGGAACCGGCGTCGGACTTCGACGTACCGGGTCGGCGTGAGCCTGGCGAACGCCCGGAACCCGTGGCCGAAGTGGGCCTCGGGCTGCCGCCGGAACGGGCGAGCGTCCGGAGTGAGGTAGCCAGCAGGTCAGCGAGGTCC
Organism: Streptomyces sp. NPDC017246; assembly: GCF_044331325.1. NCBI lineage: Bacteria > Bacillati > Actinomycetota > Actinomycetes > Kitasatosporales > Streptomycetaceae > Streptomyces > Streptomyces sp. NPDC017246. The sequence goes on along the minus strand of NZ_JBIRMW010000003.1, from coordinate 12,885 downwards.
GGGCGCCCGCTTGAGCGTGGTGTGGGGACCGCGTTCCGCGCGGACGGTGGTGGGCGGGGTGTCGGCGAGGCGGACGCGGGTGCCGTTGAGGGTCACAGGAAAGCCCGCCCGGTCGAGGGCGGCGAAGGCTTCGGCCCAGTGGGAGGTGTCGACCTCCACCGCTGTGGTGGTGCCGATGATCTCGCGTTCGGTGCCGGCGGCGACCGCGTACCCGTGGGACATGAGGATGAGCCGGTCGCACTGCCGGGCTTCCTACATGTAGTGGGTGGTGACCAGGACCCCGGTGCCCTGCTCCGCCTGTTCGTGGAAAGCGTCCCACAGGCGGGCGCGGGAAAGGGGGGCGACGCCGGAGGTGGGTTCGTCCAGGACGAGGAGTTCGGGGTGGTGGGCGAGGGCGATGGTGAAGGCGAGTTGGCGCTGGAGGCCGAGGCCGATCTCTCCGACGAGGCGGTGCTCGACGGCCGCGAGGGCGGGTTCGAGGACAGGAGGCCGGGCGTCGAAGGCCGCGGCGGCGAAGGAGACGTTCTCGGCGACGGTGAGGGTCTGCCACAGGCCCAGGCCCTGGGGGACGTATCCGAGGCGGCCGCGGGTGGTGCGGTCGGGGGTCCGGCCGAAGGCGGTGACGGCGCCTTCGGTGGGGAGGGTCAGGCCGGGCAGGATGCGGATGAGGGTGGTCTTCCCGGCGCCGTTGGCGCCGAGCAGGCCGACGATCTCGCCGGGGCGGACGTTCATGGTGACGGTGTCGACGGCCGTGAACGTGCCGAACCGCTTGGTGACGGTCTCGGCACTGATAGGACGTCACTCATGTCAGGCCTCCTGCTGCTGGGCGGCGAGGGTGAGGGCGATGACGGTGTCCTCCATGTCGGCGGTGACCGGCTGCTCGCCGGGACGGGCGGGGCCGGGGTGCCAGGAGCGGGTGGCGCGGCCGCGGCGCCAGGACAGTTCGCGCGGCCCGGCGGGAGCGTCGCCGCTGGTGACGGTTCCGGGCACGTGGGCGAGGACGTCGGCGGAGTGCCGGAGGCGAGGGCGTGCCCGTCGTTGAGGACGAGGCAGGTGGAGGTGCGTTCGGCCTCGTCGAGTTAGGTGGTGGCCATGACGGCGGCGGCGCGGGAGATCAGCCGCCACAGGTCGACGCGGGAGACCGGGTCGACACCGGTGCTCGGCTCGTCGAGGACGAGGAGGCGAGGGCGGTGCAGGGTGGCCAGACAGAAGGAGAGCTTCTGCCGCATACCGCCGGAGAGCGCACCGGCCAGCCGGTCGGTCGCCCGGTCCAGGCCCGCCGCTTTCAGCAGCTCGTCGCGCCGCCGGTCGAGTGCGGTGCCGGTCAGGTGGTGGGCGGCGACGACGAAGGCGATGTTCTCGACGACCGTGAGGTCCTGCCAGACCCCTGAGGTGCCGGTGGGCATGAAGCCGCACTCGACCGTGGCGGGGGCTTCGACGTGCCCGGTGGAGGGGGCGACCCGGCGCACGAGGGTACGCAGCAGGGTGGTCTTGCCGGCGCCGTCCCCGCCGACGACGGCGGCGACCTGGCCAGGAACGGCGGCAAGCGTGACGTCGTCGAGCGCGGTGGTGGCACTGAAGGCGACGCTGACGTCGAACGCGCCCCAGCCGCTCGCCGGATCCGGGGAGGTCGGGTCGGGGGTCACCGGGCGCTCCCGGCGAGTGCGGCCTTGCGGGCCGCCTTCGGGGCGGCGGGGGCCAGGTCACGGCGGAAGCGCAGCACGGCGGCGGTGAAGACCAGGATCGCCATGCCCGCCAGGACGCCGAGGGGCAGCGCGAGGGAGTCGAGCGGGGCGTCGCGGAGCATGACGCCGTTGGAGATCATGCGCCGAACAGCAGGCAGCCCAGCACGGTCACCAGGACCATGTCGAACGCGGCCAGCACGAAGTACGGGGCGATCTTCCCGCCGATCACGTCGGACGCCTTGAACGGCATCCCGGCCAGCTGCTCCAGCGTGCCGAGATCGCCGACCTCGTCCGCAGCGACCCCACCGACCTCGGGCAACGCCTGGTCCGTCTCTACCTCGGTCTCTGGAAGGACCCCGCCTTCCGCACACCCGCCACGGCGATGCTGCGCTCGGTCTTCACCGACGAGGAAGCCGCCGCGGCCCTCGGCCGCTTCTTCGCCGCCGAGATGGTCGGCCCCGTCGTCGCCGCCTCCGGACGGGACCAGCCCGAACTGCGGATCTCCCTCGTCATGACCCAGCTCCTCGGCCTCGCCAGCGGCTGGCACATTCTCAACGCCCTCGCCCTCGCCCACGCCGACACCGAACACCTCGTCGCCTGTGTAGGCCCCGCCGTACAGCACTACCTCACCGGACATCTCCCCACCCCCACCCGCTGATGCGCCCTGCTGGCAAGAGCCGCGGAACCAGAGGCGGTTGAAGGCGTACGCAAACGACCAGGACGACCTCCACCCGCTGGTCAACAGCCGGCCGTCGTGCCCACAGCCGCGCCAGACAGTGCGTAGATCGGACCGCTTGAGCGCGGCGAGTCGGTCCTGATCTGTGGCGACGACACGCCTCCGCACTCTCACTGGAACGGTACGCCCGCCCAGGCGTCGACGCGGTCGCCCGACACGTTGCCGAACGCGACCCGCCGCCCGCCGGCGTCCACGAACCTCCAGAGCACACCCGCGGACCACTGGGTCGTGTCACGCGATGGTGTCGGCAACCCTTGTTCCAGGCTTCGCCGGCTTTCGGGCCAGGAGGTACGCCTGCTGACCTTGCCGGGGCTGCTCCTGCTCGTTCGGCTCGCGGATCAGCCGGGCATCGACCATCAGCCCGTTCTGGCTCAGCAGCTCGGCGATGCGGTCAGGAGAGACCCAGTAGACGTCGAGGGACAGCTCGTGCCCGTATGCGTTCTCCAGGTGTCGGAGCCTGTCACCGGCCTTGAAGGCGAGCAGCAGATGGCCGCCCGGAGCCAGCACGCGGTGAAACTCCGCGAACACGACCGGCAGCACCTCCGGAGGGGTGTGCACGATCGAGTACCAGGCGATGACGCCGCCCAGACTGCCGTCGGCCAGGTCCAGGCTGGTCATCGACCCTTCGTCGAATTGCAGCTCCGGATGCCTGCGCCGGGCGACCGCAACCGTTTCCGGGGACAGGTCGATGCCGAACGCGGCCACCCCGAGGGACTGCAGGTGCGCTGTCACGTGGCCGGGCCCGCAGCCGAGATTAGCGACGGGCCCGGCGTCGAAGTCCCGCGTGAGTTCGGCGAACGCGCCTATCATCGCGCGGCCGTACAGATCGTCCTCGAACGCGGCGGGCACGAGCTTGGCGTAGTTCTCGGCAACGGTGTCGTAGGCCACGCGGGTGGCATGCAGGTAGGTCGGTTCGGTCATAGCTGGGGACACTAGTGGCCGCCTGCTCTTGCCAGTTGTCCTTCACCGGGCCCCGGCCACCGCCACGTAGGGACCTCCGCACATTCAGCCCGTGGGGTGCGCGGGCCGGGCGCCCCGCGACCCGGGTGGTCGGGTCCAGTTCGAGGCGCTCTGATCTTTCGCCCGCGTAGGTACCCGGAATCCGCGGGCGGCGTAGCCCTCGTCCCCGACGACGTGTGCGGGCCGGGTCCGGGGCCTGCCCGGACCCGGTTACGGGCCGCGCATCGTGGTGCTGACGGCTTCCGCCTCAGGGCAGTCATCGCGGTTGCCGCCGGTGACCAGGAAGGCCAAGGGCCGACCTCGCCTGTCCCAGGCAAGGTGCGTTTTCGGAAAGACACCCCCTTAGCTGGCCTCCTCCGGCTTCTCCGGACGGCTCTTGCTTCGCCGGGGCGCGGTGGCGCCGCGGATCTCCTCCGTGGCCGCGCGGAACGCGGGCGCGGCGCGGGCGAAGTAGTCGAAGAGCACAGCCCGGTGCTCCGGCGGGAAGGAGCCGATCACCGCCGCGATGTGCCGGCGGGCCGGGCCGACCACGTCCTCGATGCGGTCCAGCGCGTCCGGCACAGGCTCCACGATGACCCGGCGCCGGTCGCCCGGATCGGCGGCCCGGCGGGCGTAGCCGGCCCGTTCGAGTCGGTCGATGAGCCGGGTGGTCGCGCCCGTGGTCAGCCCGGTACGGGTGGCGAGCTCACCGGAGGACAGCCCCCCCTCCAGCGTGATGAGGCTGAGCGCGTACCACTCGGACGTGTGCAGGCCGGCCGCCTCCGCGCTGGCCAGACCCTGGAGTCCGACGGCGTCCAGGTACTGCCGGAAGACCGTGTGCGCGTCCGCGCCGCCACCTGTTGCCATTTACGGGATCGCCTCCTACCTTTATATCTGCACGCATGCAGATACTGCGTTCGTTCAGTATCTGCATCAGTCTAGCCAATTGGGGAGTGGTCCGTCATGCAGCCCATCAGCGAGTCCGTCGCCTCCGTCCAGGCCGTGCTGAACCGCCTCGTCACCGCCTGGGAGCGCCACGACGCCGAGGCCTATGGCGAACTGTTCACCGAGGACGCCACGTACATCACCTACGTCGGCACCTTCTACCGAGGGCGCCGCGACATCGTGGAGAGCCACCGCACCCTCTTCGCCGGCTTCCTCAAGGGCACCCGACTGGCGGACGAGGTCCTCGACATCCGCTTCTACGGGCCCGGCGTGGCCGTGGTGAACGGGCGCGGGGACACGTACAAGGGCAAGCGCCCGGAGAAGCTCGGCAAGATCCAGACGTACACGCTCGTCCGCGAGACCGACGGGCAGTGGCGGATCGCCGCCTTCCAGAACACCAAGCGCAAGCCGCTGATGGAGGCCGTGTCCTACCACCTCGCCCCGGGCCTCGTCCCGTCCGCCGAGCACTGACGTGCGCGGCCGCCGACCCGCAGCACTCGCCGACCCGACAACCTTACGGAGAGCCCGCATGACGACCGACCTCACCACCACCGACCTCGCCACCGCAGCCGCCCCGCGCGACGGAGCCGGTGCCCCGGCCGCCTCGCCCGCCCCTCCCGCCTCGCCCCGCCGACGCCGACGCACCCTCAAGCGGGCCCTGATCGCCACCGCGCTCACCCTCGGCCTGACGGCCGGTGGGGGCTACCTGTGGCTCGACTCGGCCTCGGATGTCAAGGTCACCGGCGCCGCGGCGTGCACCGCCGTCACCCCGGCGGGCTCCGGCACCGGTACGGGCGACCGCGACGCCGTGTGCGGCGTGCTGTCCTCGCTCGCCGCGGCCTGGGGTGCGGCCGACGCCGACGCGTACGGCGCCCTCTTCACGCAGGACGCCACGTACACGACGTACGTCGGTACCCACTATCAGGGCCGCGGCGACATCATCGAGGCCCATCGGGCCCTCTTCGGCGGCTTCGTCAAGGGGACGAAGCTGGCCGACTCCATCCTGGGCATCCGTTTCCTCGGCCCCGACGCGGCCGTCGTCACCAGCCGCGGCGACACGTACACGGGCGGGCGGCCGGGAGAGCTGTCGAAGGTCCAGACGTACACGCTCACCCGGGAAGCCGACGGGCGGTGGCGAATCGCGGCCTTCCAGAACACGCAGCGCCAGCCGGTCATGGAGAAGGTCTCCTTCCTGCTGTCCCCCGGCACGGTGCCCGGGGCCGAGAAGTGACCGCCCGAGCGGCCCGACCCGCTCGCGCCGCCCTGGTCACCGGGGCCAGTGCGGGCATCGGCCTGACCTTCGCCCACGAACTCGCCTCGGCCGGCTGGACCGTGACCGCCGTGGCCCGGGGCGAGGACCGGTTGCGCGCGCTCGTAGAGGAGCTCGGACCCGGCCACCGCTACTTGGTCGCCGACCTCTCGACCCCCGAAGGGCAGGGACTGGTCGCCGCCGAGCTGGTCCGGCGACCCGTCGAGCTGCTGGTCAACAACGCCGGCACCGCCCACCACGGCCCCTTCACCGGGACCGGCCCACGGGAAGCGCTGGCCGCCCTGCACCTGAACGGCGACGCCGTCGTCGTACTGGCGCACGCCTTCCTCTCCGGGGCCCGGCGCGGGGACGTGCTCATCAACGTCTCCTCCACCCTCGCGCACGCCCCGGCCCCGGGCCTCGCCGTCTACAGCGCCGGCAAAGCCTTCGTGACAGCCTTCTCCGAAGCCCTCTGGTACGAGCAACGCCCCCTCGGCGTCCATGTCATGGCCCTCTCCCCCGGCCCGACCTCCTCGGAGCCGGAGCCGGAGCTGGAGCCGGGGACGGAGCCGGAGTCGCAGCAGGCCTCCGGCCCCGGGGCGGCCTCCCGTCGCCACCAGGACGCCCCGGCAGCCATGGTCCAGAGCCCGACGGCGGTCGTACGCACCGCTCTGCGCGCCCTGGACCGCCGTACCGGCCCCACCGTCGTCCCGGGGCGGGCGAACTCCCTCTTCGTCCTCGCCACCCGCCTGTTGCCGCGCCGCACGCTCCTGGCGATGCTCAGCCGCTAACTGTATCGGTGTGCGGGCCAGGTCCACCGCGGCCGCCCGTGAGTGGGAGAGCCGGGTCATCTTCCTCCCGCTCCCTGCCGGATGGCGAGCCGCGAGGCAATCGACCGGGAACAGCCCGACCGGCCGGCACATGATGATGTGCCGGCCGGTGGAATGGGTCAGGCGAGGGTGAGGAAGAGTTTCTCCAGCTCGTCCTGCGTCATGGGCGGGGCGTCGGAGTCATCGGCGAGGCACTGACGCATCCCACTCGCCACGATCTTGAACCCGGCCCGGTCCAGGGCCCGGGACACGGCGGCCAGCTGGGTCACGACGTCCTTGCAGTCACGGCCGGACTCCACCATCGTGATCACCGCGGCCAGCTGCCCCTGCGCCCGCCGCAGACGGTTCAGGACGGGCCGTACCGCTTCTTCGTCCACCTGCACGAGATCCTCCTTCACCCCCCTGACGAGAATACCCTAAGGGGTATAAATCAGGACCTTACTGTGTGGCGCTCGTGTCCCTCCCTTGGCGTGGCGTGCCGTGGCCCGGAGGCAGCCGCACGAGGACTCGATGAGCGTCGGGCCCGCCGCAGCCGGGAAGCGAGCCCGACGGCCAGGGCGGCACCGAGCACGGCCCAGGTGGCGGGGTGGTTCCAGACGCCGGTGTCGAGCTGCTGGGCGAGGACGAAGACGCCCATGACCACGACGAACCAGCCGAACGCCGTACGCAACGTGTCCTGCGGGATGCGGCCCGCGAGCCGCCCTCCGACCAGACTGCCGACCACCGCTGTGGCGGTCACGGTCAGGGCGAGTCGCCAGTCGATCTCGACGCCGGAGAGGTGCCCCGCAAGTCCGGCGAAGGACTTCATCGCGATGACGAGGAGCGAGGTGCCGACAGCGATGCCCATCGGCAGGCCGCCGAGGATGGCGAGGGCGGGGACGACGAGGAAGCCGCCGCCGGAGCCGACCAGACCGGTCACGGCGCCGACGACGAGTCCCTCCACCGCGATGTGCTTCAGGGGCAGTTCGTGGCGCGCGGGCCGCGCCTGCCCCTTCTTGCCGCTTCGGGGCTTGCGCAGCATCGCGTAGGCAGTGGCCAGCATCATCAGCGCGAACGCGACGAGCAGGACCGTTCCCGGGATGTACTCGGCCAGCCGCCCGCCGCCGTACGCGCCGACCATACTGAAGGCGCCGAAGAGCAGACCGGTCCGCCACCGCACCCGATGGGCCCGCGCGTGCGGGATCAGAGCGGCGAGGCTCGTGACGCCGACGACGAACAGCGACGTGGCGATGGCCTCCTTGGTGCCCTGTCCGGCCAGGTAGACCAGGATCGGTACGGTCAGGATGGACCCGCCGCCGCCGAGGACGCCGAGACTGACACCGATGAGCAGGGAGACCGCCACGATCAGGGCGGTCACGACGCGCTCCGCAGCTCCGCGATCACGGTGCGGATGTCGGCGCGGGGGCCACGGTTGTAGGGCAGCTTGGACAGCAGGACACCCATGGCGCAGGAGTTGCTGAGGGCCGCGTACGTCAGGCCTGCCCCGACCGCGGTGCCGATCAGGTGCGCGCCCGAGACGAGCAGCCCGACAAGGCCGGTGGCCAGGACGATCGAGCCCGCCACGAGCCGCACCTGGCGCTCCATGTCCCACCGCTCCGGACCCCGGTTCACGGGCGCTCCGGCCGTCTCCCAGGCGACGATCCCACCCTCCAGGACGCGCAGGTTCGGCAGCCCGGCCTCCGACAGGGCCTTCTCGGCCTGCGCGGCACGCTGCCCGGAGCGGCAGACGAGCACGACGTCCTCGTCCAGGTGGGCCAGGAGCTCGGCGCGGTGCTCACGCAAGGTGTTCAGGGGCACGTTGTACGAGCCGGGGATGTGCGCCGTACGGAACTCACCGGGCGTCCGCACGTCGAGCAGGCGCGGCACGCGCCCTTCCTGAACGAGTCGGTGCAGTACTGCGGCAGTGAGCGAGGGGGCGGGGGTGGTGCTCATCGGATTCCTTCGAATGATCCATATACACCCTGGGGGGTATATGTGGGAGCTGCTGGGGCCCGGATGGATCGCGGGCCCCAGGGGATCGGAGTCGCGCCGGTCAGACGTTCACGGTCTCGGCCGCGAGGGCCCAGGCGGCCCAGCCGCCGAGGATGTCGGACACGTCGCCGAATCCGCGGTGGCGCAGGAGGCTGGCGGCGATGGAGGAGCGGTGGCCGCCGGCGCAGTGCAGGACGAGGGGCCGGTCGGCGGGCAGCTCGCCGGTGCGGGAGGGCAGTTCGCCGAGCGGGATGTGCAGGGCCTCCGGGATGAAGCCGTTGGCCTCGCGCTCGCCGCAGGTGCGCACGTCCACCACGAGCGGCGGGTTCTCCCCGGCCAGGGCGGCCTTCAGGTGCGCGGCGGTGAGCCGACTGGCTGGGGCGACCTCGTCGGCCATCACCCGCAGCGCATCCTCGGGGTTGCGGACGTAACCCACGGCACGGTCGAAACCGACGCGGGCGAGACGGGTGACGACCTCCACCTCCCGGTTCTGCGGGGCCAGGACGACCAGCTCCTCGGCCGGGTCCAGTACGCTGCCGGCCTGTTCGGCGAACCGGCCGTCGGCGGGCACGTTCACCGCGCCGGTCAGGTGGCCGGCCGCGAACTCCTGCGGGTCGCGGGCATCCACGACGATCGCGCCGGCGGCCCGCAGTCCGGTGAACTCGGCGAGCGTCAGCGGCCGGGGGGCCGCCGTGGCGTCGTAGCGGGCGCGGTCCTTGCGGTTGAGCTCGGCGTCGTAGGCGAAGTAGCCGGGCGCGGACGCCTGGCCTGCGGCGATGAGTGCGACGAACTCTTCGCGGGGCATGGGTGCGCAGGCGTAGTTGGTGGCGCGCTGCTCACCGATGGTGGACTGCTTCTCGGTGGAGAGGTTCTTGCCGCAGGCCGATCCGGCGCCGTGGGCGGGGAAGACGCGGACCTCGTCCGGCAGTCCCATCAGCTTGTTCTGAACGCTGTCGTGGAGCATCGCGCCGAGCTCCTCGGCGGTCACGCCCACCGAGGCGAGCAGGTCGGGGCGGCCGACATCGCCGATGAAGAGGGCGTCGCCGGTCAGCACGCCGTACGGCACCGTGTCCCCCGCCCGCTCGTACACGAGGACGCTGATCGACTCCGGGGTGTGGCCCGGCGTCTCCATGATCTCCAGGACGACGTCGCCGAGCGCGATCCGCTCACCCTCGGTGAGGTGGCGGATCGGGTACTCGGTCTCCGCCCGGGAGCCGTAGCCGATCCACGCGCCGGTCTCGTCTGCCATCTCCAGGTGGCCGGCGACGAAGTCCGCGTGGAAGTGGGTGTTGATCACGCCGACCACCGTGAATCCGTGCGCGGCGGCGTCCGCCAGGTACTCCGAGACGTCCCGGCGCGGGTCGACGACCACCGCCTGACCGGTCTTCTCGTCGGCGATCATGTACGACGCCTGGGACAGGCAGTCGAGGTAGTACTGGGCGAAGAACACGGCAATCCCTTCATCAGGAACGCACGCCCGAAGCGGGCGCGAGGACTGGGGTACGGGGCGGTGGCCCGGCCTCGAAGGCGGGTCCGGCCCCGGAGGCAGGGGTCAGGCGGCGTGAACGGCGTTGCCGCGCACGAGCGGCCGACCGGCGCGGGCCCAGGCCGCGGTGCCGCCCACGACGGAGACGGCGTCCACGCCCAGAGCCGCGAGCTGTTCGACGGCCCAGGCGCTGCGGTTGCCGCTCGCGCAGATCACGTACACCGGCCGGCCGCCCGGAAGCTCGCCGAGAACGGCTCCAAGAGCTGACAGCGGGGTACTGCGCGCTCCCGGCACGTGGCCGGCCGCGTACTCGTCGGGCTCGCGGACATCGATGACGAACGCACCGTGAGCGAGCCCTGCCGCGAAGACGCCCATGTCTACTTCACGCATCGAGACAGCCCTTGCCTTAGATACCCCCCTGGGTATTTACGTACTCGACCGTAAGGCGGTCCGCAGGGGAAGTCAAATACCCCCCTAGGTATCCAGGACCACAGGGTCATGCATAAGAAGCTGCTCGATCACAATACGGGTGGGGGTATTCTGAAGTGCAGGTTTGAGCTATGTGACAGCTCGGGACACGCCCGGCGCCTTCCCCACCCCGTCAAGGCACGGAGGGCATCCGCTCGTGAACGCCACACCCACGGCCGCCGTGCCGACCGACACCTCAGGACGTCCCGTCCGACTCGGCCTCCGTGAGAACCGGCTTCAGTTCACCCTGCTCGTCGTCGTCAACGTCGCCGTGGGCGGTCTGATCGGCTTGGAGCGCACCACTGTGCCGCTGATCGGCACCGACACCTTCGGCCTGACCAGCGACCTGACCGTCTTCTCCTTCATCATCGCCTTCGGCCTCACCAAGGCCCTCACGAACCTCGCCGCCGGAACGCTGACGGCCCGCTTCCGCCGCAAGCAGCTCCTCGTCGTCGGCTGGCTGATCGGGCTCCCCGGGCCCTTCGCGCTGGCCTGGGCGCCGTCCTGGGAGTGGGTTGTCGCCGCCAACGTCCTGCTCGGCCTCAACCAGGGCTTGGCCTGGTCGATGACGGTCAACATGAAGATCGACCTCGTGGGGCCCGCCCGCAGGGGCCTGGCCACCGGACTGAACGAGGCCGCCGGCTACACCGCCGTCGGCGCCACCGCTCTGCTCACCGGATACGTCGCCACTTCCTACGGCCTGCGCCCCTTGCCGGAACTCATCGGCATCGTCTTCGTCGTCGCCGGCCTCGCTCTGGCCCTCGCCGTACGGGATACCGCCGCGCACGTCGCCCTCGAACTCTCCCAGCACGCCGCGACCCTGCCCCTCGGCGAGAAGACGGGACCGGCCGCCACGTTCGCCCGCACCTCCTGGCGGAACCGCTCTTTGCGCGGCGCCAGCCAAGCCGGACTGGTCAACAACCTCAACGACGGTCTGACCTGGGGCGTCTTCCCCCTCCTCTTCACCGACCACGGCCTCGGGCTCGCCGCCATCGGCCTCATCAAAGGCCTCTACCCCATCCTCTGGGGCATCGGGCAGATCCCCGCCGGTCACCTCGCCGACCGCGTCGGCCGCAAACCCCTCATCGTCACCGGCATGCTCGTCCAGGCCGCCGGACTCGTCCTCGCCCTCGCCCTGCTGGACACCCCGCTCCCGGCCGGACTCCTGTCCGCCGTCGCCCTCGGACTCGGCACCGCCATGGTCTACCCCGCCCTCATCGCCTCCGTCTCCGACCACGCCCATCCCACCTGGCGCGCCAACGCCCTGGGCACCTACCGTTTCTGGCGTGACATCGGCTACGCCGCCGGAGCTCTCATCGCCGGAGTCCTCGCCGACACCCTCGGCCTGAACGCAACCGTCATCGCCGCCGCCGCCCTCACCGCCACCTCCGGCCTCCTCGCGGCCCGCTGGATCACCGACGCCACGAACCATCGACTCCCCCGCACGGCCCCTGACAGCGAAGGATTCCCGGCACCCGCGGCCGTACCAACCGAGCCGCCACTCGTGTGAACGCCGCAGTCGACTTGGCCTCGTGAGGTCGCTCCGGTGAAAGCCGCCGCCCGCCCAGGCGATCCGGCCCGCAAGCTTCTTCCGGACCGGACGGGGGCCGGCCTTGATCAAAGTAAGGTGCTCCGTCGGGCGTGATCACTCAAGAGAGAAGACGGGCAAGGAATCTGAATCGCACACGTACGACGGTGGTACTCGGTCTGGTGCTGTCCACGGGTCTCGTGACCCGGTGCTCCGGAGCGGCGGCCCCTGACGCCAAGGCCGACGGCGGGGAGAAGGGGAAGGTCACGGCGTCCGCGTCGGCGGCACCGAAGCGCCCGGTCTACCACCGTCGATGACGACGGCCTCGCCATCTCCCCGGACGGCAAGACCGCCGTGGTGCAGTACGGCAAGGGGGGCGGTCGCCTGGAACACGGAGACCGGCAAGGAGTTGTGGCGCCAGGTCACGGACGAGGTGAACATCACGCCTCGCGCCCTCCCGGGCAACGGCGTCCTCTACGCGTACCTGGACGGCACCGGAGCCGCGCTCGACGCCCGCGACAAGAAGCTGCCGGCCTCCGGGATCGAGGAGATGCCGCAGTTCACGACGGACGGGTACGCCGCCGTCCGCAACGCCGGGGGCATCTTCGTCTTCGCCGCCCAGCCCGTCTGAAAGGGGCCCCGCCCCCGGTTCAGGGCTTCGGGGAGGCCGGCGGTCCACCGTCAGATTCGCGGTGAAGCCGTCGGCCGTGTCACCGATCTGGATCAGCGCCCGCCCGACGACAGTGCCGTCCGCCAGGAAGAGGTTCGAGGACATCTTGCGCGGAAACTCCGACTCCGGAAGGAGCTCGCCCGCGTCCTTCGCCCAGGCTTCTCCGGCTCCTCGATCCCACGGGCGGTCCCTCACAGGTACGTGACGCGGGGCCGACCACGTATCTCGCCCTTCCGGTGGCCGTCCCTCGCGGTCCGGGCTGCTGACGCTGGCCCGTGCGGGGTGTCCTGTGACATCGAACCTTGAGCGTGTGCCATCGAAGTTTGAGTGACTGGTGCTGTGACCGCAAAGGTCCACCGGGGCCGGGAGGGGTGAGGA